>CAWDQP010000001.1:0-173899 GCA_963804505.1 uncultured Thermoplasmata archaeon
CCCGGCCGCCGGCTCGTCGAGCAGCAGCAGCCGCGGCCGCGTGGCCATCGCGCGCGCGATCTCCAGGCGACGGCGGTTGGCGTAGGAGAGCACGTAGGCGGGCTGGTCCAAGCGGTAGCCGGCAGCCGCTCGCCGAAGAACGACAGCACCTCCTCGGCGAGCGCGTCGACCTCGCGCTCCTCGCGGCGCGCGCGCGGCAGGCGCAGCATCGACTCGACCGGCGAGGCGTGCGTGTTGCCGTAGGTGGCGGCCTTGACGTTCTCCTTGACGGTCATGTTCAGAAACAGCCGCAGGCTCTGGAACGTCCGCGCGATGCCGAGCCGGGTGATCTTGTGCGGGCGCAGCCGACGATCGCTCGCCGCCGAGCCGGATGTCGCCCTCGGTCGGCGGGTAGATCGCCGGTGATCACGTTGAAGACGGTCGACTTGCCGGCGCCGTTGGGCCCGATCATGCTGACGATCTCGTTCTCGTCGACCTCGAGGTCGAGCTGGTGAGCGCGCGCAGGCCGCCGAACGAGAGCGACAGCTGGTCGAGCTCGAGCAGCGGCCGTCATCAGATGACCTCGACGCGATGCGTGCCGAGCAGGCCGTGCGGCCGCGCGCCATCGTCACGATCAGGATCGCGCCGATCATGATCTGGGCGGTGATCGAGGGGTTGACGATCAGCCGCGCCTCCCAGCAGCAGGCGGCCACGTAGATCGTGACGACGACGGCGATCAGCTGCTGGACCCCGCGCAGGCGGACGATCGCGACCAGCCGACGATCAGCGCGAGGTAGAGGACGTTGCCGAAGTCGGCGGCGTTCTCGGGGACGATCACGTAGCGCGTCAGCGACCGTCGCCGATCCAGCCCGCGCTGCCGGGCGTGCCGGCGGTCGCGACGGGCGAGATCGCGCCGACGATCGCGTGCGCCGCGAAGCCGAAGGCGACCACGCCGGCGACCACGCCCGCCAGGCGCGCCACGGCCGCACCCTCGCGACCAGCGCGATCATGATCAGCCCGTAGAAGAGGTAGGCCGCGTCGGTCGGGCTCGCAGAGCATGTCCTCGGCGACCGTCACGACGATCCCGCCGAGGACCGCGCCGGCGATCGATGCCGACGCCGCCGAGCACGAGGCAGGCGTAGATCAGGATCAGGATGTTGGCCGTGAAGTTGGTCGGGAACACGTTGTCCTGCTGGGCGGCGAAGAGCGTGCCGGCGAGCGCCGCCGACCATCGGCGCCGAAGCTGAACGCCATCACCTTGACGCTGGTTGACCGGGATCGTCATCGCCTGCGGCGGCGAGCGGGTCGTCGCGGACCGCGCGCCAGGCGCGGCCGGTGCGCGAGGTGTCGAGCAGGTGCAAGCAGCGCCATCAGCACGAGCAGGACGATCCAGCGCGAAGTAGTAGTAGCCGAGCGGGGTCGTGATCGTGCCGCCGAAGTGTGGAGCGGGTCGAGCCCGAACAGCCCGTTGACGCCGCCGAGCGTGCTCGGGTCGACGTTGTTGACGACCTCGCACGAACGCCTGGCCGACGAACAGCGTGACGATCGCGAAGTAGTCGCCGGAGAGCCGCAGCGCGACCAGGCCGACGACGACGCCGAGGACGCCGGCGGCGACGAACACGATCGGGATCGACGCGATCGCCGGCAGGTGGGCGCCGCCGCTGCCGTCGGTGCCGAGCGCCGTCGAGGAGAAGCATCGCGTAGCCGTAGGCGCCGAAGCCGAAGAAGGCGACGTAGCCGAGGTCGAGCAGGCCCGGCCCAGCCGACCGCGATGTTGAGGCCGAGCGCGAGCATCGCGTAGAGCACGGCGTTGAAGCCGACCTGCTGGATGTTGACGTTGCGATCGACGCTGGGCGAAGACAGCCCCAGCAGACCGCGACCAGCGCCAGCCGCGGCCACCAGCCCAGCCGCGCGCGCCGCGGCGTCCAGCGACGCCGCCGCCACGCCGGTCGCCCGGCACTCGCGACGATCGCCCGAGCGCGCGACCCACTCGTCGACGCCGATCGGCGCCGTCAGCTCGGCTGCCGATCCGTCGTCGCGGTCGCTCATCAGACCTTCTGCAGCGGCGGCTGGCCGAACAGCCCCTGTGGGCCGCACCAGCATCGTCACGATCAGGATCCCGAACACGATCAGGTCGGTGTACTTGCGTGGAGATGTAGCTGGCGGCGAACGCCTCGCAGAGGCCGATGAACAGGCCGCCGATCATCGCGCCGGGGATGCTGCCGATGCCGCCGACGACCGCGGCGGTGAACGCCTTGAGACCGGCGAGGAAGCCGATCGTGTTGGTGATCTGGTTGAACGCGAGCCCGGACATCACGCCCGGCCACGCCGGCCATCGCCGAGCCGATGAAGAAGGTCATCGCGATCGTGCGGTTGACGTCGATGCCGAGCATCTCGGCGGCCTCGCGGTCGGAGGCGACCGCGCGCATCGACTTGCCGAGCGTCGTGCGGTTGACCAGCTGCATCAGGCCGAACATCATCACGACGCTGCGCGACGAAGATCATGATCTGCACGAGTCGATGTTGACGCCGCCGATGTGGATCGCCGGTCGAGAACGGAGATGAACGCCGAGGTGTTGTAGCTGCGCGGGAAGCCGCCGAACAGCAGCAGCACCGAGTTCTCGAGGATGAACGAGACGCCGAGCGCGGTGATCAGCGGCGCGATCCGCGGCGCGTTGCGCAGCGGGCGGTAGGCGAAGCGCTCGATCGCGACGCCGAGCACGCCGACGCCGAGGCCGCGCGACGACGAACATGAAGATCACCAGCAGCGGCACCGGGATCGCCAGCGCCGTCGGCCCGCCGAACCACTGGATCGACGAAGTAGCCGATGAACGCGCCGACCATGTAGACGTCGCCGTGGGCGAAGTTGAGCAGCTTCAGCACGCCGTAGACCATCGAGTAGCCGAGCGCGATCAGCGCGTACAGGCAGCCCGTCGACGAGCCCGTTGACGATCGTCTGGATGAAGATCTGCATGTGCGTCTGCCGCAGGCTGACGATCAAGCGCGCCGGCGCCGCCCACGCGAACGCGGGCGGCGCCGCGAGCCTGCCGTCGATGCGTCACGGCTGACGTGATCGATCTACTTGGTCGGGATCTCGATGTACTTGCCCGTGGCTGTTGATCGTGGAACAGGTAGCCCGGCTGGCCGACCAGGTCGCCGTTGGACGTGAACGAGATCGGCACGCCGAGCGGGTTGTCGCGCGGCGGGGATGTTCGTCTTCTTGATCGCCGCCAGCACGTTGGACGCGGCTCGGCGTCTGCGCCGGTCTTGCAGACCGACGCGATCGCCTTCATCACGACGTCGGTGGCCGCATAGGTCGGCACGCCGAACGCGCCGTAGGGGCCGTACTTGGCGACGCCCGTTGACGAGCGACTTGTCCAGCGGGTCGGCTCGACGTCGAGATGTCGGGACCGAAGTTCGAGACGTAGCTGCCCGGGATCTTGAACTGCGACGGGCGAGTTGGTGCCGTCGGTACCGAACAGGATCATCTTCTTGTGCTGCTGCTGGGCGTCGAGCCCGAACTGCTGCGCGTTGGCGGCGGCCTGCCACGGCAGCATCGTCACCGTGCTCATCCGAGTTCAGCTGCGAGGTCACCAGCGACGTAGATCGCGTTGGCAGCGTCGCGCCGGTGTCGGTGCCGTTGATAGGTCTGGTGGTTGACCTTGATCCCGGCCTTCTGCAGGATCGGGATCATCACCTTGGCGAGGCCCTGCGAGTAGGCCTCGTCGTCGTCGATGATCAGGACCGCCTTGGGGTGCAGGTGGTTGATGATGTAGTTGGCGTCCTGCGGGCCCTGGACGTCGTCGTCGGGGACCACGCGGAAGAACGTCGTGTTCTTGCCGCTGCTGGTGAGCGCCGGCAGCGTCGCCGAGCCGGAGATGAACGCCATCCCGGCCTTGCCGAGCAGCGGGCCGACGGCCTCGACCTCCTGGCTGCCCGCCGGGCCGACCACGGCGACGGCAGGCGAGGCGATGATCGACTGGGTCTTGGTGGTGGCGATCGACGGCGTCAGCTGCGTGTCGTCCTGCGCCATCGTGACGTTGGTGCCGTTGGCCTTGTTGTCCTTCGCCACGGCCAGCTGCGCGAAGTGCAGCTGCTCGAGGCCGACCTGCGCACCGGGCCGGTGAACGGACCCTCGATCGCGATCGACGCCTTGCACTTGGTCGTTGCTGCGTGCCGCTCGAGCCGCGTCGAGCCGCGCTCGTGGTGGTGCTGCTGCTGCTGCTGCTGCTACTGCCGCAGCCGACCACGACCAGCGCGGCGAGCACCAGCAGCGGCAATGATGAGCGTACCTTCATTGCGTCTTCCCTCCTGTGGAGATGTCTCACGATGTGTGCTCTGTTGTCATGGCGGCGCGTCGGCGTACGCCGGCGTTCCGTCCGGGTAGTAGGCGGCCGCCGGCGAGCCGGCGGGCCTGAACACCGCGACGATCCGCATGACGTCCGCCGCCCGTGTTCTCGAGGCAGTGCACCGTCCGCGCGGCAGCTGGATGCACGAGCCCGGCTGCAACGGCGCGTTCGGCGTCGCCTCATGCATCACGCCCTCGCCATCGAGCACGTAGATCACCTCGTCGTAAGTGTGGAAGTGGTCGGGTGCCGCGCGGTCGGGATGTAGCCGACGAAGTGGGTCGCTGATGCGCAGGCCCGTCGCGGGTCGGCGACGATCCGGAACTCGCGCTCGGTGGTCGCCGCCTGCGCCTCCTGGTCGGCGAGCCGGCTGACGACCGCCCGCGGGGCGTCGGCGATCGCGCCGGCGAGGGGATCCGGGATCCGCACCGAGACCGACCCGCATCGAGGTCGGGCGTCGTGGGCTTCGAGCTCGTAGCTCCACCCCGGGCGCGCAGGTAGACGCCGGTCTCGGGCTCGAGCTCGTGCGCGCGTCATCGCGGACCGCAGCGGCCGCTGCCCGCTGAGCACGAACAGCATCTCCTCGGCGTCGGCGCCTCGACTGCGCGCTGCCCGCGCCGATCTCCGAGCACGCCTCGCAGCGCGTCAAAGCGTCGAGCCCAGCGTCACGCGACGCGAGCCCGTCTGTGCTCGAGCGCCGCTCGGGAGCGTGGACGACGCTCACGCGTCATCGACGGCGCTCGATTGCGGCCAATCACGCGAGCTGTCAACGACCCGACTCCTGCCTGGAGCGGCGCCCTTCGCACTCGCGCGGTCAGCGGTTCCAGCGCTGTCAAGCGCTCATTGCGGCTGGCCTCGAGCGTGATCTCGGTCCCGGCGAGCGCCCGCGAGACGGGCAGTCGTCTTCGGCCTGCTCGGCCAGCCGCTCGAACGTGCGCGGCGTCGACGCCGGGGACGTCGCCGACCGCGTGCAGCTCGATCCGCGTGATCCGGAAGCCGCTCGTCGACTCTGCTCGAGCCGCGACGCGCGCGGTCGTGCTGCAGATCACGCGGCGGGATGCCCGGCCTCGCTCGAGCAGGTTGGCGAGCGACATCGTGAAGCAGCCGGCCTCGCGCGGCGCGCGATCAGCTCCTCGGGGTTGGTCGCCGCGCTCGCCGTCCTCGACGCGCGCCCGCAGCGTGAACGGGCCCTCGAACGCGCCGCTGCCGAGCGCGATCCGGCCGCCGCCCTCGGGCACGGTGCCCTGCCAGCTCGCCTCCGCGATGCGGATCACCCGAACGCTCAAACTGGTCCCTCTCTCACCCGCAAGTTTGATCTTGTAGTCTTGATCAAACCATCGCGCCGATGGGCCGGCTGCAAGCTGCCTATGCTTGCATTGCGTTACGCGAAGCCCGTGTTACGAAGGAGGGGCGATGGCGGACGTACTGAGCCAGCTCGACGTCGACGCCGTGCGGCGGCGCTTCTCCTCGCTGCCAGGCGGCTTCGCGTTCCTCGACGCCCCGGGCGGCTCCCAGGTCCCCGACGAGGTCGGCGACGCGATCGCCCGCGCGCTGCGCGAGGCGAGCGCCAACCTGGGCGCGGTCTACGCGACGAGCCTGCGCGTCAAGGAGATCCTCGAGCAGCGCCGAGGCCAACGCCGCCCGCTTCCTCGGCTGCGAGCCGCACGAGATCACCTTCGGGCCGAACATGACCTCGCTGGACTTCACGCTCTCGCGCACCGCCGGGCGCGACTTCGCGCCGGGCGACGAGATCCTCGTCTCCTCGCTCGACCACGACGGCGGCGTCGCGCCGTGGCTCGAGCTCGCCCACGACCGGGACCTGCGTCGTCCAGCACATCGAGCTGCAGCCCGACACGACGCTCGACTACGAGGATCTGCGAGCGCAAGCTCGTCCGAGCGCACGCGGGTCGTCGCGTTCGCCTGGGCGTCCAACGCGATCGGGACGGTCGTCGACGCCGCGCGCGTCTGCAAGCTCGCCCACGACGCCGGCGCGCTGGCCTGGATCGACGCCGTCCACTACGCCGCGCACGAGCCGATCGACGTCCGCGCGATCGACGCCGACGTGCTGATCTGCTCGCCCTACAAGTTCTGCGGCCCGCACCTCGGCATGGCCTACGGCCGCGCCGAGGTGCTCGAGACGTGGCGCCCCTACAAGGCGCGCCCGGCGCCGACGACCCGCTCGGGCGCCGGTTCGAGACCGGCACGCTGCCGTACGAGCTGCTCGCCGGCTTCAACGCCACGATCGACTACCTGGACGTCGATCGGCGGCTTCGAGGCGATCGTGCCGTACGAGCGCGTCGCTCGGCGAGCGCTTCCTGGCAGCGCTCCCGGATGACGGTCACGGTCTACGGGCTGCCGACGATGGAGGGCCGCGTGCCGACCTTCCTGGTCAACGTCGACGGGGTCCCCGCGGCCGACGTCGCAGCCACCTCGCCGAGCGCGACATCGGCGTCTGGGCGCACGACTCCTGGTACTCGCTGGACCTCTACAAGCGGCTCGGCTACGAGCACGAGCGCGATCCGGGTCGGCTTCATCCACTACAACACGGCCGAAGAGGTCGACCGGTTGGTGGCCGGGCTCGCGCGGTCGCGGTGCAGCGTGCCAGGCGGCTCGTCCGGCCGCCGCGCTCGGCGTCGAACAGCTCGACCAGCCGCTGCCGCGCGTCCCACAGCTGGGGCAGCTGCCGCTGGGCGATCAGCTTGCCGAGCACCTGCACGGGCGTTCCCTGCGTGCCGATGCGTGTCCTCGCCGAGCGCCCGCGCGACGACGGCGTAGTGGCGAAACCGCCAGATCCAGATCCGCTCGTCCCAGTCGGTGAGCAGCTCGGCCAGCTGGTAGAGGTCCTCGAACTCGCGCCCGCGCCGGTAGAGATCGGTCGAGCTCGAGGCCCGGCGCCGCTGCGAGCGCGGCGTATCGAAGGCCTGCGAGAGCCGCTGCGTCGCGCGTCGCGCCGGCGACGCGCTGAAGCCGGGCGAGTCGAAGCCCGCGCCGTGGCCGAGCGCGACGCGGATCGTCGGGTAGTCCCACGGGGACATCTGGTCGAGCATGTCGAGCTGGGCGGTGACGTACTGGAGGCGTCAGGACCGAGCGGCGCAGCAGCCGCAGCGCCGGCGCGAGCTCGTCGCGCTCGAGCAGGCGCGCCGCCTCCTCGGCCTCGGTCGCGGCGAACTTCAGCCACAGCTCGGAGGTCTGGTGGACGGTCTGGAACAGCAGCTCGTCGCGGTGGACCTGCTCCTCGCGGCGTCTTCTGCAGCGCGAGCAGCTCGTCGGTGCGCAGGTAGCGCTCGTAGTCGGTGGCGCCCCGTGCCCGGGAGAACCGGGGCGTCGAAAGTCTTCCTCGGTCGGGCTCGCTCATCCCGCAGCCTCCTTCGAGGATCTCGCGCCAGCTTGGCGAGGTCGATGTTGCCGCCGGAGACGACGCACACGACCTTGCCCGAGCCCGCGCGCGCCCGCGAGCGCGGCCGCCGGCGCCAGCGCGCCGGCGCCCTCGGCGATCACGCGCAGCCGCTCGGCCAGCGTCCGCACCGCCGCCGCCGCGTCGGCGATCGGGACCGCGAGCGCGTCGTCGACGAGCGGCGTCAGCCGCGGCCACATCGGGTCGAGCACCCGGCGGCTGCCGGCGCCGTCGACGAACGACGGCCTCGTAGTCGACGTCGGTCCGGCTCGCCCGGCGGCGAGCGCGGCCGCGAGCGCCGCGCCGGTCTCGGGCTCGGCCGTGTAGATCCGCGTCTGCGGCCGCAGCGCCTGCAGCGCGCTCGCGATGCCGACCGTCAGGCCGCCGCCGCCGTAGGGGATCACGACCGCGTCGACGTCGGGCAGGTCCTCGAGGATCTCGAGGCCGATCGTGCCGTTGCCGGCCATCACCGCGTCGTCGTCGACCGGGTGGACGAACAGCCCCTCGACGCCCTCGACGCGGCCGGTGACGATCGCGTTCCACCAGTCGTCGTAGGGGAGCTTGAGCACGCGGCCGCCGAGCCGCTCGATCGCGGCGAGCTTCGCCTCGGGCGCGTGCTCGGGCACGGCGATCGTCGCCGGCAGGCCGAGCTCGCGGCGCGATCCAGGCGACGCCCTGGGCCATGTTGCCGGCGCTCGCGGTGACGCAGCCCGCGCCGCGCGCTCGCGCCGGTCGGCGCTCCGGACCGCGTTGGCGGCGCCGCGGATCTTGAACGAGTTGATCGGCTGCAGCGTCTCGAGCTTGCAGCTAGATCTCGGCCGGGGCGTCGCTCGATCGGCAGGCGCACGAGCGGCGTGCGCACCGCGACGCCGGCGATCCGCTGCGCGCGCGGCCTCGATCTCGGCGAGCGCGATCACAGCTCGACCTCGGTCCCGAGCCCCGCCGGCGCGCGCCGCGCGGACCGCGAGCTCGGCGGCGGCGAGATCCTCGACGCGCGATCCCGAGCGAGCGGAACAGCGTCAGCTCGTCGGCGTCGCTGCGGCCGGGCTGGCATGCCCGCCAGCACCTCGCCGAGCTCGGCGCGGATGTGCTCCTCGCCGTCGATCAGCCCCTCGTCGACCGCCAGCAGGAACTCGCCGGCCTCGTTGCGCACCGACTCGCGGCTGTCGCAGAACAGCGCGGCCGCGGCGACCGTCGCGGCGTCGATCTCGCGCGCGGTCGGGCTGCTCGCGCCGACCGCGTTGACGTGCGCGCCCGGGCGCGAGCCAGCGCGTGCTCGAGCACCGGCTCGCGCGAGCTGGTCGCGGTGACGACGACGTCGGCGCCCGCGACCGCCTCGCGCGGCGCTCGGCGCGACGTCAGCTCGGCAGTCCGCCGCGGCTGCGGCGTCGACGAGCGCCTGCGCGTGCGCCGCGGTCGGCGCGTAGAACGCGCGACCTCGTCGCAGTCGCGCACGCGCGGCAGCGCGTCGCAGGTGGGCGCGCGCCTGGACGCCCGGCGCCGAGGATCGCCGAGCACGCGTCGACGTCCTCGCGCGGCGAGCGCGCGCGTCGCCACGGCCGTGACCGCCGCGGTGCGGATCGCGGTCACCGCCGAGGCGTTGAGGACCGCCGTCGGCACGCCCGGTCTCGCCGTCGAACAGCGTCACGATGCCCTGGTGGGCGTCGAGGCCGCGGGCGGGGTTGCCGGGCATGAGGCAGACCGCCTTGAGCGCGAACACCGGCGTCATCGCCTCCGCGCCGCGATACGCCGGCATCAGCCCGATGAAGCCCGGCGGCCCCGGGCGGCGTCATCACCGAGCGCAGCGGCATGTACGCCTCGCCGCGGGCGCGGGCGGCGAGCACGCCGCCATCGCCTCGCTCGCACTCCTCGGGCTCGAGCGCGGCGATGGACGTCGGCGTGGCCGAGGATCAGGACACGCATCAGCTGAAGACAGCTCCGTCAGTCTCGTCGCGCTCGTCCGCGCGTCGAGCGGGTGCGCGAGCGCCTCGCGCACCGGCTCGAGATGCTCCGGGCGGCCCGGCCCGACGACGACCTGGGCGACGCGCTCGTCGGCCAGCAGCCACGCGAGCGCGTGCCCGCCATCGAGGTGCCGCGCTCGCCGAGATCGACGCGCAGCCGATCGAGCGCGTCGAACGTCGACTCGGTGAGCAGCGGCTCGTACGGCTCGGGGCGCTGCGTCATCCGCGAGCCGGCCGGAACGGCCTCGCCGCGCCGGTACTTGCCGGTCAGCCAGCCGCCCGCGCAGCGGGCTGAACGACCGATGTAGCGCGACCCGCCGCTCGCGCGCAGACGGCGACGACGTCGGCCTCGTCGCCGCGCTCGAGCAGCGAGTAGCCGTTCTGGACCGCTGACGGGGATCGCCGGCGGCGAGCGCCTGCTCGAGCTGGCGCGGCGTCGAAGTTGCTGACCCCGTACGCCGCCGATCCGGCCCGCGGCCTGCGCGCTCCTCGAACGCCCCGATCGTCTCGCCCAGCGCGCGTGTCCGGGTCGAACTCGTGCGCGAGGTAGAGCTCGACGCGATCGACGCCGAGCCGCTCGAGGCTCGACTGCAGCTGGCGCTCGATCCGCTCTGGCGCGAGGCCCTGGTCGCGCGCCCGCGCTCCATCGGGTTGAACGTCTTGGTCGTCAGCGTCGGCCGGACGCCCGCGCGAGGCGATCCAGCGCCCGATCGCTCGCTCGCTGCGGCCGCCGCCGTACGCGTCGGCGGTGTCGAAGTGGTCGATCCCCAGCTCCCAGGCCGCGTCCATCAGCGCGAACGCCTCGTCCTCGTCAGCCCCTGGCCGAACAACGCCGGCGCCGAGCCGACGCCGCCGAAGTTGCCGCAGCCGAGCGCCACGCGCGGCAATCAGCGCGTTGCGCATCTGCCGGGTCTCGATCTCGAGCGGACGGGCGGTCACAACATTGAATATTTGATCAACTTCGGCGGCCGCGTTGCAACTTCTCACGCCGAGTGGGCTCCACTACCTCGCGAATCTGGGCGGGACCGGCGCCCGCACCGGCGCTCCCCGACTAACTCGCGAAGTCGGGCACCGCGCCGCGCGCCGACGCGACGCGCCCCTTGGGCTCCTCCCACTCTTCCTGGCGCCCGAGGGCCGTCTCATCGAGCAGGTAATACGAGCCGCCGATCGTCTCCAGGCCGCGTGCGTAGACCGAGTAGGTGTGGTAGACGCGGTCGCCGACGCGCAGGAAGCTCGAGCGTCCCGGGGAACTCGCCGGCGAGCTCGACCTCGACGCCGCGGGCGCGGAACTCGTCCGGCGAGCGGAGTTGTACTGGGCCGGCGCGACCGACGGATCGAGCGTGACGTGGAAGTCGTAGTTGAAGTCACTTCCAAACGACGAGTACCAAGGGAACGTCCCAACCCGGCGCCGGCGGTAGCCTCGATCTTGGAAAACGGCGCCCGGGACACGTACGCGAGCGCGGTGTCACGCGCGTGGAGGTGCTCCAGGTGGCCACGTGACATTAGACCCGCGTCGCCGCCGAAAGTAACCGGCGCCGAGCGCCGCGGGCCCCTCAGCCCGCGACGCCCGGCTCCAGACAAGCGGCGCTCAGTGCAGCAAGCCCAGCGAGTTCGCGGCTTTGCCGCTGCCGGCGTCATCGACGAAGTAGATCCCGTGATGGCTCGGCGCGAGCGCGAGCCCGAACAGGTCACCGCCGCCGTTGGGGATCAGGTTGCGGACCGCGACCTGCTGGCCGCCGGGACTCGTCTCGACGAACCTCCCGTCGTCACCGTTGGCGGTCACGACGTCGCCGTTGGGGGCGAGCATCAGCCCCAGCGGGTCGTTGAGCGCTCCGTGCGCCGAGACCGTCATCCCGCCGCCGCCGAGGACCTTCGTGCGCGTCAGTCGCGTTCGGGACCGCGGCGATCCGATTGCCGGCCGAATCGGCGACGTACAGGGTGCCGTTGTGGCCGATGCCGACGCCGGTCGGGCCGATGATCAGCGCCGCTGGATCGGTGTGCTCGGGGAAGCCGGTCGCGATCACGGAGTTGGCCAGCACCCGCGGCTTGGCCTTCGACAGAGACAGCTTCAGCCGGACGACGGTTCCGCGCTTGACGACCTTGCCCTTCGCGGCGACCGTGCCGTTGAGGACGTTGGTGATGAACAGGACCGCGGTATTGCCCCGATCGACGGCCGTCATGTCCCACGGGCCGTTGATGTCAGGTGCCTTGATCGTGCTCACCACGTGCCCGTCGGCGTTGAGCACCGTGAGCGCGCCCGCGGTCGCCTTGGCCGAGTTGCCGCCCGGAGCCGGCAGCGTCCCGACGATCACGAACCCGTGTCTCAGATACACGAGCGCCGTAGTGCAACCGACGGCCGGCGTCGAGGTCGGACGCGGGATCACCGCGAACGTGCGCAGCGACCCGTTCGGGCTGATCTCGACGATGCTCGAGCCGGTCCCCTGCTGGTTCTGTGAGTTGTTGAAGTTGCTGACCAGCACCGAACCGCGGACCAGCGAGCCCATGCTCTTGGACACGACGGCGACGCCGTAGGGGTTCTCGTCTCCCTTGGCCGGCCCGCGTGTCGGCACCGCCGACGACACGGTCGTGATCTTGTGCAGGCCGGCTATGAACGGTGCCGAGGCCGGTGCGGCTCTCTCTGCTGAAGCCCGGCCGGCTTGGGCCGGGACGGTGGACGCGGTGGCCAGCGCGGTTGCGCCGGCCAAGGCGAAGGCGGTGGTCGCAACGAGCAGCGCGCGCAGGCGCGTTGACGCGAGGTTCTGCATGGAGGTCCTCCTTCGTGCCGGGGGGTCCAGCTGTCTGTGCGCGCAGCGGACCCCGTCACCCGCAGCGACGCCCACCCACCCGAATCCTTCCCACCTCACTCGATGAGGAAGTTCTTACGTGTCCCCTGGCCACCCCGTTGTACGTCAACCATGAGACAACGATTCAGAGGCGGCTAGTATGTTCGATGATCGTCGTACCAAGAGTTTCTTCCCATTGATTCCACGAGCCACGAAAACGACCACCGGCACCTGGGCGCGACGCTGCTGCTCGCCTGCCTGGCGCAGTTCATGGTGATCCTCGACGTCTCCGTGGTGAACGTCGCGCTCCCCTCGATCCGCCATGGACTGGGCTTCTCCGAGGTCGACCTGCAGTGGGTCGTCAACGCCTACACGGTGACGTTCGCGGGCTTCCTCTTGCTCGGCGGGCGCGCCGCCGATCTGCTCGGTCGCCGCCGGGTGTTCGTCGGCGGCCTGGTGCTGTTCGCCCTGGCTTCGCTCGCCGGCGGGCTCGCCGCAGTCAGCAGCAGCTGATCGCCGCGCGCGCGATCCAGGGGCTCGGCGGCGCGGTGATCGCGCCCGCGTCACTGTCGATTTTCACCACCACCTTCAAGGAGGGGCGCGAGCGCAACCGCGCGGTCGGCATCTGGGGCGCGATGGGCGGCGCCGGCGGCGCCGCCGGCGTGCTGCTCGGCGGCGTCATCACCGACCCGCTCGGCTGGCGCTGGATCCTGTTCGTCAACGTCCCGATCGCGCTGACCGCGGCGTTCTTCGCGCACGGCATGATCGCCGAGGGCCGCAATCCGAGTCGCGCTCCGCGACTTCGATCTCGCGGCGCGCTGACCGCGACCGTCGGGCTCTCGCTGGTCGTGCTCGGGATCGTCCGCACCGACGTCACCGGCTGGGGTGCCCCGGACGGCGCTCGCGCTGATCGGTGCCGGGGTCGCGCTGCTGGTCGCGTTCCTCGTGATCGAGGGCCGCTTCGCGCACGCGCCGCTGATGCCGTTGCGGATCTTCGCATCGCGGACGCTCAGAGCCGCGAACGTCGTCGTGCATGCTGATCGGCGGCGCGACGTTCGGAATGTGGTTCTTCCTCTCGCTCTACCTCCAGCAGGTGCTCGGCTACTCGCCGATCAAGGCCGGACTGGCGTTTCTGCCGATGACGATCGCGATCGTCGTCGGCCGGCGGTGGTCTCGCGCGCGGTGATCCGGGTCGGCGCCAAGCCGCTGCTGTCGCGGGCATGACTGTTCAGACGGTCGGGCTGGTGCTGTTCACGCGGATCGCGTCCGACGGCGACTACGTCGGCGTGATGCTCGCGCCCTCGCTGCTGGTCGCGATCGGCATCGGGCTCTCGTTCGTGCCCGCGACGATCTGCTCGCGGTCTCCGGCGTGGACTCCGCCGAGGCCGGCCTCGCCTCGGGCCTGGTCAACACCTCGCGCCTGTTCGGCGGCGCACTCGGGCTGGCGATCCTCGCCGCGATCGCCACCTCGAAGACCACCGGCTGCTCCACGGCGGCGACCAGCGGTTCACACGCCGCGCTCACCAGCGGCTTCCAGCTCGCGTTCATGGTCGCCGGCCGGGTTCGCGCCTGGTCGGCGGGCTGGTCGCCTCGTGGGGCTGCCGCGAACGTCCGCGCGCCGCGGCAAGCAGCGGCAGCCGCGGTCGTCGGAGCCGTTCTCGAGTGGCGAACCGTCCATCGCGGCTCGAGAGTGTACGGCGAGCCCCGTAATAATGCGCCGCAGTGGCCCGCTGCTTCGTCACCCGACGAGCTCCCGGGCGCCGCGCTCGACCGGCTGCGAGCCGCGCACGAGGTCGAGTCTGGGGCGGGCGCCTGCCGCCGACCCGCGCGACGAGCTCGCCGCGCGCGCCGCCGACGCCGACGGGCGCTGCTCACGCTGCTCACCGACCGGGTCGACGCGGCGCTGCTCGAGCGCTCGCCGAAGCTGCGGGCGATCGCCAACTACGCGGTCGGCTACGACAACATCGACCTCGACGCGGCGCCGGCGCGCGGGATCGCGGTCGGCAACACGCCCGACGTGCTGACCGAGGCGACCGCCGACCTCGACGTTCGCGCTGCTGCTGGCGGCCGCGCGGCGGCTCCGAGGCGATCGCCGACGCCCGCGACGGCGAGTGGCGGACATGGGAGCCGGCGAGCTACCTCGGCGCCGACGTCCACGGGGCGACGCTCGGGATCGTCGGGTTCGGGCGGATCGGCCGCGCGGTCGCGCGGCGCGCCGGCGGGCTTCGAGATGACCGTTCTCGCACACCGCCGCGACGGCACGGCTCGACGAGCTGCTCGCGCGCTCGGACTTCGTCTCGCTGCACTGCCCGCTGACGCCCGACGACCCACCACCTGATCGACGCCGCCGCGCTGCGCGAGATGCGCCCGACGCGCGATCCTGATCAACACGGCGCGCGGGCCGATCGTCGACCAGCGGCGCGCTGCGCGACGCGCTCGTCGATGGCGACGATCGCCGGCGCCGCGATCGACGTCACCGACCCCGAGCCGCTGCCCCCCGACGACCCGCTTCTGAGCGCCCCGAACCTGATCGTCGCGCCGCACATCGGCTCGGCGACCCGCAGCGCGCGCGAGCGGCATGGCCGACGCTCGCGGTCGAGAACCTGCTCGCCGCCCTGGACGGCAAGCCGATGCCGCACGCGGTCCGCTCGCCTGATGCGGGTCGCCGTCGTCGACATCGGCACCAACTCGACCCGCCTGCTGATCGCCGACGTCGAGCGACGGCCGCGTCACCGACGAGCTCGAGCGCCGCAGCGCCGTCACCCGGCTCGGCGCCGGGGTCGACGCCGACGGCCGCCTGAGCGATGACGCGCATGGAGCGGGTCTTCGCGACGCTCGACGAGTACCGCGACGCTGATCGAGCGCCGCGACGTCGACGCCGGCGTGGCCGGGGGCCGGAAGGATGGGTAGGGAATCCCCGAGCTCGTAACGTTCTCCCCAAAGTCGCCCGGCCGCACCGGCCACCCCTCCCGATTGAATGCCTCGATCGTTTCCAGCGGGAGAATCAGCAGGGCGTAGTCCGGGTCGCCCCCCTTCGTCTCCTGCCTCCAGACGTTGTAGTCGCCCGCCACTCCCGCGCGGGAAACCTGCACCAAGGCCACTTCCGGCTTAGGATGCCCTCGCTCCCCAGGAGTTCTCGCCTTGACCCCCAAACGGACGACACGACCCACCGGGGCGGGCTCCGATCGATTCATCGTCTGATACCGACCGGCTCAGGGGTCGTGGCAGGAATAGGTTTCTGGGTTCGACATAAGTTGAACCCGCGAGCCCGGTCGGGGGCAACCCAAGCGGCCGGGCATCAACAGTGGGGTCGCGGGTTTGGGAGAGTACCCGAGACTGCCGCGCTTGGCGGTTGATGGTCTCCCGGGGTCACAACCCACCGTTCACGACCAAGGCATCTTACTTATGCCTCATAAGCCCTTATGGGGCATAAGCAATGGCGCTCTTCGACCTAACCCCAAAGGAGTCCACGGAGGCCCTCTTCGGTCGAGACCGGGAGATTACCGAGCTTACTCGACTCATCCGGTCCCGTCGTTGGGTCGTGGTTCTCGGACCGCGAATGGTCGGGAAAACGAGTTTGGTCAAGGCCGTTCGCGCCAGACTGCGTCGGCCCGGTGCCTACGTGAACCTCTGGGGGGTCCGAAGCGTTCAGGGGCTTGTCGAGGGGCTCATCAGCGGCTTGAATGAATCGCCCTCGCTGAGGGCCCGACTCGTTCGCGCCGCACGCCACGTCGGGGGGATAACCGCGGGCCCCTCCGGACTTGGGATCGCGGTCTCTCGCCCACCCCTCAAAACGGCGTGGGATCTACTCGACCTGCTAGGGACGGAGAACAAGGATTGTCTCGTCGTGCTCGATGAGCTTCAGGAACTTTCCGCGAATGCGGGGGCTTTGCTCAAGTTGCTCGGGAATGTGTTCAACACCCGACCCAACATTTCCTTCGTCTTCACCGGTTCGCGGGTCGGTTTGTCCCGTACGCTGCTCGAGCCGACGACGGCCTCCCCGCTCTACGGCCGAGCCCCAGTTCCCCTCACCCTCGGACCCTTCAATCGATCCACAAGTGCGCAGTTTCTCACCCGGGGGGCCCGCGAAGCAGGAGTTACACTCTCGCCGGAAGAGGTTGCCTCTGCATTGGATGGGCCGCTTGATGGTACGCCCGGGTGGTTGACGCTCTACGGGAGTCACATCGTGGTCGAGAAGCAGCCGCACGGCCGTGCCCTTGCGGAAACGATTCGGGAAGGGAAGAAGGCCGCCGAAGCCGACCTAGGTCGCTTCCTCGCTCCGCGCGAAACGGGTCTTTACTGGCCGGCGTTGAAGGCCATTGCCGTGGGAGCCGGGTGGGGTACGATTCGAGAATCCATCAGTCGATCGACGGGAGAAGACGTGAACGACGGAAAGGTCCAACGAGTCGTCCAGGCCCTCATGTCGAGCTTCCTGGCTCGCCAAGTCGATGGTAGATACGAGATTGTCGACCCGATGGTCCGAACCTACGTCCTCGAGGCTGTCAAACCCCCAAAAGCGTCGGTCTTGCCGAGATGAACAGGTTGTCTGTCGATGCAACCCTGAGGGGCGCCCTAATCCCGATCCAGCCTCGGACGTTGGCGTTGATGAAATGCGAACCTCAATTGCTGCGTATCCTGTTCAGAGGTCCGTGGGTTCAACGTAAGTTGAACCCTCAAGGACGGGACCGGGTTCGGGAGGGACCCGGATATTCGCTTCGGGGGTCGAGGTTCCGGAGCAACTTTCGGACAGCCTTGACCCGTTCCTCAATCCGTTCTCCCCGGCCGAATCTTCGGGCGACCGACACAGCTCCGTCCAAGGTCGACTCCGGAATGCCGACCCGGAGGTCCCGGTCGATGCTCGGAATGTTCTCTCGCCAATCATCGAGGGAGAGCCGCATGTAGAATACAACGGCGGGTCGTGCTCGGAGGGTTCCTTCGTACCGAACGGAGCCTCGTCCCCGGACGTAACGGAGGAACTCGTCGCCTCCGAAAGGTCCGGCCGAGAGAAAATCGACTTGGATGCTCGAGCCCCCGATAGAGAGCTCGGTCCCGCGGATCGTCCCAGTCAGCCGGCTCGAGCGGGCAGGCGTCCTTGCGACCCGCGACCGCCGAGTCGACCTTCTCGAGGTCCGGGTCCGAGACGAGTATGTCAACGTCCTTCGTCGCAACGTGAACTTCGGCCTCGATTGCCGATCCACCGACGACGACGAACGGGACTCCGATTTCGGAGCGGACCCATTCGGCTACGGACCGAATCTCATCCGGCTCGATATTGGGGGTCATCTTAACGGCCGAGCCGCGGGTGCTTCCGGAGCTTGCGTTCGAGCCGGTCCGGGTCGAGCGCTTCCTCCGATCTCGGGATACCGGGGAGGACATCCGAGAGCCGGACGAACGCGGCCCGTCGCTCGATCTTCTCCTCCAGGATGCGTCGAAGGAGATAGAGCGAGTCGAGCCGGTCGTGGTTCCGGTCCCATATCGCCCTCGCCCCGAACATGTCGAATCGGAGCATCGCGACAATCGCGTCCTCATCCCGTGGCGACATTGCGGCTTGGGTCGAGAGGAACGGAATCACCCCGAGGTTCGTATCGACGAGCGGCAGGAGGGACCGAGCGATTACGGCTTGCGACGGGAAAATGATAGGGTAGCCTAGCTCCGAAACACGCTCGGCCGTAAGCACATGGATAGGGAGCCGGTGTCGGTTTAGGGTCTTGACGTCGTCCTCGGAGTGGACCGCGAACCGATACTCGACCGACGGGCGGTGGTTGGGCGTTGGGATCGGGATCGCCAAATTCCGGGGAAGAGGGTGCTCGCCCGGCTCCCGAAGGACCGTAGTTTCGAGTCTCATCGTCCCTCTATGTGGCTTGTAAGTATATATACTGAATTACTCGAAGTGCAAGCGACCCAAAGCCAAACCGTGTTTAGAAACGGGCCGCTGCGTTTTGAGACGGCGACCTAGTTCGATACGGAGCCCCCAGCTGCGGGGCCAGAATGCGCAGCATAAGTTGTACCCACGACTCGCGATAGGAGATGATGCGGCGATCGGTCCTTGGGAGCAGTGCATAGCGGGACTCACCGTTCATCCTCCGGCCAGGTGAGAAAGTTTATCCCGCATGCTTGCATGCAATCAGGGATGAGTGGCGCGGACTCGTCCGTAAGGGTATCCCACGAGACACTTCGGGAGCTCGAGCGACTTAGATTGACCTTCAAGGTCCGGACAGCGGATGAAACCATTCGGAAGCTGATTCGAGAACGACGATCCCGGGCGCTCGACCGGATCTTTGGAAGCGGAGAGGGTATCATCCCCCCATTCACGGAGGCCGACCGACTTGATTCTCACTATTGACACGTTTGCCTGGGTGGAAGTGATTCGGCGTAGCCCCACAGGGTACCGTGCAAGAGACGCCATCGAAGGCGCTGAGGAGTGTTTCACCCCGGCTATCGTCCTGGCCGAGATTGCTTCCATCTGTGCGAGGAACGGCCTTCCCGACTCCATCATCGCCCGAGAACTCAAAGCGGTCCACGAGGCCTCCGAGGTCGTGCCCATTGAGGATGCCATCGCCGTTGCGGGCGCCCACGTCGCCGAGGAACTCAGACAGCACGCACGATCGACTGGTCTTCCTCTGCCCGGCCTAGCGGATGGGTTAGTGTTAGCCACCGCCCGACAGCGAAATTCAGGGTTGCTTACGGGAGACCTGCACTTCCGCGCCTGCCGCGAGACTATCTGGTTAGCTTAGGGCTTGCTACTGAATAAGTGAGTTATTTGTACCGGGTCTTCGCGCTGTTGGGTGTGTGGATCTCGCCGCCTTACGGACCAAGTATCGGGCCCTCGCTCCGGAACTGACCGAGCGGTCGAGGCGGCTGTGGGCCGCCACGGAGGCCCTCGCCCTGGGCCATGGTGGCATCGGCCAGGTGGCTCGCGCTACGGGCATCTCTCGCTCCACGGTCTCCCGAGGTCTCCGAGAGGTTCGGCTGGGTGAACGGCTCGAGGCGGGACGGATCCGAAGGATCGGGGGCGGCCGTACGCCCACCACCCGAAAGGATCCGAAGCTGGCCCACGACTTGGAGGCGTTGGTAGAACCCACCACCGCCGGCCGTCCTCAGTCCCCCGTCCGATGGACCTCTCGGAGCACGCGCCGACTGGCCCGCGAACTACGGGCCATGGGCCACAATGTGAGCGCTCACCTCGTGGCGGACCAGTTGCATGCTGCGGGATACAGCCTCCAACTGAACCAGAAGACTCGAGAGGGATCGGCGCACCCGGACCGCGACGCCCAGTTCCGATACCTCAACGCCGCAGTCGTGCGGCACCAGCGGCGGCACCAGCCGGTCATCTCGGTCGACACGAAGAAGAAAGAGCTCGTGGGCGACTTCAAGAATGGAGGCCGAGAGTGGCGGCCCAAGGACCAACCCGAGCCGGTCCGGGTGCACGACTTTCTCATTCCCGAGATGGGGAAGGCGATCCCCTACGGGGTCTACGACCTGAAGCGCAACGAGGGGTGGGTGAGTGTCGGGATCGACCACGACACCGCGACCTTCGCGGTTCGTGCGATCCGACGCTGGTGGGAGGTCATGGGCCGGTCGGCGTATCCCCGAGCCACCTCCCTCCTCATCACGGCCGACTGCGGGGGCAGCAATGGGGCTCGGGTTCGGCTCTGGAAGTGGGAACTCCAGCAGTTCGCCGATCGCACCGGACTGACCCTCACGGTGTGTCACTTCCCCCCAGGGACGAGCAAGTGGAACCGGATCGAGCACCGACTGTTCTCGCACATTGCCATGAACTGGCGCGGGAAACCGCTGGTGAGCCTGGCGGTCATTGTCAGTCTGATCGGAGCCACCACTTCGACGTCGGGACTCCGAGTGCGATCGGAACTCGACAAAGGGCGGTACCCCGATGGAGTCCAGGTGTCCGACGAGCAGATGGCGCAGATCCTCCTGGAACCTCACAAGTTCCACGGGGACTGGAACTACACCATCCAACCCCACCGAACCCGCACGAAATGAGTCAGTTATTCAGTAGCGACTCCTTAGATGTCGAGTGGGAACTGCCACGTTCCCTCAATCCCGCCGAAAATGTTCAGCCTAAGTTCAGCAGAGCCTGCGACGAGAGGCCGCCCGGGCCTCGAGAGATCCGAAAGTGTTCAACGGTGAGAACCCTCCTTGGGGTCTGAAGCGACGAGTCCGTTCCGAGCAGCACCGAGAAAAAATAGGCGGTGAAGGGGTTGACCTAGGTCCGGACCCTGCGGTAGGTATCCCGTCACCTGCGGTGGCAGCCCCCGTAGCCCGTTCCGTCGTCGCCTCCCCACCACCAACCGTTGTTGACTTCGCGGTGCGAGCTGCACCCCGTGCTGTGCCCCGGGGGGCCTCCCCAAGGCCAGGGTCCGTGGTCCGGGCACCCGTCGTGCGGGCCCCCGGTGCCGGGCGCCGGGGGAGGGGTAACTCCCACCGGGGGCGGGGAGCCGCTTCGTGGGGGTACGGCTGGGTTCGCGGTCTGCTGCCCATGCGCACTCGAAAGGGTTACCGCCATCAGGGCCAAGGCCAGAGCCCCGATTGCTACGGCGGCGACGAGCCCACGCTTCGCCGATTTCTTCATGGGTAGCCGAGGGCGGCGCCGGCATCCTCCATAAAGGCCGTGGTTCAGTGGAACTGTAACGCTCTCAGGACCTCAGGGCCCGGTTCTCCTCGACCACCGGGTACCCAGAGGTCCCGAGGTGTTGCGGCCCCCTGAGGGGGTTCCTTTGGAGGCCGTTGCGACGAGTGATAAATCGCGGCCTCTGCTGGCAGACGAATGTGTTCAACATGAATTCATGCGTTATCGGTTAGCCCCACCACTCGGCACGGAATCTCTCTCGTCCGGCGTTCGGGTCTAGCGCTCTCGCCAGTAGCGCTCGCGCGAGCTCGAGGAGCGGTTCCGGCTCCACCCTCTTCCGCTTGAGGCGGTCGAGAATCGTCTCGAGGATTCTCGCCGACTGTTCTCGGAACGCGATCCCCCATCTTATCGGAGGATACCGGACCCTGAGCCTCTCAGGGATCCGCTCACGGACGGCGGTGTGCAGTCGTCGGCTAACGATCAGTGTCAGCAGCGACGCCCAGATCAGCGCCTCCGCCACCGACCGGTTCTTCGTGTTCACCCGGTCGAGCGCGTACTGGCTCTTCAGTTCCTTGAAGACCAGCTCGACCTCCCAGCGGCACCCGTAGAGCGCCGCGACCTCATCGGCGCTCAGCACCTCGACACCGATGTTCGTGAGGTAGGTGTGGTACTTCCGGGCCTCGTCGTTCCATACGGCGACCAGGCGTGCGGTGAGGGTGTCGCCTCGTCGGTGGCCGTTGTAGCGTCGGCGCGAGAAGGCAATCTCGACTTCGACATCCATCACCTCCCGTCGGAGCCGGGGGCGCACCTCTTTCCAGGACTTTCCTTCGAGGTCGATCGCCCGCCCGCGGTGGGACCGCAGCGAGCGGACGATGATCGGGTCGACCTGGGTCTGGAGGCGCGTGAGGTAGTAGCCTCCGTTCTCGGCGATGCGGGCGAACCCTTGGTGCTTGTAGAACCCGAGGTCGAAGAGGACGACCGACCCCTTCACCCACGGCCCCGGCTTGAGCGTGTCGTGGTCGTTGATGCTCTCGGGCATCAGCTCGACCCGACGGAGGCCGTTCGAGCGGACGCTCACCAGCGTCGCGATCTTCGCGCCCGCCGTCGGCTGGCTGTGGCGCACCGGGGGAAAGTCCGCCACCAAGGCGGCGGAGAGCCGAACGATTGTCGAGTCCTGGATCAGCACGTCCTCGAACGCGGAGAGCTTGGGGCTGAGCCGGTTGCCGGGGGCGGCCTTCAGCTGGGCGATGCCGTGGCCAACGCAGAGTCGAAGGAACTCGACGAGCTCGGGAGTGAAGCGGTCGTAGAAGCTCGAGTAGCTGTGAAGGGGCTTGGCCGCCTTATCGTTGTAGACATGGCGGAGCTGGTCGAGGGAGCGCTGGAGGTAGACCCCGGCCTCGAGCGCTACCGCCCAGAAGAAGGCGACCGGGTCGACCTTACGATGACGGCGAATGAAGCCGCTCTGAACGGCGAGCTCGTGGAGCGCGTCGGAGGGGAACAGCTCGAGCAGGGTGTCCTGAAGGAGGGTCGGCGGTGGGGCGCCTCGGCGGCCTTGCGTGATCGCGGGCACCCGGTAGGTGTAGTGTAGCAGGACATCTTGCCGCCTGAATTGTCAGGACACATTGCCGCCCCCTGGAGAGGGTGGCTTTGGTCAAAGAGGACGTTCGTCTCCGACTACACGCCGTCAAGCAGCATCTCGAGAAGGGTATCCGCGCCGCGGAGATCTGTCAACTCTTCGGCATCTCCGAGAGGACCCTCCGCTATTGGTGCCGAAACTACCGCGAGGAAGGCGTCGAGGGTCTCCGGGATGAGTCCCGGCGCCCTCGCCACAGCCCGAACCGTATCCACGGGAACCTCGTCAATCGGATCCTCCAGCTGAGGAGAAAGCACCCGGCCTGGGGTGCGCTACGGATCCACGCCATCCTTCGGCGCCGCGGGGTCCAGGTGAGCTGGGTCACCGTCCACCGGGTGCTGAAGCGTCACGGGTTCATGGTCCGGACCGTCAAGAAACCCGAGTCGTTCAAGCGGTTCCAGCGCCGTCACGTCGACTCCCTCTGGCAGACGGACGTCTACAAGTTCCGCATCGCCGGCGTCCGGGGGCACGTCTACGTCCACACCGTCCTGGACGATCGCTCCCGCTACCTTGTGATGGCCCGCGCCTATCTGCGGGAGAGGGCTCGAGAGGCTACGAACAACCTTTGGTGGGCGTTCAAGGGTGGTCGCCAGCCCAAGGCCCTCTACGTCGACAACGGGAGCTGTTTCATCTCGAAGGAGTTCCGCGAGTTCTGCGCGGCCCGAGGGGTCTCGGTGATCTACGGGAGGCCGTACAACCCTCGAGGACGAGGGAAGCTCGAACGGTTCCACGGTATCCTCACCCAGGAACTCGTGGGGAGGGTACGCTTCCGTTCCCTGGGCCACTTCCGCCGAGAGCTCTACCAGTGGCGACGGAGGTACAACCGAACCCGTCTCCATGGAGGGATCGGCTGGGCCACTCCGCACGAGGTCTACCACGACCCCAAGTTGATGAGCGGGAAGCGAATCAGGAGCCGCTGAGGGCGGCAAGATCTCCTGACAGTTCAACCGGCAACATGTCCTGACATACTACAGGTAGGCTCATGCCACGACGCTTGAATCCCTCGGCCTCAACCGGAAACAGCCGATGCCGCGAAAGGACCCCGAGCTCGAACGGTTGATCGATGCCATCGCGGAGCAAGACTGCGACACGGAGGAGGATGTCGCCATGGGGCTATGCTACGCGATCCAGGAGCACGTTCGGTTCCCCATCCCAGGGAAGGTCATCGGGGAGGAGGTGACCGTGCTCGAAGTGGAGGAGAGCGGCGGGCTCGAGGTGCTTGCGATCTGCGAGCGGAACGGGCGCAGCTACCGCGTCCGACTGCAGGACATCGAGCTGACGAAGCGGGTCGCCGGCTCTCAATGGATTGACGCGTATCGACAGTTCCGCGGGAGAGATGGTCTCCCGCAGACCGGGCTTATCCGATAACGCATGAACATGAATTGAACCCGATGCCCCGTCCGGGACGAAGCATGCTCCCGAGTCGGCCGAGAGGGCTTTTGGCCGATCAGATAAGCCCTGACTCCCTGAGGATCTCCCTACAGCGGGATTGCCCGGCATGGCACCTCCGCGGGGCGGGGCTTCTTAGACACGGTCAGGTCCTGTCGTGTCGCCACCCATTTAACGTTCGGAGCGAGGCAGTTCATGGGCAGCCGTCTTGGCCACGACGAGCTCCACGGACCTCCGCGAGGGCTTGACCACGGTCACGCGCGGAACCCTGCTCGTCTTTGTCTCCACGATATGCCTCGTGTTTCTCAGCTTCGTCTCCCGAGTGGTCCTCGTACGGAGTCCATCGGCGGATTGGAACTCGTTCTCTCTCGAACTGACTCTAGCCGGGATTCTCTCCTCAGTTGGCACATTAGGGCTGCCCAACGCAGTCGCCCGAAGCCTTCCGCACGTGGACACAGACGCAGAGCGACGGACAATCGTTCGTACCGCTATCCTCGCATCGCTTGCGTCCGCCGCGGTCCTAGTAGCTGCTCTCTGGTTGGCGGCACCGAGTATTGCCCTGGCGCTCGGAATTCCCAATCTTCGCGTCGGTCTAGAGTTCTTCTCCGTGGCCATCGCCACTTCCCTTCTCGCGGGCCTAATCACCGCGATATTCCGAGGGTATTCCGATGTAGTTCCCAATGCCCTGTTTGTACAGATTCTGACTCCCGGACTATTCGTCGCTTTTCTGCTCATCGCTCTACGACTACCTCCGCCGGGACTTTCGTACACCGCCGCGCTGGCCGCGTACACCCTCGCAAACACCCTGGCGTTGGTCGCACTGGTTGTGTACTCCCTGCGACGCTTGCCGGGTCACCTCCCTCGGGGTCCGCACGCGCCTGAATCTATCGGCCCGTTACTCCGGTTCACTGCTCCCCTATTCGTGGCCGGAGTCATGCTCAATCTCTCGGGTTCGGGCGACACGGTGGTCCTCGGTGCCTTCCATCCGTCCCAAGTGGGCGTCTACACCGCCACGCTGACGCTCGCTCGGCTGATTGCGGTAGGAATAGGCTCGGCCTCGTTCATTTTCCTCCCAGTCGCCACGCGGTTCCTCGGCCAGAGAAACCCCCGCGCGGTCCAGGTAACCTACGCAACCGTAACGAAGTGGATGCTAGTCTTCTCGCTGCCACTCTTCCTCCTATTCGTCTTCCTACCTCAAGGATCACTGGGATTGGTCTTTGGGCGATCTTACTCGAGCATCGTGATTCCCCTCCAGTTGACCGTCGCGGGGGCGTTCTTCGCTACTGTCCTGGGCCCCGGAGCCACAACCCAGATCGCGTACGGTCGGGTTCGCATGCTCGCCATAAATGCCACCGTGGCGGGTCTGGTCGACGTTGGGCTTGCCCTGGCATTGGTCCCCTCCGACGGATACTACGGATCCGCGCTCGCTTGGGGCCTTTCAGTCCTCCTCTATGCCGCTCTTTGCCTCGGGGAATTGGTTATGTTTGACGGAGTTCATCTCTTCGGCCGGCACTTCGTCTTCCCACTCCTCGTGACCTCAATTCCTGCGGCCTTGGTGCTGCTAACCCTCCGAGCCTGGATTCCGGAGTGGACTCTCCCGTTTCTAGGTCTGGCGATAGCGGGTGCGTTCATCTTGGCCGTGGTCATGACGCGAAGCATTGACGATGGGGACCGCCTGCTCCTGGAGTCCGTCGAGAGCCTCATCGGCAGGCGAATTCCGGCGGTTCGCCGATTAGCTCGGTGGGCTGGTTATGCCTAGCTTGGGCGAGTCGGGAGCCCCTACGCGCGGTATGAGCTGAGCGTTCTACACCCTCCTCTAGAGGGCGCCGATTCTCGCCGTCGAGTTCTCGACTTTGATATCCTGTCGGTGGCGTGTGGCATAACGCGGCCGAGTGATCTGGCTCGAGTGAGAGGAGGTGGGTTTTGACTCCGTACAGGCCCTCACATCCTTGCGGGTGGCTTTGCCGGAGCCCACACCTCTGTGTCTCCAAGTCAGGCGCTTCGGACCCTGCGACGCGCGTGCTCGCCCCAACGCTCGTTCATCGGTTCAGCCACGACTCCACATGGTCGGCTGACAGAGCACAAGACGTGTGCATGTGAATTGTAGTGGCCGGGGCAGTTAATTGTTCTCGGGTGTCTGGGCCAACATGAACATGGAGCCGACCGGTGTACCCTCAGCTCCCATTGGAAGTTCTTGAGAGACGCGGATGTAGGCCGCGGCAGAAGGCTAACGTTGGCCGTCCTAGTCATGCTGGTGACGATCATTGCCTGTTCGGGGGTCCAATTCCCCAGCAAGGCGTTGCAGCCACCCGACGGCCACTACCGTCCGGGGCTTGTGGCTGTTACCGGAACGGGCACCGCTACCGCGACCGCGGCCGTCGTTTCCACCTCATCTTTCTTAACAAAGCAAGGAGATTTGTTACTCGTCACTGTAGGGTCGCCCAGCCCTATCCTGCTAAGTGGCGGGACGGTGGTTTCGGACCCGACTGGGGACCAATTTAGATTCTTGACAGGTGCCAACAATACCCAAGGGAACTTGAGCGCGGGCATCTGGGAGGCGGCATCGACGGGAGCGGGAGCAATCGACGTAACGGTAATGGTCGGCGTTGAGATGAGTCTGGCGGTAACGGCTACATCGTTCGCTGGAGCGCTTCCTGACATCGCCGTGGGGGAAGGCGGCCACGGCGGATCGAACACTCTACCGGCGGGCTGGTTTCAGTTTAACAACACGACGAGCGTCACGGCGGAGGAAGCCTCTCCCACGAACAGCGCCTGGGCCGGCGGCGTAAACTTCTCCGAAGCCGGCTGGACTCCCGTCTGCATCGATGCGAGAACGACGGCAGGCGGAGTGACCTCGGTATTCGACAATCACGCACCCGTGTCGACCGAGAAGTTCGCGGTCGAGACGGCCTCACTCGAAGGGATCGTTGCGGTTGATGAGGCATACGCTCCGAACGGCCTGGTTGCGGCGTCGCTAGGGCTTGGATACGGAACGACTTACGGAGACGCGTGCACCCTCGCTTATTCAACCGCTACTTACGGCGTTGCTATCGAACTCGCCATCGCCGATCAAAACAGCGCATACGTGATTGGACTCGCCTCGGGCGGATCCAACTCGAGTACCTCGGTCCAGACGCAAGAGACCCAGGACCTGTCGACCGTGAAGGGTGCGATCATTCTTGCCGCTGTGTTGCGGAACTCAAGCGCAGGACAGGCCTCAGTATGGGACGGTCAAGGGGACTCATTCAACGTCCTAACTTCGCACTCATTCGATGGGATGAACGTCACCGTCTGGTGGGCAGTGGCCACCCAGAATGGAACCGCACCGCTGTGGGCCGGCAATACCCTCGTAGCTGAGATTGAGGTGGCAGCAGAATGCATCGATGGCGTGTCCAGCCAGCTAACCGTAGGCGCTTGGACGGACAACACAGGGGACGGGGGTGGAAATGCAACAATCCAGTCGATCGCCGGCGACACCCTTTTCGGATTTGCCGCAACCACAGCGAACTCCGCTCAGCACAATATGAGCGCGGGATGGGGGTACTCGACGTACCGTGGGGGGTCGCCGTTCTCTTCAGTGAGGGCGGATTATGGTCTTAGCCTGGCGTCGAATGGTACGAATACCTACGCGATCCAATACGGTGGTTCCTGGGAATCCACCCAGGTTGCTGTCTCTGCTCCACCGATAGGCGTTTCGCCTGCAAGGCTCGAGTCTGCCGTGCGCACCACTCCAACCCTGACGAATCTTGCGTGGGTGTCTAGTGGGCCACCCGTAGCAGAATTCACGATCTCTCGGGCAATCGAATCGGCCGGCGTCTGCGGCCCGTTTATTCCGGTCTTTCTTGCTTATCCCACTATCCGATTGGAAGACATCGGCTCCGGGGCGGGGACAATCGCAACCGTTCTACAGTCATCTAACGTATCATTCGCTGCTGGGGGGCTGAACGCCGCGTCGTCGGTACTGCTGGGAAGTCTCGTCGGTCGATTTGGCAGGTTTCTCTGTAACCTCGAACGTCGTCATGGAGGTCCACGGCACACCCACTCCCGGCGTGAGTCCTATCTCCCCAACACGGCTCGTCCTATTCGTGGCCGTAGCTATGGGGGCCACTTCAGCCGCGATCCTTCTCGTAGTCGTTCCCCCCGGCCGCAATCGGAAGCCCTCGACTCCGTCCTCACAAGATGGAGTGCCCCCTGACGGGGAGCGAGAGAAGGGCCCTTAGTTGTCTCCGACTGCCCTCGAATCCGGCGCAGGGCTTATCTTCAAACAGCGACCAATGTACTTATCCTGAAATGGAGACGAACTCGATGGCGGTCAGTTTCTGCTTCTGGTGAAGGAAGTCGACGGATACGGTCGAAATCCACTCGCGTCTCGCCAATGCATCCACGTCCGTGCCGAAGGTAAGTCCGAAAAAGCTTGGCCCTGACCATACCTCAGAGAAGTCGCACGAGCCCGTGCCTAAGGAGTTATATATCCGGGACTCGCGCGTGGGGGTGGAGCTCGCGGCCTTCGGGCCAAGTATGAGCCCTCGCCAGGAACTCACGGAGAGGTCCAGACGGCTCTGGGCGGCGACGGAGGCGCTCTCCCTCGGCCATGGAGGGATCGGGAGTGGCACGCGCCACTGGTCTCTCCCGCTCCACGATCTCCCGAGGTCTCCAGGAGGTCCGGTCCGGGGAACGGCTGGAGCCCGGGCGCATCCGACGGCCCGGCGGAGGGCGCACGCCCACCGCCCGGAAGGACCCGAAACTGGTTCGGGACCTCGAGGCCTTGGTAGAACCCACCACCGCGGGCCGCCCTCAGTCCCCGGTTCGGTGGACCTCGCGGAGCACCGGCGCCTGGCCCGCGAGTTGCAGGCCCTCGGGCACAACGTGAGTTCCCATCTGGTAGCGGACCTGCTCCACGCCACAGGCTACAGCCTCCAGCTGAACCAGAAGACCGAAGAGGGAACGGCGCACCCGGACCGTGACGCCCAGTTCCGCTACCTGAATGCCGCAGTGGTGCGGCACCAGCGCCGGCACCAGCCGGTGATCTCGGTGGACACGAAGAAGAAGGAACTGGTCGGGGACTTCAAGAACGGCGGCCGCGCGTGGCGGCCCAAGGGCCAACCCGAGCGGGTGCGGGTCCACGACTTCCTCATTCCCGAGAGGGGCAAGGCGATCCCCTACGGCGTCTACGACCTCCACCGCAACGAGGGCTGGGTGAGTGTCGGGATCGACCACGACACGGCGACCTTCGCGGTGCGCGCGATCCGGCGCTGGTGGCAGCACATGGGCCGGCCGGCGTATCCCCGAGCCACCTCGCTGCTCATCACGGCGGACTGCCGGCGGCAGCAACGGCGCTCGGCTGCGGCTCTGGAAGTGGGAACTCCAGCAGCTCGCCGATCGCACGGGCCTGACCATCACGGTGTGTCATTTCCCGCCCGGGACGAGCAAGTGGAACAAGATCGAGCACCGGCTGTTCTCGCACATCGCCATGAACTGGCGCGGCACACCGCTCGTCGACCTGGCGACCATCGTGAGTCTGATCGGGGCCACCACCTCGACGTCCGGCCTGCGGGTCGCGCTCGGAACTCGACCGCGGGCGGTACCCGGCGGGTGTCAAGGTCTCCGACGCGCAGATGGCGCAGCTTCTCCTGGAACCTCACGAGTTCCACGGGGACTGGAACTACACCATCCAACCCCACCGGGCTCGGATGAAATGAGTAGTTATCTGGCTATCATTGCGGAACCTATCGAATCGGCTGAAGCCGGGCAATTCAAATTCATCTCAGCACTCGGTCACTCGCTCCTTCCCCGGTTTGACGTCACGATAGCATCGACTTTTGTCCCGCCGGCGGCCAAGGAGGCGTTTCAGAAAGCGTCGTTGAAGGTCCTCTCGCCCGAATCGGACAGATTCATCCTTAACCGAGTGTTGCGACACTTCGGGATTCGGAACGAAGCCACTCGCTGGGTGGAGGCTTGGCTCCGCGAAGCAGTTCTACGCACGAACAGCAGATTACTGCGATCCCTTCTCTCCGCGTCTTCATTCGATTATGTCGTTAACGCTAGCAACACCGGAGTTTACGCTTGCAACGTCTGGTGGACCCAGGGCCCCCCGCTTAACGTGACACTGGATTCGATAGAACGGCAGGAAGACCCGGCTTTCCTCCTAGTTCGCGCAGCAAAACCGGTCATTCGGCTGCTGGACCGGCATCTCACGTCACGATTGCATGCTGCAGCGGGCGCTATCGTTGCCAATTCGAACTACGTCCGAGAGCTGTACGAGCAGTCCGGATTTCCTATCGATGCAGTGGTCTTTAGCTTCCCGGACTACTCTTCATTCCGCCCTACCACCGGCAACGCGTTACAGCCGTACGTACTAGCTTACGTGGGGAAAGAAACTGGAGCTAGGTACATTGACACAGCTCGTGGATGCAGGAATTCGAGTAGTCGGCTTCGGCAATAAGCGAATACCCAAGATTCACCCAGACGATGAGCTGGGTGCCTTAGATTTCCGCGGAAGCGTAAAGCACGACGAGCTGGTCGCCCTTTATTCTGGCGCCCAGTTTACCGCGTTCCCGTTCACGAACGAACCTCTTGGTTCAGTTCCAATCGAATCAATGGCGTGCGGAACGCCCGTGCTGACATATGACAAGGAAGGACCGGCCGAGACCGTTCTGGATCGGGAGACTGGCTGGCTCGTTAAGGACCAAGTCGAATTTGTCCGGATGGCAAGGCAGCTTTGGGGGGGCTTCGACAGGGAGGGGTTCCGAGAACGAGCAGTCCGACGCGCAGCCCAGTTCGATCCACGAGCCCAGGCTCGTCAGATTGGCAATTTGCTCTTGGGCGAGAGGGCTAGGTAAGACGGGCTGCGTGGAGTCGAGCGTTGACTTCGGTGGCACTGGTCAACGCGTCTGCCCGATACGATGGGATTACGGTCGGCTTTCTACCGTTCTACAGCACACTCCGAGATCTTGGCTACATACCTCAATGGTACCAGTGCGTCGACCACGGAAGGTTCCCGCCTGCAGTTCCAGGCGCAGTTACGATTCAAGGACTCCCGTTTGGGCTGGCCGGAATTGACATGGGTCTGAACCGAATTTTGGTATTCCCACAACGATTGAAGAGGGCACGGGAGGACATTCTGTTTCTGGCTGACCCGACCCTGCTTAGAGCCGGCCGATACCATCGGACTACGGTGGCTAAAGTGCACGACCTTCGCCCGCTGACCCCTCACTCAGATCGACGGCTTACGCGCGAAATGTTTAAGTTCGTTGTTCCACGGCTCAAATCCCTGGCCAGAATCATTGTGACGACGAACGTCACAAAGCGTATGCTAGAAGAAACAGGGGTTGACAGCGCAAGAATTCGAGTGGTTCCCGATACATCCGTTTTAGGGTCCCACCCAGATCACGCCGCGGCTTCGTTGCGTCACATAGCTGCGGGCGGAAAGCTAAGGATACTATGTGTGTCGTCGGATCGGCCCTTCAAGAATCTCGGCCTTCTATTCCAGATCGCTGCTACTTTACATGAGACCGAAGGAGACCTATCTCCCGAGTTCACCTTGGTATCGCGCCTAAGATCAGAGACCCAAGCCGAGCTACAGAAATTGAACTTGCAGAATCTCAAGGTAGTTTCCGCGGTGCCTGACATCGACCTACTCTACGACTCGGCTGATGTCCTGCTGCAACCGAGCTTAGCGGAAGGCTTCGGAAGACCCATGATTGAGGCGATGTCGTTTGGTATTCCCACGGTCGCTTCCCGAAGCGCGACAGTTGAGGAAGTTACGGGCAACTCCGGCGTGCTCGTTAGCGCTGGAGACCTAGACTCTTGGAGGGCCGCAATCCTATCGTTTACGCGACCAGCAATCTATTCTTCTGCATCTCATGACGCTCTGACGAGATTTGACGCATACACTCCCGAACGATTTCGGACATCGGTGGGGGCTGCCTTCGATGGCCTGTGATGGCGCGGCAGGGTGATCTCAGATTGAGGGAGGTCTAGACTACTTGACCGATCTCGGACTCATGGCCAGCCCGGAGTCGCACGATAACGATAATCGGGGAACCATCCCCCGGCCCAGCCGGGTCGATCTTCTGGCCCTCCTAGCCATGTCCGCCTCCTACGTGACCATCCTCACCTATCTCTGCCAACTTCGGTTTGAAAACTTCTACACCACTAACTGGGATCTCGGAATCAACCAGCAGATGCTGTGGACGACTGCCCATGGCCAACTTCTGTACAAGGCTGGAGATCTAGAATTCTACGGGGTCCATTCGTTTCTTGAGGTGCACAGCACCTACATCGCAATCCCATTGGCATACCTATACGTTCTCAACCCTACAGCCGCGACTCTATTCGCTCTGCAAAGTAGTGCGATTGCCGCGGCGGCATTTCCGCTCTACTTCATTGCACGGCGAGTGATTAAGAATAGACTTTTGATTTTTCTGCTGATCACGATCTACCTAGTCAACTTCGCGGTCATCTCGGCGCTCTTCTACGATTTCCATTGGGAAGCGTTCATGCCCCTTGAGTTCCTCTCATTCTTCTATCTTCTCGACCGACGATTGTACGCGGTTTCATTGATCCCTATGGCGATTGGATCGCTGACGTTGGAAATATTTCCGTTTCTCGTAATCGGCGCCGTGATTCTGGGCCTGTACTCTCAAATCGAACGACGCGGGTTTTGGCTTGACACTCTTCGGAGTGACCGTGACGTCCGAGCCCTGTTAGCTCTGTTCTTTCTCGCCGTGGCGGCTTATGCGATGATTCGCGTCGCGCAGTATGGAATCATCCCCGCCCTCCTCTCGCAACCGTCACTACCCATCACCGGCTCACAGAGCCCGACGGCGCCGTTTGTTATCACAGCGACTGCGACCAGCCTCCCTTCCTCAGCGTTGTATTGGTTTCTACTGGTGGCGAGTCTCGGTCTTCTCCCACTACTTGCTCCGAGGTACCTGATATTATCCCTTCCGTGGATTGGCGAATCCGTGTTCGTCGCCTTCCACTTTTCGTACCAGTTCGGTGATCAGTACTCTCTCGTTGCGATAGGCCCTCTCCTGGTGGCCGCCGTGTTCGGATTGGCGTGGCTCGAGCGGCGTGCCAGTATGGATCCGGCCGGATTTGTAACTATTGTGTTGCTGACATGCGGATCGGTTTCCCTACTGTGCTTGTCAGCCATAGGGGAGGGTTCCAGGGAACTTCTCTCCGGATGGGTAGGTCAGGCGACATGGCTTCTCCTGCTGTTTCCGGTGATTTTAATTCTGTTTATCTCCCCCTGGCACCGGGCCGAGGCAAGGTTGCCAACCGCTCTCGTCAAAACGTCGAAGTACATCTTGAGGGGCCACGCACAACGCGGTGCTCTGCGTGCGCTACCGGTGGGGCTACTTGGTTGCCTGATTGCATTCAGTTTGGTGATGTCGCCACTTAATCCCGTAAACGCCCTCGCAACTCAGTACGCGGGCTATGACCCCTTCCATTGGACCCCAAATCCGGCAGCAGCAGACATGGGCTGGATTACTGGCCAAATGCCAGAGAACGCACAGGTCCTCGCCTCGACCAATCTCTTCCCGTTCGTGGCAGATAACCCCAATGCTTACGCCGTGACTTGGTATCCCGTAGTACCGGAGAATCCCCCGTACTTTCCCTTCAACCAGACGACTCTGCCTCGCTACGTGCTGGTTGACTCATCCCAACTGGGCCTGTTACCTTCGTTCTTGCAGGAGCGCATTCTGGACGAGTCGATCTACGGTCTTGTCTCCTACGTGTTTGACGAATCCTATCCAGGAACGATATACCTTTTCGAACTCGGTTACAGTGGCGTCAGCGGCCAGCGACTCGTGTCTGTACCGCAGACAAACTACTTCTTCTCGCCAAGTAGTCTCCGGATTGGGGCCTCCGGGCGATTGACTGCAAATTCTTCTGAATTGTTCGGGGCCGCCGTTTCTAGCCGCCAGGCCGCTAACTCATCGGGGTCGGGGAACTCGATCTGGTTCGGTCCTTACACGAGCCTACTTTCGGGCAATTACAGCGTGATCATCAACGTCTCCGGCGGCCCGGCAAACTCCTCCATTCAACCAACGGCCCCGGTCTTGACGGTAAACGCCGGGGTCAACTTCGCCAACCTCACGTTCTACAGTCATACCGTAAGTTCGGGAACATTATCCTCGAGTCGATGGGTCAACCTGGTCTACAACATCTCGCTTCCAGAGCCTTACCCACTTGTCGAGTTTCGTGGTTACCTGGACTACACTGGGGGCTTACCGAATGGATACGTGGTACTGAATTACATCGAGGTTAGCGCTGTAGGATGAGGACACGTCGAGCCGAGATGAAGCGACCGACTCGCAAGTCGCGGCGTGCGATCGTTCGAGGGAGCGGGGCCGCTGATGGTGCAGCCTTAGTGAAGACAATGGGCACCGCCAACAAACCAAATATCGTGCTCATCGTCCTCGACTGCTTAAGGGCGAAGAGCGTGAGCCACCTCGGCTTAGGGGGCAGAGCTCGCTGCGCCAACCTGGAGCAAGCGGGCAAGAGAGGTCGGTCGATCGCCCGAGCTGTAGCCCCATCCAACTGGACGGTTCCGTCGCATACGTCCATCCTCAGGGGGATCTACCCCTTTGATTCTAATGCAAAGGGAAGCAACGGTGCCGTGGGCGCCCCCTCCCTGCCACCCACGCTTGGCGAGGCACTCAAGACCCGGGGGTACGAAGCGTGTGTCTTTACAGAGCAAGAGGCATTGACTGAAGCGACCGCGCTCTTGGACGGCTACACTGTGAGATACTCCCCGGAACTGCTTGGTCAAGGGCGAGGAGGGAACCGACGCCCCCGGAAGCAATTTGCCGGACTAAGCTCTATCTTTTCTCAGGACTCGTTTCGTCGCATTTCCCGCAGACTCCCAATCATGCTCGCGCCGGTGGTACTCGCCGACCGCACGATCCAGAAGAGGTACAAGCGGCGCGTGTCCAAACAGAGTAGCATAGCCGGAAGCGTGGCAGAGTGGCTCGAGACCCGGGACAGATCGCGCCCATTTCATGTTGTGATCAACGTCGTGGATTCCCACGAACCTTACGATCTAGGGTATAGCGATTCTCCGCTCTCCTGGATAAAGTGGATTGCCGCACGGGCGCCGAGGCTCCTTCTCCTCTTGGATGATCGCCTACGTGACTCAGTCCCGTGGGAACTAGTGAGAGGGGATACAGCGAATCTATTGAGCAAGCGGATCAAAAACTGGGTGGCATTCTCGAAGTTTTCGAGCGCGCAAGAAAGACGGACGACACCTTGTTCATCATAACGTCCGATCACGGGCAACAGTTGGGGGAACAAGGATACGCCTACCACGGATGTGGTGTAACTGACGCCGTCGCCCGAGTACCGCTCGTCCTGGTGGACCCAGAGTCCAGATACCCTAACTGGGACGCGTCTCGGTGGGTGAGTCTTACCGAACTCTACAAGTGGATTCTTGACCGTGTCGATCCGAACAATGCACCTGACGCGCAGGCCGAACCCGTCGTATCCGAGGGTCCGGACTTGACAAGGCTCAATGTGTTCATTGATGGAGATCCGGCCTCAGGTCTCAATCCCTTGGCAGCCGGATTAGGTGGTCCGAGCACCCGCTGGAACCACGGGTTGGTCGGCGCCTACAATCCGGACGGGAAGTATCTCCTCGACCTAGACGAAGTCCGAGTATTTTACTGGCCGACCAATCTCGATCCGGACACATCGTCGCCAACGGAAATAGGGCTGCCAGATATCTCCCGCGCTATCGCGAGGGTTTTAGGTCCGAGGGCATCTCGCGTCTCGGTTGGCAGCCCTACTCGCCAACGAGAATCCAGTCCCGAGGCAGCGGTCTCGGAACGCCTCAATCTCTGGGGATACACGTAGTTCAGTCAAAGAGCGCCGACACAAGTTTGAATGCGAGTTGAACCTCCTGGCGTCACCGTGAGGTCTAGGTGTAGTATGTCAGGACATGTTGCCGGTTGAACTGTCAGGAGATCTTGCCGCCCTCAGCGGCTCCTGATTCGCTTCCCGCTCATCAACTTGGGGTCGTGGTAGACCTCGTGCGGAGTGGCCCAGCCGATCCCTCCATGGAGACGGGTTCGGTTGTACCTCCGTCGCCACTGGTAGAGCTCTCGGCGGAAGTGGCCCAGGGAACGGAAGCGTACCCTCCCCACGAGTTCCTGGGTGAGGATACCGTGGAACCGTTCGAGCTTCCCTCGTCCTCGAGGGTTGTACGGCCTCCCGTAGATCACCGAGACCCCTCGGGCCGCGCAGAACTCGCGGAACTCCTTCGAGATGAAACAGCTCCCGTTGTCGACGTAGAGGGCCTTGGGCTGGCGACCACCCTTGAACGCCCACCAAAGGTTGTTCGTAGCCTCTCGAGCCCTCTCCCGCAGATAGGCGCGGGCCATCACAAGGTAGCGGGAGCGATCGTCCAGGACGGTGTGGACGTAGACGTGCCCCCGGACGCCGGCGATGCGGAACTTGTAGACGTCCGTCTGCCAGAGGGAGTCGACGTGACGGCGCTGGAACCGCTTGAACGACTCGGGTTTCTTGACGGTCCGGACCATGAACCCGTGACGCTTCAGCACCCGGTGGACGGTGACCCAGCTCACCTGGACCCCGCGGCGCCGAAGGATGGCGTGGATCCGTAGCGCACCCCAGGCCGGGTGCTTTCTCCTCAGCTGGAGGATCCGATTGACGAGGTTCCCGTGGATACGGTTCGGGCTGTGGCGAGGGCGCCGGGACTCATCCCGGAGACCCTCGACGCCTTCCTCGCGGTAGTTTCGGCACCAATAGCGGAGGGTCCTCTCGGAGATGCCGAAGAGTTGACAGATCTCCGCGGCGCGGATACCCTTCTCGAGATGCTGCTTGACGGCGTGTAGTCGGAGACGAACGTCCTCTTTGACCAAAGCCACCCTCTCCAGGGGGCGGCAATGTGTCCTGACAATTCAGGCGGCAAGATGTCCTGCTACACTACATCTAGGTCCATTCCGACCCGAACGAGTCCGGCTTGTCCCTTGGCACAGTGGACCATGCTTCACTCAACTCCTCACGGCGAGGCCAGCATGATAGCAGGTCGGTTACAGGGCGATTGACTTCTCGATTTTCGGTAGCTGGGGGCTCCAGGCAGAATCCGTGTCTCGACTCGGGGTGCTCGGCACCACCAATTGTGCCCCAGGCGGCTCGATCGAGGCGACCGTCGGCTGTAGGTCGCTGGCTCCGGTCCTTGCCTCGGCGAGCGCTGAGGTGGAAGTCAACACGGTGAAGGAAGCCGACGCCGAGATCGACGCCCCCGAGGTCGCAACCACATTCGAGCCTCCGTCGTTGCCGGTGGGGACCGAGCCGGGAACTTCGAACGTGCAGGGCGTGCCTGTAACCCCCGGAAAATATCCGAGCGCGCCCGTAGAGCAGGTCGAAACTACCTCGACGCCATCAAAGGTGAACGTAACTGAGGAGTTTGGCGCGAATCCTGATCCAATAGCGGCCACCTTCGTCGCGGTCCCCCCGCTGGTCGGGGTGAGCGTAAGCTGGGTGGGCAATACCGAGAACGTTGCCGCGGCGGTGGTCGATAGGCCGGCGGTAGCGATCACATTCGATCCGCCGTCATCTCCTGGTATCGCGGTCAAGGGAACGGTGAATTTGCAAGGAGTTCCCGTCATTCCGGGAAAAAAACCAAGAGCCCCGGTCGAGCACGTCGACGGCACTCCCACGCCGTCGAACGTGAACGTGACCGTCGAATCCGGCTGAAACCCCGCCCCCGTGGTGGTCACGGTAGTTCCGATTGCCCCGGTCGTCGGTTCCGTGATTGAAAGCTGCGCTCCGGATACCGAGAACGTCGCCGTGGCAGAGACGGGTGATCCGGTCGTAGCGAGAACGTTGGAGCCGCCGCCGTCCCCCGGTGGGGCCGTCGTCGGCACGGAGAACCTGCACGGAGTACCGCTGACGCCAGGGAAGTAGCCCAACGCTCCGGAAGAGCAGGTCGAAGCCACGCCGGCTCCATCGAAGGTGAAGCTGACGGGTGAGTCGGCTGCAAAGCCCGACCCGGTGGTGGAGACTGTCGTTCCGACCGGCCCGCTAGAGAGGCTGATCAAAAGCTGCGGCCCGAACACGGAGAACGAGGTGGACGCGGTGTAGGGGGACCCCGTGGTCGCGACGATGTTCGAGCCGCCGTCGTCACCGGGGGGCGCTGACACAGGCACGTCGAACTTACAGGGGGTTCCAGTTACCCCGGGGAAGTAGCCGAGCCCCCCGGTCGAGCAGGTGGATGCGACCGTGATCCCGTCGAACGTGAACTCAACCGCGGAATCGGGTCCGAAGTTCGACCCGGTCGCGGTTACGGTCGTTCCAACGGCTCCGCTCGTAGTGGTCGTGGTCAGTTGCGCGGGCGGCGTGAAAGCAAGGTTCGCGGCGGCCGCTCCGCCTTCCACCTTTATGGTCCCGGACGTCGGTCGGGCAAGATAGCCGGCCACCGGCCCGACCGAGTACCGAATAGATGCCGTAGGGCACTTGGAAGCTGATCGTAGTCGTTGCCGAACCCTTCGTGACCCCGTTGGAGCAGGTCACTCCGTTGATGGCACATCCTGCATCGCCGACGGTCGGAGTGACCGTTACCGACCAGGAAGTGCCGACGGGAAGCCCCGACTCGGTGAAGTTGACCGGGTAGGTGAGGGTGTTCTGGGTATAGTTGCCCGCGTCGATCGCACCCCAGCCGTCGGTTGCGTCCCAGCTCCCGTTCGCGAACGCACCGTAGGTCGAACTTGGTTCTGCGTTGTGGTAGAGTGTGATGGGGGAGAAGGAACGGAGAGCGAGATCCCCCTCGAACTCAAGCTGTCCCTCAAAGTAGGCGGTCGGGTCGATGAACCCGGCCCTTCCTTCGCCCACGGAATGAAGAGCGTAGTCGATCATACCGATCAATCCGCCTTCCACCTGATCCGAGATGCTCGTTCCGATGAAGTAAGTCCACCCGGCCTCAATGCCGCTCGCGCCGCCAACGCTCGAAACTCTTGTGCAGGCCGACGACACGAGGCACGTGATGTTGGCCGAAAAGGAGCCAATCTCAACGTCGATCACTGTATCGTTGGCGATCGCGGCGATATCGGGCTCTCCGCGCCCGTCCGAGCTGGCAATGCGCTTGATGATGCCGTGGGCGTCGGCCGAGTTGTTCTCCCACGCCGGCGCGTAGTTCGTTGCGACGGAAGTCACACCCCCGATCGACCCGTAGGTCGAACCAAAGCCTGCCACCGTTCCGGACGGTTCGTACCAAACGATCTCTCCGCCACCGGTTCCGTCGTACGGCGCCGAGCTCGAGAAGAAGCCGCCGGGGTGCGGACGAGCGTTGAGGGGTTGACCACAAGGGTAGTGCCGCCGACGGCGACCGTGCCGAAGTCGTTGTAGGCGTTCTCGGCCGGGGATTCCAGGCTGTTCGTCGCCGAGTCTCCCGAGGAGGCGAGAATGGTGATTCCGAGAGTCTGCGCCTCTTCCCACTCGCCGGACCACGCGGACCCCAAGCTCCCGGAACTCCCCCACGAGTTCGCGATCACCGAGACATTGGAGAGATCGGCAATGTTCGCCGCAGTGTCAGATCCGCCCGTAGCGCTGAACAGGGACGTGGTCGGGCTGATGATGTCGGCGAGCTCTGTCGTGAGCTCCGTTGTCGTAGCGGACCCGCCGAACACCTGGAAGATGTTGGCTCCGGGAAGCATCGACCCCTCCATCACGACGTCTAAGGTATTCTCGCCCTCCGCTTCCGCATCGTCGCAGGACGCGGAGAGCCCTTGGGACCCCGTGGGGTAGGCGTAATTGTACCCGCTGACCGGCAACGAGACCGCACGCGGCATCGGCTCACCGCTGGGGAGGGTGTAATTCCAGTACGACGTCACATCGGGCATGAAGAAGTCCCACGCGTTCTGCCCCGGCGTGAGCGTCCCGCAGAAGCTGTTGTAGAGGCCATCGCTTTGGCAACTCGAGGTGTTCGCGGTGCAGACCGGATCCGTCCAAAGCATGGCGGCGACGGTCGCGTTAACCGGATAGCCATACTTCGCGAACAGCCCTGTTTCGTTGTAGGCGACCTGCAAGTCGGCCCCCTCCATCATCTGCCCGCAGGTCGAAGAAGCGCAGTTGCCGCCGACGGTCCCAAAATGGACAGGTTCGTCGTAGGTAAGTCCGTCAACGGTCGTACTCGGGAACGGGTTCGTAAGACCCCCGGGTGAAATCACGCTCTGCGGGGACGCTGATGGCGCTGAAGTCGGATCCGAGGTTACGGCTCCCGGAAGTGATGCGAGTAGGCGCTCCGTGACCGCTTCGGAATCCGGGTGATTCAGATACTCCGAATAATTGCTCAAGCCCTGGACCTCATCAACGAACGGGCTCAGAGCCGAAGGGAGATCGGGGGGGAAATCGGAGCAAAGTAGGGTTGCCCCGAAGACGAGAGGTACGCACCCAAGCTCGTGTGGAAGATCGCGGCGATCTGCAGCTCCGTTGCCCGAAAGCCTATCGACAGCCGGTCCGGATGCGTGGTGAGGTAAGTTACCCCGTATGATTGGAGGTAGCTCGCGAGGCTGCTGTACACGGTCGCGTCGCTGCCGAAGGTGGAGTCGAACTGGGCGTGCGAGAGATAGTGGTGATAATCGGGCGAGTTAGGGTCCGAGAGGTTGACCAGCAGCTCGGTGAGGGAGGTCTGGTTCGAAGGGTCGAGCGATACAAAGATCGTAGCCGTGCCCAACGGGTCGTCCGTCGACTGAAGACTGGCGGGACCGACGAACGTCGCTCCGGGGACGCCGATCCCCGGCTCCTGGTCTGGAACTCCGGTCGACGGCATCGCTTGAAGCTCCTCCGGGGTCCAGTCGGGCGAGGGCGTTTGAGCGGTACCGAGGAAGGAAACCGCTCCAGCCGATGCGTGTGGGGGCTGAACTACTCCCACCGCTGGGGCTGCCCCCATGCCGACGATGAACGCCGACACCGCGAGGATCAGTGCGATGCCTGCACCCCGCCACCGGCCGCTCACGGGCCCCTCCCGCGTCTCCGAAGGTATCCGCCGAGATCGGCGTGCTTCGCGGCGGTCGCGTCCCGGCCAACCATTCGAGCTTCGGGAAGGAGGTGGGGGAAATAGCGAGCGCCCTACCCCCGCTCGGGGGATCCTTTCAAGAGTACAATCCCCAACTTCATGGCGCTTTGCCCCGAAGACAATTGGCGGACCCGGATCATAGAGACCACGCCTTGAAAGGAACCCCTGGGTCTGCTGCATGTATAGCGTCGCCGAGCCCTGCATGTTGACGGTAGAACTCAAGGGGACGGCGTAACGTGAGGACGGTTCGGGTAGGCTAAGATTCGTGAGACCACCAGACGTCCTTGTCGTTGTCCTCGACTGCCTCCGGCGTGACGCCCAGGACTCGGAGGGCCGAGTTAAGGCGCGAATGCCGAACCTGGGCCGGCTGGAGCGAGAGGGGATTTGGTCCTCGCGCGCGATCTCGTCGAGTCACTGGACGGTACCCTCCCACGCAAGCCTACTGACCGGTTACGAACCCTGGCAGCATCGAACGTTCCGCGGCTCGGCGCTCGTTCTTCCGCCTGACATTGTCACTTACGCCGAACGATTCAAGCGGGCGGGGTACCGTACGGGGTGCTTTTCGGCGAATCCCTTCATCTCGCCACTAACGGGGCTCGACCGCGGCTTCGATGTCTCCGAATGGGGTCGGCTGTCCGATTGCTTTCTCCGGTACCAGTCATCACCAAGACCCACCGGACGAACCGGTCCAAGCGTGGAACGTGAGGCCCTGACGAAGGGTCGAAGCGACCAGGACCTGCCCGGCGCGATTGAGGGATGCAATCCGACGCTTGACTACCCGGTTTCCGTTAGCGGCCGAAGTGGCGATCCAAGGGGTCCGCCTCTCCCACGGGCATCACGTGGAGCGCACCTCCCCCAAGGTCGGAGGGTGGATCGAGGCGGATTTGGGGCGATTCCTCACGAGTGTCCCTCCTGAGGACCCGGTTTTCGTCCTCGTAAACCTACTGGAGGCGCACGAACCATACTTTGGCGTCTTGGGCAGGGACGGGCAGCCGCTGGCCGATTGGCTGTGGGCCTACAGCGGAGCTCTCGACCGCTCAGACTGGCGACAAGGTCGGAAGTCGCCCACCATGAGGGACCTTGCGCGCATCACCTTGCTCTATCGAGCCGCGGTCGAGTCAGTCGATCAGCGCCTCGGTAGCATACTCGCTACCTTCGACGCATCGCGAGAAGTAGACAAGACGGACGTCGTGGTCGTGGGCGATCACGGGCAGGCATAGGCGAGCAGGGTCGCATTTACCACGTAAACGGAACCACGACGTCCCTGCTTCGGGTCCCTCTCGTAGTCCGGCCGGGCACCGGCGCTCGCACTCGACAGGTCGAACGGTGGGTCTCGCTGAAGGACTCGATCCGTCTCTTGGCCCAGGAGTCCCCGGGGGTCGCTCGAGCTCTGGGTCTTGTGGACGAAGGGAGTACCCTCCCGGACGCTTCCCCGTCCGAATCGTTTGCAGCCGCCTTGGTCGATGGTCCACCGCCACCGACGGGGGGGAACCATGGCTCGACTCTCGGGGCCAACCGCCCTCGAGAGGGTCAGGCTGTAGTGATCTTCTCGGGTAGTCTCAAGGTCGTTGTGAACCTAGCGGCCCAGACCGCCGCGTGTAGCGAGGCGGAAATTGACGCTCCCGGCGCCACCTTGAGCCCTGACGACGTGTCGAGTCCCGGGGCGGACTTGTTCCGGCGCGCTCTTCCCTTGGTCGAGCAGATCCGAGGTTGCCTCGCGCACGGGAATACCTCCGCGCAGGAGCAGCGCTTGGCTTCGTGGGGATACTAGCTGACTTCCAAGAGCTGCACCTGGCCCACCCACGCTGCCTACGACGAGGCTCGCGGTCCTACCGCGGAGGAATTGTCTCTCACTTCCTCGGCGTGGCGACCCGCTCCCGCATGCTCCTTATTAAGGGGAGAAAGCCTCGAACAGTCGAGGGGGCGAGACGCACGACGCTGCGAGTCGCAATCGTCGTGGCGTTCGTAATTGCGGGTTCGCTTCTCTTCGCGTGGTTTGACGCGACCAACGAAAATCCCACCACGATGCCGACCCAAGCGCAGCCGACGTCCTTGATCCTCCACATTCTCAAGGTCAACTGGGCCGTCCCCGGGTGTGAGGTCTCCAACGTGACAACGGGCGGAGGCACATATTCCGCCGACACGGTCTTCAATGAATCCGCTCACTTGACGAACAGAAACTTGACGAGCTCGTGCACCATTTCAAGCGCGACCGCGACCCCGCTCGAGTTCACAGTCCAATTTGACGGACTCCCGGTTGCGATACCTCCGAAAGGTTCCCTCTCTCTGAAGGTCTCTGTGATTGGTCCCGCGTTCGCATCCCCGACCGAGTTGAATATCAGCCTCCCTTCGAGTGACTAATGTTTGGCGGGGACCTTACGGCTCTCGTCAGGGTTTCGAGTCAACCGGAGGTGTTCCGGTCGCGGTGTCGAGCCCTAGTCCGAACAGCATCTCGAAGCGTTGCGGCAGAGGTTCCGAGATTGAGCTCCTTCTGGTTCGAACGGGCGTGAACGGACGGTAACGGTGCAGGCTGGAGATTCGCCCCTCTCGGTGGTAGCCGCCCCATCCGGAGCAGCCGAGTCCGCGGCCCCAAGGGCCCCGGCTACCTCGGACGGCGGCGTCCGCTCGGGGCCGGGGCCGTCGTCCAGCTTGATCGGAGCCCTCCAGGACCATCTGTTTCCGGCCGCGTTTGTTGCGTCGGCGGTCACGCTCGGGGCCTTCCTCATCGTCCCCATGCTGCAGCTCTTCGGACGGGGCTACATTTTTGGGGCCGATTGGTCGGAATATCTCTACTCGGGCCCCCTCTACCTCTCCGGCACGTCGGCGCTCTTGCATACCCCTATCCCGTGCTTCCGGTGGCGTATCTTCCGCTCTCGCTAGCCCTCGGGCACTCCTCGCTCACCATCGTCTACGTCGCCGAAGTGATCTCGGGACTGCTGATCGTGGCAGCGTTCTGCGCGGGTTACCTCGCATGCCGTGCCTACACGGGCTCGAAATGGGCCGGGTTGTTGGGCGGTCTGATTATCGGTTGGTTCCCCGTGCTCCAAATGGAGGTAGGGTGGGGGGGCCAAGCCCAGCTGGTAGCCTACGTCCTCGGGCTGCTCGCACTCTGGGTCATTATCGACAAGGTACTCCTCTCGCTGTCGCTTCAACCGGCGTTGTTTGCGGGGCTGCTGCTCCTCGTCGCAGCCGGTTCCGAGCTGTACGCGACCGCTACGCTCGTTCTGGCCGTCGCTCTCTACCTGCTGTTCACGCTGGGGCGTCGACTGTTCACGCGCGGGGGGATCCTAACGCTCGTCGCCGTTCTCGGACCCCCGCTCGCGGGTGCTGCCCTCTTAATCCGAACGAATCCCGCAGCCACCAGCCCTACCGGCGAAGCGACTCTATCCGCCTACTGGACCAACGGGTCGCTGTATCACGAGTTGTGGCTGGCGTTGACGTTCGACAACTCGATCATCGGTGCAGCGTACATCGGGGTCGCTGCGCTGTATGTGGTGTACCGAGTCATCCTCACGCCGCGAACCCGGGCCCAGGTTTGGCTGGTCCCGGCCACCGGTATCGCGGCCGTGGCGGTCGGTGCCTTCGTCACTCCGATTGTAAACGCGGACCGCGCCGTGTACCCGCTCGTGTTTCCGATCGCTTTTGCGGTCGCGGAGATGGCAACGCTCTGGCCTCGCTCTGCGGTCGCGGCGGTCCGGAAGCCGAGGTGGCGGCTACGGAGGGAGGAGGTGTCATGGGCGTTTCCTATCTTCGCGGTCGCTATGCTGACGGTCACGGGTGTACAGATAGGGTCCGATATTCAAACCTACCAGAATTCTCTCGCGTACTACTCGTTCGATCAGGGGTATCTGTCCGAGCTGTTCTGGCTGACGAACGAGCCCGGGGCGATCCTCTACGACTCTTCTCCGATCGATCATACGTTCGCGGCCCTGTGGGCTACGAATAGACCAATCTACCCCGGACCTGCCTTTCAGCCGTACACCGTCACGAGCCGCGCCAAACAGGCCACCGTCCTCCTCGCCACATCCCTATCGTTCGGGGAAGACTGGATCGATGACGGGCAGTACATAGTAATTGACGCGGAGAACGCCTGGGGGCAGCCGGATCCCGGTGTACTGGTCGCCAAGAACGCACGACTCGTCTTGAGCATCGAGAGCGACGATTTCCTCAACACAGTGACGTACTCGCCCGGCAGCGACCCGAACGTCACGGATTCGGCCGAGTTGTTCTCGGCGTCTTCCGTCAGTACGATTGCCGGGAAGAGCGGTTTGAACACCAGCTATGTTCTGAGCGGGTTCTCCGTGAACCGGACCTTGGCGGTGTCCACTCAAGGAACGATCTACTGGAACTACTCGTTCGCATTTTCGAGCGCAATTCCGCGGGGGGTCTCGCTGTTCGTCACCGACTCCACTAAGACCCCGACCACGGGGCGCGTCGAGAACTCCAGCCTCTGCTGCTCCAATGCGAGTCTCGCGCAAGTATTCCCCACGAGCGAGTTGCCCCCGGAAGTCCAAAGCTACGCGGTCTCCGGGCAAGCGACGGGCGCGACCTTGACTAGTCAGTACGTGGCGAGCGACCAGGTACCGGAATCTTCGAACTGGACTATCACGCGACTCCGGCAAACTCGACAACGCGCGCGTTCGCCGTCAGCCTGGCCATCCACCCGCAGGGGGCCTCCGCGGTTACTCCCGCCGCCTACACGGAGAACGAGGTGCTTGCCTCGACAGGGATCCGGTGGATCGTACTCAGCCACAGCTCTAACTCGTTGATCATCCAGAGGTTCATGGACGACCCACTCTATACGCTGTACGAGACCACCGCCCACTACTACGTCCTCTCGACCCCCTGAAGGTGCTGTAGCGCTTGTCACCAGCCCCCGCCGGCAGCGCTGAAATTCGCGACTCGACCGGGGGCCAGCCCACCTTGGCCCGAGGTGAGATTGCGCGGAAAGCTGCAGTGGTCTTGCGGGCGGTACGGGAGAAGGTCAAGGCACACTGGGTGGTTCTCCCGTTCCTCGCATTGTACACCGGCTTCGTCTTTTTCGAAATCGCCTCGACGATACAGTCCGGACTGTTGATCGGCGGTGACGGAGGAGAATACCTGTTTACGGCATCCCTTTTCCTCCACGGAAGGAGCTCCGTTTTCGCGTACGAATACCCCCTTCTCCCAGCCCTCTACACGGTAGTTCTGCTTGCGTTTCCGAACCCGGTCAACGCGTACGCCGTCTCCGACCTTGTTACGGGATTGATGCTGGTGGCCCTCTTTGTGTCCGGGTATCTCTTCTTCCTTCGCTACACGTCGTCCAAGATCGGGCGCCTGGCCGGGGCGATCGCGTTGGCCTCTATCCCCTTGTTCATGGACGAAGCGGGCTGGGGTGGGCAAGCCCAGCTCCTGGCATTTGTCTTTGGAGTTCTAGCCCTACGGCGTATTCTGGATTGGGGGAAGTCGCCCCGGCTGACCGACGGCTTGTTCGTGGGGGCTCTGGTCACACTGGCCGCGCTCACCGAGGGGTGGACTGCGTTCTTCTTCGTTCTCACGATCGCGATCTACGTCGTCGTGGAGTATCGTAGAGCAGTTCTTTCGCCCAAGGTCCTAAGGGCGTTAGGTTTGTCCGCGGCGCCGGTCGTCGTCGTGTTCGGACTTCTTTCGATTCTCGCCGGATCCGATGTGAGCAACGGCCTCAGTTCGCCTTGGATTCTGTACATTACCGCTCAAGACTCCGCCCTGCGGCTGATCAACCGATTCGCGGTAGACGAGCCGGTTCTCCTTTACGCGTACTTCGCCCTCGCGATCGTCTGGGTCGCGGGAACGTGCCTCCGTCTCTTTCCGAGCGGCAGCACTTTCCGGCCTCTTCTGCTGGCCGCCTCGCTGGCGTTCATCATTCAGGCGCTCTTACTCACCTCGATTTACGTGGGCGACCGCGGCATCTACTTCGCCGCCCTGCCGCTGGCCCTCGTGTTTGCCAGGGTGGGGGCGTCGGTTCCCCCGGCGTTCCAGACCCTGGATTCGCCGCCGATGGTTCCCAGAACGGGCATCAGACGACCACCGCGGTCGACGCTCCGCGCCCATGCGTCGGCCACGATCAGCTTCTTCGCCATTATGCTCTTGGCCGTACAGGTCGGCTACGCGGGAGTCCATTTGCAGGGCGCCCTCACCTACTACGCAACTCCCACCTCCGAGATCAGCCAACTGACGGTGCTCCGAGGTGAGCCCGGAAACGTCGCACTCTTGGGCGTGAACGGGAACGGCGGCATCTTTCCGTACGACTTCTTCACGGGGACCACGGTGTTTGCGGCCACGGAACCAACCCTGTACGTTAGCACAGCCCAGCGGCAGGCACTGCTGAACGCGTCCCTGATGGAGTACGCCACCCGATGGATCGACGCGGGAGGGATCCGTGTGGTCGATGCATCGGGGGTTCAAACCGCGTCGAGCCCGGGGGTCTTCGCCTATACGGGGGAGTTCGATATCCAGTCGTTCTACCTCGACGATGCGCTCCTTCCGATCACGCTCTCGCCCGAAGCCAACCACTCGACCATCGTTGAGGAGGACCCCTCGTCGGCCTCATCTATCCAGACCTCTACCGGCCCATCGAACACGCTCCTCACCAACTACACAATGACCCTGCTGAACTTGACCAAAGTAGTTGAAGTCGAACCAAACGGCGACACACGAATCCGTTTGGACTTCCGATTCAACGACTCCTTCGATCGAGGTATCGAAATCCGGCTGACAGCCTACCCGGGCGCCACGGTCCTCACCACGTCGAATGAATCCGGAACGTTTTCCGTGGGCGTGTCGGAGGTGTACAACGATCTCTGGATCAGCCAAGACCTCCGCTCGACCGTTAATCTCAATGCCTCGAACATTTCGCTCACGACATTTCACTTCGTCCCGGTGGACCAGTGGGGATTCCCCGAACTGCAATTCCTCTTGAACGCCTCGTCCACGAACTCGCAGAACATCCAGGTGAACCTGACCGTTTCCCCGCCCGACGTGGCGGTGAGCCCGCCCACGGTCGTGACCGAAAACCAGTGGTTCCGGAGCCTCGGCATCGACTGGGTCGTAGCGCCGCTGGTTTCAGGGTCCCCTCTGCTGACGCGATTGGCGTCCGACCCAAACCTACACCTGTACCGCACCACGCCGGCATACGAGATCTATCAGATCGACCTCTAGTCGGTGGGTGAGCGATCGGCGGCTCCGTCTCCACGGTGCACTCCTACTACGACCCCTTGGCTCGTAGCACCCGCGAACGAGTGCCCCGGGGGCGAGAGGGGCCCGGGGCATCGCCGAGGGGGTCGTCCCTTCGTCGAAGCTCAGGTGCCTTCAATCGTTCGGCGCAACCCACTGGCAAGCGACATGTGGGGACTCCACCCGGGGACGGAGTTCCTCCCCGAGATATCGGCGTGGTTTGCGACGAAGTCACCGGGTCGAGAACCCGCGAATCGGACCGGCATCTTCGGCTGGCCCATGGCCGCAGCCAGCCGTGTCGCCAGAGTTCGAAGGGCGGTGCGCCGGCCGCTCCCCACGTTGTACGTACCCCGGAAACGCCCTCGAACCGCGAGCTCGATCGCGCGCAAAACGTCCCCGATGTAGACGAAGTCCCGAGACTCGCGTCCGGTCCCCACCAACTTCAGCTCGCGCGGTTGCTTCGCGAGCCGGCGTATCAGGTCCGGGATCACGTACGACCGACGGCATCTTTCGCCGTACACGTTGAAGAATCGGAGAATCGCCGTGTCTGGGGCATACTCCCGACACACCTGCTCGGCGGCGAGCTTAGAGATGCCGTAGAGGTTCGCTGGCTCTTTCGGGGCGTTTACCGGTGTCGGCAAAGGTGCTCGGTCGCCGTACACCGCCGCGCTCGAAGCGAAGACCAACCGTGCCCCAAGCGCCGACGTGGCGCGCGCCAAATGGAGCGTGCCGAGGACGTTCGTCCGAAGGCACTCCTCCGGTTCCGCCTCGCAACCCGGAACCGTGGCTAAGGCTCCCAGGTGGACCACCGCGTCCGGCTGGAAACCTCGCAGGGCCGTCCTCACGGCTACGTCGCTCCGAAGATCGACCCGATGGCGTAGGTCCGCGGACCGAAGATCGATTCCGAGGACGTCGAGTCCGGCCGTTGAGAGGTGTCGGACTGCGTGGGCACCGATGAACCCGGCAGAACCTGTGACCACGACCTTCACGGCGATCCCCGATCGAGGGCGGCCTCGAGTCGGCGAATGTTTTGTTCCGGGTCAAAGAGAGGGCGTGTCGCAATCGCATGCTTTGACCACCGGTTCCACGAAACGTCGTCGACGGATCGGAGAGCCTTCAAGAAGTCCATGGGAGCGGCGCCACGGGCCACCACCCCGACATCATTGGTCCGAATAAAATCGCCGCAGGAGTTGCGGATCGAACCCGAGGCGAGCAACGGCGTCCCGCAAACGGCCGCTTCGGCGGCTACGTTCGGCAATCCTTCTCGCGTGCCCGGAATCGCCACGAGCCACGAGGTTTGCAGGAGACGACGCTTCTCTTCCTCATCGACCAGGCCAAGGAACTTGACCGAGCCGTTTCCGCCGAATTTCCGTTCCAAGGCTGTACGGTCCGGCCCGTCACCGGCGATCAGAAGCCGCGCGTGCGGACCCCCATTGCTGTTGAATATCCGGACCGCTTCGGCGAGAGCCCCGATGTTCTTGTGCGCCACGATCCGCCCGACATACGACACGACCCGATCCTCCCGGACCGGGGCCGGTCCCTCCGGGGGGGCGACGGGCGTCGCGACGACTTCGATATTCGCATCCGGCCGGACCGATCGGAGGTGGTCGGCGACCGCCGCCGATATGGCCGTTCCTCCGCGGACGCGGCGGATCAATCGACGTGCAAACGCGTTCACCATCCAATACGTGGGGTACTCGCACCAGTCGACGACCAAGTTGGGGGTCGCTTCGGTGCCCACAAGATGGACGACCGGCATCTCATTGACCCAAACGGCTCCGGGGCCGGTTAGCAGCTCGCTCAGCAACCCCCGAGTCGCTCGCCAGTACGCGGCTAACGGGGCCCACCCCCGGCTGCCATTGCGAACGTAGTTGGAGAGGGTCACGTACCGGACAACCCGAACTCCTCGGACGACGCTCTCCTCCGGCAGGTCCGATCCTTCCGGTTTCGAGGTGTAGACCGTCACGGCGCGTCCACGACGCGCCAACGCATCGGCAAATCGACTGAATCGAATTTCCTGCCCGCCGACGCTGGGTTCGAAGAGTTCGGTTACGATTGATAACGGCTGGCTCACAGCCTGCCGAGCCCCCCATCGGTACCGCGAAGCGCAAAGGCCGGAATACGGAGATTGACCACGTCGTGCGGGAAGATTGGCATTCCTTGAACGGACCCCGCACAATAGTATCGGCGGGTGGAGTTCATAATCCATCGCTTCGAGTTATCGGGCCCAACCGGGTCTTCCGGGGGCACTCTGCTGGCGCGAAACCGCTGTGGCGCAGAGAAATTGGGGGACCCGCGCATGCTATGGGGTATCACGCAACCGCATGGGAGCCCCGCCTGCTTGCGATACGCGAGATTCGGCCCTAGGCCGGCTCGGCGGAGTCCTTGGATCGGGTTGCACCGACGAGAAGGCACAGAGAGCCTTGACCTTCAGCTGGCGAACGGGCGGGATCGCCCAGCCGGTTCCGCCTAGGCAGAGGCCTCCGATATCCCCTTATCGGCACGGTCCGTCCATCAGGGAGCCGAGCATGTTGACCCGATCCCGGGCCTTCCACGATCCTCGGGTCGCGATTCAAATGGGCGCCATCGCGGTCGTGTGCGGCGCAGCGGTTGCCGCGCTCATCTCGTTCGCGCCGGTGGACCAGGGCTACGCGATCCAGCTCTTGGTCGTGGCGGGAGGTTCCGCGCAGAGCGAGCTGGGTCCGCCGACTGGGAGCGATGTGTCGGGATCATGGGCAAGCTCGCACGCGGGCTCTATCGTTTTCGAGATTCTGGACGCGAATGGCGGGGTAGTTCTGACCAGCCCCCTGACTAACGGCTCCTTCAGCTACACGGCAGTTCATTCGCCGTACACATTTGTCGTACTTTCAGAAAGCTCGGAGACCGTCTTTGTTTGGGGGTCGTACACCGCAGCAGCCGCTTAATCGGGGCGATAGGGATACGTACGAAACCCAAGCCGGTGACTAATGGGACGGGATTGGGGGCCGCCTTTGAGGTCGACTTGATCTCTGGCGACGTTGGCTCCGGTCCCCGAGCAAGTATGCTGGACGGGGCAGGAATTGAATGATCGGATCCGATCCAGTACTCTTCACCAGGCTTCCGAGCGTTCCCTTGAACGAGACGAGAAAGACTTCCCTCGTGTCAGCTGCCTCGAGCACCTTGCCGTGACCCGGGCGAATACGATACTTTGGTCCGCGTTTTCACTCCTGCCGCTTCTCCTGGTTTCCACCCACTTTCAAGTGGAATTCCAGCAGCAGGATCGATGGGTGTTCGATGTCGAGAGACTAGAAGCCCTACTTCCCGGCCGTCGCCATGGTTACATACACGCTCGGATGTGGACTGACATCAGGCAGTCGAGCTGCATGGGGAAGTCACCGGACCGGAGGCGCGTGCGACTCGTACCCGTCGCATTGGGCGTCGGCATGCTCATCACCGTGGTTGCTGCCGGGCTTTCTCCAAATCTCGGGCCCGTGGGAGCCGCGTCGGCATGCACTTACGGGCAGTGTGCCGCTCCGGCTACGTTTCCAACCTGGGCGATTGCCTCCTCGGTCGGCATCGTGGTGGTGGCCCTTCTAGCCGTCCTGTTAATCCTGCGCCGACGCCGCCGGCCGCCCGCGGCGGGCACTCCCGTTTCGGAGTGGGGGGGATCCCCGCCTCCGAGCGGAGCGACGGGGCCCGAGATGGGAACGGTACCCGCGGTTGCGGCAGTCGGCTCGGCAGCCCCCGTTTGGGAGGAATCCGGCGAGACGGCCGCCCCGATCGACGTCGGTCAGGAGGTCCCAGCCGCGACGACCATCCCGTCCCCGGAGGCACCAGCGCTGACTACCTTGCCCGAACCGGGTCCGACTCCCGGCGCGGAACCGGATGCGGAGCCCGACATCGACTCGCTGATGGCCGAGCTCGAGACGATCAGCCAAGAGATTCTGAAGCGGTCACCGAAAAAGACGTCGAATCCGCCGCCAAATCGCGGGTCGACGGACGACGATTCGAAGTAACGGCTGAACGGACCGCGGATGAGGCCCGGTACCAGCCGGGACCTGAAGGGCCCGTCTCAAGTGGCCGGTGGGGGTCTCTCAAAGATCGGTGGAGCCTTACCGGCGCGACCCTGACCGAGCGCGACTCATCGGAGACAACGGCGAACGTCGAACCTCAGGCGCCCTGGTTAAATCCACACTCCGGCCCCATGTTCATCTCAGCGGGAGTCGGCCCGCGCCTCGACGTCCGTAGGATTAATGTCCGTTGGACCCCCCGGTCCGCGCCCACCCCCCTCGTGCGCGTAGCACCCTCCCACCGGGCGTTTGCAGGTCGCTTCCCGGCCCGACTCCTGCGGATCCAAGCCCCTAGGAAGCACCGGAGATGCATTGGGGGTGGCGGGGCAGGCCGGGCCAACGAGATCCGGTGTATCCCGTCGCATGTCGGCCCAGCGCCACACCGCCCCGCTGCTCGTGTGGTCCTCTGGCGAAAGCCAAGCCAAGTGGCGCCAGGGCGTCTTAGAGAAACATGCAGTAGGCGTTGCCCGACTTGTACTCTGGCGCCCCGACAACGAGGACACCCTGCGGTCCAATTGCGACGGAGATCCCGAACCCACCCCGGTCGGCCGGGATCGGATCGTTGTATCGGTCCGTCAGGGCGTAGTTTAGCGCGCTATACAGGTAGACGTTGCCAGTCTCCGTGATTCCGAAGGCGGTTTCTCCAGGGGCCCCGATAACAATGGTTCCCCCGTTGACGGCTACGGAACTTCCAAAATCACCCGAGTAGACAGAGTTCGGATCCGCGAGAGTCGCCACGAGCCCGAAGCTAAGAGAGAAGACGTAAGCGTGACCGGCTGAGAGAGCTCCGGGATTCTCATCTACGGGTGCGCCGACGACCACAAATCCCTGCCCCGACGCCACCGATGATCCGAACTCCAACGGAGAGCTTGCAGGATCCATGAACGCGCCATCGAGGTCTGCCGACCCACCGCTGATGAGATACGAGTAGGCTCTGCCTGTGTCGGAGTACTCCAATGGGGCACCCACGCTGACGCTATTCAGGTACGCGGAAACAGACCAACCGTACTCTCCGCCGGCCTGGACGCCGGGGCTAGTCAGCGTCTGGAAGAGCGCGTCGGTGGTCGTGTTGTAGATGTAGACGTGCCCTGCGTAGCTGCCGCTCGCCCCGGTCCCGCCCTCTCCGGGTGCGCCGACGACCAAGTAGTTGTAGGTAGGGCTCAACGAAACGGACTCGCCGAAGAGGCCGTTGTCCTGTGGATTTGGGCTCGTCAACGTAGCGTATCGTGCTCCGGTTTGGGGATTGAAGAGATAGACATGCCCCGCCTCCCCATCCTCATCCGGCGCGCCTACCGCAACGACGTACGGAGAGGCTGCCACCGAAGTCCCGAAAGCGCCGTCCAGCTGCGGATTCCCGCTGGTCAGCGTAATCATGGGCCCGGTGTGGGATGGAAGGAGGTACGCATGCCCGGCTCCGGTTTGGCCCGAGGCGTTCTCGGAGGGCGCACCGACTACGATTTCCGAGTTTACCCCCACGGAGACGCCGAACTCGCCCCCAAGGAAGATTGGATTCGCCGGATAGGTGGGGTTCAGGGAGGAGAGCGTAAGGGGGATTTTGGAGTAGAAGAATGCATGCCCCCCGTAGAGGACCCCGCCAGCCCGCTCGAACGGGGCTCCGATCAAAATGCCGTTGGTGGCGTTCTCGGCGACCGCCCCCCCGAAGAACCCCCCCGCGGGCCAATCGGGGGGAGCAAAGTCGGAAGTGATGAGACTCCCGTTCGTTAAGCTGAACAAATAGGCGTTCCCCGCGTCGGGGTTGCCACCCGAAGTCTCGCCCTGGGCGCCTACGAGAACCATGGCGGAGTTCATCCCCACAGAGAATCCGAAGTAACCGCTCGACACGGGAGTGGGGCTCGCGAGGGAGGCGTTCGAGCCGGTGAACAGGTTGAACAAATACGCATCGCCGGCGGTCGAGAACGGCTCGCCGACAGCCACGATGGTGCCGTTGATCGCGACGGACCGACCAAACCCGGAGTTCGGGTCTGGCGATGGGCTTGTGAGGGTCTGGATCAGGTCCCCGGTGGAGGCGGAATAGATGTAAACGAACCCCACGGCGACGCTTGTCGAGTTCTCCTCATCCCAGGCTCCCACGACCACTCGACTCCCGCTGATCGCAACGGAATAGCCGAAATAGCCATCGAGTTGAGCGCGCGGACTGGAAAGCATGACGATTGTCCCGGTTTGCAGGTTGATGATATACGCGTGACCCGCGCCGGTCTGGCCCGAAACGTTTTCGAACGGCGCTCCGACGACCACCAAATTAGCGTTTATCGCGACCGAGTCGCCGAAGTCGCCACTCGGCGTGGTCTGAGCACTCGGGCTGGTGAAAGACGCGATCTCTGTCGTAACGAGTGTGCTCACGCTTCCGACGAGCGCGGTGCTGTAGCTGTATACGTACACAGCGCCCTCAGAATCGTAGACACCCGGCGCTCCCACTACTATCCGACTTGGTGACATGGCAACGGATATGCCAAAATCCGCGTCGGAGCCCCCCGGCCCAGGCCCCCTGAGGACGCTCGTCGCGCCAGTTGCCATGTTCTGGAGCTGCACTGCTCCGTAGAGCTCGTACCCGCCAGCGTATTCGGTGTCGTGCGGGGCCCCCACCGCGACGGTCGACCCACTGATGGCCACCGAGGTTCCGAATTCCCCGAACTCAGTGGCGTTCGGACCTGTGAGGATCGCCGGGCAGAAACTGGGGGTCGACAATCGCAGGCCCGGCAGGAGGGGATACCACCATGGGAGGGGTGGCGCTGTGAACGATCGGCAGAACAAGCATCGAAAGGAGGACGATGCCCACGACCGCTCCGCTGATCCCTGGAATCAGAGCGGCCCGAACCCCCCCGCGTGCCCGAGGGAGAGCTTTCGAAGTCATGGCCGAACGTCGCTTTGCTTTGCGGGTTATAACCGAGCGGTTGACCCGGGTTACTGTGCCGGCATCTGTAGTAGGCGGCAGGTTGGAGCTCACGGTGACGGGCAGCCCGCAAGCGGAGCTGCCTAAGCGAATTCGTCTAGGAGCCTGTGGCACAGCTCCGAATTGATGGCCTGGCCGGTCTCTGCGGGTTGGAGTTCGTCGGACCTCTAGCTCCGGCGGTCTGTACCGTCCTATCCGACCTGCGCCCGATACAACTTCCCGAGGTTATGGGTGAGGGCCCATAGATGCCACTCGCCTCGGACCTTCCGTAGGCCCCTCGTCAGAAACTGCCTCAGCCCTCGACCTTGCTTCACCTGGCCGAACACCGGCTCTACGATGCACTTCCTTCGGCCGTAGTGCGCTCGACCCTCGGCACTCCGGACCCTCCGACGCATCCGTTGCGTGAACGTCTCGTCGTTCGGTGGCCTCCCTCGGGGACATGCCGCTCGCTCGGCGGTCTTGCCCGGTTCCGGCGGGCAGTAGACGTTCGTCCCGAAGTCCTCCACCGCTTGGATCGACTCCTCGCCGAAGTAGCCGGCATCGGCCACGATCTCTCGGGGTAGGAACCCGAGATTCTGACGGGTCAACTCCGTCATCGGGACCAACTGCTGTCGGTCCTGGGGCGCCTGGGTCGCCTCGGCAGCCACGATGATCTGCGCCTTCTCATCGACCATCGCCTGGCAGTTGTACGCCTGCACGAACGAGCCTCGGTTCGCTCCGTCCGGCATGATCCGGGAGTCGGGGTCCGTGAAGTTGTACTGCGTCTTCGGATCGATTGGCCCGGCCTCTCTTCCGGCCGCCTTCGCCTTCTGCCGCTCCCGCTCCTCCAACGCCTCGATCGCCTTGCGGATCTTCTCCCGCCGATCCGCCGCCGTCTTCACGCCGGGGATGGCGTTGTACGGGTTGTTCCCCTTCCCGAACCGCCGATCCTCCTCGGCGTCATTCTCCGCCACCTTCCGGAAGTATTCCTCGACGCTCTTCCTGAGCTCCTCGTCGAGCTGCTTCTCCTTCTCGAGCATCTTGCCGTGGCTCATTGCCTTGTGCTTCGAGGCGCTCGCCTTCACCTTCGTCCCGTCGAGCGCCATGCGGGTCCCTCCGATGAGATTCGCCTCTTGACAGAGCTTCAGCACGCGCAGGAACAGTGCGTGGAAGTTCCCGAGGTTCCGCGAGCGGAACCTCGCGAGGGTCGAGTAGGTGGGGTGCTGGTCGGCGGCGAGCCACCGGAACGCCACGTCGTCAAAGGTGGCGCGCGCCACCTTGCGGGAAGTGGGGGTTCCGATGCAGTAGCCGTAGAGCCAGAGCTTCAGCAGGAGGCCCGGGTGGAAGGCGAGGTTGCCTCCCTCAGCGTTGTCGTATCCGTGGGAGAAGAGCGTCAGGTCGATCTGCTGGTCGACGAACTCCGCGATGAATCGGGCGAGGTGATCCTCGGGGAGCCAGTCGTTGAGGCTCGGAGGGAGGAGAAGGTTCTGATGCGGGTCGTAGCGACGGAAGTTCGCCTTCGGTGTCGAGCGATCCATAACCGGGGAAAGACGACCCCGGCTATAGTACCTCCGTCAGAGTTCACCTCAGGCGCGAAGGGCCGCTGTGCAACAGGCTCCTAGTGTCCCGTCCGGTGAGTACAGGAGTTTAGATCCGGGACTCATTGCGACCCTTGTGCGGGTCACCCCGGCCCTCTCCCTTACTCCTGAGGAGCGGCGCCAGCCCTCTACGTCGAGCGGTGCAACGAGGTCCCCCGTCCGTTCCATTGGCGGGCGACCGCTGATGAGATTCTCCTAACGGTCACTTGGAACCGGTTAAACGTGGGTTTGGCTGGTACACCGCACTAGGTCCAAGCGTTCAACTGCCGTTGAACACAGATGGGAGCGTGGGCGCACGGATTGAGCAGGGTTCAACTTACGTTGAACCCACTCCTCGGGGAGCGTCGCGAGGCGTGTATCGGTTAAAATTGGCCTGCTTCCGCCGTAAATCTAGGATCAGCCGGTCCGCTATCGGTTCCAGTTGCCATGAACTCAGCCCAGCTACCAGCTTACTCGCTGGCGGGGCCTTTCGAATCGGTTAGGGATCGGCGCCTCCGGAAGTCTGCGAGGATATCTTCGACGTCATCCCGTCGGGCCACGAACGCAAGATATCCCTCGTCCATCCGATCCCCGTACTCGCCGACGAGTATCTCGATTTGCTTAACGAGATCCTTCCGCCATGCCTCTGTTGTCGGCCAATGTTTGATTTCCGCGAGGCGCTTTGCGAGCAAGTCTTCGATGCCGGCAAGGCGCGCCGGCCCGTAAGGTGTCTCGATCACCTGGATCTTGAGGCGGCTCCCCGAAAAATTCGGTCCAAGGAGGTCGATGTCAGCACCCCAATCCTTTCGTCGCCAAACCCGCCCGTTTGGAACGAACCCCCACGACTTCACGACCTCGATGGCCCGAGCGCGCGGGACTACGACGTCGATGTCCTCGGTCGAGGTCCTGCCGGAGGTGTAAACTTCGACTGCCGATCCTCCCACGACGATGGTTTCTTCATCCGTGGCCTTCTCGAGCAAAGCCCCGAGGAACAGGGTTCGCTCCGGTTTTGACCGAGCCGAAGCGATGGCCTGCTCGACATCCTTCCGGCTGAACGGTCATCCTACCGGCTCTTGCGCGACGGTCCCTTCTCAGGCGGCCGCTCGAATTCCTCAGCGTACCGTACTGCTACGGAGGGGTTCGGCGTGTATCGAGAGGCGTCGAACCATGATCCGGAGCCCGCAACAATCCTCCCGGCCCGTCGCGCCCGTTCTCCCTCGCCCGCGATCCAGTCGTCGAACCATGATATGCGGACACGTCGCCTGAGGAGGCCGCGGATGTCGTCGTCCAACAGCATCCACCCATCCCCACGCCGGCCTACGAGGCCAGCATTCGCAAGCCGGGCAATCTCCCGGTAAACCTTCGGCATCGACACTCCCCCTACCTTCCCTACACGGTAGGGCGTCATCGGACGGTCTGCGCCTGCAAGGACTGCCAACGTACGAACTCTCGTCTCGCTCCCGAAAACCGCCACGAGGCGAGGGTCGATTTCGAACTCCATGACTCGAGAACGTCAACGGTGCTTATTACCCCACCTAGGTAATAAGATTCAGTTTCCGGCTTGTCACGGAAGCTGATTGCTGGCCGCGCGTCAAACCGAGACATGGGGATTTCAAGCGGCCTGCATGGCGCCCGCTCGGGTTGGGGTAAATCAGGCGTTGCACGGGGGTCAGGTCGGGCAGCAAGATCGCGTAGACCCCATAAGCGCTTGTGGGGCATAGGTCGACATCGTAGCCACTGACGGCGGGAACCCGACTCAGTGACCTGATCCGATACCGGGCGTCGCGTTCTCCGCGACCCCGCAAACCTGTGCGATCCGGCTGTCGTGGGCCAACCTGCCCAAGTTAGTACCCGTTGGCGGCGTGAGTTCAACTCACGTTGAACGCAGGTGGGAGTGAGGGTGACATGAAACGAGTGGGTTCAACGACCGCTGAACGTAGGGTGCCGCCGATCGAGTTCCTTCCCATTCGGGCAAATGAGAATGGGGCCAGGTCGGGAAATCGACCTTCCGATCACTCGCGTACAACACCTGGAACATCCTGGAACGCAGGGTCGGCGCTGACGATCCGGGACCCGGCCCGCCGCGCGGTGACGTAAATGATCGCGTCAGCCAGACTTGCGGACGACGAACTCTCCCTCAGCTTTGCGCGTGCTGGGCCGGCATCCTGGGCGATGTCCGCGGTGACATCCCAGAGGTGGCTCGTGCGTCGAATCGCCCCGCACGCGGCGGCGATGCGGGTCGCGACCCCATCCGCGTGCAGGCGGGCCGAAAGCTCGGCCAGCGTAATCGACGAGGTGTGCAATCGGAACGACCCCCGCTCGACGAACCTTCTTCGTAGAGAGACCCCAACTGCGGTCTGGTGAAGGTACTCCCACCAGGCCCAGGTATCGAACAACAGGTCAGATTCGGTCACGCCAGAGCCCGTCCTTCTTGCGCTCGAAGGGTTGGTACGGTAAATCCTTCAACAGTCCAAATGCATCGGGCACGCCGCTTTGGATGAGCGCGTCGACCGAATCCCCCGGCGAAAAGCCAGCGCGCCGAGCGTCGCGCAGCGGAATCAGAAGTGCCAGTCCGTTCCCCACCCGTCGGATGTGGCCGGAGACGCGTAGCTCGGTCACGTTAATAGAATTCGTTTTACTTCCATTTAACGGTTTCTTCGTTCGCGAGCGTTGCGACCGGCCCCGCCCATCTCCCTCCCCGGACCTGTCCTCTATCACGGCTCTCGCACGACTTGAAGGCGCATCAAATGGTTCTCAGGAATTTTAGTGGGACCCGACCCGGTTGCCTCGCCCAACATTTCGGTCCATGCGGATTGTCGGTTCAACTTGCGTTGAACACAATTCGGAGGCAAGCCCAGAATCCATCTTCTTCACCCACCCTCTCAAGCGAGAAATAGTCACTTATACGGGAGGACGCATTATAAGTAGAACTACATGCCGAACATGACGTTGTCTCTCCCCGACGAGCTGCACCGTGAAATGAGAGCCCATCCGGAGATCAAATGGGCTGAGGTTGCGAGGAGCGCGATCCGCACGCAGTTGAGGAGGCTTGACCTCTATGATCGATTGCTGAGCACCTCGAAATTGACCCAAGGTGATGCGGTCCGGTTGGGTCGTGAGATCCGCCGCGCGGCGGCCCGGGCGGTCCAAGTGACCAAGGTCGTCGTAGACGCGAGCGTCTTGATTGCGTGCGCCCTAGCGGATGGGGCCACGCGGCGTACTTTCCTATCGGCTGGTCGAACCGATTTCTTCGCGCCCGAGTTCGTTACCGAGGAGCTTCGGCGTAAGTCCCCGAAACTGATTCTCCTCTCGCGAGTCGCGCCTACCGTGCTTGCCGCTCTCATTGATGACATTGTGGATCGGCTGGTGGTGGTCCCGCGCCAAGCGTACTCGCACCATCTGACCACAGCGCGCGAGCTGACGTTGACTGCGGCCGCAACTGGGGACGAGGATTACGTCGCCCTCGCGCTGACTCTGGACGCCCCGGTTTGCTCTCTCGATAAGGACTTCAAACGCATTCGCGGAATCAGGACGGTTACTCGAATCGACATCGCCTAGTGATTCGCGTGTTTTGAAGCTCCAATGGGGTGTCGGGTCAAGCTGCGACGTCGATTGCGTCGCACCAGGAACAGCTCGACTTCGGCTGCCATGATTTAGGTTTCAACTGCTGTTGAACATTGTAGCCTCAGCGACCGGTTCGGGAGGGGCGGTCAAAATCTAAACCGCGCTCCTTCTAAGGACCTCAGACACGTCGTCCTCACGCACTTGGCCAAGGACCAAGATGCCACGAATCAATTGAGTCGACTCTCAGCGCGGAGCCCTGATCCGAGTGAGACGACGCAGTAACCGGGGAGCTTCCTCGGTCACGAGGCGCCATAGCTCGTCGGGGTCGACCTCCGCATAATCGTGAGTCAGGCTCTGACGCACCTCACCGATTCTCTCTCTCGGCAGGGTCCGAGTCGTGTTGTAAAACGAATCGCCGAGGCGGTTGAGGGATTCGTACGCCTTTCGGAGTTCGCTCTCCACGAGACGCAGAGTATCGGGGACATCGGGGTCGAAGAAGGTAACGCGGCCGCGCCGCGAGTACTCGATGGCGGTCTGGAGGTGTTCGATCGCCAGCGAAAGCCGCTCCTTCGTTCGGTCGTCCCTCACAACGGAATGGCCTCGGCCACGACCTGGGGCTGGACGAACCAGTGTAATGATCTCTCGGAAACGACGTCGACGTCCCTTCCGAGAACTCTTCGAAGGTGCAGCGAGAGGCTGACGGGGTCGTAGTTCGAGCGAATCGGGTCAACAAGGATGTCGACATCGCTCGTCTTCGTCGCCTCCCTCCGCGCCACCGACCCGAAGACCCGGACGTTTCTTGCACCATACTTCTCCGCGAGTCGAAGGATCGTAACCCGCTTTGTGTCGATGATGTCCTGTATACCCAGGCCCGAACCATACGTTGGAACCCGGAGCTTTGGAAGCTCGAAATAGGGCGACTTGCACCTCGCGCAGATGCGGACTCGGGTCTTCCTCGGGTACCAGTAGAAGCCGCATCGGTAGCAGTGCGCTGCCCGCCTAACTTTCATCGTCAGTGAAAGTAAGAAATCGTTCGCTGATAAAACTTACTTTCGGCCCCGGTAAAGAGTACTGCGCTTAGAGTGGCCCGGCCTTGGACTCGACCGCAGTTTGCTCCGAGTATACCATGCCATGAACCCATCCGACGAAGCGGGTTGAGGTCTCCACAAACGGTTCAACCGTAGGTGAGCATTCTTGTGGAACGCGCCTGGTTTGGGTGTCAGCTCAACCTCGGTCGTAACCGGCCCAAACAGTAAGCACCCGCACGCTTGGACCCGCTGCGGACCCAAGTCTCATCTCCGGGTTCACGCTAACCCGGGGAGCGAATTTCATCGGGAGGCGGCCATGGAGCGGCAAGTCTGGAGTTGGCCAAGATCGGTGGTCCCCACGTGAGGACCGCGAGGGCGAACCGCTCCCTACGGCTCGGTTCCGAGGACGTGGAGCGTGTAGGTCATACCTCCCTCGCGTCCGCGGCGCGCTGCTCGATCGACTTCGCGGCCGTCAGGCCGGCGGCGCCGAGGACCGTCCGGGACCCCGGCGCCAGGTGCCCGCTACCTCTACGCCGTTCTCCGACCCCCGGCAGGCAAGGTGCCGAGGGCCCCTGCTCCGAGAGGCGCGAGCATGGTTGCTCCGAGAGGCACGGCCGAGCTCACGGTGCCCGTCTTTACCGGTGTGAAGACGACCATGACCGTCACCGGGCCTCCGTGAACCTTTACGGAGGCAGGCTTCGCCACGCTCGTGTAGCCGGAGACGGCGATGACCTGGAACTTTTCGGTTCCGTTGGGTAGCTGCACGGAGATCGAACCGGTCGTGCTCGACCAATCGTGGTTCGGGTCGTAGTTGTTCGGGTCGTCGGGAATGCTAACGCTCCAGTTCGTTCCGGTGGGGAGCCCGGACTCGGCGAACGTCACGTTGTAGGTCACGATGTTGAAGGTGAGATGTACGGTGGCGTTGCCTCCCTCGACCACGACGACCCCGTCCCACGCTGAGCTCCCCGCGAAGAGCAGCGAGTAGCCGGGGATCGGGGTGCTCTTCCAGTCGTAGGTTCCGTTCGGGACCTTGACGGATATGTTCCATTGCGAACCTCCGCTGGAGGTCATCCCGATGATCTTGTGGCCGTTCGGAGCGGTCAGTACGTTCGTGCCAGCGCTTGCCGACAAGGCCCGTTCCGGCGAAAGTGAGGGAATAGGTGTGATACCCGAAGGGGACCTTGACCGTCACGGCGTGGTTCGTCACGTTGACCGACCCATTCGAGACCTCCGGCAAGTAGCCGCTCGGGAAGGACTGACCGGGTACCGACGTCGTCCAGCTCAGGACGGTCGGCCCGCTCGTCGACGAGGCTGGTGTCCACGGGATGCTGGGGAAGGTCACCTTGGACGTGTTGTCGGAGCACTGAACGATCCCGGGAACCCAGGACGTGTCGTTGGCGTGGCCGGCGGTGGCCGCGGCCAGGGCCGCCGGAAGGACCGCCACGCAGAACGTGGAACCTTTGGACAGGGCGACCGACTTGAAGTACAGCGGGCTCGCGGAGTCGATGTGCTTGGTAACCTGGACCATGCCAGCACCTGGCGTGCCGACCGATTGCGGGCTCGACTTGTCGGTCATCTTGATCAAGCTCACCGTTTCGGTCGTGTTGCCCTGGACGGTCAGGTTCCCGTAGAAGCTGCCGGCCGTGCCCCCGCCGGTGCCCCCCAGGGTCCCCTCGTAGCCCTTCGGACCGAGGATGAAGTACGGCACGGAGCCGTTCGTCTCCGGCAGCGTGATCGAGCCGCTGGTGCTCGTCTCGGTGGACCCGTTGGCCCAGACCGACCAGCTCTCCCCCGCGGGGAGACCGGTCTCGTCAAACGTAACCGCCTGGGTCCGGTCGACATCGGCCACGACGGAGGTGTTGTTTCCGACGGTTACCTCCGCCGTTCCCTTGAACAGGGTGGTGGCCGGGTCCGTGAACTGTGCGGACCAGGTGTATGTGCCGGCCTCCAACGAGGCGTTCAACTCCCCGTGGTCGCCGAACGTGATCGGGAAGGAGTCGTTGCTCAGGACAAAGCAGGCGGCGCAGACGGACGTGTCGACCTGCGAGGTTCCCGAGACCGAAATGATCCCGGAGTCGTTGGAGTCGTCGCCTCCGCATCCGCTCTGGTTTGCCGGGCAAGGCGGCCAGGGGCCGCTCCACGGCGAGGCCGTCGCCCACGTCATGTCCCCGTCGTCGTCGTCGTCGGAAGTTCCGCCTCCGCCGCCCCCTTGGTCGTTGGCCGGGGTGCCGGGGCAGGCGGTGTAGGCTAGTGTGAGGGTCATCGATTCGTTGTACGGCGTCCCGCCCGGATTGTAGATCATCCCGTACGGAGCGCCGCTGCAGCCCACCACGGGGACGTTTTGCTCGTCGTCCTCGCTCAGCCAGGTCTGGATGAACGGCACGGTGTTCGGCGTTCCGGGGACGTTGTACTCTTCAAACCCGTTCGGCCCGACGTAGGGCGGAGGGGCGGTGTTCACGTTGTACGAACCGCTGAACCCCGTGGGGCCCTCGAGCGTCTGAAAGCCCGAGAGGTTGTTCGGAGGCTCGACCGCGATGTCGAAGCTGGCATTGCCGATGCCGGACGACCCCGACACTGGAACGTAATCCGTGCACGTGCAAGCGACATTGAACGCTACGAAGACCTGGCAGCCGTGGACGGTCTGGCCGGTGCAGGGAGGGCCGCCGTGCGGGTAGTACCTGAGGGACCCCTGTGACCTCGACGGAGACGTTCGCATAGTAGTACTCCTCCCCGCCGGCGGGGCAGCCCGGACCCGGGATACACGACGCGGGAGTGAGGACCGGACCCGCGTTCGTGGGGCCGTGCGGCATGCTCGTCGATGCGAGGAGAGCGGAGGTGGCGCCCCACGCGGCAACGGCCATGACGGCGATGATCAGGCAAAGTCCAACGTTCTGCGCCCGCGGTTTCCAGCTCATTGCTCAAATTCCGTTGAGCTCGGAAGTCCGACCTTAGCCAAGCCCACGAGGCTCCCCAACTTCGTAACGGTATATAGAATCCTCAGTTTTCTTGACCAAGAAAGAGGCGACCCGTAGTCCATTCTCGATCGACGAAGACCGACTTGCTTCGAGACCCAGTGAGAAGATCCCGGCGAGTAGTTCGTCGTGGACTAAGGCCGTTGTGCGGCGCGCCGACCCGGCGGAGGTCCTACTGGCGTTGAACCTACGGAGCCCCCACATTCGCCCGCTGGTCCCCGTTGGTCTCCGAACGTATGACCACGCCAGGTTCTCCTTCACCGCGAACTGAACTTGCGTTGAATGTGAGGTAGGCCCTCGCTACCATCCCGGCGTGCCGATACGAGAGTCGAACCATTAATGGGAAGTCGATGGTCTCCCCTCCGACGCAATTCGGAAGTGGCCGCTAACAATCGGGTCTTCATGGCGAATGCCCGCTCTCGCCCCATCCATCCGCACCGGAGCGCGGGGATTGACGTGACCCTCGTCGGCATGATCCTGTTACTCGCCGGGTTCGCGGTTGCGTCCTACTGCAGTTCGAGCACCCTTGGTTTCTGTTCGGATTATCCGTATGAGGTCCAGGGAACACTGGTTTCAATCGCGGGCGTGGTGATATTGGCCCTTGGGCTGCTATTCATCGTATTCACAGAGACCGAACCCCCTTTGTTCGGCCGCACCGAGCCTTACGCCCCCGCAGCTCCTCCGAGGAGAGTGAACTACGGCCCCAGTCCTCGGGGATTGACGGGTACCGGAACACCCAGCGTTGCAAAGACGCCGCGTTACGCAGCTCCAGGAGCCGCACCCACCACCCAGGCAAGGAATACGGCGAGGACTTTACCAAAAACGAAATCCAGAATGAGCTATTGCCCGAGCTGCGGCATGGTAAATCTCAGAACGGCTGCGTACTGTCAGAGGTGCGGACGGCCGATTGGACCTGCGCGGCAGCATCGCGACGGCCTGTGACACGACGGGTGTGCTGATCTCGGGCAGTTCCGGCGAGTTCATAAACCTGCCATCCCGCGTTTGGGGCCAACCGACACTAGCACCTCCCGATTGAGGGCGCGAGTTCAACTTGCATTGAACCGAGGGAAGCGATGCGGCAGTCCTACGCTGCACCGACCGGATTCTTCACGGAAGCGCGCGCCTCGACCTCACCGAAGAGACACCTCTCGTTAGAAATGGTCCTTGAATCGGGAGAGCGCTCGTCAGCAAGCCTGCGGTTTCCGATTTGGACGGGGGCTCGTATGCCGGGGCCACGAAACGATAGCCGCCAAAGTGCGCCCTACTTGATGAGGGTCACTTTGCCGATGTAGTTGTGCATGCCACCGGAGATCGAGAAGGTCCCGGACCAGGTCGGGTCGGCCGCACCGTTGAATTCAAGCGAGTAGCCCGAGATCGGGGTGATCCGCCAGGTGTACGTCCCGTTCCGCAGCGTCAACGTGATGTTGCCCCCCGTGGAGTTGGCCGTGCCGCTCCCACTCGACTTCATTCCGTGGCAGCCCGTGAGATTCGTCGAGCTCGAGGTGCATCCCACCTTTACGTGCCACGTCAGCCCGCTCGCGAGCCCCGTCTCGTTCAGAGTCGTCAGATAGAGGACTGGGCTGAACGTCACCGAGATCGTGGTCTTATGAGCGCTGAGGTCGACCCACCCGTAGGAGCCGTACTTTTGGCCGTTCGCTTGCGTGCTCGCAGAATACCCCGCAACCGCTCCCAGCCAGTAGGGGTACAGTTCCCGGTGTCAGGGATAGGTTTGCACTCGAGACCTTCGTGGTCGTGGAGCAGAGGCCGAATAGTCCCACGCACCACGTCGTTCCGGCGATCAACCCCTTTTCCGTATACTGGAGACCGACAGTCTTCCCGGCAACGAAACTCAACGACTCGCTAACGTTCAATCCGTTCACGGTGATGTTCCCGCTGGGAGCTATTCCCGATACGAGTTGGTCCACCGAACCGTGGATCATGTACCAGTAGGTCCCGTTCGCCACGTGGAACGTGACCGAGGTGTTGTTCGTCGTAACGTTGATGTCCGCGGCAGAATAAATGGGGCTACCCGACCCCGTCTCACCGATTATTCCGGAGAAAGTCTCGCATGCCACGCTGTACGACAAGCCCCACCAGGACCAAGTCGTAGTACAGCAGACCATGAAACTGCCCCCGCCCACCCAATAGTTGTAGGTGTTGCAAACCGTCGAGCTGCCGCAGCCGACGCAGATCTCGGCCCGCGCGTCGGACGGCGAGTGAACCAGCGCATGGCTTCCGAGCGGAACTGCCTCCTGTGCCGCTTGGACGAGGTTGAAGCTCACGGAATAGTTCCCCAAGCCCGTCGTCGATCCTCCGGCCGGAACGGCGGCAGATGCAGGGTACGACGGCGCATCGACTCGAACAGAAGGACCAAGCCCGTGACTGCTACCCGCCGGAGAGACAGACGAGAAAATCCCTCCAATCAATAGAACGATCACGCTGACCAAGACAAGGCCTGCCACGATGTACCGCGACACGTCACCCCGTAGTACTCGTAGTTCATAGACCTTCTGCCGTAATCCTCCATACCCGTGGACTGACGAGCGCCACCGGTCACGGGCTGGGGCCGGTCGTCCGCCCCGCTCGAACCCGGTGAGGTAGACCTAGCCCAAGCCAAACGATCGACTACAACGGGGTCGCGGACGAGGGTTCGCAACCGCGGCTCGCTGCCCTCTCGAGGTACGTCCGAGAGGACCGTCCGCGGCCAAGGTATCGACTATCGGTTCAAGTTGAGTTGAACCTCCGAGCTAGACTAAGGAGTCGCTACTGAATAACTGACTCATTTCGTGCGGGTTCGGTGGGGTTGGATGGTGTAGTTCCAGTCCCCGTGGAACTTGTGAGGTTCCAGGAGGATCTGCGCCATCTGCTCGTCGGACACCTGGACTCCATCGGGGTACCGCCCTTTGTCGAGTTCCGATCGCACTCGGAGTCCCGACGTCGAAGTGGTGGCTCCGATCAGACTGACAATGACCGCCAGGCTCACCAGCGGTTTCCCGCGCCAGTTCATGGCAATGTGCGAGAACAGTCGGTGCTCGATCCGGTTCCACTTGCTCGTCCCTGGGGGGAAGTGACACACCGTGAGGGTCAGTCCGGTGCGATCGGCGAACTGCTGGAGTTCCCACTTCCAGAGCCGAACCCGAGCCCCATTGCTGCCCCCGCAGTCGGCCGTGATGAGGAGGGAGGTGGCTCGGGGATACGCCGACCGGCCCATGACCTCCCACCAGCGTCGGATCGCACGAACCGCGAAGGTCGCGGTGTCGTGGTCGATCCCGACACTCACCCACCCCTCGTTGCGCTTCAGGTCGTAGACCCCGTAGGGGATCGCCTTCCCCATCTCGGGAATGAGAAAGTCGTGCACCCGGACCGGCTCGGGTTGGTCCTTGGGCCGCCACTCTCGGCCTCCATTCTTGAAGTCGCCCACGAGCTCTTTCTTCTTCGTGTCGACCGAGATGACCGGCTGGTGCCGCCGCTGGTGCCGCACGACTGCGGCGTTGAGGTATCGGAACTGGGCGTCGCGGTCCGGGTGCGCCGATCCCTCTCGAGTCTTCTGGTTCAGTTGGAGGCTGTATCCCGCAGCATGCAACTGGTCCGCCACGAGGTGAGCGCTCACATTGTGGCCCATGGCCCGTAGTTCGCGGGCCAGTCGGCGCGTGCTCCGAGAGGTCCATCGGACGGGGGACTGAGGACGGCCGGCGGTGGTGGGTTCTACCAACGCCTCCAAGTCGTGGGCCAGCTTCGGATCCTTTCGGGTGGTGGGCGTACCGGCCGCCCCCGATCCTTCGGATCCGTCCCGCCTCGAGCCGTTCACCCAGCCGAACCTCTCGGAGACCTCGGGAGACCGTGGAGCGAGAGATGCCCGTAGCGCGAGCCACCTGGCCGATGCCACCATGGCCCAGGGCGAGGGCCTCCGTGGCGGCCCACAGCCGCCTCGACCGCTCGGTCAGTTCCGGAGCGAGGGCCCGATACTTGGTCCGTAAGGCGGCGAGATCCACACACCCAACAGCGCGAAGACCCGGTACAAATAACTCACTTATTCAGTAGCAAGCCCTAAGACCCCGACCGAGTCGTTTTTAAACCGTTGCAGGCAGGTTTTCCCAGCGTTTTGGAGCGGAGTTTATGTACCTGTTCCACGCAAAACGTTCTGCTCACTTCGATGAGGTGATGGAATGAGAATCAGAACGACACGAAAGGCGATCTATGCGGTCACGGCTATTGCGGCGCTGGCCCTCGTGGGCGGATTCGCTGCGGCGACTATCGGACTCGGCGGTCCCACACATCAATCGTACCAGGGATCCCAGGCCACTACCGTGTCCAACGTCCAAGGGCTCAACTGGACCTCGACGAGTCTCAGCGCGGTGGAGAGCAACTTTACGGGAACGTCGTGTGCCGCGGCGAGCCCCTGCAGCGTCACGACATCTAACGCGCTGGATTGTGCTGGCGGCGTAGCTGGCGCAACGACTTGCGTCATGGGTGACTTTGTCGAGCAAGTCGTGTTGTCGACCGTAAATGACACCGCGTTCCCCGGCACCCTAAACATCACCTTGTACGTCTCGACTGCGGCTGCGACCTATACCGGTACGTCATTCTACTACACGCAGACCTCGACGACGAACACGGACCACACGATCACGCTCGATTTCGGCATCGGCACGGTTGGCGGAGTAACGGCCCCGGTAACGGCGGTCGACGTCGTCATCAACGGGTAGGAAACAGTACCCCCGGGGTGGGCGGCGGCTCCGTCGCCCCTCCCCAACAAACTATCTAGGCCCCGTCACTATATTCTACCGAAGCGCGACGTGACCGCTGCCGCCCCGGCGCAAACCGCACCTACCGCGAGTTCCCTTTCGCGCCCCGATACGAGAGCGAGGGCATCAACTGGAAGTCGACCCCACTCTTGGCTTCGAGACAACTTGCAACAGAGCTTCCCCATGCTCGTCGTGGGCGGCACTTGCATTGGAGTAGCCGCCTGGTTTCATGGGATCTCAATCGGAGGTACCGGACGACTTCCGTGGTGGTTCCTGGTGGGGGCGATCGGGGGGGTCCTCTCCGGCTTCCGGATTTGTCCTGACGGTGGTCGACGAAGACACACCGTATACTCCCCATGCAACTGATCCCCGTTACATCCTTGTGGAACGCGCTCAGTGGGACCTGCTCCGAAGCTCCGTTCGCGGTACCGATCGTTCTCCACGTGCTACGCCCCCGGAAGAACCTTGGATGGAAGGTTTCCCGGAGGTCCAGGAAGATCGTCACGAAACAGTGGTTGACTTGACCGTTCCTTCGATCGCCAATGCGCCTTCCTCCGTCGCTGCTTCCAGCCCCAAATTCTCCCCGGTTCCTCCCACGCCGTTGGGCAGCCCTCCCCTGGGCCCGAAGCTGCCAGGACAAACAGCAACTTCCGAATCGAGCTCTAGCTCGCGCCGGCCGCCTGCGCCAATCTGGGACGAACTCTCGACCAAAGCCAGTCCACGTGACGTCTACGACGAGACCAACCTCTCGGAGGAACTCCAGTTCATCCTGAAAGCGATGGAGCCCCAGATGCGGCCCCTCACTACCAGCGTTCCTCCGACCCCACCACCTGCACTTCAGTCCAAATGCGCGTCGTGCGGGACACACGTGGAGTCTCCGGATACATCAAACTCCTGTGTAGTATGCGACCGACCCTTGTGTTCCACCTGCTATGACTCCTCTTTCGAGCAAGGTCACCCTGGTCTCTGCCCCTCCTGCGATACTCTCCGTCGGCATGAGGCCACGGGTCCGACGTAGAAACCTCCGAGCAACCATGGGTTGAAGCCGCTTGGCAAGGTCTGTCGCGCAAGAGCACCACGCGATTTCAGAGTGGGTCCAACTGTAGTCGAACAAACCCGGGGTGGAGTTCCATAGGCGGAGCTCCCACTCCCGTCGGTACTCTCGATAATCCGCTTCCGCCCAACTTTGCAATCACAATGCAAGGCTCGGGACAAGGGATGGGCACTTGGCGCGTCGTTCTGCCCGGCCAGCACATGTCGGAAATGAATATCGTGTTTAAGTAAGTGTGTTGATATCAACACACTTATGACGGTAAAGACCGTGACCTTGACCAAGGAGGCGTACGATGCGCTCGCCTCTCTCAAGGGTGAGGGAGAAAGCTTCAGCGAGGTCGTGCGTCGACTGACGGGATCTCAGATACTGCTCTCTTCGTTCGCCGGGGCTTGGAAGGGTGCTCCCGAGTCCGCCATCCGGGAAGTTCGTGGCTTCCTCCGCCGCTCCGACCGAATCTCCCGGATCAAGCTCCGTCGCCTCGCCAACGTGAGGGCCAAGAATGGTGAGCTTGGATAGCTCCTTCGTGATCGACCTGTTGGCCGGTACCGCCCGTGCTGTGGAGAAGGCCCGTGAGCTCGACCGGAACGGCGAGCCGCGTTACTTGACCTCCCCGGCGGCTTCCGAGATCCTTGTTGGAGGCTATCGTCTAGGAGGTGCATACTTTTCTCGCACCAAGTTGCTCGTGGACAGCCTCCCTCTTCTGCCGTTCGACCGACCGTCCTGCCATGAAGTCGGACGCCTCGGGTCCGAGCTCGCGACGCGCGGCACGCCCATCGGAGAGGCCGACCTGTTCATCGCTGCGATCACCCTGCGGCATGGAGAACGGCTCCTTACTCGAGATAGGGGATTCCTCAAGGTCCCGGGGCTATCGGTCGAGGGCTACTAAACGGACTGCTCTGGAATTTGGAGTGAAGCCCGCTCCCCGGGCGCAGACCGGAGGCGATGTCGAATACACATGGCTCCCCGAGTGGGTCAAACGTGCGTTGAACCCACGGGAAGGTGTGACTCCAACCGAAGCGACGAGGCCCTGGCGGAGCGGTACCGGCAGAGGTTGCGGGAAGCTCGTCAAGTTGGGGTTGAGCTTGGAGTGGTCAAGATGGGGACCCCAGCGCGGCGATTCCGCGCCGTTGGGCGGCCTAACCCTCAGGGATTGCGCGACGTAGAACGCGGGCAGCGAACGGAAGGGTGGAGAGGGGCCGGGACTCCCGCGCCGCGATCGCACCCATCGGAAGGTCACCCTCGAGGGTCAGGGTGGACTCCCGCCAGCGCTCGGGACTTTCTCCGTCGATCCGCAGAACGTAACTGAAGTTTCGGCGAGCGGAGGGGGGAGCTCCCGCAAACCCCACGAACAGAGAGTACCCGGCCCACGCCATCGCATCCAGGATGGGAGAAAGGGTCGCCGAAGGGAAGGCGGTCGCCGTTCGCTGAGCGTTGGCGACCGCGAGAACGCCCGGCTTGCCCGCGACAGGGGCTTCGCTGAGGATCTTCTGCATGGTGTCGGGAAGACGTAGGAACTCGGTGAGTCGGACCAGCGTGGCCGACGGCTCGTCCGCGCGCACGAGCTCGAAGAGCGCGGCGTTCGCCCGGGCGTTTTCCATCGCGAACGCGTCGAACGGATCCGCGGTCCAGGATCTCCGCTCGTCGATCCACCCCAACCGGGCAGGATCGTACTGGGGGGGTTGGTCGCCGGACTTCCGGATATCGAGCCAATGAAACGACGCGTTGGCCTCCTCGGCCAGCGCGAACAGGACCAGGTTGACGAGGGGTGAGGAAGGACCGTACACGAACACCGAGATGGGGGGTTGCGCGAGGGGCGGATTTTGACCCACGGGCCAACTTGGTCCGCCGACACCGTCCCGGCCCCTCGATGGTCCTCTCTTGCGCTCGCCGGCGGGATGCTCTCCCGATTCGGAGAACGTTCTGACTCGATCCGGAGGACTCGGGCTGAAGTGGAGTAGTTCGGAACTTACGTGCCGGCCGGCGGTTTTGTCGTCGCGCATTCTTCGGTCGCCAGGAACTCCTAAGGGTCCTATCCGAGATGAGGCCGGTCCGAACTCATTCGGAGGACCGAACGGGTTCGGTGCTCGCGAGCCGCAACAGGAGGGTGGGATCCCCCCGGCCGAGGAGGTCCTGGCGGCGGGTCGGGCGGTGACGCACCGACCTGGGAACGTCCAGGCCGGCACCCGAGGGGCCGACCTTTCCGGGTTATGCCACTGCGGTCGTGGGGCGGAGAACCGTTTCGAACAACTTCTTTTCGATCAGGGCTATCGACTCGGAGATTCCTGACTTGCTCCGTTCCAGCTTTCGAGCGAGAGCGGTCAACGTGATCCCGCGCGGGACCGCGAAGTAACCCGCGGCCATCGCTTGCGTCAGCAGCTCGTGCTGCGCCGGCGTCAGCATGGGTAGGTGACTCCGCAGCGGTCGGCGTCGGATGGAAACGATGGAGACGTTCGGATCGACCGCGCGCATGTGGTCCATAATCTCTTGAAACTCGGCGTAGCGCGCGACGATCTCCCACGTGATGAACCCCGCCTGGAGTCGCAACGGGAACTGGAGGGGGAGACGCAGCCGCTGGTAGAGGTGAACGACGGGCGGTGTGGAGTACGTGATGCGGTACAGGCATCCGTCGCCTACCTCGGCCAGGCTGTCCACCTTCTCCACATCGGGAAAGGCGCTGATCTCGCGGGCCCAGAGCCCGGGAGGCGACCCGCTGATCCAGTAGTCAGAAACGGAGCGGCCGGTACCGACCTCGATGCGGTTCAAGGCTTCGACCCGAACTTGCGGGTGCTTCGCGGAGAACGGTCCCGTCCAGATCGAACGAGGGATCCTCACCCGGAGCGTCGCGAGGAACAGTCGGTCCTCGGAGGCGGGCTCGGTGGCCCCCCGCAACTTGCGAAGTCGGAGCTGAGTCTGTTCCGCTTCGGTGCGGCGCTTCGGTGATCCGGAGGACCTTCCTTCGATCCCGGATGCGCCCGAACGGGCACTATGCAGTTCGCGAGTCACGGAAGGATTGGCGAATCACACCCTGGCGATGCACCTCTCGCCGAGATATAACCCCGAACAGGGGCCCGACTCATCGCATCCGACATGCGTGGACGCGGCGGCCCTCGGGATTCCGCGGCGGGAACCCCGCTCGCCTCGGAGTCGGAGCTGGGAAACGGCGGCGCGGGCGCGTCGAAGAGCGAAGGGACGGGAGCTCCGCTTCGATCAGAGTTGGGAGTCGCCTCGGCGACCCGGTGGACCGGTCTCCACGCCGCGAGGGTACAGTTCTCGGATCAACGCGAGGGTCGCCGGGGCACTGTATCCCGCCCGGGCCACCACTCGGTCCGCGGTGCGAACCCTCCGAAGTCCGAGGAATCCCCGCGTGACCAGCATGAGGATCGAGTAGCGCTTCATCGTCAGGGCAACCACCGCGCCGTGCGGCTCGACCAGGACCTTGATCGTGTGGCGCTCGCTGATCCAAGTTCGCATGGTGGCTGCGGCTGCTATGGCGATGGGGGGCATTAAACTCGAACCCGGGGCTCTCTCGGTTCGGTTCCGTTCCGATGTGGGAGACTACCCACCCACGTCGGCCGCCCGGGAACGAAGGTCGACCGACTGGTGTTCGTACGTGAGGATTACCGACTCCGAGAACTCGTGGAAGACGGCACGCCGGCTGAGCCAGCGATCGAGACGCTTGATGGCCCTCCGTCCTGAAGGCGCGAAGCAGGCGGCCATCCGCGTGCCCTCGAACGGCGGGGCCAGGACCGACACGGCCTCGGTCTGCACCCGGCCGAACTCCGGAGCGAGCAGGGCGTCCCACTCGGGAGGGCGGCGGCGGTACAGCTCCAACGGATAGACAGTGTTCGTCGTGAGGCTGGGCATCGTCCTTCGATCGCGCGCCTCCGCGACCCGCCCCCGGGCGACCTCCCATAGGACCGGGCCGTACCCGGGACGGTTCAGTGAGGTGAACATGAGCACCGCTCCCGGCCGAAGGAAGTGCGCCAGTGATCTTCGCGCCCCCGAGAGGTCCCCCTCCAGGTTGAACGGACCGAACGTGGAGTAGGCGCCTCCGAAGGTGCCCGGTTTCAGGTCCCCGAGCGTCTCCCCGAGGCGGCCGAGCGAACCGACCCGAGTCTCCAAGCGGTCCGCGAGGCCCAAGCTTCGCGCCCCCGAACGGAGCGCTTCCAGCATCCGCGCCGAGATGTCCACCGCGGTGATCCTATGCCCTTCCTCGAGCAACGCTAGGGTCTCGAGCCCTGGCCCGGGGCCGATCTCGAGCAGGGGGTCGATTCCCGAAAATCGAACCCGGAGCCGATCCCGTGTCGTGACTTTTTGATACGCTTCGATGGGCCTCGCCGCGACCCGACCCATGTACTCGGCGGCGGCGACGTCGAACTCGAGCCGGAGCCTCTCCTCGGAGCTACGGGGGCGGACCTCTCGAGCGGGATCCAGTGCGATGATCCGCGGTCGGGTCGGGAGCGCCCTCAGCCACGCTGCCGGCCCGACGGCCTCGCGAAATCCACTGACGAACTGCCGGATCTTTTCCGGCTGCGTGACGGGTTCCGCGGCGCAGAGTACGGATAGGCCGCCAGGTGTCACGATCTCCCCACCCCCCGACGTCAGGAGACCGGACGCCCAAGCCGCACGGGGGTTCGACGCCACGACGATCCAGCGATTCCCATCCTTGAGAGCCCGTAGGGGAAGGAGCTCGCCGCGAGAGGTCCGGAGCCGAATGAGCTCGACCGTCACGATTCGTCGTCCCTACCTGTAGTATGTCAGGACATGTTGCCGGTTGAACTGTCAGGAGATCTTGCCGCCCTCAGCGGCTCCTGATTCGCTTCCCGCTCATCAACTTGGGGTCGTGGTAGACCTCGTGCGGAGTGGCCCAGCCGATCCCTCCATGGAGACGGGTTCGGTTGTACCTCCGTCGCCACTGGTAGAGCTCTCGGCGGAAGTGGCCCAGGGAACGGAAGCGTACCTCCCCACGAGTTCCTGGGTGAGGATACCGTGGAACCGTTCGAGCTTCCCTCGTCCTCGAGGGTTGTACGGCCTCCCGTAGATCACCGAGACCCCTCGGGCCGCGCAGAACTCGCGGAACTCCTTCGAGATGAAACAGCTCCCGTTGTCGACGTAGAGGGCCTTGGGCTGGCGACCACCCTTGAACGCCCACCAAAGGTTGTTCGTAGCCTCTCGAGCCCTCTCCCGCAGATAGGCGCGGGCCATCACAAGGTAGCGGGAGCGATCGTCCAGGACGGTGTGGACGTAGACGTGCCCCCGGACGCCGGCGATGCGGAACTTGTAGACGTCCGTCTGCCAGAGGGAGTCGACGTGACGGCGCTGGAACCGCTTGAACGACTCGGGTTTCTTGACGGTCCGGACCATGAACCCGTGACGCTTCAGCACCCGGTGGACGGTGACCCAGCTCACCTGGACCCCGCGGCGCCGAAGGATGGCGTGGATCCGTAGCGCACCCCAGGCCGGGTGCTTTCTCCTCAGCTGGAGGATCCGATTGACGAGGTTCCCGTGGATACGGTTCGGGCTGTGGCGAGGGCGCCGGGACTCATCCCGGAGACCCTCGACGCCTTCCTCGCGGTAGTTTCGGCACCAATAGCGGAGGGTCCTCTCGGAGATGCCGAAGAGTTGACAGATCTCCGCGGCGCGGATACCCTTCTCGAGATGCTGCTTGACGGCGTGTAGTCGGAGACGAACGTCCTCTTTGACCAAAGCCACCCTCTCCAGGGGGCGGCAATGTGTCCTGACAATTCAGGCGGCAAGATGTCCTGCTACACTACACCTACCGAGCAGCCACGGGCGCCTCCCCGGTATATACCGCGTCCCGCTTGCCGCGGGGCGGTGTCGACAGTTCCCGCCCTCACGTCTCCGCGGAGGGCCTGGGAGCGCCAGCTTCCGTGGCTGGTGATCGCGGCTACGCTGGGTGGAATGGGCGGGGGGTTGCTCGCGACCTACCTGTGGGTCGGGGTCGACCAAGGGGTCTTCGCGACCATTCTGGGGATCGCCACCCTGTGCGGGCTGCTGGTTCCGTACGCCGTCCGGCGCTCGGGTACGCGGTGGGAGCTCGTGCTCCGGCAAATCTTCCTCGTCTCGAGCGTCGTGGCGATCGTGAGCGTCCTCACCGGAATCGCGAACGGGGGTACCGATGAGAACCGGACCACCGCCGCGTTCCTGAAAGAGCTCGGGTTGGGACACGATCCGTATTCCACGCTGCTTACGCTCCATTACCGGGTCTCCGTTCTCGGCCTCTGGCAGTATCCGGTGACCTCGACGAGCTACGACCCATACCTGCCGCTCCTCATGTTCGTACAGGTACCGGGAACCGGCTATCTCGGGTACGATGGACTCTGCCTTGCCTGCTGGGGGGGTCTGGTCTACGTGGTCCGAAAGGACGAGTTCGCCGCCCTCGCCCTGGCCTCGCCGATGGTGGCCCTGGTGGCGGCGAACGGGTTCAACGACCTCCCCGTGCTCTTCCTTACGACCCTGGCCCTCCGAGGATCGACAGGAAGCGGTTCGAAGCTCGTTGAGTTCCTCACGTACGGCCTGAAACAGTTCGCGAACCTGTTCTGGATCGGGTTCTACGCGGTCCACCGCCGGTGGTGGAACGTGCTCGGCGTCGCGGCCGGAACGCTCGCGATCGCCGCCCCCTTCCTGATCTGGCACCCCTCGGGATTCTGGTGCCATGCGGTCACGTTCAACGTGGGCCCCGGCTGCTCGGGACCCGGTCCCGAGGCGACGTCCGTGACCGACTACTATCCTCACTGGAACTACTATCTCTGGCTCGCCTGGTTGGTGGCTCTTTTTCCGGTGCCCATCGCGGCGTGGCTCGTCCGACGCAAGGCGTGGTTTTCCCGCCTCCTCGACCGGAAGTAGGGATCCCGATCCAGGGCGCGTTCTGCGGACGGCCGTGTCCACTCGGGGCCGACGATACAGTGTTCTCTGCCCTTGAACCCCGAGACCTCGCAACAACGTGAGCGGATGCCGCGACCGAGACCGAAATCGAGGAGGCAGGGCCCCGCCAATGGACCAAGGGCTCTTAAAGCGACGCGGGAACTACTTGGGCTCGTGGGCCTTGCCGAGCTGTTCGCGGCCGTTCTGATCGCCGGAGTTTCCGCGACCAACGCCGCGATTCCGACGGGGGTCTTCCTTCGGCTCAGGGACGCCCGGTTCCTGCTGTTGGCCGGGGCGAACGCGACCTTCGCGGTCCTGGGCGGGATCTGGGCGTGGGGGCAGCTCCCGCTAGGGCCTCCTTCGTGGACGGCGGCCAGCCTGCCGGTCCTGGCGATCGCTCTCCTCGTCTCGCTGTTGCTCCTCGCGACCACGCTCTGGCCACGTCATGCGTGAGCGATGCCGGAGGACCCGCTCGCTCTCGCCGCGCGCCGTCGAATCTACGAGGCGGTCCAGAAGGCTCCGGGCGTGGGAGCCCGGGAAGCCCAGCGGGCGGCCGGAACCGGTTGGGGAGAGACGACGTACCATCTCGAGCGGTTGACCGAAGCGGGGTTGATCCAGCGCGAACGCAGCACGTTCCAGGACTACTACTTCGTCGCCGAGTTCCCGCTGGGGGACCGACGCCTGCTCGGCCTTACCCGGTCCGCATCGGCCCGCCGGCTACTCGTGGCTCTGGTGGAGGGCGGCGAGTCGACCGTTCCCGAGCTCGCGGCCCGAGCGGGCCTGAGCGAAGGAAGGATCGCGGTTCACCTGGGACGCCTCATCGAGACCGGCATCGTACGAACGGGCCGTCGCGGGCGCTACCGAACGTTCGCCGCCGTGGACCAGGAGAGGGTGATGCGCCTGATGGTGACGTATCGCGAGGGGCTCGCGGACGGCTGGGTCGAACGGACGATCGAGACGTGGTCGGACCTGTTCCGGACGTGACCCTCCGCGGCTTTGGACCAACCGCTCTCGCCCTTGGACCAAAAACGGAGTGACCCCCCTCCGCCCTTGCTGAGCCTGATGAGGCCCCGCGCCCAACCCACCCGGAACGGCCCTGCGGGCCGGGTCCGTGGGCGACTCCTCCGACTGGCTTGGATTCCCGCGGTCGCGGTCGCGCTCCTGATCCTCCCCCTCACTGCTACGGCCGCCCCCGCCTCTCGACTCGTCTACGAACCGTCGTCCTGGACGAACGGCGTGGTCCTCTGCGAATTCACGCCCTCGACCCCCGAGGTCGCGATCTCCGCGCTAGCCCGCGACGATTCGGGCGTGACATCGGGAGCGGGCACGATGACGGAGGTGAGCATCCTCGGGACAGTCCTGGCGACGAGCAACATGTCCGACGCGAACTGGACGGTCACGAACAACTCGACCGCCGACGCCTACGCCGCGCTCTACACCTCGACCATGAGCGTGTTCGGCCCGGCCCTCCCCAGCACGCTGCTCGGTTTCGTCCACGTCAGCGTCGAGTACGTTCTGCCGCTCGTCGCGACGAACGCCACGACGTCCACCGACACCGTGACGATTTACGTCGACATCAGCGGATGGCCCTGGCAGATACTGGGCGACCACCTCGCGATGACGATGGCGTCCTGGCCCACGTACGATAGCGAGGAGCACCTCGCGCTCGGCTCGAGCGCCGGGGCGCTCCTCTCCGGCGTCTCGACCGCCAACGGGGCGGTCCAGGAGCAGCTGTTCGGATCAACCACGGCGACGGCGGACCCGGGGTCTCCCTCGGCGGCCGTTGTCGCCGCGACGCCCTCGGTCTCCGGGAACTCGACCGGGGCGGTGGTGGCGGTCGACTTCGGCTCGAACGCCGGGTCGTTCAGTTCCCTGGGTTACTCGATGAACGTCCACGTGCTCCCGCCGACGGCTCTCGCGAGCATCGCAGGGATCCCGCCGGCCTACTTCGCCGCGTCCGGCGCCGCGGCCGTGCTGGTCACAGGGCTCGTCGCGGTGGCCACGCAGCGCGTGCGCGCCCGGACCTCCCGGCTCACCTACGTTGACGAGAAGGAACCATGATGACCACCGCACCCGTAGTGCCACCGATCGTGGGCTGGACGATGGAACTCAGCTGCGGACACAAGCTGGTCGTCCCCGCGGACGGGGCCGTCCTGGCGAACGTGGCCAACATCGTCCACCACGACCGGCTCTGCCCGGGACCCGACAGCGCGCCACCCCCGGAGGCGCGCCCGGCCGAGCTCGATTTTCCTCCCGAGCGGCGGTTGAATCCCACTCCGACCATCCTGCCGGCAGCTCTCCCCCACCTCGGGCTGCCGGCAAGCCCATGAACTGAGGGACGCGATCGGGATCGGTGCGGGGCCGTGTCGACCGCTCGGCCCGACCTCGACCACCGTCCCGTGCCCCTGCCCCGCCGACTCACGGCCGGGATCGTGGCATACAACGATGGTCCGCTTTTGCGAACCGCGGTCCGATCCTTGCTCGACCAGGAGCTGCCGGAGAAGGTCCAATGGGAGAGCGTCTGGGTGGTGGCCAGCGGGTGCACGGACGACACCGAGAAGATCGCCCACGCTCTGGCGGAAGAGGACCCCCGAGTCCGATTGGTCGTCGAGCGGGAGCGGCTCGGCAAAGCACGCGCCCTGCAACAAGTCTTCCGACGTGCCACCGGCGACGCGCTCGTCCTGCTGAACTCGGACGCGCGCGCGCAGCCCCGGGCCGTCGCGGGCCTGCTCGAGGTCGCTCGGGGCAAGACCACCCCTTACGCTGTCATGGCCCGTCCGGTCGTGTCCGGCCCCGGTAGCGGCCGGTGGCAGAGGACCATCGCATGGATGTGGGCCCTCCATCACGAGTTCCACACCGAGCTTCTCGCCGAGGGAGGAGGCCGACATCTCTCGGACGAGCTCCTCCTGCTGTCTCTCCCGGAAGTCCCTCCCATCCCGGGAGGGATCATCAACGACGGGTCCTACTTTGCCGTCTGGCTGTCACAGCACGCGGGCGGTTCCTGGTACGCGTCCGACGCGGAGGTCTTCGTGCGGACGCCGTCCACCGTCGAAGACCACCTCGTGCAGCGGCGCCGGATCCACGTCGGAAACGCCCAAGTCACTTCGATCTTGGGCGTAGCACCGGCCAGCGTCGCGCGCGAATTCCTCGCTCGCCCCCGCGAAACCGCCGGGGTCCTGCGGACGATGGCCGAACGCCCCGGAGGGTGGGGGCACCTCGCCGAACTGGCCACGTGGGAATCGATCTCCCACGGCCTGGCCCTCTGGGACCGGCTTCCTCCGACCAAGGACCACGTCCGCTGGCGACGGATCGGACCCGTGCCCGCCCTCCCCACGCATACCGCCCGGCCCTCGACTTGGCACTGCCAATCCAGCGTGTCGGAGGAAGCGGCCGAAACGAGGGTCATCACACTCCTTCGGGTGGCGGGCAGCTTCGGAACGGGGGTCGACCTCGAGGAGCTGCGCGACCTCCTGCCATCCCGTGCGCCCGCCACGGCAAGCGATCTCGGACGGTGGCTTGACGATCGACCGACGCTCGGAAAGCAGGACGGCCGTCGGGCGTTCGCTCCCACGGTCCCCGAGGATCGAGGGGACGATCGACGGGCTCGCGGGCGGGCCTTCCGGGAGCGGGCCGAAGCGCTTTGGTCGGGGCCGCTCGCGTTCGCCGAGAGTCTGGTTCGATGTGTCGGGATCTCCGGCTCCGCCGCCTTCGGAGAACCTAGTCCCCGGAGACGACCTGGACCTATTCGTCGTGGTCCGCTCGGGGGCCCTCTGGTGGTTCCTCGCACGCGCGTACTGGTCCCTCTTCCTGGCCCGTCGGCGCGACCCCCGTTTCCGGGAGCCGACACCGTGCCTCAACTTCGTTCTCGAGGACGGCGCAGCCGTACCCGAGTTCGAACGGCCGGGAGACCTGCTCTTCGCCCGCGAGGCGCTCACCGTGCGCACCGTGCGCGGTGACCCGTACTACCGCGGGCTGCTCGCCGCGGCGCCGTGGATGCGCGCGGAGGTCCCGCGCCGGTACGATCTGCGCTCTGCGAATCCCGGCGCGACAGCGCCGCAGCGTGCCCCGCCACCGGTCCGCCTCCTCAACGTCCTCTGCTACCCCTGGCTGGCGACCTACCTCCAGCTCGCCGGGCTGGTCCGGAACGCAAATTTCCGCGATCGCGGCACTCCCGACCGAACGTTCCGGACGGAAACCGGCTTCCGGCGGCTGGCCTTCGCTTCGCTGCGGTTCGAGCGGTTGCGCCAGCAGTATTCCGGTGGAGTGCCCGACCGGTTAACGCCCGATCGTGACGATTCGGCGGAGCGCGGTGCCGCGCGCCGGGGCGCGCCGCTACCCGAATACCCAAGTCGCGGCCGGGGGCGGGCGGGTCTCAGTACACGCGAGAAAACGGGCCTGCCTCGACCTTATGCCGGGCGGAGCGGACGGCGACGAGGATCAGCACCAAGCCGACCAGATCGAGGACCGGGAAGATGAGGAGGATCGCCCCGGCCTTGAACAGCCCCTCGTCGTATCGGTTCCCGAGCCGCCAGATCCCGATGAGCAGGCCGATGTATCCTACGAAGATCAGAATGGCCAGGACGATGATGATCCCGAGGAGTCCGAGCACGGCCCCCACGTTGACGCACCCTGCCGCGTTTCCCCCGCTCGATCCCGCGCACCCCACCGACTGGACGAGCAGACCCAGGAGCCCCGCGAACGTGAGGATGAGGAGGAAGATCGAGATCAGGGCCAGGAGGACCAACGTCGCGGGCGTGCCGAAGGAGGAGTCCAAGGGATCGAGCGTCTTGAACGCGCGGCGGTAGAGAATCAACTCCACGACCCCGAGAACAAATCCGATCGCTGCCGACGCCACCACGTAGTAGAGGACGGTGAGGTCCACCGCGTAGGTCGTCCCGGTGGAGGTCGAGGTCGACGTGAGGAGGGAGGTGGCCTGGTTCGTGAAGAGACTCAGCAGCCCGATGACGGCCGAAACGATCCCGAGTATCGCCGCGATGTTGACGGAGGAGAGCGCGCGCCGATCCGCTTCGCGATCCGACGGAGACGGGACCGCGCGGCTCTGATACGGCTGGGCGAACGTGGGCGCCGGCACCCCCCCGTAGGAGGCGTACCCGGGTGGGGCCAGAGGGACGCCCGCCTGCGCCGGGAATAGACTGGTCGACGCTCCGCACGCCGGACAGAACATCGCCCCCGCCGGAACCGATCTCCCGCAGTGAGAACAGAAACCGCCGCTCACCGGAGCGCGGAATGCCCGAGTGTGGCATTAAGCCACCCTTGGGGCCCTCGAAGAGGGCGAGCTCGCGACATTGGGTCGGTCGTCGGACGCGGTACATCCTTTCCCCCCTTTTCGCTCGAGGACCTCTCTCTCAGGATGCGCGAGACGGCAGGGCAGACATCCCGGGGTGTCTGCTGTTCGAGGCAGGCCCGCGGCTCGAAAGCCGTCGACGTCTGGAAGGATAGATTCATCCCCCGTTCTCGACGCTTCCGCCGTTGTGCTCGCCCAACCCGAGCAGGCCGCGCAGGACCTTCGCAACGTTCTGATCGAGGTTCTGAGGCACCTCAATCGGGACGAGATGGAGGAGCCCGACGTGCCGGGGCTCGAGGAGGACGAACTGCAGCAGATCCTAAAGGGGCGAGGATTCCCCCTGATCTCCTCGGACGAGACCCGCCGGGCCATCACGGTCCTCTTGCGGAACGGCTACGCCCGGGAATTGACCGAGCCCCGGTACGCTTGGACCCGCTGTCGCATGGTCTCGAATCGCTACACGATCACGACCGAAGGCAAGGGATTCCTGTTGCACGCGATCCGACGCGTAGGCCGCGTCTAGTCCGGTCGTCGTGGCTTCCGGGCCGAAAGGTCACGGTGGGGCCGCGTCGCGGACGGCGTGACCGGCTCAGGCGGCGCGCAGTTCTGCGGGCGTCGGGCGCCGGCCGATCGTGATCCAAACGCCGTCGGGATCCCGGACGCTGGCCATCCACCCCGCGGTGGTTGCGGGACGCCACCGCGTGGGCTTAGCCCCGTGCCGCAGAAGCCGGCGGTACTCCCGCTCCAACACCGACTGGCTGGCCGCGCCGACGGTGAAGTCCAGGTGGTCGAGCGCATCCCCGGCGCGGTACGCCGAGAAGAACAGCGACCCCCGGGGATACCAGTTCAGTTCGATGACACGGTGCGACCGACGGTCTTCCAGCAGGGCCCACCGACCCCCGCCCCAGCTCCGAGTATCCCCCTGCTTGACGACCCGGAGGCCCAGACCCCGAGTGTAGAATCGAAGCGATCGCTCCCAGTTCGTGACACGGATCCCCGCCTGCTGCAGCTCCACGAAACGGCGTAGAGTTTCCGGCTAGTTATCCCCCTCGCGAGAACCTGCGCCAACCAGCCGGCCGGCGCGGCGGCACCACCCCCGGCCGACCCGGCGGCGAGCTCTCGATTCTGGGAACGACTCGTGCCTAACCCGGGCAGGTGGAGCAGCAGGCACGTTCGACCGAACAGCATGCGCAGCATCGGCAGCAAGCGGCGCAGGCACAGCAGCTGCATGCCAAGCGGGGTTCGTTCTCCTGGGGCGACGGCGACACGATAGGGACATCCGGTGGGACGCAAAAGAGCTATGCTTGGCGAGCGGTCGAGCCGCCGAGACGTGAAGACACGGGTCGCCCCGAACGAAGGGTCAGGGCGCAAGCGGGCCCCTATCGTATGATTTCGAACCGGCCCGCCCTACCTCGAGCTCTTCAGAAGCAGTGGGGGAAGACGTACCAGCTCACCGCGTATCGCGATCTGCCGTGGTTCTCCCCCCGACCGTACCCTTGGCTCCAGCGAGGCGTGCGGGAACGTTGGTTACGCCCCCCCGCCCGTGTCCTGGACATCGGTTGTGGCGCCGGAACCAACTCGCTGTTCCTGGCTCGGTCGGGATTCAGGGTCAGCGGTGTCGATCTCGCCCCGGCGGCCATCGAGGCCGCACAACGCCGAGCGGCCCGGGCCGGCCTCTCTGTGGATTTCCGGTCGGGAGACGCGTTGCGCTTGCCGTTCCCCGACCGTTCGTTCGGTGGGGCGGTCGACGTGGGATGCTACCACACGATCCCCCTTCGCCTCCGCCGGGCCTATTCGCGCGAGATCGCACGTGTCGTACGGCCCGGGGGACGATACCTGGTCTCGTGGGTCGGTCGGGAGGCGACCCAAAAACAGGGTCCGCCGCATCGCCCATCCCTCGAGGAGACGGCCGACGCCTTCGAACCGGAGTTTGTCTTTCTGCGGACCGAGTTCGAGTGGTCCCCCCGGGGCCCTTTCTCCGCCTATCGCGCTCTTCTCCAGCGGCGTGCCGCTCCCCAACCGCCCCGGCGTTGAGGCACGGTTCCAGCCGCCGCCTTCTCGTGCCCGACCGCCACATCACCGACCGCATGGCGGCACCGAAGCGCTCGCGGCTCGACTCCGCGCCGATCGTTCCGGGCAGAACGCGCCGAAGTGTCGCGCGGGTTCGCTCCGGCGCTCGCCGGCGAGGATGCGCCGGCCGGCCGCGATGGATATATCCGCGGTAAGCTACCCTCGACCGTGACGCCCCCAGGCGACTACAAGCCGGAAGCGATCGCCGACCTGCTCGGACGGACGCCGATCTTTTCGGAGCTTTCCGAGAAGAACGTCAAATCGCTGGCCAAGGAGGTCAAGGTCCGGTACATCGAACCCGGCGAATTCGTGGTGAAGCGGGGGGAGGGCGGTCTCGGCTTCTACCTCATCTTGGCCGGGGAGGTCGACGTCCGGAAGGGCAGCCGGTCGCTCGCGAAGCTCGGGGCCGGGCAGTTCTTTGGGGAGATGGCGCTGTTCGACAGCCAGCCCCGTTCCGCCGACGTGGTGACCACTCGTCCGACCGCCGTGGGCGTCCTCTCCCGATGGGAGTTCGAGGCGTTTGCCGAGACGCACCCCGGCGTCCACAAGGGGATGCTGCTCGAGTTGGCGCGCCGCCTCCGCGAGACCAACAAGTCGCTCTCCGAGTAGACCGGCGAACCCCCGCCCGGGAGCCGGGCTGTCGGGTTCTCTCCCGGGCGCGACGCTCACAGTGCCATGAACCGCCCCCCTTCGAGGGGATGGGGACAGTTTTCGGTCGGCCGTCCGGCGAGGCGTAGCTTTACAAGCACGACTTACTGGGTGTGGCCATGCCATCCAAGAAAGCGAAGAACTCCCCGACGCCTCGAGGAGCCCAGGAATGGATCGTCGAGACGCTGCGCGAACTACCCTCCGGGGCCCGCCTTTCGACGACCCGGCTCGCCAAGAAGATCGCGAAGGCGAGCGGACGGAAGTTCCACGAGAACTCGGTCTACAACGCCCTGCGTGCCCTCACGCGCGGCGGCGCCCTGGGCATGGTCCGCTCGGGCCGGGAGAAGCTCTACTACCTCAAGAACGCCGTGACCCGCCGGGCGGCGCCCTCCAAGCCGCCGGCTACGGCGGCGCCCCGTGTCACGACGATCGCGGCGAGTGTCGTCCCACCGCTGCCGCACCGCTTGGGGCTGGGGGACATCTTGATCCTTCGCATCGACAACGGGGTCGTGCTGAGCGCGACGAACCTGCACGGGAAGCTCGTCTTCGAACATCACAAGATCGACACGTAGCGCCGACCTTCCGGGGCCGCCGGGGGAAGGACCCAGACGGGGTCCTCCGCCCCGGCACCCGCCCTTTCGAACCGGCGCCCTCAGGTCCCCTTGCCGTACGCGTACGCGTAGCTGGGGCTCACGATCTTCCCGCCCTCGACGATGAGGGTACTCGCGGTCGATGGGGCGGCCCTCCAGGAAGCGCGCCACGCACTCGCGGATCCCTTCCGCGTAGCGCTTCTGCGCCTCGAGCGACGTGCCCGAGACGTGGGGCGTCATCGCGTGGTGGGGCATCGTCCGCCATGGGTGGTCGCGCGGCGCGGGCTGTGGGTACCAGACATCCCCCGCGTATCCGCGAGGTGGCCGGACTTGAGCGCGGCGACCAGGGCGTCCGTGTCGACGATCCGTCCGCGCGCGGTGTTCACGAGGTAGGACCCCTTCTTCATTTGCGCGAGCCGGTGCTGGTCGAAGAACCGGTCGGTCGCGGGCGTGAGCGGCGCGTTGATGCTAACGACGTCGCACTGGGGCAGCATCGCGTCATAGTGCATGTAGCGGACTCCGAGCACCTGTTCTTCGACCGGGCTGAGCCGTCGGTTGTCGTAGTAAAGGACCCGAACGTCGAACGGCTTCAGGCGCGCCGCGACCCGTTGGCCGATACGGCCGAGGCCGAAGATCCCCACGGTCTTGTCCTCGAGATCATGGGAGCGGGCGGCGATCTTCCCGATATCCCAGCCCCCCGAGATGACCTCCTGGTAGGAGGGGATGAAGTTGCGGACGAGCGCGAGAATCTGCATGACGACATGCTCGGCAACGCTCACCACGTTGCTCCCGGTGATCTCGGCCACCGTGATGCCGCGGTCGGCCGCCGCCTGAAGGTCGAAATGGTCCGACCCCACGCCCGCCGTCAGCAGGAGCTTGAGGTGGGGCGCGCGTTCCATCCGCTCCTTCGTGACGTACGCCGGCCAGAACGGTGTGGCGATCAGCACGTTCGCGGTCGGCAGCTGCTTGTCGAGCTCGGCCCCCGCGTCGGTGATTGCGACGAGCTCGTGACCCCCGGCCTTGAGCATGGGGCCCAGTCCGAGCGCGTTCTCCGCGCAACCGAGGAGCTCCGGGACCTCCTTGGCCGCCGGACCGCCCGGATACAGGACCGCGACGACCTTCACCATGGCTCCAACCTCCGGATTGAAGCCGAGGCCCGTGGGCATGGCGACGGCGGGGCCAAAAGCGTACTATTCGCGTTGCTCGGCTCGGAACTCCGTGCGAGCGGTGTCATAAACTCTCTTCCTCCGGCCCCTCGACCGAAACCGTTCAAGAGGCGCGGTGGGCGACCCTTCACCGGGATAAAGGCGCTTTCCCCGAGGGCCACGGGTGGGCTGTTCGCCCCACGTGCGGGCCTCTGTCCCTACGCAACAGCGTAGCCCGCACGCCGAGCATGCGTGCCCGGAATGCGCGGTCGCAGGAGCGAGCGCCCCGATTCGAGATCTCCGGGGCTCAACCCCCCGAACTAAAGCCAACCCACGCGGCCGTTCAGTTCGCCGGAACGCCGGGTGTACCTCGACGTTGGTGGGTCGGGTGTCGAATCCCATGCGCGCGAGGCTGTTGAGGCTCGCGGAGAGGCTCTCGTCTTCCGAGCGCGGCAGGACGAGGTCCAGGTGGGGTACGCGGATGTGGTTCGGCCAGATGTGTATCTGCTTCATGTCCGTTTCAAGCCAAGCTCGGGGATTTGAACTATCGCATTCGAGTGGCACCCACGCCACGACGCATGTTGACCCGTAGCTAGCGGGGGCATTTTCCCGCCGAGGACCGGATCGAGGGACGCGGCGCCGGACGGGCCGACGTGGGGGCAATTCCCCCCGACTTCGCGTCGGCCGCTCACGTCGCGACTGCCGAGCCACGACTCCTATACCGATCGGCGGCTAGGTTGGCGCGCCACGCCAAAAGTTCAGGGAGTCGGCGATCGTCTCCTCGATCGGGTGCTGGGGCTCGAACCCGAGCGCACGGAGCCGCCGGACGTCCGCCCGGAGCTCCGGCTCGTCCGTGGGGCGCAGCAGCGACGAGTCCACCTCCACGCGGAGCGGCCGTCGCGCGAGCCCGACGAGCGTCTCCACGATCGATCGAACGGAATGGCTCTGGCCGGCCCCCACGTTGACCGGCTGGCTCGGGTCCCCCCGCTCGAACAACAGCCAGAGGGCCCGCACGATGTCCCGGACGTCGGAGATGTCGCGGCGGGAGTCGAGATTGCCCACCCGCAGCGGCCCGGGATCGGGCGACCGTTCGAGCGCGACGACCCGCTGCGCGACGTCGTTGATCACGTCGCCGGTCTTTCCGGCACCCGTGGTGATGAACAGCCGGGCGGGGACGATGCGGAGCCCGTAGTTCCGGAAGTACTGGAACGACAGCATCTCCTGGCTTGCCTTCGAGACGCCGTAGGGGTTGATCGCTCGCAGCGGCATCTCCTCGGTGATCGGGACCGCCGGGGGCGTGCCGTACGCCGACGCCGACGCGGCGAGAAGAACCCCGTCCCGTGGGGGCGCCTTGCGCAGCGCCTCGTACAACCGGATCGTCCCCAGAACGTTCGTCTCGAACGTGCCCACCGGGTCCTGCCACGCCACCTGGGCGTACGCCTGGGCGGCGAGGTGGAACACGGCGTCCGGGCGCACCGAGCTCACGAGCTCGTGGACCGCGGCCCCGTCGCGCAGGTCGAGCGGCACCCATCGGATCCCCGCGTGCGCGGGGATCCGCGAGGCGAGCTCGTGGGTCGAGAGGTACGTTCCGACGACCTCGTGGCCCTTCCCGGCGATGAAGCTGCTGAGGTTCCGGCCGATGAAGCCGGAGGCCCCCGTGACGAGGACCTTCACGGGTTCTCCGTGCGATCGTTCGAAGATCGCGCCTCGGCTTCGGCGGGGGCAACACGCGGCGCGCCTCCGTGCCGCATGCTGCGGCCCAGGCGCCGGGCGAGGATCACCTCGATCAGAAAGACGCGGACGAACGCCAGCCCTTGGGCGACCTTGCTGGCGCCCGAGGCCCGGGGTTCGAAGCGAAAGCCGACCTCGCGCACCTCCCCGTCGCGGGTCATGACGAGAAGGAACAGGAGGAGCTTGTACCCGCGGTAGCGCGGGTCGAGCGGTCGAAACACCTCGCGACGGAAGGCGAAGTACCCCGAGACCGGATCGGTGACCCGGCGGGAGTCGGAGAGGAGGAGTTTGGCGGTCCACTCCGCCCCTCGAGAAATGACCGCGCGGAGCGGCGACCGGGGCCCAGGGGAGCCCCCGTCCGTGTACCGGCTCGCGACCACGAGCTCGGCGCCGTCGTCGAGCCCCTTCAGCATCGTCGGTAGGAGCTCGGGCGGGTGCTGCAGGTCCGAGTCCATCACGACCACGCGGCTACCCCGCGTCGCCAGGATCCCCTGGCACTGCGCGCCGAGCGTCGTCTGCTTGCCGTCGTGGAAGAGGGACCGGAACCGGGTCGTCGGACCGGGCCTGCTCGAGCGCATACTCGCGGGTCCCGTCGGTGCTGCCGTCGTCCACCACCAGGACTTCCCACGGGGGCAGCTCGAGACGCCGCAATCGGTCGATCAGCTCGGGCAGGTTCCGGCGCTCGTTGTACGTCGCGAGAACGATCGAGACTACCGGCGACGGCCCCGCGGACGCGGCCGGAGCACCGGACATGTTCCGCGTCCTTCAGGCGGCGGACCGGACCGACCAGGTCTGGAGGCCGTTCGGTTCGAGGGCGAAATCGATCACGCGTCCTCCGGCGTCCTGTACCGCCTTCGCCACTTTGGCCCGCCGGGCGAAGTCGCAGAAGAGCAGGATGAATCCGCCTCCGCCCGCGCCCAGCAACTTCCCGCCCAGGGCGCCGGCGGCCCGGGCGTGCGCGTAGAGCTCGTCGATCCGGGCGGTGGAGATCCCCTCGGTGAACTTCTTCTTGAGCTGCCAGCCTTCGTCGAGCAGGCGGCCCATCTCGTCAAGGTTGCCCCGCAGCAGCTCGTTCTTCATCCGGATCGCGAGCTTCTTCGTCTCGTCCAGTGCCTCCGAGGTCTCGCCGCGGCGCTCGGTGTAGCTCCGCTGCTGGCGCTCGATGATGTCGTTCGAGTAGTGCCCGGTTCCCGTGTAGCAGAGGAGAAGCCGGTAGGCGAGCTCGTTCGTCACTTCCGGCCGTATCTTCAGCGGGTTCACGACGGTCCGTCCCTCGCTGAACTCCATGAAGTTGAACCCGCCGAACGCCGCGGCGTACTGGTCCTGGCGGCCGCCCTTCATGCCGAGCTCGTCCCGTTCGATCAGGTAGGCCAGCTCGGCGACCTCGTAGGAGGTCCACGGCTCGCGCAGGTAATGCTGAAACACGCCCACGAGCGCCACCGCCATCGTCGACGAGGTGCCGAGGCCCGTGCCGGGCGGGGCGTCCGAGTGAAGGAACAGCTTGAGGCCGTCGGACGCGTGCGGTCCGCTCCCCTGCGGTCGGAGGATCTTCAGCGCCGCCTTCACCAGGTCGAGCTCGCCGTTGTAGGTGAGGTCGGCGGGCCGCTCGTAGTTGACGTTGATGTTGTAGTCGAGCGATTCGACGGACGCGTTCCCGCCGCCGTCGGGGACCGCTTCGAGCGTCGCGTAGGCGAACTTGTCGATCGTGCAGTTGAGGACCGCTCCGCCGCGCTCCTCCGGATACGGGCTCACGTCGGTGCCGCCGCCGGCGAAGCTGACCCGGAGCGGGGCCTTGGCCCGGACTATCTGCATCGTCCCCGCTCCGCGACCTCGATAGGCCGCATAAAAGTTGCCGAGGGGACGGGGACGGGCGGTGGCCCCCACGGTTCGTTGGTTCAGGCGCTGACGGCCTTGACCAGAAGCCCGGGGGCGTAGCGGTGGAGCAGAGCGATGTGGCCGCCCTCGACGATCGGCCAGAGGAGCGCGGGGCCGGCGATCAACCAGTCGAGCGATCCGACGCCGAGGCCCAGATGGAACCCGGTCCCGAGAAGCCCGGCACCGATCGCCATGAGCGTCGCGGTGGCCACCGTGTACGGGCGAGAGATCCGCCAGCGATGGACGCGCTGCATGGCGGCCGAAAGCGCGAGCAGCCCCGCGACCACGCCGACGATCGCTACGTACGTGGCGAGGTGCGTAGCCGTGGCGCGGAAGGCAAGAGAGGTCAGTGGGAAGATTCCGACCGCAACGATCGCACCGGCACCGACCAGCAGAACGAGGAACGCCATCCCCCGACTGGGGCGCGCGTCGAACGCACTCCAGACGAGGAGCATCCCGAAGATCCCAAGGAAGCCGAGGGCGACGACCGAGGCATTGAACGCCCAGGCCCAGGTGGACGCGCTCCCGCCCAGCGAAAGGATCGAAGTTTGGGCGATGCTGAACCCGGGGTAGCGCATTGCGACGGCCACTAGGACTGCGAGGAACTGTACGGACGCCACCGCCAGCAGCAACGCACCGGTTCGCACGGGTCGGTGGACGAGGGGGGGTTCTTCGGCCATAGGGCGAGCCAAGGGAAGGTCGCTTGGTCTGCCTTTTAGACCTAACTATGCAAGAGAAATCCCGTGAAGGGGGGCTCAACGACCCTTTCGTTGGGCTCGAGCGGAGCCCGAGGTCCGAGCGGCCCTCGGTGCGGGTTTGGCGGGAGTCTTCCCGGCGAGCTCGGAGCGGTTGAAGCTCACCGCGGCCCGGACCAGGTCCTTCAGGGCCTTCTCGTCGATCGAGTCGGCTTCGAATAAGTCCACGGCCCGCCACAGGCTCCCGCCCAACCCCGCGTTGAAGAGCTTCTGAGGATCGGGGAGGTGCGCACCGTTCGCGAAGGTGATCTTCACTTTCCCCTTGTGCGGATTCGCGATGGCCACGATGCCGTCATGGGACCATGTGGGAGTGCCCATCCACTTCCACTCCTCAACGATCTCGGGGTCGGCTTCGCGCATCACACGGCGGATCTGGGCGATGCGTTCGCCTCGCCAATCGCCGAGGCGGGCGATCATGCGGTCGATGAGGACGGGCGGAGGCGACCGGTCCATGGGCCGTGGGCGCAGCGAACGCAAATATATCAATCGTAACGAACGTCGGAGCGCGACTGAGGCCGAGTCCGTGGCGCGACCGTTTTCTCGGAACGGGCCCTCCGGAGCGGCCACCGTGTTACCGAACGGTCGGTGGGGGTGTCCGTGAGCCCGTTCTACAAGAATCCCGCGCTGACGGTCGATGCGGTCTGGATCCGGAGCGGAAGGGTGCTCCTGGTCCGCCGTGCCCGACCCCCGTTCCAGGGCCGTTGGGCGTTCCCCGGAGGCTTTGTCGAGCTGAACGAGACCGTCGAAGCGGCGGTCGTGCGCGAATTGAAGGAAGAAACCGGGCTCACCGGCCGACCGCGAGCCTTGGTAGGCGTGTACTCGGGTCCGGACCGCGACCCCCGGAAACCGACCACCACCATCGCCTTCCTCATGCAGGGTCGCGGGGGGACCCCCCGTGGGGGCGATGATGCTCGCGCCGCGTCCTGGGTTCCCCTCGCCGAAGCGCGTGGGCTCGCGTTCGATCACGACCGGATACTCCGCGACGCGCGTCGGCGAAACCGGGCCCGGCGAACGGTGTCGGCGGTGCGCTCTAGGTCCCGCCGGGCGTCACCGGGGGCGCGCCCGCGGGCCGCGGGCTCGTCACGCCGACGGCACTAGGTCCGCGCGACCACGAGAGAAGAGCCGCGACCGCAAGGATCGCCGCGGACCCGTAGAGCGCGGCGTGGAGTCCGGTCAGGAACGCGCTGCTGATCCCTCCCGGCAGGTCCGAGCTGCCCAAGAACACCGCGTACACGACCGGGCGCGAAACACTGGCGGAGGCAACGGCGAGCGTGATCACGAAGCTGAGGAGCGTGCCCATGTTCGAGAGCGTCGCGCGGAGTCCGCTGATCGAGCCGAACGTTCGGAAGGTGGCCTGGCTCATGATGGCGGTGTTGTTCGCCGGAAAGAACATCCCGGTGCCGAGGCCGCTCACCAGCGAGATCGCCGGTACCCACCCGAGCCACGAGCCCACGGTGAGCTGCGAGTAGGCGAGGACGGCCACGAGCATCAGCAGGATGCCTCCGGTAGCAAGACCCCGGGACCCGAGACGGTCCACGCGGCCGCCCATGAACGGTCCCACGACCGCCCCGATGAGGTAGCCGGGCACGAGCAGGAGAGACGAATCGAGGGGTGTGAGGTCCCGGATCCCCTGAAGGTACAGCGTCAGCACGAAGATGACGGAAAGATAGCCGAGCGCTTGGAGGAAGCCGGCGACCAGGGAGAATCCCAGAAGCCGGTGCTTCAGCGCCCGCAGGTCGAGCATCGGAAGCGGCGCACGGAGCTCGATGAGGACGAACACCCCGAGAAGCGCGACGCCCGCGACGAGAAAGCCGAGATTCGACCCTTGGACCCCGTTCACGGCAAGCTCGATCGCCCCGTAGCAGATCGACGCGAGCGCCGCCGAGAAGCTGGCGAACCCCAGGAGGTCGAATCGGGTCGGCTCGCGGGCCGACCGCGGCAGCGTGCGCGGTCCGAGAACGACCGCGACGATGCCGATCGGGATGTTGATGAAGAAGTTGTACCGCCAGCCGAGGGCGGTCGTGATCACGCCGCCCAGCAGGATCCCCAGGATCGCTCCGACGCTCCACCCCAGGACGAGGAAGCCGAACGCGCGGCCCCTTCGCTCGGGCGGAAAGACGTGTGCGATGAGGGCGCCGGCGTTCGCGAACATGATCGCGCCGCCGATGGCCTGGACGGCGCGCGCGGCGATCAGCAGCTCCGCCGACGGGGCGAAACCCGAAAGTGCGGAGCCGATCGTGAACACGGCGAACCCGGCGTTGTAGATCCGGCCGCGGCCGAACATGTCGCCGATGCGCCCGGCCTGGGTGGTCAGGGCCGCGGTGATCAGCAGGTAGATGAGGATCGTCCAGATGATCGTGCCGAGAGGCGCGGCAAGGTCGCGTGCCATCGTGGGCAGCGCCAGGATCACGATCGTGCTGTCCACCGCGACCATCAGCGTCCCGAGGGTCACGAGGAGGAGGACGGATCCCTCGCGAATCGTGGAGGGACGCTGCGGGTCGGCCGGCGCGGGACCGGGTCGTCCGGTCGAGGGTTTCCGAGAAGACGCGGAAGGGGGAACGGCCATGCGGATCGAACGACCCTCGCGAGCCGGCCCATGATGATTAGAGCTTTTCTCGCGGCGCGCGCGCGCGGACGAATGTGACCGCCTTACGACGCGATTCTACTCCGTAGCGAGCGCCTCCAGTCCGGTCCCGAAGACGCCACCGCTCGACCTTATCAATCTCCCCGGTCTGAAGCGGGCCATGGCGGCGAAGATGGGGCTCTCGCACGAGAACCATCCCCATCCCACGCTGCTCTCGGACTTCATCCTCGGGAGCCAGGACGGACTCGTCAACGTCCTCGGAATCCTGCTCGGCCTCGTCGCGGCGGACGCCGGACGCCGCCTGATCCTGATCGGCGCGCTCGCCGCGCTGGCGGCCGAGTCGATCTCGATGGGCGCGGTCGCCTACACCTCCACGCTCTCCCGGCGCCACCTGTACCTGGCCGAGATGGGGCGTGAGCAGCGGGAGATGATCGAGGTCCCCGAGATGGAACGCGAGGAGGTTCGGGTCATCCTCCGCAAGTGGGGCTACCAGGGCGCCGAGGTCGAGGACATGCTCGCGAAGATCGAGGCGAAGCCGAAGGCCTGGCTGGACATCATGATGGCGTTCGAGCTCAACCTCTCCGAGGTCGGGGCCGACCAAGCGCGCAACAGCTTCCTCACCGTGCTGGGAGCGACCGTCTTCGGTTCGCTTGTCCCCCTCCTTCCGTTCCTGGTCGGAGTCTTCCCGACCACGATCGAAACGGTCGCCACCGTCGTGCTGAGCGCGGTGATGCTGTTCTCGATCGGGGTGTACGAATCGCGCACCACCCTCGGCTCACCGTGGGTGAGCGGACCGAGGATGCTGCTCATCGGCCTCGGCGCGGGATTCGCCGGTTTCCTGGTGGGGCACTTCGCCGGGTTCCTCTGAACCGAAAGCTTCCGGGGGGCGGGCCCCCCGGCCCGTGCCAGGCTATTCTAGAAGGGCCGGGGGTGTAGGGCTTGGCGCACTCGCAGGGGCGTCCCGGTCGCGATCCAGCTGCGGCGTACGCGCCGGCTCTCGTGGTGTCGGCAGGCGGCGCACCACACGACGATCTCTCCGCGGCCGGCGAGCTCGGGGGTCGCGTGGTGGGTTTCGGGGGCGTGCCCGCACCGTCGGGCGAGGCACGGGTGTGGTACGCGGGGTATGGGCTGCGGCGGCATAGCACTGGAAGATGCGCACTAATGCGTATTAAAGCTGCCGAAACCCGCCCCGGCGGGCCCGGGCCTACGCCGCGAGCGAGCGCACCTGCTTGGCGGCGTGCGCGGAGCGCTCCTTCTCGGAGAGCTCGCGGAGGTGGATCGACACCGAGACGGTGCCGTTGAGCTCGACGGTCCGCTGGGTGAACGGCAGCCGAAGCGAAACGTGGTCCAAGTGGATGTCCATCTGGCCGTGCCGGTTCGACAGCGCTTCCATCATCTCGAGGAACGGGTTCGGGCCCTGGCGGTCCATGGGCGTTGATACCATGCGAGGACGCACGACCCGCGTGGATAGGAAGCTATCGGCGCCGGCGACGGGTGGGGCCGGTTGATTAAGTTTGTTAAGGAATCACTGTATAAATGGGCAACGCGTTCGTTGTACCGATGACGGACCCCGACGCGACCGCCCCCTCCTCGGGATACTCCTCGCCGAAGCGGGGGATCCTGGTCCTCCTCAAGCGATCGCCGGACTCGTCGCTCGCCGACATCGCCCAGGACCTCGGAATATCGAAGGTCGCGGCCCTGAGCCACCTCGAGAAGCTCGAAACGGACGGGCTGGTGGTCCGGTGGTACCAAGCGGGCCGTGTCGGTCGCCCTCGGGTCCTGTTCCGGCTCTCGCCGGGCGCGACCGCGCTGTTCCCGCAGGGATACACCGAGATGTCGCTCTGTGCGCTCGAGTTCATCGAACGTCGGCTGGGTCGGAACGCGGTCGCGGAGCTCCTGTCGCAACGGGCGTCCGAGGTGGCCGACCGCCATCGGCCGCGCCTCGCCCACGGAACGCTCCCGAGCCGGGTCGGTGAGCTCGTCCAGATACGGACCGAGGGAGGATACATGGCGGAGGTCGGGTCGCGACGCGCGGGCTCCGTGGAGCTGCTCGAGCACAACTGCCCGATCCTCGCGATCGCCGAGCGGTTCCCCGAGGCGTGCGAGACCGAGCGCAGGATGTTCGAATCCCTGCTGCGGGCGAAGGTCGATGTCTCGCACCGCGTCGTGGCGGGGGACCCCGTCTGCCGATTCATGGTCCGCGAGAAGAAGGGGTCGCCGTGAGCGCGTCCCCACGGTTGCTCGCGCTCGTTACGGGGGCGAGCCGTGGGCTCGGCGCCACGGTCGCTCGATTCCTGGCGGCGGACGGCTGGGACCTGGTCGTGACCGCGCGAGGCGCGGACGCCCTCACGCAGGCGGCACGCGGCTTCGCGACGTCCGGCACCGAGGTCCGGGCGGTCCCCGGGGATGTGGGCGAAGCGTCGCACCGCGCCGAGCTCCGCCGGGCCGTGGAGCGCTCGGGCCGGCTCGACCTGCTGGTGAACAACGCGAGCGAGCTCGGACCTTCCCCGCTTCCCCGCCTGGTCGCGTATCCGCTCGACGCCCTCGAAGCGGTCTATCGAACGAACGTGGTGGCGCCGATCGCCCTCGTCCAGGAGCTGCTTCCGATGCTCGCGCGATCGAAGGGCCTCGTGGTCAACATCTCGAGCGACGCCGCGGTCGGTGGCTACCCCGGTTGGGGAGGATACGGCGCCAGCAAGGCGGCGCTCGACCTCGTCACGCGGACGCTCGCAGCGGAGCTCAGGTCTCAGGGCGTCTCGGCGGTCTCCGTCGACCCCGGCGACCTTCGGACCGCCATGCACCAGGCGGCGTTCCCGGGGGAGGACATCTCGGACCGCCCACTGCCCGAAGTGACCCTCCCGTTCTGGGCGTGGCTCGTGCACCAGCCGCACGAGACGATCTCCGGAGAGCGGTTCCGGGCACAGGCCGATCGCTGGGAGGTGCGGACGTGATGGCCCCGAGGTCGGCCGAGCGGGCGATCCCGAAGCTCCTCGGAGCCGATCGGACGCCCGAGGACCGTGGCCTCGATCGGGACCACGTTCGGCTTCTCGTCTCCCGGACGTCCGGAGAGACGCACCACCGGTTCGACGAACTCCCGGACGTACTGCGGCGCGGCGACCTGCTGGTCGTGAACCAGAGCGCGACCGTCCCGGCGAGCCTCGAGGGCCGAGCGGAGTTCGGGAGCTTTCGGGTCAGCGTCTCGACCGGCTACGGGCCCGACCTGTGGCTCGTGGAGCCGCGCTGGGGATTCGGACGACCCGGCCCGCTCCCGCTCGAGCCGGGGGATCGGTTCGAAGCGGGCGGCGTCCCCGGGCGATACGTAGCGCCCTACCCCCGCATACCGCGGGCTTGGATTCTTCCATGCGGAGGCGGACCTCGCCGCCGCGATGCGGTCGGTCGGGGCGCCGATCCGGTACGGGTACCTCGCGCGGGAGTATCCCCTCGAGGAGTACCAGACCGTCTTTGGTCGGGTCCCCGGAAGCGCGGAGATGCCGAGCGCCGCGCGTCCGTTCACGGCTCGGGTCGTCACGCGGCTCGCCGCGGCGGGCGTCGGCATCGCCCCGATCACCCTGCACGCGGGCGTTTCGAGCCTCGAGGCGGGGGACACGGGTCCGGGTGGGGTGCCCCTCTACCCCGAACCGTTCGAGGTTCCGTTTAGCACGGTCGAAGCGATCGAATCGACCCGACAGCGCGGAGGCCGGGTCGTCGCCGTCGGCACGACGGTGGTGCGCGCCCTCGAGTCCGCGTCGGACGGCTGCGGGCGCCGTCCGGCGCGCGGGTTCACCCGATTGTACCTGAACCCCGACCGACCGAGCCGCACGGTCGACGGGCTGCTGACCGGGTTCCACGAGGCGACCTCCACGCATCTCGCGCTCCTGTCCAGCGTGGCAGGAGTGGATCGGGTCCGCCGGTCATACCGCGTCGCGGTCGACGCGGGCTACCTGGGCCACGAGTTCGGGGACAGCCACTTGATCCTGCTCCGCTGACGCGGAGCCCGGGCCGGGCTACTTCCCGGAGAGGCCGGCCCGTGCCCGGAGCGCGTGGTAAAAGCCGCCGAAGCTGGTCGCGGTCGGGGTCTTCAGACCCTGCACCCGCAGCTGCTCGCGGACCTCCTTCGCGCCCTGGCGCAGGTCGAGGATCTTCGCGGAGTCGAACTTGTACTGGAACGTCCCGACGGGCCCGCGGGGGAACGACTCCCAGTCCCGAGGCGTGGTGGGGCGCAGCTCGTGCGGCTTCTTCCCGTCCGCGGAGGCGAACGGCGGCAGAAGGAGGTGCTCCTCGGTCAGCCAGAGCATCGTGGCGTCGCGGATCGCCTGCTCCGTCGTCTCGTCCAGGGCGCCCGGGGAGAGCTGGGACTGCACCCAGGTGACGAGCGCATCGAACGTCTTCTCCGAGTTCTCCTCCAGCATCTGGAGGACGGCGAGCCGGATCGCGCTGCGGCGCAGCTGGACGATCCCCGTGTCGCTGAGGCGGAACTCGGCCGTCAGGCCGAGGAGGCCCTCGGCGTTCGACGCGAGCTCCTCGAGCGAGAGGACGAACAGCGGGGAGGCCGCCTCGTCGTTCGGCACGAACCAGAGGGAGAACGCGCGCCCGTTGGTCAGCAGGATGAGGGGGACGTGGGCTTCCTTCGCGCGGTCGGCGATCGTGCCGGCCTCGGTGACGCTCGCGGAGCGCTCCCGGACGTCCAGGAACAGCTTCGGCTGGCCCGCCGCGTCGAGCAGCGCGTAGTCGACCGGATCCTTCCGGCCGGACGACGCGTAGTCGAGGAACACCTGGTGCTTGTCGTGAGGGTCCCATCCGAGGGCGGTGAGGAACGGATTCACGATCCAGTGTCGGATCTGCTGTTCGGTGACATCCTGAACGTCGCGCAGTACTTCGCCGGCGACCTGACCGAAATCGGTGAGGCGTCGACTGAGATCGTTGGCTTCCATCGGGCGAAACGATGCGGGGCTGCGGGCTTAAATCTACCTCTCCGCCGGCGGGGGGGCGTTCTTTGCGGTCGGGGCCGATCTCCGGCTCACGCCGCGGCCTCGGAAGCCCGCCCGGTCAATAGGGTGGCCTGGGCGCGGAGGAACGGCTCGACGTCGCCGAGCGACTCCGACAGTCCCTCGTACGGCGGCGGCCCCAGGCGGTCGGAGAGCAGCCATTCGACCTCGTACGCGTACAGCCTCGAGGAGCCCAGCGTCTCCATCAGCCGCGCGAGTCGGACGGAGTTCGCCGGAGAGAGCCCGACGTATCGCGGGGCGAGTCCCAGAAGCTCGAACATCCGGTCCGTGAGAGACCGATACACCCACCGCTGGGGCCCTCCGACGATCCGGTTGGTCCGGCCGCCGCGCTCCATTTCCTGCCGCACGATCCGGGCGAGGTCCTTCGCCGCCAGCGGACTGACGTGGTACAGTCCGTTCCCGAACATCGGGAACCGACGGTACCGGGACATCGTTCGCAGCATCACGGTGAGGAGCCGGTCCCGATCGCCGAACAGCATGGTCGGACGGACGATCGCGTACGCGAGGGAACTGGCTTCGAGCGCTCGATCGATCGTGCGCTTGAACGCGAGGTAGGGAAGTCCGCTCTCCAGCGACGCGGGGGCGTCGGGCACGCTCACGTGGACGAACCGTGGGATGTCCGCCCGCTGCGCCGCGGCGATGAGGCGGAGGAGTCCCGCCGCGAGCGGACGAAACCGTCGCGCCGATCCGTGGCGGTACCAGGCAAGATTGAGGACGGCGTCCACGCCCTCGAGCATCGGCCCCCAGTCCGGGACTCGGGCGGCGTCGGCGGGGACCCAGTCGACTCCCTGCGTTGCCTCCGCCGGCACGGAGTGGCGGTGGACCGAGCGGATCCGATGGTCGCCCGAGAACTCCGCCAGCACCGCACGGCCGACCAGGCCCCCGCATCCTCCGACCACCAGGAGGACGGGCCGCGACCCGTCCGGTCGGCTCATGGAGTTTGGACCGCCACACCGGCGAGGGTCGAAGGGGTGCCGGCGGGCGGGCTCGCTTCACCGAAGACCCGGTTCCATGCTTCGATCACGAACGGTCGGACCTCGTCCAGGGCCACCGGCCGCCCCGCTTCCTCGGCGAGCGACGTCATGACCGAGCCGTCGAACCCGCACGGGTGGAAGAGGGCGAACGGCGCGAGGTCGAGGTTCACGTTCAGCGCGAACCCGTGGAACGTCACCCAGTGGTCGACCGCGATCCCCACGGACGCGATCTTCCGGGTCCCGTCGACCCATACCCCGGGCCGTCCCGATACGTGGGCCGCGCGGACCCCGAACGGCGCGACGGACCGAACGACGATCTCCTCCACGTCGCGGACGAACTTCCGAACATCGCGGGCCCGGGGTTCCAGGTCCACGATCGGGTAGCCCACCAGCTGGCCCGGTCCGTGGTAGGTCGCCTTGCCGCCCCGCTCTGCCCGGACGACGGGGAGCCCGCTCGCGGCGGCGGCGCCGTCGTCCCCCTCCACGCCGACCGTGACGACGGGCGGGTGCTCCACCAGGATCAGCGAGTCCCCCACCCGGTGCTCGCGACGCGCGAGCACGAGCGCCCGCATCGCGTCGAGCGACTCGGAGTAGTCGCGCCGCCCCCAGTCAACGACCGCCGGCATCGACCCGCCTCCGGACGACGTGCATCGGTTCGCCCAGCCACAGGAGCGCGGCCTCCTGGAGCGCCTCCGAGAACGTCGGGTGGGGATGGATCGTCTGGGCCAGGTCGCGCACGGTGGCGCCCATCTCGATGGCGTGCGCCGCCTCCGCGATGTACTCCCCGACCGACTCCCCCGCGGCGTGCACCCCGAGAAGGAGCCCGGACGCGTCGTCCCCGACCAGCTTGACCCAGCCGGAGGTCGCGTGGCTAGCGTGGGCGCGCCCCAACGCCGCGTAGGGGAACCGGGCCTCCCTCGGGCGGAACCCTTTCGCCTCCGCTTCGGCCTTCGTGAACCCGACCGTGGCGAGCTCGGGGTCCGTGAACACCACGGAGGGGATGCACTGGAACTGGAACCGCGTCGGCAGGCCCGCGATCGCCTCCGCGGCGACCACGCCCTCCCGGTACGACTTGTGCGCGAGCATCGGAGGCCGGGCGACGTCGCCGGCGGCGAAGATGTGCGGTACGTTGGTGCGCATCCGGTCGTCCACCCCGACGAACCCGGTCTTCGGGTCGAACGTCACGCCCGCGTCCTCGAGGCCGAGCTCGCGGGTCGCCGGGCGCTTTCCGACCGTGACGAACAGCCGCTCGGCCCGGAGCGTCTCGCGACCCGCCGGACCTTCCACCGCCATCGCCAGGCCGCCGGATTCCCGAGCGAGTCCGGTCGCCTTCGTCCCGACGCGGACCTTGACCCCCAACCGCTCGAGGGCCCCGGTCAGCTCGCGCGATAGGTCGGGCTCGAGGCCCGGCAGGAGCTGCGGGAGCAGTTCGACGATCGTGACCTCCACGCCGACCCGCGCGAGGAACTCGCCGAGCTCGCAGCCGCTCACGCCACCGCCGAGGACCAGCATCGACTTCGGCAGGCTCTTGAGCGAGAGCAGGTCCCATGCGTTGACGACGGTCTCGCCGTCGGTCTCGAACCCCTTCAGGGTCGAATGCACCGCGCCCGTCGCGATCACCGCCGAAGGCGAAATCGACCCGTTCGTGGCCCCCGTCCGCGCCGCGCACGTCCAGCGCGTGGGGCCCGGTGAACCGGGCCTCGCCGGGCAGCACGCTCGCGCCCGCGGACTTGAGGAGCGTGGCCACGCCCTGCCGCTCCTTTTCCACGACCGCCGTCTTCCAGCGCATCGTGGTTGCGAGGTCGAACCGGGCGATCCGACGCGGTCACCCCGACCTCCGGCCCTCCGCCCGGATCGCTTGGAAGAGCCGTGCGGCGTGGATGAGCGCCTTCGACGGGATGCAGCCGCGGTTCAGGCATTCCCCGCCGAGGTCGGCCTTCTCGAGGACGAGGACCTTCTTCCCGAGCTGGCCCGCACGGATCGCGGCCATGTAGCCCGCCGGTCCGCCGCCCAGGACGGCGACCTCGGTCGAGCGCGCGTAGGTTCCCGGCCATCGACCTCTCCTACGGATTCCCCGCCACCGGAGTGGGAGCGGAGTCTCGGAAGACTCCTTCGGTGAGGGAGGACGGCGGAGGTGCCGGAGTGGATTCGGCCGCCCGGATCGCCGCGCGCACCTTCTCGTCGGCGTCGGCCAGGACCCGAGCCGAGGTCGCCGCGTCCAACATCCCGTTCTCCATGAGCCAGCGTTCCAGACGGTCCAGCGGGTCGTGCGCGCGGGCCCGCGCCATCCAGTCGCCCGGCTGGTAGCGTCCGGGGTCGTCCGAGCTCGAGTGCGGGGTCATCCGGTACAGCACGAACTCGATCATCTCCGCCGGGCCGCCCGCCCGGATCCGGGCGAGCGACTCCGCGAGCCCCCGATAGACCGCCACGATGTCCGTTCCGTCGATCCGACGGCCCTCGAGGCCGTACTCCCGGGCTTTGATCGCCAGCGTCGGCGACGGCCGTCTGGCGTTCGACCGGAATGGAGATCGCCCACTGGTTGTTCGTGCAGCAGAACAGCACCGGGAGCCCGAAGACCCCCGCGAGGTTCATGCCGGCGTGGAAGTCGTTCGAGCTGGTCGCCCCGTCCCCGAAGAACGCGAGCGGCCACGCCCCGGTCGTGCCGCAACCGTAGGCCGTAGGCGAGCCCGGCGGCGTGCGAGATCTGCGTGCCGATGACGGACGACATCGAGACGTAGTGCACCTCGCGCGCGCTCGGGTGGCACGGCATGTTCCGCCCGACGGCCGGGTCCAGCGCGTCGCCGAACAGGTGGTGGGCGTACGTCACCAGAGCGTGCCCCCGAACGAGCGCCACGAGCTGCTCCCGAAGGCCGGGGAAGATCCAGTCGTCCGGGCGACGTCGCGAGGCCGGCGGCCGACGTTCACGGCCTCCTGGCCGGTGGCGGCGCCGTAGAATCCGACGCGGCCCTGCCGTTGCAGCCCCTGCATGCGGGAATCCAGGGTCCGGCCCAGCACCATCCATCGGTGAGCAGCGAGGAGCGATCTCCTGCCAGGAGCTGCCGAGCGCCTCCGCGACCTGGCCCGGTGAGTAGCGGCAGCGGCTCCGTGTCGGCGGCGCGGGTCATGCGAGCTCGGCGAACAGCTGGTGGGGATCCTCGAGGTACGACTTCACCGTCGCGAGGAACTGCGCCGCATCGTATCCGTCCAGCGCGCGATGGTCGATCGAGACGGAGAGGTTCATCAGGTCGGCCGGGCCGACCGTGCCGTCGGAACGGTAGACCGGGCGGCGGACGATCCGGTGTACGCCCAGGATCGCGACCTGGGGGTAGTTCAGGATCGGCGTGGCGAGCACGCCGCCCAGGGCGCCGAGGCTCGTGATCGTGAACGTGCTGCCGATGAGCTCCTCGCGCTTCAAGCTTCCCGGCCCGGCCCCGCTCGGCGAGCTCCTGGATCTCGCGCGCGATCGCAGCGATACTCTTCGAGTCGGCGTCCCGGACGACGGGGACGATCGAGCCCGTCGGGCGTTGCGGTCGCGATCCCGATGTGGTACGCCGAACGGACGACCAGCTCCTCGCGCGCGTCGTCCATGGTCGCGTTCAGTCGCGGGTGCGCCTTGAGACCCGCAACCACGGCCCTGACGATGAACGGAAGGTAGCTGAGGCGGACGCCGTCCTTCTCGACGTGCTTCGCCATGCGCTCTCGGAGCCGGACGAGCTCGGTCACGTCGACCTCCTCGACGTAGGTGAAGTGAGCCGCCCTGTGGACCGACTCCGACATGTGCTCCGCGATCACCCGGCGAATCCCGCGGATCGGCACCCGCTCGAGGACGTTCGGCCTCACGAGAGGGCGCCGGAGCAGAGGTCACCGACGGAGCCGGAGCCGCCGGTGCGGGAGAGCGGGAAGAGGCCGCTGCGGGAGCCGCACCTCCCGGGCCGAGATCCGCCTCCGTGACTCGACCGCCGGGCCCGGAGCCGCGGACCTTCGCAAGGTCGATCCCTCGCTCCGCCGCGAGGCGGCGTAGGTAGGGCGAGGCGAGCACGACGCCGGGCCCGCCGGAGCCCGGAGGCGGCGCGGAGGGCGCGGGGGCAGCGGTCGAACGTGGGGCCGCGGCGGTCGGGGGGGTCGCGGAGCGCGTGGGGGCCGCGGCCGGACGCGGGGTCGCCGCGGCGGGGGCGCGACCGGGGGGTCGCGGACGGAGGCGCGGTCGACCCTCCGCCCGCCGTATCGAACGTGACGAGAAGCCCGCCGACCTTGACCTTCTGGCCGACCGGCGCGTGGAGCTTGACGATCCGACCGGTCTTGGGCGACGGGATCTCCACGTTCGCCTTGTCGGTGAGGACGCTCACGAGCGGGGCGTCCTCGCGGATGGCGTCGCCCTCCTTGACGAACCACTGCACGACCTCGCCCTCCGCGACGCCTTCGCCGATGTCCGGCAAGCGGAACTCGAACTCCATCGATCTCTCCTAGCCGCGCCTTCATCGCCGCGCGGGCGGCGGCCTGGATCCGATGGGCGTCGGGCAGATAGACGTGCTCCAGGGCGTAGGGGAACGGGGTGTCGTATCCGGTCACCCGTCCGACCGGCGCCTTGAGCGAGAAGAACGCCTTCTCGGCGAGCAGGGCGGCGACCTCCGCGCCGAAGCCGCAGAACCGCGCGGCTTCGTGGATCGCCACGGCTCGACCGGTCTTCTCGACCGAGGCGATGACCGCGCGCTCGTCCAGGGGGACGAGCGTACGCAGGTCGAGCACCTCGGCGGAGATCCCCTCCGCCTCGAGCGCGGTCGGCCGCCTCGGTGGCGGGCGGGATCATCGCGCCGTAGGCGATCAGGCTGACGTCGGTCCCTTCCCGGACGACGCGGGCCTTCCCGAGCGGGACGTTCGGGTCGCCGTCCGGGACCTCGCCGGTCACGGACCGGTAGAGCCGCTTCGGCTCGAGGAAGATCACCGGGTCGTCGTCGTGAATGGCGCTCAACAGGAGTCCCTTCGCGTCCGCGGGGGTCGACGGGATGACGACCTTGAGGCCCGCGGTGTGGCAGAAGTACGCCTCGGTGCTCTGCGAGTGATAGAGCCCGCCCTTGATGCCGCCGCCGTACGGGGTCCGGATCGACCACGTGGCACGGGAACTGGCCGCCCGAGCGGTAGCGCATCTTCGCGAGCTCGCTCACGATCTGGTCGAACGCCGGATAGATGAAGTCGAGGAACTGGATCTCGGCGACCGGCTTGAACCCGTAAAGGGCCATGCCGACCGCGGCGCCGACGATCCCGGTCTCGGAGAGCGGCGTGTCGATCACGCGGTCGGCGCCGAACTCCTTCAGGAGCCCGTCCGTCGCGCGGAAGACCCCACCGTTCACGCCGATGTCCTCTCCGAGGAGCAGGACGTCCGGGTCGGACCGCATGGCGTCGCCGAGCGCCCGATTGACGGCCTGGACGAGCGTGAGCTCGGTCATCCGCTCCTCCCCGCGCTCGCCAGGGTCGCCGCCGCCACCGCGCGCTCCTCCTCGAGCCGAGGCGTCATCGTCCGGAACACGTCCTCCAGGAACGAGAGCGGGTCGACCGGGGCGTCGCCTCCGCGGCGGTGACAGCCTGCGCGATCGTGGCTCGCGCCTCCTCCCAGAGCCGGGTGTCGGTCGCATCGTCGATCAAGTGCGCGGCCTCGAGGCGGGCCCTCAGGCGGTGCACGGGATCCTGTTTCTTCGCCTCTTCCACGGCCGCATCGGTGCGGTACCTGTGCGGGTCGTCAGAGGTCGAGTGCGGCCCGAACCGGTACACCTGGGCCTCGATGAGGGTGGGGCCGTCCCCGGCGAGCGCACGGCGCCGGGCGGCGCGGACCGAAGTGTACACTGCCCCCAGGTCGTTCCCGTCGACCACGACGCCCGGGAAGCCGTACGCTTCCGCCTTCAAGGCGAGGGTCGCGCTCTGGGTCTGCCGCTCCCGGGGCAGCGAGATCGCCCACTCGTTGTTCTGGCAGAAGAAGATTGTCGGGGTGCGGAACACGCCGGCGAAGTTCAGGCCCGCGTGGAAGTCGTTCGAGCTGGTGGCCCCGTCGCCGAAGTAGGTGATCGTGACGACCGGGGCCTTGCGTCGCTGCGCGGCCATCGCCGCCCCCACCGCCTGGGTGATCTGGGTGCCGATCGGGCTGGAGGCCGAGACAAAATGCTGGTCCTTGAACGCGAAGTGGTTCGGCATCTGCCGCCCCTTCGTCACGTCGTGCGCGTCCCCGAACAGTTGGTCGACCACCTGCTGGAGCGGGACGCCGCGGACGAGGGCGACCGCCAGCTCGCGGTAGGCGGGGAACACCCAGTCCTCGGGGGTCATGGCGTAGGCGGAGCCCAGGAGCGCCGCCTCCTGGCCCGAATGGGGCGCGTAGAATCCGATCCGCCCCTGGCGCTGCAGGGCGATGCACCGCTCGTCCAGCGCGCGAACGAGGACCATGGTCCGGTATGCCTCGAGGAGGCGCTCGGAAGGGAAGAGGTCGGAGACCCCGGGAGTCGCGGTTGCCGGGGTCCTGCGTGCCTTCACGGGGGCTCGGAGGCGTCCGACGGCCGCTCGGATTATAACGGTGGCCCCGGGCAGGCTCCCCGGGCGAACCGTCCGGAGCGCCGGGCGCGACCGGCCGGGAAACGCCCTTCGAGGAAGCGTCCCCGGTCCTCGGACGTGGATTCTTCCGCTTTTGTACCTCCTCGTCTCTCCGCCCGAACCCTCGAGGACCACCATGGCTTCCAGCGGACCCGCGATCCAGGCCCGGGGCGTCACCCGGGTATTCGAAAGTCGCAAGGGGTTCCTGTTCCGGGAGAAGACCCGCACCGAGGCGCTCAAGGGGGTCGACCTCGAGGTGGAGCGGGGCGCGATCTTCGGACTGCTCGGTCCGAACGGGGCCGGCAAGACCACGTTCACCAAGATCCTCTCCACGCTCCTCTTGCCGACGGCCGGAACCGCCCTGGTGCTGGGCCACGACGTGACCAAGGAGACGGCGTGGCTCCGCCCGCGGATGGGGCTGGTGCTCGGGGGAGAGCGCGGTCTCTACAACCGGGTCAGCGGACGCGAGAACCTGCGGTACTTCGCCGACCTCTACGGGGTGCCGGTCGAAGAACGGGAGCGCCGCATCCGCGAGGTGCTCGAACGGGTCGACCTGGTCGAGGCGGCCGACCGACGGACCGAGGAGTACTCGCGGGGGATGAAGCAGAAGCTCCACCTCGCCCGAGGGATCCTCCACCGGCCGGAGATCCTTTTCCTGGACGAGCCGACGATCGGCCTCGACCCGAAGAGCGCGCGAGAGACCCGCAAGCTCATTCGGTCGCTCGTCTCGGACGGGGTGACGATCTTCCTGACGACCCACTACATGTTCGAAGCCGAGGAGCTCTGCCCGCGCATCGCCATCATCTCCAAGGGCCGGATCGTTGCCCGCGACACCCTGGCCGGACTGCGGACGCTCGTAGGGGGGGACCGCACCTTCGAGGCGGAGGCGTACGGGTTCGACGACCGGGAGATGGAGGCCCTCCGCAAGCTCCCGGGCGTTTCGAAGGTCGTGGGCGAGGAGTTCGGCCCGACGATGCGGCTCACGATGCGGGTCCGCACGCTCGAGTCGACCCTGGACGACGTGCGCGCCCGGCTCCCGGGCCACCCGGAGCTGTCGGTCCGCGAGCGGCGGACCTCGCTCGAGGACGTCTATCTCGACCTGGTCGAGGAGGAGGCCGCGTAGATGGTCGCCGCCCCCGCCGCTTACTCCCGGGAACGGTCGACGATCGCCGCGCTCCGACTGTCCGTGATCCAGTTCATGGCCGACCCGCAGTGGCTGATCCCCTCGATGATCGCGCCGGTGATCTTCGGCCTGGTCTCGTTCGAGTTGTTCCGGGGTACGGCCAGTACTTCCTGATCTACGCGATCCTCGGCGCCGGAATGATGAGCATGTGGGGCCAGACGCTCTACGGGAGCGGCTGGGCGACGGGTCAGGACCGGAACTTTGGCACGCTCGAACCCACCATCCAGGCCCCGACACCGTACCTGCTACGTCGTCCTGGGTCGCGTCATCTGGAACGTGGTCTCCGGGCTTGATCGGGGGGCTGATCGTCTACGTCGTGGTCGTGGGCGCCGCCGGGCAGCCGCCGGCGCTCTCGAACCCGCTCGAGTCGGTCTTGCTCTTCCTCTTCGTGATGCTCACCCTGGCGGCCGTCGGGGTCGTCTTCGCGGCGTTCTACGTGTACACCCGGTACGCGGGGTTCATCCAGAACATCGGCGAGTTCGCCTTCTACGTGGGAACGGGCTGCATGTTCCCGGTGGTCCTCCTGCCGTTCTGGACGAACCCGGTCGCCTTGGTCTTCCCCCCGACCTGGGCGTTGGACGCGCTCCGGTACGTGGCCATCCCCGGGTACGTCGGGTTCGGCTGGGGGGTGTGGGTCGACCTCGCCGGGGCGCTCGCTACGACCGCCGCCTACCTCGCGTTCGCCGGCTGGATCTTCCGTCGGGTCGAGCACCAGGTCCTCGAGAAGGGGAACCTCGGAGACTACTGAGAGGAGGGTAGAACGGACGTGAGCGACGCCGCGGTACCGAAGGCTACGTTCTGGCGGACCCTCGCGACTAACGCCGTCTTCGCGCCCCGCACGAGCCTCGGGTTCATGCGGGTCGACTTCGTGCTTGGGACCGTCTTCGTCATCCCGCTCACCCAGATGGTTTTCTTCGCGTTCGTGGTCAAGCTGGGGTCGTCCGGGGAGGCGGCGAGCGCGATCGCTTCCGCGATCGCCTACACGGCGCTCGGGAACGCCGTCGCGACCGTGACCTATTCGAGCGTCTTCTCGGTCGCGCAGACGACCGATTCGGAGAAGTTCCAAGGGACGATGGAGCACCTGCTCGTCTCGCCGGCGAATCGGGTGGCGCTCTACTTGGGCCGCGGCCTCATCCCCATCGTGATCTCGCTCGCGACCGTGACGATGGGGCTCCTCTACGCGGCCACGCTGTTCGGGGTCACGATCGCGCCTTCCGCCATCCCGTCGATCGCCGTGTCGGTGGTCCTGACCGCGGTCGCGATGGTCGGTTTCGGGCTCCTCCTCGGGGGGGTCGCCCTCTACCTCCGCACCTCCATCATCCTCGGGAACATCTTCCTGTTCGCGGGGTTGCTGTTCTCCGGTGTGAACTTCCCGCTCTCGCAGCTGCCGTTGCCGCTCCAGTACGCGGGCTACCTCCTGCCGCTCACGTGGGGAGTGGCGGCGATCCGCGCCTCCGTGTCCGGGGCACCACTCTCCTCGCTCCTCGTCCTCTGGGGCGCCGTCGGCCTCGCGGCCGCAATCTCGCTCGGATCCGCGATCGTCCTCTGGGAGGTCTTCGAGCGACGGGCGCTGGCCACGGGCAGCATCGCCCGGTTCTAGGCCCGATCGGCCCCCATTGAAATTTGTAGGGGCGAGTGGGTTACTTCGACGATGCGCAGCGCCCCGTCCATCGAGCTCTCACCACGGGAACGGGCCGACCTCCGGCGGTGGAGCTTGGACCCGACCCCGTCGGCCCGGCTCGGGGGCCGCGCGAAGATCGTTCTCGAGGCCGCCGAGGGCCGCAGCAACACCGAGATCGCCCTGGACGTGGGCGTTCACCCCGGCACCGTCGCCCGCTGGCGGACCCGGTTCCTCGTCGGGCGGGTCGACGGGCTCCGCCGCGAGGCGCCTCGGGCCGGCCACTCGACGCGAGTCCCGAACGAGTTGGTCGAGCAGATCCTCCGGAAGACCCTCCACGAGCAATCCCCGGACGGAGGGCCCTGGACGACCCGTTCGCTCGCGCGATCCCTGCGCGTGAACCACATGATGGTCCATCGGGTGTGGACGGCGTACCGCCTGGCGCGCTCCTCGCCGGACCTACCGTCGGGTACGACCGCTCGGCTGCCGCTGGTGGAGCTCGCGGGCGTGTATCTCTCCCGCTCGGCGGGGGCCGTGGTCTTTGCGGTCGGTCCTCGACGCACGGGCAGGGTGGCCCCCGACGCACTGCCCGCGATCTCGCCCAACATCACGGGCCGCGAGGAGTTCGACGACCCTCACGAAGCGGCGGCCGATCTTGCGGGAATGCTACGACGTTTCGAGGAGACCTCGCCGCGGAACGGCGAGCGGCCGGCACCGGCGCCGCTCCTCGTCTTTCTCCGGACCGTGGAGCAGCGGGCGCCCCGGACCGCCCGACTCGAGGTCGTGCTCGACCACCCGCTGGCGACCCACGACCGTCGGATCCAGGATTGGCTGGCGGTCCACGCACGATTCCACGTGTTCACCACGCCGGCCGGGGAACCGTGGGACCGGACCGTCGAGACCTGGCTTTCCCGCTGGGGCGGGTCCCGATTCCACCACGACAGCCTGCGCGCGGTTCCCGAGTGCGTCACGACGCTCGGCGACCCGAAGGTCGCGAGCCCGGCAGGGGGTCCCTATCGCGCGTGGATCAATCGGCGGGCCGGAATCCGAACGCGACGGCGCCCGTCGCCGGGATAGGGTCCGGCGCGGATGTGCCGCGCGCGCCGGACCGGTGCCCGTCTCCCGGAAGGGGCCGTCACTCGAGCACGTGGATGTTCTTTCGGGCGCAGATCTCCTTCAGGATCTTCGGCCACACCGACACGCTGACCTCGCCCAGGTGGGCCTTCCTAAGGAGGAGCATCTGGGTCCTCGACTGCCCGATCCCCCCACCGATGCTGAGCGGGATCCGTTCGTGCACGATCGCATCGTGGTAAGGGAACTTCAGGAAGTCAAGCTGGCCGGCCATCTCGAGCTGCCGCCGCAACGAGGCCGCGTCCACGCGGACGCCGCCCGACATCAACTCGTGCCGACGCCGGGTCACCGGATTCCAGACTAGAATGTCGCCGTTGAGGCCGTGCATGACCCGGCCGTCGGGCGTGCGGGTCTCCGTCACCCAGTCGTCGTAGTCCGCCGCGCGCATCTCGTGCGGATATCCGTCCGCGAGGGGCCATCCGATGCCTTCGATGAACACCGCGGGGTATTTCTGGACCAGGAGGGTCTCCCGCTGCTTCCGCGGAAGGTCGGGGTACATGTCCAGGATCTCCTCGGCGTGGAGGAACCGGATCTCCTCCGGCAGGTTCGGGTAGCGCGGGTCCTTGAGCTGCGGGAAGAGAGCCTGGGCGTGCCGCTCCGCGCCGGTGATCACCTTCCAGATCTTCCGCACGGTGCCCTGCAGATACTCGAGGTTCCGATCCTCCGCACGGATGGTGCGTTCCCAGTCCCACTGGTCGACGTAGGCGCTGTGGTCGTGGTCGAGGAAGTAGTCCTTCCGCACCGCCCGCATGTCGGTGAGGAGCCCGTGCCCCGGCCGCGGGCCGAACGCCTGGAGCGCCATCCGCTTCCACTTCGTGGCGGCCTGCACGACCTGCGCGTCGATCGGGTGTCGATCGAAATCGTTCCGGATGTGGAATTGGATCGGCGTCCGCGACCCGTCCCGGTCCAGCAGATCGTTGACACCGGCCTCCGCGTCCACGATGAGCGGCACCTGGACCATGGTGAGATTGAGCTCCTTGCACAGGTTCGTCTCGATATACGACTTCACCGCGTAGATGGCCCGCTGCGTCTCGAGCGGGGTGAGTTGAGTCTCGTAATCCGTCGGGAGAACCCGATCGAGTTCGTCGTAGTTGCCGATGCCCGGACCGGCGAGATCTGCCTTCTTCGCTGCCATCATGCTCAGGTCCACCGACAGGGCCATTCGCGAGGTCGCGGGATAATCTCCCCGTCGAGCCGATTTCACAACCGGAGGCCGGGTAGGAGGCTCCCGCTATCCTCACGGTGTCCGCCGCGGGCAGCGAGCGTTCCCGGGTCGGACGGGCCCACGACCGGCCCGAGAGCGACCCTAACGTAATGCCGGAGCGAGCCGATGGTGATTGTAGGCGTCGCGTAACCGAACGGATACCTCGACCGGCCGTCAGGGAAAGGGATAAGGCGCATCATTCCCATACCCCGGCATGCGGCTCCGGTGGCCGTCCGGGATCGTCGTCGGCGTTGTCGCGGTACTGTTGGTCAGCCTACTTCCCGCCGCCGCGCACCTTCTTGTCCCCCAAACGCAGACCGGGACATCACCGGCCTCCTCGCCGGGGCCCTCGTATTCGATCACGTTCAACGAGTCGGGACTTCCGAATGGGACCACGTGGAACGTAACTCTGAACGGCACCAGCGACGGAGTGGTAGGGCTGGTCCCGGTCGGACCGGAACCCGCCGGGATGCTCTACGACGTGCTGAATGGGCAGGTGTACGCCACTATCCGGGGCCTGAACGAAGTCTCGATCATCAATCCGGCCACCGAGACGGTCGTCCAATCCATTCCGGTGGGATCGAACCCGCGCTACATGGCGCTCGATCCGGCCACGGGCGACTTGTTCGTGACGAACACCCTCTCGAACAACGTCACCATCATTGACGGGTCCACCAACAGCACGGTAGGGTCCATTTCCGTCGGATCCAACCCGATCGGCATCACGTTCGACCCCGTCAACGGCTACCTGTACGTCGCGGACTCGTGCGTCTACTGTTCTAACGCTTCGAGCAATGTGTCCGTCGTCAACGCGGCGACGGACTCGATCGTACGAACTATTCCTGTCGGACTGGATTCGCGGGACATCTCCTACGATCCGCTGAACGGGTTGGTGTACGCCGCCTCATACGATGGCGGCAATGTCACGATCATCAACTCGACCACGAACTCGGTGAGTGGATCCATCGACCTCGGACTCGGGTTTGCTCCGTCCGCGCCTGCGGTGGACCTTACGACGGGGAACCTGTACGTCGTCAACAACAACTGGGGTGGTCAGGTCGCGGTGGTTGACCCCGTTACCAACACGGTGCTCCAGTGGATCACCCTCGGCGCTTACCCGGCCCACCCCTTTTTCGACGGCGCCAACGGCTATGTCTACATCGCGAACGAATTCTCGGACAACGTCTCGGTCGTTTCCACGGCGTCCAATACCGTGATCGGGTCCATCCCTGCGGGAGACTATCCGGCATCCATGGCCATCGATACTGCGACCGGAAATGTCTATGTCGCGAGCTGGGATTCGAGCAGCGTCATGGTCGTCAACGGTGCGGCGCCAAACGGTGGCGCCGGCACGCCGATCACTCCGGAGACCTTCTACAACCTTACCACCGGCACGTCCGGGTCGGTCCAGTTCCTGGAGCCGAACGGGTCCTACTTCTATTCAATCTCCACCGGGACGACCTACGTCGTCAGTCCGTCGACCGGAGAGGTAACGGTCGCCGGTAGCGGGTCGACCGTCAACGTCACGTTCGTGCTAGGTTACGGTCTCACGTTCGACGAATACGGCCTATCGAACGGCACGAGTTGGAACGTCTCCGTTCAGCAGTACGCTTCCGACGGTGTGGTCGGCAACATCCCCGTAACCGGGCCAGGCCGCGGGATGCTGTATGACGCGGCGAACGGCCAACTCTATCTCGCCGGAGCTGCGGGGGACGAGGTCACCATCATCAACACGAGCACCGACCGGGTGCTCGGCACGGTCACGGTGGGCACGGACCCGCGATACATCGCCCTCGACCCAACGACCGGCGACCTCTACGTGACGAACACGCAATCCAACAACGTCACTATCATCAACAGCTCGACCGACGCCGTTGCAGGGTCCATCGCGGTGGGCCAGAACCCGATCGGCATCGTCTTTGATCCGGCGAACGGTTTCCTCTACGTGGCCGATTCCGCGGTCTACGGCTCGGGAGCTTGGGGCAACGTCAGCGTGATCAACGCAACGACCGATGCGGTGCTCGGGACGATCCCGGTCGGACCCGACTCGCGCACCCTGTCGCTCGATCCGCTCAACGGCAACCTCTACGTTGCCAACTACGGAGGCGGGAACCTCACGGTGATCAACAGCTCAACCGAAAGGGTGTCGGGTTCGATCGAGCTGGGGATCGGGTACGCCCCGAGCCAACCGGACGTCGACCCGGTGACCGGTGCTCTCTACATCTCGATCAACGACGGCGGCATCGTTGCGGTCGTAGACCCCGTCACCGGGGCCACCGAGGCCACGATCCCGGTCGGATCCTGGCCCGCGGGTTCGTACTACGACCCGGCGAACGGATACATCTATGTCGGGAACGAGTTCTCGGACAACGTCAGCGTCATCGAGCCGACGAACAACTCGGTGGTCGGATCGATCCCCGCCGGAAGTTACCCCGCGACCATCGCGTTCAACCCGTCCAACGATACGATCTACGTGGCGAATTGGTACTCGAACGACGTGATGGTCGTGGACGGGTCCGCCGCGTTGGGAGGCGCCACGGTGTTTGGCCCGGCGACCACCCTCGGCAACACGACGGCGCTCGGAGTCGGCCAGATCGGTTTCGCCCTGAGCCCCGGGACCGTGTCCTTCACGGTGGGGGCGCCCGAAGGGTACTTCGCTTTGCCGGAGTCGGGGACCGTCAACGTGACCTCCGGGGGGACCAACGTCGGCGTGAACTTCGTACAATCCGAAGGGAACAATTCGAGCAACGTAACCTTCTCGGTGAAGGGAGGTCTGCCCGCCGGAAAGAGTTGGACGGTGGACCTTGGTAGTCAGTCGATCTCCACAACGTCCAAAACGATCGTCTTCCACGAGGCGAGCGGAAGCTACACCTACCTTGTTACCGGCCCTTCTGGCCACCGGATCGCCGGGATCCCCATCGCCGGCACGGCCGTCGTGAACGGCACGGGTCCGACCGCGCGGTTCACCTTCGTCAAGGGTACGACCTACAGCCTGACCCTGCAGGCGAGCGGCCTACCGAAGGGCCAGCGATGGTGCGTCGTCGTCGGTGCGGAGCTTTGTTCGACCCATTCGTCGATCTCCATCAGCCATCTACCCGTTGGGTCGTACGGCTACTCGATCGCGTCGGTCGCTGGCCAGGAGATCGCGGCCAAGATCGGCAAAGTGGCTGTCCCCCTTTCGGGCGAGGTGACGCTCTCGACGAAGGGCGTGACACTGTCGATCAAGTACGTCCACCCCTACACCGTGACCGTCAACGAGATTGGCTTACCCGCCCACACCTCGTGGACCGCAACGGTGGGCGGGAGTCCGTTCACTTCCAGCCTGAGCTCGATGGTGTTCGAACTGGGCAACGGAAGCTATTCCGTCAGGGTTGGCGCGGTGGCGGGCTACACGCATTCGATTTCCGCCACGTCGGTGCACGTTCACGGGGCGGCGACCTCGGTGACGATCACATTCCGGCCGCGAGACGTCTAGGCACGACCCGGCCGACCCCGCCGACGTGGTTCACGTGCCAAACGGTCAGGGCCCGGCCCCGGCGACCCCCCGGGCAGGGAAAGGACCACGCCCTCGCGAGCACGGACCTGGCGGTTCTACAGGATCTTCCCTGCGCGGATGACCGGGGTCCCGTCGATCGCGACCTCGGAGCCGGCGAGTGAAAACCAGCTAAAGAAACTCGACCCGTTGGTGCCCCTGAGATGCCGGTTCCCCCCGATTTGCAGGGATACGCTGCCCCCCTCGACGGTCTCCAAGTTGGGGACGTCCTTGACGGCCGGGTTCAGCCCGAGTTTGAGGGCGCTGGCACGGTCCTTGCCCGCCGTGCCGTTCTTGTACCTGACGGGAAAACCGTTCCTTTCCATACTCAAAGGAGTACGACCTAAGCTTACCGCCAGCGAATTGGAGCGTTCCCCCGGCGTGCCAGTTCCACCAGATATTTGTCCGCCGGTTGGCATGGAAGCTCCCTTCCGCGGTTCGGGAGTCGAGGGCCACGTCGAGAGTCCCGGCGGGAATCTGCTGCAGCATGCCAAATGGGGAGTCTCCCTTGCGGTATGCGTGGGGCCTCCCGTCGAGCAGCCGCGGTGCGACCCCGGCCAAGGCGACCTCCAGATCGGTTCCGTTGGAGTGGGTGATCCGCACTTTCTTCCCGCGGGAGAGGGCCTTGCCAAGCCGAGCCCCGCTCTTGGCCAACACTCTCGGGTCCGTGAGACATCCCTGCCGCACGCTTTCCTCCCACTGCGCGGGGTCCAGACCCCACTTCTTCGCCCGTCCCTCCGTCACGAACCCCTCGGTCATTCGCACCCCGCGGAGCCCCGCCTTCCGGGCGACCGCGTACCAAGGCTGGTTCCAGGCGAACGCGTCGTCGAGGGCATCCTCGGAGTCCTTCTCGATGCGGTCGGCATTCCCCGGACCCCAGAAATTGACGTACACGTCCACGGCTTTCAGCGCCGCCCACTCCGGGTCGCTCGATTTGCCGAGAAGCTTGGTCTGCCCCCGGTCGATCGCACGCCACCACGCGTCCTCGTCGTTTTGGACGAGGAGGACCTTGCCGCCCACACGGCGGACCTCATCGACCATCGCCGAGGCCATCGGCATCGTGTGGTCCCACGACTCGATGATCGCATGCTCTCCCGCTCGGACCTTGAGGTACTTGGTCACGATGTTGCGGGCCGCGGCGCGCTCAAGGGACGAGGGCCTCTCGCTCATGGCAAGGGGGTGCGAACCAGGACCCATATTTGTATCGTCACCACATCCCGAGCAGCAAGGTCCAATTGCCCGTTTCAACTCCACCAGAAAGGTGATCGAATGCGTCCTCCCTGTCCGTGGGCCGAGTCGGATTCATACCCTCAAGGGTTCAAACCCATCCGTTTTTCTGCTCAGGCCGATCGAAAGTCGCCCCGTCCGGATTCTCGCCCAAGCCGTGCAAACTTCTCGAAAGGGGGCATTAGAGAATCCCCTCCTCCGGAGACGGTCGGGTCGCCGACAGGACCGCCGCGCTCACTGAGGGGCGCTCCTTGATGGATGTCGCGCGTCTTCGAGGACCGACCGCGGGGAGCGTGCGGGCGTGCGGTTCAGAGCCGGGAAAACCGAATACGTCTCTTGACGAACGGCGCGTACCCTATTCGTTACGCATAGAAAACGACGGCAAGGATCCCCGTGGATACCACGAACGCGAGGCTGGCCCAGTAGGCACCCTGCCAGAGTCCCCGCGAGGCCTCCGAGCCCATCAGGCGGGAGTCGGATACCAATCGGCCCAAGAAGACACCGGGAACTACGAGGATGAAGACCATCGAGACCATCAGCGCGAGGACCAATGTCACGAGCTGAGGGAACAGCAGCGGCACGAATACGGCGGGGAGGCTCTCCCCCGCATAGATCCAGAAGATGCTCTTGGGCGAAAGACCGAGCGCCTCGGTAACTCCCCATGCGCTGCCGAGAGAGATGACCACCAGCGCGAGAAATGCGGCCGACACCAGTCCCGCACCGAGCGCATAGGTCGCGTACTGCCCCAGGCTCGCGGTCAGTGCCGCGGAGAAGCCGGCACCGGTCGCGAAGGTGAAGGCCCCGCCTACCGCCGCCCCGATTAGGACGACCACGATCATCAGGCCCTCGCTGACCACGGCCCCGAGGAGAGTCGACTGGCGTGAGATGGACAGCGAGGTCCCCTTCGACGCGGTCGCCGAAGACTGGAAGTACAGCATGAACGGCATCACGACCGCGCCCGCGTTGGCCGCGAGCAACAGGAAGAAGGAGGGGGAGGTTGAGCCCGCCAGCAGGGGATACGGCAGAAGCCCCCGGTGGAGGGCGACCACGGCCAGCGCAACCACTACCCCCGCCGAGATTCCAATGAGGACCCGCTCGACCCACGCGTAGGAACCCCGAACTACCAGGCCGATGTGGGCGAGGAACGCAATCGGGAGAGATACGATAGGGGGAATGCCAAACAGACTCAGGCCAAGAGCGATGCCGGCGTACTCGGCGATGTAGGTCGCGACATCGCCCACCGCCATCGAGATCGCCGCCGCCGAGGCTACTCGGGGAGGGAAGCACTCCCGCGCCAGCTGGCCCAGCCCTTTGCGGGCCACGGCCCCGAGGCGGCCGGCAGCCTCTTGAATGAAGAAGAGGGGCACCGTGAGGACGACCAGGAACCAGATGAATTCGTAGCGATAGCTCGCTCCCGAAGCGAGCGCCGTCAGAATGCTGGCAGCATCCACGTCCGCGATCATGACGAGCCAGGCCGGGCCCCCTCGCCATCTCCGGGGCGCCCGCAGGTGGCGGGAGATTGCCCGGAAGAGTCAGCCCCTCATGGGGAGAGGAGGATTCTTGCGAAGGACGTGAATCGCCGCTCATCTCCGATTCGGCCGAGCGTGGGTGGTCCATAAGCACCCGGATTCGACCCCGCTGGGCGATGGGCAGAGGGGCCCGAGTTCGATCACCGACCGAGAGGAGCCCAGACGACGCCCTTGAGAAGGCACCCACTTGCTAGCGCCCCCACTTGGCGCCGGAACTGCAACACTCCTCGGGCGGGCCCGGCCCGACGAGTAGTTGATAGTGGCCATTGCCATACCTGCTATGGCGATGAGCGGCTCCGCCGCAACGACGATTACGGTGAGCCAGAAGACTCGCAGGAGATTGGCACCGCTGAAGGAGGGTGACCAAACCTACGACGAGGTGATCGGGGAGCTTCTCGCAGCCCATCCCACCCGTTTGACATAGGCCGAGCTGGGACGTCGTCTTCGCACTCGCGAGGACATTCCCATCGAGGCGGTGATCGCCGAATCGAAGTCCCTCCGAGCCCGAGGGCGATAGAGTGGTCTACGCCCTGACCGTACGCAAAGACGCTCGACCTGACTTTCCTGCCCTTCCACTGGAAGTCCGGAAGAGCTTCGAGGAGGCGTTCGTTCGGGTGCAGGAAGTGTGGTCGCTCCACGTCGGAGGCTATCGCGCGTGGTTCACGATTGACGGGCGGAAAGTGAGATTTGGGGCTTTCGGGCTGCGACCCTGGTTCTATCGTAAGCTCGCCCGGCTGCGTTCTCTTCGCAGGGACTGAACCCGGAGGGTCCGCCACGTCAACACGGTCACTCAGCCCAAAGTGAGTCCAGGGGTGTCCAGCTTCTTGAGATACCTTTCTCTCCGCAGGATTTGAACCCTCAAGGGGCCAACTCCAGCTATGGGCCCAGTCGGATTTGAACCGACGACCTCCCGGTTATCAGCCGGGTGCTCCAGCCAACCTAAGCTATGGGCCCCGCCGTCAGGGAAACTGCCGCCATTTGAGCCTTTCAGGGCATTTGACGCACGCCGACCGCTCTTGTCTCCTTGACTAGCTCACCTGGTTCCAATCAGAACGCGAAAGTTTTGATCCCGCCATACCACCGCGATCTCACGAAAGCCGGCGTTCCGCAGCCCGCGCTCGTGGGACTCGAGGGGCACGGGGATCCTTGGTCCGGAGGTTCTTCTGGGGGGAATCGGCCCGGGCATCCGAATCTGTCGCTCCGTGAAGGCAGAATGCAGAGAGGGTTCTTTCTCTAACGCGTTCCACCAGCGCGCCCACTTCGGCTTAAAGGCCCGTACACTCGCGTTTACCGTCTCGGCGCGCCGGTCCCCGTCCCCCTCGGCGCCTTGACCGCGAAGTCCTTTCTTAGTCTGCTGCGACGGAAGGAAGTCGCCGTTTACCAGGAGCCCCTCCGGTCTTAGCAGCCGTCGCAGGTCGCGGTAGAGACTCCTGATCTCACGCTCTTCCAGCCAGTGTAAGGCCAGCGACGAGACCGCGGCATCGAAGCTGCCGGCGGGCAGCCCGGAGCACCAATCCTTTTCCCTCAGATCGGCCAATACCCACGCGATCCGGCTGCCGTATCGGCTTAGGGCTTGCTCGCCGACCCGGAGGAGAACGGGGTCCGAGTCCACCCCTAGGACCCGACTTCCCCGGAAGCGTTTGAGAATCCGGCAGGCAAGCGGTCCGGGACCCGTCCCCAGGTCGAGGACCCGAAGAGGGGCTCGGGAACGAGTGTCGAGGGTCCCGAGGATCGCCTCGATGCGCTTTTCGCGGGTCGGGTCGACTGTCTTGAGGAAGATCGAATCCCACTTCCCAAGGAGCTTCTCGAAATCGGTCGTCCCCGGCCCCCCCTTACGGAAAGTGTGGGTCGCGCAAATGGCTTCGCAGACTTTACGCCCGCCCCTTTCGTGAGGCGGAGTCGGCCCCCACGGGAGGGCCGGTTTCCACGAGGGGGGTTCTCTTCCTCGCCCGCGCGACCGGCTAAAATCCATCCTCACCGGGGGCTCCGACTCGGTCCACCATAACGCATAGGTTGGGGCGAGAACCTGCACCGGTTGAGTCCAGCGACGCGGATGCAGCGAGCCGGCGACCCACGGCGTCGACCGCATCGAACTCGGCAGCACGAACTCTGGGCAGATGCCGGCGACCTGGGGGCTACGCGAAGAGGTCTTCGAGAGGGTTGCCCATCTCCTTGATCTCACGGACCTGGACGCCCTTAGATACCAGCTCCTTCAGCAGCTTGGGCACGTCCTCCGGTCCGGACAGCTCGTAGATGAAGTAGTCGCCTCGCCGCTGCGACGACGGCATGAACTGTTCTCCACCGATCACGCGGACTCCCATCGTGAACCGGGCGGAACGAAGGTCGGAGATCCGGTCGAAGAGGGCGACCTTTCCGGCTTTGAGCGCCAGAACGAACCGGCCGATCTCCCTCGCTTCGAAGAGATTATGGGACGAGTAGAGGACGACCTTCTTGCGGCTCAGCCCCAGCACCAGGTCCCGAATCTCGGCGGCGACCTTGGGATCCAAGTTGGCCGTGGGCTCGTCCAGGAGATAGTAGTCCCGTTCTTGAAGGAAGATTCGTGCGATGGAGACCCGTTTTTTCTGGCCCGCGCTCAGTTCCTTGAGGAACTTGGAGCGCAGCCCATCGATTTCGAGGAGCTTGAGGACCCGCTCCACGTCCTCCTCAGACGCCCGCTGGACCGACGCGTAGAAACGGAGCGCTTCCTCGACCTTCAGGCCGTCGGGGATGCCGTCCACGTGCGAAAGGTAGTGGAGTCGGTCCCTCGCCCCCTGGTCCCCCACGGGCTTTCCGTCGATCTCGATGCTCCCGGAATAAAGGGGGAGGATGCCGGCCAGGGTTCGGAACAGCGTTGTTTTCCCGGCACCGTTCGGACCCAGGACGACGTAGATGGCGGGTTCGGTGACGGAGAAGCTGACGTTCTCCAGGACCTTTGTGCCAGCGTAACCGGAGCTGACTCCCTGGCAGGTAATCCCCGCAGTGGGGGCTTGAGACCGGGAAGGGACCGGGGTAGGAGGAGCCGTCGGAGATTGCATGCCCTGGCCCTTCACATGGGAGAAAGAAGCCGGTCGGTGCGCAGAAGTCGCCCCACCTGGCTGAGCAGGACCAAGGCGAGTCCCAAGATCGCGGCAAGCGCGACGCCGAGAACTATCGGAGCGGCCCGCGCGCCGTACTGCGCCTCGACGACGCCTGCGGCAACGAGGGTGAGGATCGCCGGGGCGATACCGACCACGGGCATGAGTCCGATCGGACTGCTCATCCCGGTCCGGGGCGAGGAGAGGACCGTCCAGTACATTCCCACCATGCACGCGAACGCCGCCGACGCATAGCTCATCGGGACGGAGTAGAAGGCGAGAAGTCCCACGAGGTGGAGAGGGACCGCGTGCCATAGGGCGACCGAGACCCCAAGGGCCAGCGCCACGGAGACCGCCATCTGAATCGACATCACCCCCAGACTCGCGAGCAAGGAGTACGCGAAGAGCTTGCGGGGACGAACGCCGTACACGATGAGATACTCGTGGACCCCCTTCACGCGGTCGTTCGAGAAGGCCACCATGCCCCCCATGGACCCCAGAACCCCGAAGATCGGGAAGAGGAGCGGGACCTCAGAGTCGAACGAGGACGCCCCGGAAGAAGCCAGCGAGAGGGTGAGGATGACGGAGTAGGCCAAGCCGATGCCGAGATAGAGCCGGCCGAGCACGAGGGATCTGCGGAACGTCGCACTAAGAAGGGAGGGAAGGTTTCCCGAGCCCGACGGATCGACCATGCGCGCCGCCAGAGGGAAGTCCTGGCCGATATGATGGTTGGCGGTGCCCCCGATGGCCCGTGCGCGAACGAGATCCGGTGGAACCAGTCCCGTCTGGTTGTAGGACGGACCGAGTCCAGTTTTCGCCCATGAATCAGTGCCCTTTCGACGCGCCGATCGCGGTGGGTGTCCCCAGACTTCTCCTACGCTTTCTATACTGGACACGTTCGAGGACCTCGACGTACGGAGGGCGTTGTGACGAACACGTTCGGTACCGATATTCTGATCCAGCCCGAAGATCCGCTGAGGGCGGCCAAATTCTACGATGTGACCCTCGGATTTGGCATCCCGGAAGGACGCCGAATCTTGTGAGCCTCCACGGGATTAACATCAACCTGTTCATCGAGCGGGGCACCCCGTTGGGACCCGTTCTGGAGGTCACAGTGAGCGACTTCCCACGGACGACGGCGAAGCCGATTCGTCAGGGTTGCGAGGTGATCAAGGAGGAACCGGAGTTCCCACGATGTTACGTGAAGGATCCCAACGGCCTGACCTACAACCTGATCGAAGGCTGAGCACCCGAGTGCCGCTCATCGCACGCCGGCCCCTGCCCTAGGGCGGCGCGGGGTCCAACCCTCTGCCCACGGGGCGGGCGGTTCACCCTTCGTGCACTTCGTGGATCTCGTCGGCGACGAGTCCGTGAGCTTCCTTATGGACTCGGGCCGCCGCCTCCGCGTTCGGGGCTTCGACCAGGCAAAAGATCGTCTCGGCCCTCTCGTCGACCCAGTAGTGCCGGTAGTTGACCCCGTGCTTTCCTTGGACCTTGAGATCCTTCGCATGGGCTTCGGCTACCGCCGCGGCGGTCACGCCCTTCACGTGGCGGTGGGTGTCCATGTACAGAGGCATGGCCGTTCGAAAGAACTTCACCTTCAAGTAGGTTCGGTTTCGGCCCGGAGGCACCGCCGCGAAGAGGGACACGAAGTTCGCCCTTTCGGGCGAAGCGCATCCGCCTCGGCGGCAAAACGTGAGGACAAGGGTTCACCGGAATGACGCGAAGGGAGCCGTAAGTTCGAGCAACGCGCTCCCCCCGCCGCCCGTGGGCCGGTGCAGACCCGGGTAGGGTCTTGGCCGGAAACTACAGTTCCGAGACCCTGACGATCTCGACCGGCTTCTCGGGATGCCGGCTGGAGAGTGAGCGAATGACCCGGTCCACGTCGGCGGCGGTGCGGATCACGGCGACGTGGTTCGGACAGTCTCCTCGCGGGCATCCGAACTGATGCCGGTACACGATGCAGATGGTGGAGGACATGCCCCGGGCTCGTCCTCGAAGCATAAACGGGAAAGCCGAGGTCGTGAAACGGCCCTCGCGCCTAATCGGGGTCCCACACCGGGGGGACCTGGGGGTTGGACCCGGGGGAAGCGCATGCGCCGTGGCGGACGCGAAACGCAATCCCCAAACCTTAAACCGATGTGGAATTCCCACACATCGATGGCGACGAAAGAGGTCCTCGCGGTCGTGGTGATCCTGGTGGCGGCCGGTGCCGCCGGCGCCGGCTTCCTGGGCGGGTACGAGTATCGGTCCACGGGGAGTTCGACGAACTACCCCATCAGCATTCTCGCCGCGGGAACGCTGGACACCCTGTTCCCCAAGCTGGCCAACGACCTCGCAAACGAGACCCCCGGGGCAACGGCGCCCGCCGCCGCCCAGACGTACGAGGGGTCGCTCGACGTCACCACCGCCATCACGTCGTTGGGTGCCAAGACGGACGTGGCGGCCGTGGCGGATTACCGGCTCGTGCCGCAGCTCCTCGAACCAACCTACGCCGGGTACGAGATCGTGTTCGGTTCGACTCCCGAAGTGCTCGTCTACAACTCCTCGCTCAGCGCGTTCGACGGAATCAACTCTTCGAACTGGGCCGAAAAGCTCGTCACGGACGTTAACGCCACCGGCAACGCGCCCATGGCGGTTTGGAACGCCTCGACGGATCCTAACGGGTACAACGAGATCTTCAGCCTCCAGCTCCAGGGCCTTCTCTACAACGGCAGCGTGAACAAGTTTTACGACACGTTCTACAGCGGCGGGTCGAGCACCCCGGCGGTCCCGAACCCGACCACCACCAAGATGGAGCATGAGTCGCAGGCCGCGTCCTTGATCAAGACCGGGATCGTCTCGGCGCTGATCACCTATCGCTCGTACGCCGTGGTCAACGACCTAACGTACGTCTCGTTCAATTCGACGGTCGGTCTGCAATCGAACTCGACCTATTCGCTCGGCCAGTACGCCGGGATCTCCACGACGATCGTCTCGTCGACCGGGACGTTCGTCTCGGTCGCGGCCGCCCCCGTGCTGTTCGCCATAACCGTCCCGTCAAACGCTCCCGACCCCGCGCTCGGAGCGGCGTTCGTGCTCCTCTTGCTTTCCCCTCAGGGAAGCGCGATCATTTCGGCGGGGGGAGCGTTCACACCCATCTTCCCGGGCTGGACCGATAAGACCGACGCGGTGCCGTCGGCCTTGGCGCGGGACGTGGTCCCCCTCCCGTCGTGGGCGAGCGCGCTTCTGATATGACCGGGGGCGCGGGGGATGCTCCGGCTCCCGCCGTCTCCCGACGGTGGAGAACGGGGCCCCTATGGCTGGCCCTCCAGATCGTCCTCTCCGGTTCGCTGCTCCTCCTGTTCGTCGTTCCCATCGTCGAGCTGTTCACCTACGCCCCCTTCCGCGACATCGTATCCGCGTACAGCGATCCGGCGGTCCGCGAGGCGCTCTGGCTCACCTTCTTCGCCTCGGGGATCGCGGTGCTCGCCGCGGTCGTCTTCGGGATCCCCCTCGGTTACCTCCTCGCCCGAAGGAAGTTCCCCGGGCGCGCGGTCGTCGAGTCGCTGGTCGCCTTGCCCGTCGTCGTTCCGCACCTCATGGTCGGGCTCGGCCTGTTCTTCCTTGTCATCCCCGGCACGCCGGGGTACCGCTTCTCCCAGGCGATCGGCTTCCCCGTCTATGACACGATCTGGGGCGTGGTTCTTGTCATGGTCTTCGTGAGCGCACCTTACACCGTCCTCGCGAGCGAGCTCTCGTTCCGAGCGGTCGACGGCCGGGTCCTGGAGGCCGCGCGATCGCTCGGTGCGGGGAGCGCGACCGCCTTCCTGACCGTCACCTTCCCTCTGGCCCTGCGCGGCATCGTCGCGGGTCTCCTGCTCTCCTGGGCCCGCGCCGTCAGCGAGATCGGCGGGCTGCTCATCCTCGCCTACGCCGTATACCCTGGCGGGCCGTACAACGGTCCCGTGACCTCGACCATCTCGGTGCTCATTTACAACCTGTTCCAGAACGGGAACCTGACCGACGCGGCCGCGGTCAGCTCGCTCTTCCTCCTGTTCGCGTTCGCGCTGTTCCTGGTCGTCCGGCTGGGGGAGCGATCGGGTTGGGTTCCCTGGCGCCGCGGGGAGCTGGCCCCATGAGTCCCCAATGGGTCGTCGACCGGGTCGAGAGCGATCTCGACGGGTTCCACCTCGGTCCGGTCCAGCTTACGATCCCTCCCGGGAGCGCCGTGGCGGTCCTCGGGGCCTCGGGCGCGGGAAAGACCACATTGCTCCGGACCCTCGCCGGTTTCGTGCCGGTACGTCGGGGACGGATCCTGCGGGATGGGGTCGACATCTCCTCCTGGCTCCCCGAGGAACGCAACCTGGGGTATGTTCCGCAGGGCCTCGGCCTGCTGCCCCACCGAACGGTGGAGGGAAACGTGCGGTACCCCCTCGAACTGCGGGATGCCCCCGACGCCCGGTCTCGGACCCGGGAACTGCTCGAGCGATTCGGCCTGACCGGCCTAGCCCGGCGGTATCCCTCCCGGCTGAGCGGAGGAGAGCAGCAGCGCGTGGCGATCGCCCGCGCCCTCGCGGCACGCCCCGAGCTCATCGTATGGGACGAACCCTGGCAGGGGCTTGACGTGCTGGCCCGTCACGACCTGGGCGTCGTCCTCGAGCAGTTACGGGAGACCGAACGAGTGCCCGTCGTCGTCGTGACCCACGACCCGGGCCTTGCGTTCTCCGTGGCCGAGAGGTTCCTCGTCCTCTCGGAGGGACGGGTGCGGGAGCAAGGCGACGCCGCCTCGCTGCTCCGAGCGCCGTCGGATCCGTTCGCGGCGCGGTTCGTGGGTTTCGAGAACGTCTTCCATCCCGGAGAGCTGCGAGCCGGCGCACCGGGGTCGTTACGGTCCTGGCTCCTCGCACGGGCGGGCTCGGAAGGGGTCGCCTTCGCCGCCCCGTCCCTGCTACCAGGCCCCGCGTCGGGAACGGTGTGGGCGGGGAAGGTTCGAGCGGCAAGACCGAGCCCGCACGGGTTCGCTATCGAGGTGGGCTCCGATGGATTGACGGTGCACCTCAGGATACCGGGGCTCGTCTCGGAAGGAGCCCCATCCCTCGGTGAGATGATCGACTTCGCGGTGGATCCGAGCGCGTTGCACCCGTTGGGCCCGGTCGCCGCGGTGACTCCGGAGGGGAGTTGATGCGCGCGTCCGTGGTCACCGACGCGGACATCGCCCTCCTCCGAGCGCTCGCCTGTGAGCGGTCGGTGGTGGCGGCCAGCCGTCGCGTGCCGATCTCGCGCGATCGTGCGGTCTACCGCCTTGCCCGGCTGGAGAGGGCGTTCGGTGGCCCGGTCGTTACGAGCGAACGCGGGGGGCGAACGCACGGCGGGTCTCGGCTGACCCCGCTCGGAAACCGCGTCGCCCGGGAGGGGTTCGATTCCGTCGAGCTTCTGGATTCGCGGCCAACGACCCCGCCGTCCTCGTCGAACATTCTTCGGGGCGTGTACCGTAGCCGACCCGCGCCCGAGGTCGCTCTCGGACGGGGGATCCGACTCCGGGTCGCCTTCGCGGCGAACGAGGGCGAGAGCGTGGCGGTCGCGCTCGACCCGGAGTCGGTCCTCCTGGCTCGAGGCCGGTTCCCCTCGAGCGCCCGGAACGTGCTCCGCGCCACGGTCGAATCGGTCCGTGCGAGCGGACCCGCGCACGGGTCCACAGTGCTCGCCCGAGCGGGCTCGCATCGCCTCCGGGTCGCGGTCACCGACGAATCGGTGCGCCAACTGCATTTGGTCCACGGCGCGAGGGTCTGGCTCTACGTGAAGGCGACCGCCTTTCGCCGGGTGGGCGCCGGGTCGCGTCGTGCACGCTGACCCCGGCCGCCACTCCGGTGCCCGGTCGGGTCGGATTTATTCCCCCCGGGCGCTTTACCGCTCGAGATGGCGACCCGACCTGCCGGACAATCCGGGCGCGTTCTGGTCCTGGACATCGGAGGTTCCCACATCAAGATCGGCTTCTCCGACAGGACGGGAGTCGTCCGCGTTCCCTCGGGGCGGAACCTCAACCCCCGAAAGCTCCTGAAACGGCTCGCTCGCCCCCTGCGGGGCAGGAAGTTCGACGTGGTCTCGGTCGGCTACCCGGGGCTCGTTGTCCACGGCCGGATCGTCGGCGAGCCACCGAACCTGGGGAAAGGCTGGGCCGGGTTCGATTTCTCGAAGGCGCTCCACCGGCCCACCCGCGTCATCAACGACGCCGCGATGCAGGCGCTCGGGAGCTACCACGGCGGGCGGATGCTGTTCCTGGGTCTCGGCACCGGCCTCGGCACCGCCATGATCGTCGACGGTCGGCTCGAGCCGATGGAGCTCGCCCACCTGCCTTACAGGAAGGGGCGGACGTACGAGGACTTCGTGGGCGAGGCCGCGCTCGTCCGTCTTGGACGGAAGAGGTGGCAGAGGGAGGTGTTCGCCGTGACGAAGGCCCTTTCCGATGCCCTCGAGCCGGACTACGTCGTTCTCGGCGGCGGGAACGTGAAGAAGCTCAAGGCGCTCCCTCCGCGCGCGGAGCCCGGGGACAACGGGAACGCCATCCAGGGCGGCGTACGATTGTGGACCCTCGCCGGGCTCAAGATCCGAAACCGGCGGCGCTCCCTCGCCGCTCCCCGGTCGACTTCAGGCCGGCGAGGACGGAAGCCGAGTCGCCGCCGCGCGGTCTAAGTACCAGGCCGTGGGACCGTCCGGTACGATGCAGCTCGCCGGGCAGAGCGGATCCCCGCCCGGGCCCGCCTGAAAGATCCGCTTCAGCGCGTCTGCCTTGTCGCCTCCGGCGATCAAGAAACAGACCTCGCGCGCCGAGGATAGGGCGGAAGGAGTGAGCGTGAGCCGGGGCACGAACGGCGGGAGTGGCGAACCGGAGACGGGCACTACGGTCGCTCGGCGCTCCCGGACCGCGGGGGACCCGGGGAACAGCGACGCCGTATGACCGTCCGCTCCGATGCCCAACAGGACCGAGTCGAACCGGGGTTCGCCCGTTCCCGCTCGGGGGATTGTGCCCAACAGGCGTCCGTACCGGCGCGCCGCCTCCGACGGGGGCGCCAACTCCCCGCGCAGGCGGTGGATCCGGCGTCGAGGGATGGGCACCTTCGAGAGAAACTCAACCCAGGCCGAACCGAAGTTGCTGTCCGCACTGAGTGGTGCGACGCAGCGCTCGTCCGCGAAGAATACTTCGACGTCCTTCCACGGCCACGTCCGAGGCTCGGCGCGGGCTAGACGGTGGAACAGGTCGACGGGGGTTCGCCCGCCGGACAGGTCCGATCGAGAAGCGTCCGCGCTCTCGGACCGCGGCCCGGGCGGACCCCCGGAGGTGGCGGGCCAAGGCCTCGCCCGCGGCACCGAGGTTGGGAAAGACACGTACCCGACGGTCTAGTCGTGGGACCAACGGTACCCCCACTCTTCGACGAGCGTGCGGGCCTCGGGTGGCCCCCACGAACCCGCCGGGTAGAAGGTCACTGGAGGGGGAGACCGGAGAATCGGGTCGTAGAGCCGCCACGACTCCTCGACCTCGTCGGCCCGCACGAACAACGTCGGGTCCCCGAGCAGCATGTCGATTAGGAGCGTCTCGTAGCCGTCCGGCAGCTCCCCGAAGACGTCCGCGTAGTGGAATACCATCCGGTGGGTCTGGACGCGGAGCTCCCGGCCCGGCACCTTGACCTCGAAGGCGAGCTCGAACCCCTCGTCGGGCTGGATGAGGATCGAGATCCGGTCCGGGTTGGCGTTGTACTCCTCGGCGGTCTGGAAGAACGTGACCGGGGGCGCCTTGAAGGTCAGTATGACCCGGGTTGACTTCGCCGGCATCCGCTTCCCGGTCCGAACGAAGAACGGTACGTCCTGCCACCGCCAGTTGGCGATCTTGAGCCGGAGCGCGACAAACGTCTCCGTGCCCGACGTCGGCGCGACGCCGGGCTCTTGGCGGTAGCCGGCGACCGCGGCCCCGTCCTTCGAACCGGGCGCGTACTGCCCCCGGACGACATCCGCGGGGGCGATCCGGACGACGCTCTGCAGGACCTTGACCTTCTCGTTCCGTATCGAATCCTCGTCCCGGGTCGACCGGCGGCTCCATCGCGACCAGCGTCAGGATCTGGGTCGCGTGGTTCTGCACCATGTCGCGAAGCGCTCCGGACTCTTCGTAGTAGGCCGCGCGGCCCTCGACGCCGAGGCGCTCCGCGACCGTGATCTCCACCTGTCCGATTCGCTCGCGGCTCCAGAGCGACTCGATGAACATGTTCGCGAATCGGAACACGAGGAGGTTCTGGACCGTCTCCTTGCCGAGGTAGTGGTCGATGCGGTAGATCTGCTTCTCCTCGAAGTACCGCCGGGCGATGCGATTCAGCTCCTGGGCGGAGGCGAGGTCCCGGCCGAACGGCTTCTCGATGACGACCCGGGTCCACCCCGGGCCCGCGTTGAGGCCCGCGGTCCCGAGGCCCGTGAGCGTCGGGCCGAACGCCTCGAGGGGCAGGGCCAGGTAGAAGACGCGGTTGCCCTCCAGGCCGTGCTGCTTCTCGAGCGCCTCGATCCTACGTCGCAGGGCGGCGAAGCTCGCGGGTGATTCGTCCGGAACGGATTGGTAGAACAGGCTCTTCTCACGGTCCGGTCGCACCGCCTCCGCAACGCCGGTCCCGGACGCGGCCATCGACGTCGCCGCCATGGTACGGAACGCGGCGTCGTCCATCGGACGACGGGCGACGCCGAGCACGAGGCTTCCGGGGGGCAGCGTCCCGCCCGTCCCCAGGCGGCAGAGCACCGGAAGCAGCTTCCGCTGCATCAGGTCCCCCGTTGCGCCGAACACGACGAACAGGTGGCGGTCCGGCCCGGCCGACCCCATCGCTATGTCTCCCGCTTCACGTCGTGCCCGCCGAACTTGTTCCGCATCATCGCGAGGAGCCGCTCGGTGAACGGGTCGGCCTCGCGCGACCGGAGGCGAGCCTGGAGGGCGAGCGTGATCACGGGCGCGGGAATGTTGAGGTCCATCGCCTCGGTCACGGTCCACCGTCCCTCCCCCGAGTCGGCGACCCACGGCTCGATGCCGGCGAGCGTCGGGTTTTCCGCGAGCGCCGCCTCGGTCAGCTCGAGAAGCCAGGAGCGGACGACGCTCCCGTACCGCCACACTTCCGCGATCTGGTGCAGATCGAGCGCGAACTCCGCCTTCGCCTGCAGGACCGAGAACCCCTCGGCGTACGCCTGCATGAGGCCGTACTCGATGCCGTTGTGGACCATCTTCACGAAGTGGCCGGACCCGACCGGTCCCATGCGGCCCCACCCGAGCTTCGGTCCCGGAGCGAGCGTTTCGAGGATCGGGCGCAGCCGCTCGACATCGCCCACGTCCCCGCCGACCATCATCGAGTACCCTTCCTTGAGTCCCCAGATCCCACCGCTCGTGCCAACGTCGACGTAACGAAGACCCCAGTCGGTGACGGTCTTGGCCCGCCGTAGCGAGTCCCGGTAGTACGAGTTCCCGCCGTCGACGATCATGTCGCCGCGCGCGAGGAGGGGTCGGAGCGCCTCGAGCGTCTGGTCGACCGGCGCTCCCGAGGGGATCATCAACCAGACGACCCGCGGTGGAGTGAGCTGGCCGACCAGGCTCGCCAGCGAGTCGGCGCCCGCGGCGCCCTGAGCGACCACCGCGTCGACCACCGACTTCGTCCGGGCGTACCCGACCACACGGTGGCCCCCCTGGACCAGCCGCACGGTCATGTTCGCTCCCATCTTTCCGAGCCCGACCATCCCCAGTTCCATCGTTCTTCTCCTACCCTGAAGCGACCCCCGCCCGGCGCAGCTCCTCGCGGAGCTGGGTCGGGTCGCGGACCAGGAGCGTGCGAAGCCCCACCCGGCCGGCGGCCTGGATGTTCTCGGGCCGGTCGTCGAGGAAGAGGGCCTCGTCGGGCGCGCGTTGGGTGAGATCGAGCGCGTGGGTGAACGCGGCGGGCTCCGGCTTGCGGAGTCCCGTGTAGCAGGAGCTGAAGAACACGTGGAAGACCTCGCGGAGGTCGAAGGTACGGATCCGGAACTCGTTCAGCTCTCGCGACTCGTTGTTCAGGGCCGCCATGAGGTAGCGGTCGGCCGCCCGCAGCTCTTTCGCCGCCGCGTACGCTTCGGCATACCGTCGGGACCGGTCCCGCATGAACTTTGAGAACGCGTCCGGTGCGAACGATCGCGGCTCGTAGAAGACGGTCGCGGCGAGGTAGTCGGACGCGGCCATCCGCCCCGTCTCGAACGCCACGTCGACCCGCTGGTGCCGACGCTCCAGCTCCGCCGGGTCCAGCCCGAAATGGGCCGCCGCGTCGGCGCGAGCGGTTCGATCCCAGCCGTTGGACAGGAGTACGCCTCCGACGTCCCACAGGAGGAGGGAGAGCTCAGCCACGGAGCACCCCCGCCAATCGTGAAAGCCCGTCCCCAGGATCCGCCCTCAGGTCGACCCGGAGAACCCTTCGGCGCTTCTGCCGAAGGGCCTGGTAGTCGCCGACAGACTGCGCTCGGATCAGCTCTCCGAAGGTGTACCCCGCCCCCGGCACGGGGATGTCCTGTCGGGGGGAGTCGACGAGCTGGAGGAAGAGCCCCTTGTTCGGCCCGCCCTTGTGCAGTTGGCCGGTCGAATGAAGGAAGCGCGGCCCGTACCCTACCGTGGTCGCCACGTTCAGACGCTCGAGAAGTAGCTGTCGGACGGCTTGGAGCGCGGACCACGTTGCCGGGGAGGGGGCGAGGTAGGCTTGGATCGCCACGTAGTCGCGCGGGCGGCACGAGGCGAGCCAGGCCCGCACGGCCGCGACCAGCGCCGCGGGTTGGTCGGCGCGTACCGTCTCCACGCCCGCCGGTCCCCCGCGCGGGCCGGCGAGGCCATCGCCTGTCGAGCCAGCTCCTTGGCGAGCTCAACGTCCGGCTGGTCGTAGGGATCGATCCCGAGGATCATTCCCGCGCTGGCGACGGCCATCTCCCAGCGGAAGAATTCCTGACCGACGGCCGTCCGTTCCGGGATGCGCAGCCGGACGACCCGGAACCCTACGTTCTCGAGAACGCTCGTGTGCCTCGTCAGCTCAGCGTCCGGCGTGGCCCCCCCGTCGATCTGCACGAACAGTCGATCGGGGCCGTAATGCTCGGGCGAGACTCGCGGCTCGTCCACTACGGGAACGATCCCTTTTCCGATCTTGCCCGTGCTCTCGGCAACGAGCTGCTCGACCCAGACGGGGAACGGGGTCAGGGGGGGTGACGCGTAGAACGTCAATTTGTCCAGCCCGTGGACGGCCAGCTCTCCGAGCACCGCACCGAGGGCGAGGCCGGGATTCTCCGGCACCGGCACCGAGCCGGCGCACGCCTCCGACATGCGATGAGCCTGGTCGAGAAGCGCCCGGACGTCTATCCCCAGGAGCGCGGCGGGCACCAGACCGAACATTGTGAGCGCGGAGTACCGTCCGCCGACCGTCGGGAGGGCGAGGAAGACCTCGCGAAACCCGCCATCCCGCGCCAGTTTCTCGAGCGGCGTCCCGGGGTCCGTGACGGCAGCGAACCGCCTACCGGGCAATACTCCGGCCGCGCGCACGGCTTCCGAGAAGTACCGGTGAAAAGCGAGGGGTTCGGTGGTCGTGCCCGACTTGCTCGAGACGAGGAACAAGGTCCGTGCCGGATCGATCGCGCGCCGGACCGCGGCGACCGCGTCGGGGTGGGTGCTGTCGAGTACCACAAGTTCGGGATTGCCGGATTGGTTACCGAAGATCCCCCGCAGGACGTCGGGCGCGAGGCTCGACCCGCCCATGCCGAGGACCACGACGTGGCCTATCCCCTCGGACCGGACCTCGGCGGCGAACCGCACGAGCCGGTCGATCTCGGCCGGCATCGTGTCCGGAAGGTCCAGCCATCCCATGCGCCCGGCGACGTCCGCGGGGGTCGCGGCCGGCCATAGGGTCGCGTCGCGTTTCCAGAACCGCTCCCCGACTCCCGCCGATTGCCACGCCCCCAGCCGAGCCGTCACGCGATCGCCATCGACCCCGAGGTTCCACGATTGGGGGTCCACACCGGTGGCGAGCACTGCTTCTTTCTTGGACGCGAGAGAGCGAAGGAGCAGCGCGTAGGAATCGGCGAACAGAGCGACTCCTTCGGTCTGGAGGTCGTCCATCACCCGGTCTAAGTCGATGCCCGCCGCGGCGGCCCGCCGCAGGGTCTCCCGCGCCTCGTCCGTGCCGGCGGCGACCGTGTCGGCGCGGACGACGCCGTGGTCCTTGAACGCGGCGAGCGTTGCCGGAGGGATCGTGTCCACGGTCTCGGGTCCGACGAGCTCCTCCACGTAGAGCGTGTCGCGATAGCGAGGGTCCTTGGTACTGGTGCTGGCCCAGAGCGGCCGCTGGGGCCGCGCGCCCCGGGACGCCCACAGGGCGAACGAGGGGCCCTGGAAGATCTCCCGGAACCGCGCGTAGATCACACGCGAGTTCGCGATGGCGACCGTGCCGCGGAGCGATGCAGCGTCCGGGGCGGCGGAGGCGTCCAGGGCCTTGTCCACGGCGGTGTCGATCCGGCTCACGAAGACCGACGCGACCGAAGCTACCCGGCCGGGCTCTCGGGTGCGAGCGAGCCCCCGCACGTAGGCCTGGGCCACGGCCTCGTACTGGCCGAGCGAGAAGAGGAGAGTGACGTTGACGTTGATCCCTTCTGAGATAAGTCGCTCGATCGCCGGCACGCCCTCGCGGGTCCCGGGAACCTTGATCAGAAGGTTCGGTCGGTTCACTTCCTTCCAGAGCCGGCGCGCCTCGTCGAGTGTGCCGGCGGTGTCGTGCGCGAGCCCGGGCGCGACCTCGAGGCTCACGAAGCCGTCCCGGCCCTGGGTCCGGTCGAAGACCGGCCGGAGCACGTCGGCGGCGAGGCGGACGTCCTCCACGGCAAGCCGTTCGTAGAGCTCGGCCGGTCCGAGCTCGGGTTCGCGGGCCAGCAGACGCTTCAGGGCGTCGTCGTAGTCGTGGCTCTCCGCAATCGCCCTCTCGAAGATCGTCGGGTTGATCGTGACCCCGGTGATCCCATCGGACTCCACCATCCCGCAGGATCCGCCGGTGAGGAGGCTTCGTCGGATGTAGTCCAGCCACGGCGACTGGCCGTGCGCGAGAAGGTCGTGCAGCGCGGTCACGGTCGCGCCATCACGGACGGCCTGCGAGAACCCGGTCGACTGTCTCGACGACGTGCTCGACCGTGAATCCGAACTCCTTCTGAAGCACCGCACCCGGTGCGGAGGCGCCGAACCGGTCGATGCCGATCGACTCCCCGTCCGTTCCGACGTAGCGAGACCAACCGAGGACCGTGCCCGCCTCGATCGAGACCTTGGGCGTACCGGGGGCAGGACGGATTCGCGGTACAAGAGCGGTTGCTCGTCGAAGAGATTCCAGCAAGGCAGAGAGACGACTCGCGCCCGGACCCCCCGTTCGGTCAGTCGAGCCTGCGCGTCCAGCGCGAGCGACACTTCCGATCCGGTGGCCACGATCACCACCTGAGGCGGTCCGGAAGGCGACTCGGAGAGGACGTATCCCCCGCGGGGCGACGCCGGCGACGATCGGAAACCGGGCGGTGTCCAGCACCGGCAACTTCTGCCGGGTGAACACGAGGGCGGTCGGGCCCCGACGCTCCAGAGCGAGGCGCCATGCGCCCACCGTCTCGTTCGCATCGGCGGGTCGGATCACCGTGAATCCGGGGATCGCGCGGAGGCTGACCAACTGCTCGATCGGCTGGTGCGTGGGGCCGTCCTCGCCCATGCCGACACTGTCGTGAGTGAACACGAAGATCACGTGAGTCCTTTGCAGGGCCGCGAGACGCAGGGCGCCCCGACAATAATCGGAGAAGACGAGGAACGTACCCCCGTAGGGAATGAGCCCCCCGTGGAGCGCCATACCGTTGAGGCTCGCGACCATGGCATGCTCTCGGACGCCGAAGTGAAAGTTCCTTCCGAGCGCGTCCGTCGCCGAATAGTCGGGAGACCCCGGGAGCAGGGTGTTCGTGGACGGTGAGAGATCGGCGGCACCGCCGACCAGGGCGGGAAGACTCGGGGCGAGCGCGTTGAGGACCTTTTGGGAGGCTTCGCGGGTCGCCATCGGCCCGTCGGCGGGTCGGAATACCGGGAGCCCGGCATCCCATCCGGTCGGCAGGGCGCCCGACCACTGGCCCAAGATAGCCCGGCCGAGCTCCGGCCTAGCCGCGAGGAGCCGGTCTCGGACCGCGGTCCACTCCCGCTGCCAGGTCGCGCCCCGGGAGACCGCCTCGCGGAGATGCGATCGCGCCACGTCGGGAATGAGGAAGGGCGGGTCGAGGGGCCACCCCAGCTTCTCCTTCGTGGCGCGCAGGTTGGCCGGTCCGAGGGGTTGCCCGTGGGCCTCGCGGGTATCCTGGACCGGGCTCCCGAAACCCAGGTGGGTCCGAACGCAGATGAGGCTCGGCCGACCGGGTCTCGGCCCGCGCTTCCCGGATCGCCGCGTCGATCGCGCTGAGGTCGTTGCCGTCCGGGACCCGGAGCACCTGCCACCCGTAGGCCGCGAAACGGGCGGCGACGTCCTCGGTGAAGGCCCATTCCGTCGGGCCCTCCAGCGACACGTGGTTGTCGTCGTAGAGGTAGATCAGTTTCCCGAGCCCCAACGTCCCGGCGAGCGAGGCCGCTTCGGAGGAGATCCCTTCCATGAGGTCCCCGTCCGAGACGATCCCGTAGGTGTAGTGGTCCACGAGGGTCGCTCCGTCCGAGTTCCACGTGGACGCGAGATGGCGCTCGGCGATCGCCATTCCGACCCCCATCGCGAACCCCTGTCCGAGGGGCCGGTAGTCGCTTCGACCCCGGCGGTGAGTCCGTACCTCCGGGTGGCCCGGCGTCCGGCTCCCCCACTGGCGAAACCGTTGGAGCTCCTCGAGCGGCAGGTCGTACCCGGTCAGGTGGAGCAGGGCGTAGAGCAGCGCCGACCCGTGCCCTGCCGAGAGGAGGAACCGGTCCCGGTTCGGCCAGTGGGGATCCGCCGGATTGTCCCGGAGGAAGCGATCCCAGAGAACGTACGCCATCGGGGCCGCCCCCAAGGGTAACCCCGGATGACCGGACTTGGCCTTCTCCACGGAGTCGACCGCGAGGAAGCGGATCGTGTTGATGGACGTCTGGTCCAAGTCGGCCATGGTGGATGCTGGCGCAACGAGAGCAGGCGAACCTGACAACGTTGCTGCGGTCCGACACCACTCCTGCCCCGCAATTATCATTTCGGCCGGGCGCCGATCCGTCCGGGCAGGCTCCGAACCGCCCGGGAAAGCTCCATGCCCCGCCGTTCCCTCCTAGGGCCGTGTTCCGACCCCGGCGCGTGCCGTTGTCCGACGGACGCGTGGCCTTGATTCGTCGCGCGAGGGGCCCGGACGCGCGCGAGGTGATCGCCCATGTCAACGCCGTGGGCGCCGAGGGTATCTACCTCATGACCGAACGGTTGGCGCTGACGCCGGCCCAAGAGCGCGCCGTCTTTCGTCGAGCGGACGGGAAGGTCGAGCTCTACCTCGTCGCAGTCGTCGCCGGCACGATCGCGGGCACGGCGAACTTCGCCCGCGGTTCACAGACGAAGAACCGGCACGTCGCGAACCTCGGAGTCGCCCTGCGAAAGGACGTCCGCGGGCTGGGACTCGGGACCGCGATGATGGAGGCTGGGATGGGCTGGGCACGGTCGGTGGGCGTGCGAAAGCTCACGTTGGGCGTGTTCGCCACGAACCGTCCTGCGCGTCGCCTCTACCGGCGGCTCGGCTTCACGGTCGAGGGGCGACTGAGGAACCAGGTCGTCCTCCGGGGCGCCTCGGTCGACGAGATCCTGATGGCCCGGCGGCTCCCGACCCGGATTGCTTCGAGTCCGCGGCGTCGCCGCAGAACGGGCTGAACTCGACCGGGGCCAGCGCGACCGGCGGCTACTCGAGCTCGGTCGCGGGCGCTGCCGCCGTCTCCGGCCGGATCGGGAGCCGCGACTCGGCCGGAGCCGCCGAATCGACCCCGGAGGCATAGGGGAGGAGCCTTGGGTTCGCGTTCTTCGCCGCGAGCCAGGACCGGAGCCGAGCGAAGTACGGCAGGAGCCGGACGACGATGTAGATGACGAAGACGATCGTTACGATGAAGAAGCTGGTGGGTTCGATCTCGTAGAACGCGATGAAGATACCGGCCCAGGTCGCGAAGAGCGCGACGCCCACCGAGATCATCAGTGCCTCGACCGGCCGCTTGGCGAGTCGAATCGCGATCGCCGCTGGCGTGACGGTCAGCGCGAAGATGAGGAGGACGCCGATGATCGTGACGGCGACCGAGATGGTCACCGCCAGGGCGAGCATGAAGATCACACCGAGCAGCATCGTGTGCATCCCCTTCGCTTCGGCGACCTCCTCGTCCAACGAGGCGAAGAGGATCTGCCGGTACACGACCAACAGGACAACCAGGATGGGGATGCTCGCTTCGAGCGTGAAAACAACCTGCGCGTTGCTGATGCCGACGATCTCCCCGAAGAGGATGGAGTACGCCTCCGTCGCAAACCCGTTGTAAAAGGAGAGGAACAGGAGGCCCAAGCCGAGCATGAAGGCGAGGACGGTCCCTATCTCCACGTCGCGATGCGAGGCCTTCTGGCCTAGCAGGGCGATGCCGCCGCCGGACACGGTCGTGAACATCAGGAGCCCGTAGAACGGGTTGACCCCGAAGAGGACCGCTCCCGCGGCGCCCGAGAAGCCCACGTGCCCCAACGCGTGCGCGGCAAACGAGGAACGTCGAAGCACGACGAGATAACTGACGATCCCCGCGAGGATCGCGATGACGGTGCCCGCCTCGAACGCGTTGCGCACGAACTGGTACTGGAGCATCTGGCGCAGATCGCCGACGATGTTCCAGCTCCACCAGTTCCAGCTGAAGTTCGTCATGTGGCCGGGTCCTGGTGGGAGTCCTCTCCCCCCACGATCACCAAGTTGCCCCGCGAATCGCGCAGGACCTCTACGTGCACGCCGTACAGCGCCGTCAGCTGGTCGGTCGTCAGCACCTCCGACGGGAGTCCGGTCGCGACCCGTCCGTTGGCGATGTAGATCACCTTGTCGAGGCAGTGGATGAGCGGGTTGATGTCGTGGGCCACGAGCAGGGCCGTCACGTTCCGCTGACGGACGAGCCCGTTCACCAGCTCGACGAGATCGCGCGCGCGACGGATGTCGAGGTTCGCGAGCGGCTCGTCCAGGAGCAAGAGCTCCGGTCGACCCGCCAAGGCTTCGGCCAGAAAGATCCGTTGCAGCTCACCGCCCGACATCGCGCCGAGCGACTTCTTCGCCAGCTCGGTAGCTCCGACCGACCGGATCGCCTCGTCGGTCCCCTCGCGCTCCGCGCGGAACATGCCCGGAGTCCGATACCAAGGGCGAGAGCAGGCGAGACCGAGCCGGACGAGCTGAGCGGCCACAACGTTCGTCTCCCGGTCTACGGTGTGGCTCTGAGGCACGTAGCCTATCTTGGAGTTGCCGCGGCGAGGGGTCGTGCCGAAGAGCTGCAGTTGGCCACCGGTCGGCCGGATGAGGCCGAGAAGGAGGCGGAACAGCGTGGTTTTACCCGCACCGTTGGGCCCGATGACTGCGACGAACTCCCCTCGACCGATCCGAAAGCTGGCGTCGCTCCAGATCGTGCGGCCGCGATACCCGACCTCGAGTCGGTCCGCCCGCGCGATCTCAGACTGCACGGGCACCCGTTCCTTCGGTGCCGGTCCCCGGGTGGGCCGTGCTCACTCCCCCAGCTGTTTCGCATCGAGCGCGCCAAACAGACCGTCGAGCTCTCCGCCCATCCAGACCTGGAAGGTCTGCGTCGGGGGCTGGATCGTCTCATACACTCCGATGACGCTGACATTGTTATTCGTGGCAATCTGTTTCATGTTCGTCGTGATCGGGGTCACGGTCTGCATGTTGAAGACGAGCACCCTTACGTTGCCGCTCTCCAGCTGGCACTGGAACAGGACCACGCTCTGGTCGGGCGGGTCGTTCCCCTCGGCAATCGCCTCCATGAACGCGGGTGGGGACACCAGGTTGAGGTCGGTCGCGTTGGCCAGGTACACGAAGATGCTCTCGGTGGAAGCGACCACGGTGCCGGCGAAGTCGTGCTTGATCAACCCGACTTCCGAGTAGAGCGTGGCGAGGGACGCGGTCAGGTTGTCGTAGTTGTCGGTGAAGTACGTGGTCGCGTTCGGTTCGATCGACGTGAGGTTGTCGTACATCCATTGCACGGAGTCGTTCACGTAAATGGGATTGTACCACATGTGCGGGTTACCGGTGACGATTCCCCCGGTGACGCTGACGCCCAAACTGTCCCCGATGTTGAGGACGGTCTGATTGGTTTCGCCGTCGGCTGCGATCATTTGAGTCCCCCAGGTATCGTAACCGACATTGTTGAGGATGATGTAGTTGGCGTGCGTGATCGCCTCGGCGTCGGCCTCGCTGGCCTGGTACTCGTGGGGATCGGTGTTGGGGTCGGTAATGATGCTCGTGACGTTCGTGAGGTTGCCCCCGATCTGAGAGACCAGGCTCCCCCAGAAATTCTCACCGGCGACCACCTGAATGATCTTCCGGTGGGTCGAGGGGGTGTTGCCGGTGGGGTGGAAGTAGCTCGGGTTCAGCGCCGCTGCGTCGCGCGCAGCCGCCGCGGTAGCGGACGCGTGGGCGGACGTCGAGGTGGCGACGCCCACACCGGTGGATGCCGGTACCACTGAGACGTTCGATGGCGGACTCGTGGGCGTGGAGATCCCCGCGCACGGGGAGGCGCTGCTGAGGACGTACCCAACGACAACCCCGGTACTGATCAGCGCTCCGACAACGACCACGGCGATCACGATCTTCAGGTTCTTCTGCATGTTTTCCTCCCGACTCGCTCTCCGAATCTAGCTCGTTCTTGGGCGAGGAGTGGCACGGTGTGATCGGCTCGCCGTGGGGGCAGGCGGCCGGGTGCTGCTGGACCCGACAGATCTCCTCCACAGTGCGATGGGACATCGCCAGGTCAATCTCGTGGGCGGCCGCACAGGTCTCGGCGGGCCCGAGCCCCAGGCTCCCGAAGAGCGTCTCCGCGATCCGGTGATGTCGGCGGTATTCCTCAAGGGTGTTCCGTCCCCTGTCCGTGAGTCGGCTCTTCCCGCGGTAACGGACGACCAGCCCGAGCTGCTCGAGCGGAGTCAGGTGGCTCAGGGCCGAGGGTGGCGAAAGCTTCAGCGAGGATGCGATGAGTTTCAGCGAGACGCCGCGATCGGTCGTCTGCTTAGCCAGGACGGTCTGCAGAGTCTCCAATTGACGGCGAGTTAGTCGCTGGAGAGCTTCCATGATCCACCCTAATCCGAGCCACGATATAAACTGCCCCCTAATTATTAGTCTTGTACAATTTTGTTACTTTCATAACGTTACACCCGCGCCGAATCGCTGCCAGTCTGCACGCGGTTGGGCCGACTCCCACGTGTCGGTCCTCCGAGCTGGAAACAGGCGGTAGGGCTGTGGGAGGAACGGGATGATCGCTCCTCCTCTCCGAGCGACCCGCTTCACCTCCTTACGGTTCGCGCACGCGCATCCCCCCTCGCGGTCGGCCGAGCAACGCCACAGCGGCAAGGGACACCGTTACGACCCCGGCGGAGATTGCCGAGGGTGGCCGGAGCCCGTCCGTCGCTCGCGTGGTCGGCTACCCGTAGAAGGCGCGGCCCGAGGGACGATCGCGCAGGCGCCACCTTGCCCATGAGTGATACCGACCTCCGCGCCGCGGTTCTGGCTCTATCGAGCCACGATCCGGGCCGTGCCCGCCGAGCGATCGCACGCCTGGAGAGGCTCAGGGACCCACGAGCCAGGATTCCCCTGGAGAACGCCCTTAGCAATCGGGACCCCGGGGTCCGGATGCTCGCCGCATCCGTCCTCGGGTCGCTCGGCTCGCCCCGCAGCCGCCGTGCGCTCGAGAAGAGCCTGGAGGACTCCGACTGGCGCGTCCGGGCGCGCGCGGCCTATGCACTCTGTTGGATACCGGATCACCGTTCGACGAAGGCGTTGATTCGGCGGCTCGCAGGGGACGAAAGCGCGTTCGTCCGCAATGCGTCCGCCATGGCTCTGGGGCGGGTTGGCGAGCGAACGGCCGGGCGGGCTCTCGAACGAGCGCTCGACGACGTTTCGGACCGAGTGCGGCGGGAGGCCGTCATCGCGCTCGAACGAGTCGGGGACCCCCGTGCGGCCGAAAAGGTCCGGCGTCTCACCGGGATCCGGCGCGACGGGTTCGCATCGCTGCCGCCTTTGTCATCGGGCAACGCAAGGACGCCGGCGGGGTTTCGGCACTGCTCGATATGCTTCATCGATCCGAGCCGTGGGAGCGGCCCGCCTTGCTCGTGGCCCTCGGAAGAATCGGTACGCCGGAGGTCGTGGGCGCCCTGGTCCGGTTCGCTAACGACGAGCGACGGTGGGTTCGGGTGAGCTCGCTGCACGCCCTCGCGGAAATGCGTGCTCCGGAGGGGAGGAACGTGGCCCGGACCAAGCTGACGGATCCTTCGTGGGCCGTCCGGGGAGCGGCCGCGCTGGCGCTGGGAAGGCTCGGACGTCGGACAGATGCCCCGGAGCTCCTGCCTCTGCTCGTCGACGGGCACCCGTGGGTCCGCCGAGGAGCTCTCTATGCACTCGGTCAGATCGGGGCCCGGAAGGCTTTGCCACGAATTCGACGGGCGCTCGACGACCCCGACCCCGAAGTCCGAGTCGCCGCTATCTGGGTTACAGGGCATCTCCGGGACCGCGTCGCCCTACCTCGATTGATCCGTCAACTCGGCTTGACCGGCCGGGAAACGCCGGTCGAGCGCCGCACGCTCGGCGTAGGGGACGGGGCGGTACGATTGATTTCGGATGCGGAGTCCACGATGTTCGATGCGCTCGTTCAAGCCGTGGGAGAGTTTGCGGCCGCGGAGGAATCGGCCCGCTCCGCCGTAGCTTCCGCTCGGTCCCGAGTGACGGAGGGGGACCTCCTCGGCCCGGCACGACTGCCGTCGCCCTCCGGGGCGAGCCGCACCCTCTCGCTGCGGCAGCTGTTCGATGGCCCGCCTCGTGCGCCCGCTGACGGATGACGGTCCCGCGCCCGGAACCCGGACTCAAATGCGGATCACGGTCTTGCCCTGGGCGAGACCGCTTCGGATCGCTGTGAGAGCCTGGGGAGCTTTCTCCAGCGAAATCGTCGCCCCGATCGAAGCTCGAACCCGACCGGCCACCACGTCGGCTCCGAATCGGTCCAGAAGGCTACGCGAGGGAGGGAGACCGAAGTTGATGCTGCGCGTGCCTTTCGGCAGGGTCGTCTCGGGAGGCGCTGTGTGGACAGTGCTCGAGACGATACCGCCAGCGCGAACGAGACCGGCGTAGACGCCGATGTGCTCCGAATCGCTCGCCAGATCGAGCAGCGCGTCCACTCCGCCCGGGTGCGCCGCGCGCAGTCGGTCGAGAGCGGTCGTCTCCTCGCGCGCATACGCCTCGGCCGCCCCGAGAGCTCGAACGTAGTCGACGGACGAGGTCCGGACCACGGCGATCGCACGGATTCCCCGGAGCGTCGCCAGCTGGACCGCGAACGACCCCACCCCGCCGGACGCCCCGACGATCAGCAGGGTCTGCCCCTTCGACAGTCCCAGCGAGTCGAGGGCGTAGAGGGCGGTCATCCCTGCGGTCGGCAGCGCCGCGGCCGTGGCATCGTCCATTCCGGACGGAACGCGCGAGATCCCGTTCGCCTCCGGAACGGTGGTCCATTCGCAGTAGGTGCCGGTGCCCACCGGCGGATGGAGGAACTGGCCGTAGACCCGGTCCCCGACCGCGAACTGACTCGCGCCCTCTCCGAGCCGGACGACCGTCCCTGCCGCGTCCGTCCCGAGGATGAGGGGAAACTGGTGCGGCATAGCGCTCTTCAGGGCGCCGTCGGCGATCTTCCAATCGAAGGGGTTGATTCCCGCGACCGAGACCTTTACGAGCAGCTCCCCCGCCCCGGGTGTGGGGTTGGGGAGGTCCAACAGCTCGGGTTCGGCGTGGAACTGACGGACGGCGATCGCGCGCATGCTGGTTGCCAAGAGAAAGGAGGTTAAAGAAGGTGAGTTACGACGGTTCCCGCGGTCTTCTCAACCTCGATCGTGCTCCCCATCGAGTCCACCAGCCTCCATCGGACGGACGGTACGTCTTGGCCTGCGTTCGCACCACCGCGAGGTGGCAAAACGTCGGTCAGCTTCGGAGCACCCGGAACGCGGGGGTCCACGTCCCGACGTTCATCGCCACTCGCACCCAAAGCGCGGTCAGCGCCTCGAGCCAACGCGCGCCCTCGATCCCCCCGATGTCGACCGTATCCTCCCAGCCGAACGAACGGAGGATCTCTCCGACCTCCTTCTTCGCCGCGGCGTCGTTCCCCGCGATCATCATCGTGGGCATGCCGTCCTTCATGCGGGGCGCGATCATCGTCGGGTTCCCGACGATGTTGAAGCACTTCACCACACGCGCCCGGGGAAGCTTTCGCTGGACACGCTCCCCGAGGGAGTCGGTCGTTCCGACGAACAGGCCGGGCGGCATGCCCTTCGAGAGGTCGAGCGGGTTCGTGACGTCGATCAGGACCTTCCCGTCAAAGTTCTTCTCACCGGCCAATCCGATCGCGGCCTCCGCCGCCGTACCGAGCGTGCACACGAGCACTACCTCCCCGTGGGCGGCCGCTTCGGCGAAGCTGCCGACGGAGACCTTGCCGGGGGTCTCTTTCAGCCATTGCTGGACCTCCTTTTTCTTCGTGTCCCGGGTTCCGAGCTTCACCTCGTGACCCTTTCCCGCGAACCCCTGTCCCAAACGGCGGCCCACGTCCCCGCTCCCGATCACACCCACCTTCATCGTCGGACCTCCCCGGGCCGAACCCCTTGCGGTGACTTAGCGGTGACTCGCTCAGCCGAACCGACCCGTGACGTAGTTCTCGGTCAGCTTCTCGACGGGCTGATGGAACACCTGCTCCGTGCGCCCCATCTCAACGAGCTTTCCCAGGTAGAGGAACGCCGTGAATCCGGAGACTCGGACCGCCTGGGCCAAGTTGTGGGTCACGATCACAACGGTGTAGTCCGCCCGCAGCTTGGCGAGCAGGCTCTCGACCTTCGCCGTCGCGATCGGGTCGAGCGCGCTGCACGGCTCGTCCAGGAGCAGGACCTCGGGCCGGACGGCCAGGGCGCGGGCGATGCAGAGTCGCTGCTGCTGGCCCCCGGACAGGCTGGTGCCCGGGGCGTCCAGGATCCCCTCGACCTCCTCCCAGAGACCGGCGTGGACGAGCGCGTCCACGACGGCGTTGTCCAACTCCTCGCGCCGGTGGACGCCCAGGAGGCGTAGCCCCGCCGCCACGTTCTCGAAGATGGACATGTTCGGGAACGGCGTCGGCTTCTGGAAGACCATCCCGACCCGGCAACGGACCTCCACCGGGTCGAGGGCGGACAGATCGTCCACATCCAGGAGGATCTTCCCCTCGGCCCGGCCCTGCGGGGACTCCTCGTGGAGGCGGTTGAGGCAGCGGAGGAAAGTCGACTTCCCGCACCCCGACGGCCCGATGATCGCCGTCGCGGCTCGATCGGGGATCTCCAGCGACAGGTCGTAGAGCACCTGGCGATGGCCATACCAGGCGCTCAACTCCCGGACCTCGAGCTTGGTCGACATCGACTCACTCCGCCGCGGGCACGGTCTCGGTGCGCAGTGCGACCCGTGCCGCGAGACTGATCGCCGCCATGATGAGGAGGAGTACGAGCGCGGCCCCCCATGCGTCGATCGTGTAGTTCGGCGACGCATTGTTCTGCAGGGAGAAGTAGATGAACGTGGCGAGGCTCGCGGCCGGCGCTCGGAGCCCCTGGACCCAGAACTGGCTCGTTCCGGCCGTCACGATGACCGCGGCGGCTTCGCCGCCGGCGCGCATCAGGGCGACGAGGTTGCCGGTCAGGAGCGCGCTCCGGCAGGTGCCGAGCACCACCCGGGCGGTCACCCGGTGCCGGGGGAAGCCGAGCGCCAACGCCGAGTCACGCACTGCGGCGGAGACCGTCGCGAGCGCGGTGGTCGTCGCCTTCGCGACGATCGGGATCATCAAGAAACCCAGCGCAAGGCCACCCGAAAGCGCGGTCCGAGCGTCCGGCGGGTCGAACTGTAGGAAGACGGCAAACACGAACACGCCGAGCAGGATGGACGGGACCCCGACCAGCACGTCGACGGTGAGTCTCACGGCCCGCCCGAGCCGATTGCGGCCGTACTCGGAGAGGAAGATCCCGGTGAACAAGCCCAGGGGCAATCCGACGAGCGAGGCAACGCCCAGCAGGACGAACGTACCTTCGATCGCCGGCCCGATCCCTCCGATCGGGCAGACCGATTGGTTGATGCCGCACGCGGGCGGCGGCTCGGAGGTGTAGAACGACGGCCGTACGACCGCCGTGCCGCCGTTCTCTACCGCCGTTCGGACCAGGCTCACCAGCGGATACGCCGCCACGATCAGCGCGCCGACGACCAGGACGACGACCACGGCGTAGACGACCTTTCGGCGAAGGCGGCGGGACGGCTGCTGGCGGAGGAGGGTGGGCCACCAGGGGGGCGCGGCCAGGGTCGGGGAGGCGTTCGGGTCGGTTCGCGCCGGATCGAGGCGGGGAAGGTGACGGCGTCGGAGGAGCCCGGGCTTCGTCACGCCGGCCCTGTCGGCTCGCCGCATCATCAACCGGGCACCCAGGTTGAGCGCCAGCGACAGGACGAATAGGATCACGCAGAGCTCGTAGAGGGCGCTGCTCTCGAGCCCGAACGAATCAGTGAACCCGTTCACGAGGGTGCTGGGGATCGTGGCACCTTGGGAGAAGAGCGAGGTGGGGAACCCCGTCGCGCCGCCGATCACGAGGGCGACCGCGATCGTCTCCCCGATGGCTCGGCCGAGACCGAGCACGATCGCGGCCCCGATGCCCGGCGACGCGGGGCCTAGCACCGCCATGCGCGTCGCCTCCCACCGGGTCGACCCGAGGCTCAGAGCGGCCTCACGCTGCTGTCGGGAGACCGACCGGAGCGACTCCCGCGAGAAGGCCGCGATCGTCGGGACGATCATGATCCCCAGGATGACTCCGGCCGTCAGAATCCCGAGGCCGAGCGGAGGTCCGGAGAACAGGAGCTGGCCCCCGGGGAGCCGTGCCAACCCGGGTTCGACCGACGATTCCATCACCGGTTTCAACACCTCGAGCGCCCAGAACCCGTAGACCACCGACGGGATCGCGGCCCCCAGGTCGACGAAGTACGCGAGGGGCAGGCGGAGGCGCTGGGGAGCGAACTCGGAGGAGAACAGGGCCACCCCGAGGGCCACCGGCACCGCGAACAGCAGGGCCAGGGCGCTCGTCAGAAGCGTGCCCACGATCGCCGGGCCCGCGCCGAACTCGTTACGGGCGAGGTTCCACTGGTCGCTCGTGAGGAAGCCGAAGCCGAACCGATCGATCGAGGGAAGCGCGTTGACCGCGAGGAGGGCGAACAGCGCGATGGCCAAGGCGAAAACCAGCCCGGCGGCGGCCGCCGCGCTGCCGTGGAATACGCGCCCTAGCCGCCGGAAGAACCGAGCCCGCTGACGGGCCCGGGGCCGCTCCCCCGGCCCCGGATGCGCGTCGACGGTGCCCGCTCCCCCCATCCTCAGACGCAGCCGGGGATTGCCGCCCTATTGTAGTTCATGGTGGACAACCCGGCGAGCGCCTCCGTCACGAGTCCGGTCGGGGGGTTCACGTAGGGGAACGCGGTCTCGTTGAACGATTCGCCCGAGGTCAGGACCCAGCGTAGCCACTGGACCAGCACCTGCGCGTCGGTCGCGGACGCCGTGTGCCCGGCCCCGGGGTTCTGGGGCACCATCGCGTAGACGAGCGTCGCGAGCGGGTAGTCGCCCGCCCCGAGGGCGTTGACGAAGGAGACCGCCGCCCAGTCGCCGTCCGACGCCGGGAACGACGACGGGCTTGCATTGTAGATGTCGTTCACCGCGGAGGCGGTTGACGCTACCGAGGGGGCGATGTACGCCGACGACGGGTTCTCGACCGACGCGGTCGCGAGCTTGTGCTCCTCCGCGTCGTAGAGGTCCGTGTACCCGATGGCCCCGGCCTGGTCGGAGACGTCCTTGATCATGGCGGAGTTCCCGCTCGCGCCGAGTTGGTTCGTCACAGTGGGGAACGCCGGCTGGATGGACGTCCCGACGTTGGTCGCCCACCAAGTGCTCCCCTCCGAAAGATAGTTGGTCAGCACGTACGACATGCCGGCCTGGTCGAGGCGGTGGGCCGGGTAGACGGAGGCGGTGACCTTCGAGAGCCCGGGGTTGTTGGCGACGAACGCGGAGTCGTTCCAGGCGGTGTAGCCGGCGGTAGCGTTGTAGATGCCGACGATCTCGGCGGCGGTCAGGTTAAGGGGCCCGGAGTAGTCGGGAATGTTGTAGATCAGGGAGACCGCGCCGCCTGTCACGGGAAGCGTGAGAACGGTGCCGACGGCGGTCGTCAGAGCGGTGGTCTCGGTCGCATTCAGCGGCTCGTCCGTCAGCGCGAAGTCGAGCTGCTTTTCGGTCAGGGACGTGATCCCCGCGCCCGCCCCGCTGGCTTCGTAGTTGACCATGTTGGACGTGGCGGCACCGTACTCCGAGGTCCACTGACTGACGAGGGCCGTAGGGAAGCTCGCTCCGGCGCCCTGGAGCGTCGTTCCGGTTGGGCAGTCGGAAGAGGATCTCAATGCGGGTACCAGGCCAAACCAGTGGGTGGCATAACCCGTCCCCAGAAGGATCACCACGACGACGACTACGCCGATGACGGAGTAGAGTCCGGTCCGCCCGCTCTTCCGCTTAACGACGTAGCGGGGCTGGGGCGGGGCCGCCGGGGGCGACGCGGGGGCCGTCATCGAGGAAACTCCGAGACACGGGGGACGTCAGCGGGCAGGGGTCGGGGTGGGGTCGTCCGGTTCCGGAGGGTGGGGCTCCGGGCCGGACGACCGGGTTGGGTGTGGGTCGGAGCAGCGTGATCGCGGACGCCCGCGACAGACGGGCCGCGGATCGCGTGCGGCTCGCGCCGTTCCCCTGCCTCGGGTCGGAGGGTGTCCGCGGGTCGGGGGCGGGAGCTTCGGATCGGCACCGCGGGTGTCATCGAGCGGTCAGGACCGGCAGCGGAGATAAACCTCCGCCATTGACCCATTAATGACTGTATGTAACTTGGCGCTGGGCGGAGCGCGACCGGATCTCCTCGGAGGTCGCGGTCCACACGAACGGTCGACGCGCGGCCTTGAGCGTCGTGAAGTGGTGCTGGATCGCTCCCTGCAGACGCGCCACGCCCGGCTGGGAGCCCGACCGTAACCGCTTCTTCGTGAACTCCGGGAGGAGCCGGTCGAGGAGGGACGGGGTCGACCCCTCGGTGGGGAGAAGGTGGAGGTAGAACCGAGGGTGGCGGACGAGCCACCGCCGGACCTCGGGGTCCGTGGTCGCAACCCGATTGTCGACGAGGAGGTGAACGTCCAGCTCCCTCGGGGTCTCCCGGTCGATCGTCTGCAGGAACGCGCGGAACTCCGCCGCCCGGCTGCGCGCCTGGAACTCGGAGATGGCCTTGCGCTCGCCGGGCCGCAGGGCCGAACTCCGGGCCCGCTCGTCCACGGAGAACGCCATGGCCCGCTCGGGCGGATTGAGGTAGAGGCCGACAAAGTCGGTCACCTTCTGGACAAACTCGGGGCCCGTGCTCCGGCGGAACGATTCGGCGGCGCGCCTGGGTTCGAGCTGGTGCGCCTTCCAAACACGCTGGATCGTCGTCTTGCTGACGCCCATGTCCCGCGCGAGGCTGCGGGCGGACCAGTAGGGGGCGTTCGGGGGTCGACGTCCGAGGGTGGAACGGACGATCGCCTGGATCGTGGACGTGGGGATCACGGGAGGGCGGCCGGGGCGGGGAGCGTCCTTCTCGATACCGGGGACGCGCTGCGAGAGGAATCGACGACGCCAGAGCGCGACCGTGGCGGGCGTCGTGCCGAGCTCCCGAGCGATCGACCGGTTCTGGGCGCCCTCCGCGGCCCGGAGGACGATGCGCGCCCGGAACACACGACGCCGGGGCGAGTCGCGGGCCTGGACCCAACCGGCGAGCTGGCGGCGCTCTTCCCGGGAGAGGCGGACCGACGGCGCCCGTCGCATGGGGGCCGGTAGAAGGGTCCGGAACATAAAGCAATGTATTAACAGGCCACGACGCCAGCCCTATCTGCGGTACGCGTATCGCGGAACCCGTGCGGCGAACCGCCTCCCCCACCCCTTGGTCCCGACCGGCCGTTCGGCCCGCACGCCGCGGAGGGCCCGGCCCGCGCCGCGCCCGGGTCGGACGGGAAGGTGAGCGGGGAGCGCCCGGTCCCGCCCCGCGCTCGGTCGGGCCAGCAACGACTTTCTATCCGGGAGTCCGTCTCCCCGCGGTGACCGAAGCAGCCCCGAGCGCCTCGGGCGGATTTGTCGCGTGGATCGAGGGCCTGCCGGTCTCGGGTAAGACGACACTTTCCCGCGCGGTCGCGGAAAGGTTGCGCGCCGCGGGCCACAAGGTCGAGATCCTCGACGGCGACGAAGTCCGTAGGATGTTCTCCCCCGAACTCGGCTACACACGCAAGGATCGGGAGTTCCACGCTCGCCGGGTGAGCTACGTCGCCCGCATGCTGGCGCGGAACGGCGTCGGCGTGCTGGTCGCGATGATCACCCCCTACGAGACATCACGCCAGGCGGCGCGGGCGACCGTCGGCGACGGGTTCACCGAGATCTGGCTCCGCTGCCCGATCGAGGTCTGCCGCCAGCGCGACACCAAGGGCCTGTACAAGTCCTCGACGCACACGGGCGACTCGAGGGTGACCGGGGTCGACGACCCCTTCGAGGAGCCCTTGAATCCGGATCTCGTCGTGGACACCGCGAACGGGACCGCGGCCGAGGGGACGCGCCAGATCCTCGACCACCTCGTCGGCCGGCGGCTGATCAGCCCGATCCCCGCGGCCTGACCCGTCCCGCGGGCGACCGAGTCGAGTTCCGATCCCCACCGGTCGAGGGCCTACCCCGTTCGTGAGCGCGGGCAACCGCGCCGGCCCCGCCGTTACGGCTGGACCGAAAGAACCAGCGACCGGGTCGCCGACACGAGCGGGTCGTACGGGGCCGCCGACGGCGACTCGACCCCCTTGGTGGACATCGCGAACACGATCGATATCTCCTCGCCCGCCCCCTTGACGTGGATCGTCCCGGCGTTGGGCGTTGCCTTCAATCCGGTGACGGCCGGGATCCCGAAGTGGTAGGTGCCGTTCGGCAGCGTGATGTTGAGGAACGGGGTGGTCGAGGTGAACGTCTTCGAGTGGATGTTGATCGTCCACGTCGCGCCGGTGGCCAGGCCGGTCTCGCTGAACGAGAGGGCGTAAACCACGCGCGAGAACGTGACGGTGAAGTTCACCGCGGCGCCCACGATCGTAAGGTTGCCCTTCCCCCCCGAGGTCGTGTTCGTCAGGGTGTTCAGGACGGTGACGTTCCAGCCGGGGATCGGCTTCACCGCGAACGAACGGGTCCCGTTCGGGACTTCGACCACGAGAGCGGTCTTCGACGAGCCGACCGTCTGGGTGCCCACCGTCACCTTCCAGGCGAGCTTCTTCACCTTGAGCCCGGTCTCTGTGAACGTCACCGGGTACGTCCGCGGATGGAACACCACGTTGAACGTGCGGCTCTGGCTGATGGCCAGGAGCCCCGATTCGTGCGTGGTCACCTCGCCGGCGATCGGCCCGACGACGTAGTTGTAATTCCCGTCGGTCACGTCGAACGCGAGGGACTTGACGGTAGTGTTGCCGGTCGCGTTGGAGCCCCAAGTGACGTTGGTCGTTCCGTTGATCGTCACCGTCCACAGGGTGCCGACCGGGAGTCCCTTCTCCGCGAACGTGAGGAGGCTGATGTCCGACCCGAGCTTCAGTCGGATCGAGAGCGTCGAGCTCGCGTTCGCCACCGTGAAAAGAAGACCCCGGGGGACGCCGGGGTCGAGTAGGGCGGCAGCACCTCGAACCGGTACGTACCGTTCGGCAAGTAGACAGTGCGGTTGGCCAGCGTCGTGGTGAAGTTGTCGAGCAGGATCGACGAGTTCGTGGCATTCTCGACCTCGGCCTTCCACTTGGGCGCCTCCTTGGCGCGACCCGAGATCGCGAGCTTGACCTCGAACAGGGAGCTCGGGATGAGCGGGTGCAGGTCCCCGCCGGGGTCGATGTACGTCGCGTCGTAGTACGAGCCCCCGAGGATCTGCCGGATCGGGGTCGTGGCGTTCTCGACGTAGGGAAGGAGCCCGTACGGGTTGTTCGCCCCGTTGAGTGCGTTCGTCGCGAGCCCGTAGTCCCACCAGTAGTTGCCCCCCTGCCAGGAGGTGTTGATGATGCTCCCCCGCAGCGGGATGGCCGGGAAGTTCGAGGCGTAGTGGATCGTCCCGGCCGACTGGACCGCGACGTTCCACTCGTTGCCGACGAACGTCTGCTTGACGCCGGTGTAGAGGTTGATCGGGAGTTCCCACGCGGTCGTCGCGGTGGCGAAGTAGTTGTTGTAGACGAGGTCCGGGGCCTCCGCGATCTCCAGCCCGAGGTCGAAGCTCTCGGGGACGAGCGATTCGCAGTTCGGCGCGGCCGGGCAGGACGTCGGCGGGGCGACCTGACGGAACGTGCTGTTCCACACCGTGTTGTTGCCGCCGCCGACGTTGACCGGTCCGAAGAACGTCCCGCCGCTGTAGAGCAGCAGACCCTGGCTCTGCGTCGTGAAGTTGTCCTGCGCGAGCAGGTTGCCGCTCGACTCGTAGAAGACCACGCTGAACGTGTTGAACGAAAGCGGATAGTACGCGTTCTCGCCGAACCATCCGCTGATGTTGGCGGCGTCCACCACCGCTACCTTCGAAACGTTCCAGAACCACAGCTGGAGGTCGTTCTGCTTGGAGAGGTTCGGGCCGGGGTACTGGAACGTGCTCGTCGTGGTCGTGAAGTTCGACGGCCGATAGAGCTCGGTCGAGACCGACGTGTCCTTGAGGAACACGCCGGGGAAGACCGGGAACGTGTAATCGTTGTAGACGCCGAACACCGGCGCGAGCGGACCGACGGAGTTGTTGAACAGGTAGTAGGGGTGGAAGGGGGTACCCGACCCTCCCGACGAGATCGCGGCGACCTCGGAGTTCGAGAACGCCCAGAGCGGCGTGTAGACTCCCGCCGACGGGGTCGCGTTGAGCGTGATGTTGTACACCTGGGCACCCCCGAGGATCGTCACGTTCAGCGTCACCGGAGCGTAGTCGCTCAGCTCGACGGTAACGGAGTAGCTGCCGGGGGTCAGCCAGAACGTGTCCGTGTACACGTTCGGCGCGTAGGTCGTCTCGTTGACGACAAAGTTGGCCGCGCCGCTGGTCGGGGTGACGAGCGTGAACGCGTTGGACGGGTTCTCGCCGAGCGTGAGGGGGTACGACCCTTCGGCCGCCGTGGCGTTCCAGAGTCCGCGGAGGACCGGCGGGCCGGTCGTCATCGTGCCGAAGGTGGTGGCGCCGCTCGGCCCGCCGAGTCCGTTCGACCAGGCGACGTTCGCGCCGGTGACCGTCTCGCCCGTCTCCCCGCCGTAGTTGAACGCGGAGGGAACCGAGGCATAGCTCCCGCCGCCCGTTTTGTACTCGAGGGCGAGCTGGGCGTCCGCGGCGAACAGGTCCGCCTGACTGCCCCCGCCCGGGCCCCCGAGGATCAGCTCGAAGTCGTCCGTGAGGCCGACCGGGTCGTACGCGAGACCGTTCGCCGTGTAGTTGGACGGGGCGGTGAGCGCCACGCCGTCCTTTGCCCGTTCCGAATTGAAGACGACGTAATCGTACCGACGGGAAACTGAAGCTCTCTCCCGGTCCGTTGATCGAGACCGAGAAGTCGACCGCGTCGCGCCCGTCGGTGATCGTGGAGTTCATGAACAGGACCGCGTCGAACGGGTACGTCACCGGCTTCGGGATGCTGAGCTCGGCGTAGTAGTAGGTCGTCCCGACCTGCTCGCCGTGGGGCCCGTGCTTGTAGAAGGTGTTGGACGAGAGGGGCCCGTTGGAGAAGTTCCAGACGTTCGTGACGAGCACCATGAAGTGCGTCGCCGGGTCGAAGGAGATAACGTTCTGGGTCCAGAACGAGTAGTTCGAGGTACCGAACAGCGTCACGTTCGTGACGACCGCGTTGAGCTGGATCCCGAAGGCGTCGGGCGTGGATTGGAAGAGGTCCAGCGGCTGGATCCCGGTCCCGTTGGCGTCGACCTCGGCCCGGAGGCTGGTCGTGTTCAGGATCGACGCGACCACGGTGCCGCCCGGGCCGGCGCTGAGGCCGTAGTCCGCGAGACCGATCGGCGCGGGGTCCCCCGTGTAAAGCGGGCTGACATGCCCCTGGGACGCGGCGCGGGCCACCGTCACGGGCGAGGCGGACGGGCGGGGCACGTAGACCAGGTGGGGGCTGATCCCGGCGGCACGGGTCGCCGCCAGCGCGGCCTCGGCCATCGCGGCCGCGGGGTCGGAACCGCCGACGGGCGGCGCCGTGGCCGGCGCGGAGGCGGCCGCCGGCGCCGGGACGACCGAGCCGGAGGAGGCGGTCGAGACCGACGGAACGGAGAGGGAACCGCCTCCGGCCGAGACCCCGACGAGGCCCAGCGCGGAGACGACGATAATGAGTCCGGCCGCCACGGCGAGCGTGACGCGCGCCTGAGGAGAACTCATAGACAGGACTGACGGCGACACGCCTTTTTAACCTTACATGCGCCGGTCGGCGAGAGATCGAGGGGACGGGAAGCTCTCGTGCCCCGGACGGGGCGCTCCGGAAGGGTCGGTCCCGTCGGGAGGATTCGGTCCCCTGATCAGAGTTCGTCGGGGTCGACGTACCGCTGGTGACCGGGTCTCCGCGCGCGCTGGGGCCGGTCGGGCTGGCCCCGCCCCTCCCGCGGTTCGGGCGGTTCTCGCCGACGGCGCCGGATCACGACCACGAGGAGCAGGACCCCCGCGGCCGCGATCCCTCCGACCAGCACGTACCCCCAGTTCCCGAGCCCGAAGAGGCCGGACGACGGCTGCGTGATGGTGACGACGATCGGATGGCCGATCGGGCCGTGAATCGTCACCGTCCCGCTGGAGGGAGAGGCGGTGAACCCGCTCGAGAGCTTGCTGACCGACCAGTCGTAGGTCCCGTTGGTAAGCTGGAACGTGAACGCGACGGTGATGACGTTCGTCTGCTGGAACGTCCCGACCGTTACGGTCCAGGTCGGGTAGACCCCCGGCCCGGCCGAAGCCTCGATGACCAGGCCGTAAGTGACGGGAAGGAACTCGACCAGCACCTTCGCGGGCTTGGCCCCGATCACGAACGTGGAGGTGCGGACGGTCGGGGACCAGGACCGGTTCTCGCTCGCCACCTTGTACGTATACGACCCGTAGGTCAGGGTCGCCGAGACGTTCGGCGCGGTCGCGTGCAACGACGGCTCCCCGGTGATGTTGGCATACCAGGAGAACGGGAACGTCGGACCCTCGGCGTTGAACGTTACGTTCCCGTAGGCGATCGCCATGTCGAGGGCGACCTGGGTCGGACCCCCCGCGACCACGACCGTGCCGTTAGGGGGGACGACGCCCAGCCCCGGGCCGATACGCCCACGCTCCAGTCGTAGGAGCCGTTCTGGAGGAGGGTGGACACGCTCGTGATCCCCGGACCGGCCGAGAGGTCGAGGCCCGTCGTGAAGTTCACGTACCATGTCGTGCCGGCGGGCAGGGCGCCGGATTCGTTCCACGTGACGTTGTAGCGGACCGGCTGGACCTGGACGATCCCCTGGACGCTGGAACCGAGCTTGTAGGCGAACGTCCAGGTCCCGTAGGAGTCGAACGTGTACGTGAGGTTGGAGGCGTTCTCGACCGTCTGCTGGTCGGTCGCGGCGATGGTCGAGGTGTCGGCGATCTCGAACGTCGTTTCTCCGCCGGCTCGACGTACGCGCCCACGGTCCCGCCGGTAGCCGCCCCGAAGTTGCCCGTGCCGCCGCCGACCGCGCCCCCGACCCCCGGCGGGGCGGTGAGCCCGAACTGCGGTGCGAGGAAGCCGGGCGGGCTCGAGCCGTCCCGCGGACCATCGGTGTAGTTCACACCCTGCCAACTGTACGACCACGGGCGGGTCCCGATGATGTAGGATGCTCCGGGGATGGGAATGCTGAGGGTGCTGGTGCCCTTGACGCCGAACGAGAACTGCACCAGCGGGTCGGTAGTGGCCGTGCCCGGAACGAACACCGTGGTCAGGTTGAGGTAGGCCGGAAGTGTCTGCAGGATCCCTTTGGCGGGGAACGACCACTCGGAAACGGTGAGATTCGGGTAGATCCCCCAGAACGGGAACGAGACCCAACCGGTGAAGTTCATCGCCCAGCCCGTGGTCTCGTGGTGCAGGTAGACGATGCTCTGTGCCCAGTAGACCGGGGCGCCCAGGCTGTCCGCGAGGAAGAAGTTCTGCTGGAACGAGGCGTTGTACACCGTGTTCACGGCCCCGCCCAACGCGGCCGGAAGCGTCGACGAGACCGACAGCCCATTGAGGACCACGCGGTCCTGGACCCCGTCCAGGTGGCCGTACACTCCGACCGAGGAGACGTTCAGCGCGAGCGCCGTAAAGTTGTACGCGTCGAGCGAGCCCCACCCGGTGACGAGGTCGTAGCCGTGGCCCGCGGCATACTTGGAGTTCGAGCCGTTGACGACGTTGCGCGTGGGCAGAACCGGCAGGGACGATCCTGTACGGCGCGGCGCACGTCATCCCCTGCACGGCCGTGCCGCAGCTGGGGGTGGCGTCCTGGCGGTTCGCCCAGTAGTACAAGCTCGGGTCGAAGAACCCGAGAGGACGAGCCCCGGCCGATCGCATCGCGTGATCGATCACGGCGACCAGCCCGGCGACGACCGAGACGGCGACCCCGGTGCCCGACGTGGACCGGTAAGGCTCCTCGTCAGAAGCGTTGGTCGCCAGGTACTGCTTTCCACGGACGGTGATCGTGAGGAGCGTGTTGTTGGCGATCGCCGCAAGGTCCGGAACGCCGCGTCCGTTACCGGAGAGGAGCCGGTTGGCGGACGTGTCGAGTTGCCAGCTGGGCTCGGTGATGACCGAGCTGATACCCCCGCTCGTACCCGCCGGGCCGCCGTACTTCACGGACGCGGACCACGGGATCTCCCGGGCGATATGCAACGTCGTCGCGTCCAGCGTGAGCGTCGTGCCACCCACGGCCACGTCGCCGAATGTCTTGTACGCCATCGACGCCGGGAACTCGGCGTCCGTGCCGACGTAGTAGAGGCTCCCGATGTCGTCGCTGGAGTTGCCCGACTCCGCTAGAACCGTGATCCCGCGCACCTGGGCCTGTTCGAGGTTGGCGAACCAGGTCGTGTCGTTCTGATCGGCCAACGCCCACGAGTTCGACACCACCGAGACGTTCTCGAGGCCCGCGACCACGCTCGCGCCCAGCGAGGCGGGAGGGCTCAGGATGTCGGCGAACGCCGTGTCGAGGTTGACGAGGCCGTCGTCGGGCCCGTAGACGGTGTAGATCTGGGCCCCGGGCGCGGTCGACCCGATCGTTTCGAGGTCGATCGTGTTCTGGAGGGTCGCGCCGGTGGAATCCCAAGAGGCGAAGCAGCCGGGGCCCGGCGCGGAATCGAGCGGGACGGCGTACGTTGCCGGTTGCGGCTCTCCCGTCGGCAGGGTGGCATTGAAGAAGCTGTCGATGTCCGAGGGGTCCCACGGCCCTACCGGCGTACCGCTCGAGAGCGCCCCGCAGCTCGTTGTGGTCGTGGCCCCGGTGCAGTTTCCCGACCATAGGATGGTCGCTACCGTGGTGTTCGTCGGGTAGCCGCTGGTCGCGAAGAGCGACTGCTCGTCGTAGGCGACCTGGAGGTCGGGGGCGTACACGAGCTGCGAGCCGTTCACCGTCGGCGGGGCCAAGTAGCCGCCCACGGAGGGCGACGACGCGGCGGAACCGGTTCCCGGGTCGATGGAGTCACCGGTGACGGCGCCGGCTCGCAGGCTGGCCGCGGTTCCGATCCCGTCCACCGACAGCACCGCCCCGGCCAACGGGGCCGGTAAGCTGCGCCGTTCCGGTCGGCGCGACATACGTTGTCCCGTCCTGGCGGTACTCTCGGAGCGGGTCGTGGAAAATCGCGGCGGTCACCGAGGCCGCCGCCGAGAAGGAGATCGCGGCCCGGTCCGGTAGGACGGTGAGGTCGGAGACTCCGAAGGAGCCGAAGTAGGCGCTCGCCGCGGCGTAGGTGGCGGAGGACGGAGCGAACTCCGCGTTGAACTCGGTGGCGTCCAGGTAGTGATGATAGTCCGGCGACGCCGGATCCGACAGCGCGGTCAGGAGCGCCTGGAGCCCGGACTGATTCGAGTAAGCGAAGCTCACCAGGACGTTCATCGCACCCTCGGCCGAAGCGTCGAGTGCCTGCGAGCCGGGCAAGACCGCGTCCGACGGCGCGTCCGGGACGACCGCCAGCGGAGCGGACTCGAGGGCGGCGAGCGAAAGGGAGGGCGATCCGGAGGCAGGGCCCGCGGTCGCCACGGTCGGCCCGGCGCTCGACGCGGTACTCGGAGCGGGGACCGCTACGGACACGGCGAGAAGCGCGAGAACGGTGAGCGCCATCGTCAGGGCCCGGCGGCCCCGACGGTTACGGGGCTGGCGTGGCCGCATACCTTCTGGACGACTCCTCGTCTCCCGGCGTAGAGAAGGGCGAGGACCCCGATTAAGGATTACCGCCGGACCCCTTCCGCGGCCACAGGCGACGCGCGGCGATCCCGTAGAGCACCTCGGACGGTCCGTGGGCGATCGGCCCGCTGCGGACGTCACGCCAGCGTTGTTCGTGCGGGAGCGCCTGCGAGTACCCGCGCCCCCCGTGGAACTGAACCGCGTGATCGATCGTCTGCAGCGCAACCTCGCTGGCCATCGCCTTCGCGACCGCGGTCCCGGCGGCCGCCTCCCCGGAGCGCTCCGACTCCCACCGCTCCAGGGCCCGGACCGTGAACAGCCAGGCGGCCTCGAGGGCAGCGCCGTCCCGCACGAGCGGGAACGCCACGGCCTGCTGTTCCGAAAGGCTGCGCCCGAACGCCCTCCGGGTCCCCGCGTAGGCCACGGTCTCGTCCCACGAGGCGCGGGCGACCCCGAGGTAGATGGCGGCCAGGAGACCCCGCTCGCGCGCCAGCTCGCCCAGTGCGTAGCGGAACGCGGCGCCCTCCTCGCCGATCCGCGCGCTGGCCGGGATCCTGACGTTCTCGTACTCGACCCAGCCCCGGCGCTGCCACCGCTCGCCGAGGTCTCCCGACCCCACCGTGCAGCGGACCCCCGGAAGACGCTGGTCCACGAGGAACGCGGTGATGCCCTCCCCGGCCGATGGCGTAGGGATGCGGGCGTAGACGATCGCGGCGCCCGCGTCGCCCGCGAACGCGACCTCGCTCTTCTTCCCGTTCAGGACGTAACCGTCCCCGTCCCGTCGCGCCTCGAGCGCGATCGCGCCCGCGTCCGAACCGGCCTCGGGTTCCGTGAGCTGGTTGCCGACCAGTTTCTCGCCCCGTACCAGCGGACGGAGCCATGCGTCCACCGCGGCGGGCGATCCGTGCTCGGCGAGTACGGAGGCGAACTCGGGCTGGATCGCGAGCTTGGCGAAGGCCGTGCCCCCAAGGTACCCGAGGTGGAAGAGGGCGATCGCAACCCGTCGGAGCGGGAGCTGTCGTCCCCCCAGGGTCGTCGGGAGGGTGAGCCCTAGAAGTCTCGCCGCACCGAGGGCGCGGAACTCGGTCCATGGGAACTCCGGCTGGCGGTCGAGCTCCCGGTACCGCCGAGGGAGCTCTGTACGTGGCGGAGGCCTCCCGGATCTCCGCCACGAGGGCGTCGTCCGGGAGCGGCCACAGCCCTCGGGGGTCAGCCATCGCTCCTCGCCGAGCCGGGAAACCCGGCACCGGGCGGGCCGTGCGGCGGGTCCTCGCCGATCACACAATCCTTCCGAAGCTTGGCGATCCGTTCCGCGGAGTAGCCCAACAGCTCGCCCAACACCCGGGCGTTGTCCTGTCCCAGCCAGGGCGCACCCCGCCAAACCCCGCCCGGGGACCGCGAGAACTTCGGAGCGACCCCGGCCCCTTTCACGCGTCCCGCGATCGGATCCTCCCACTCGAGGAGCATCCCCCGCGACCGGTAGTGGGGGTCCTTCGCGATGTCCGCGATGTCGAACACCCGCGAGATCGCGACGTCGTGCTCGCGGCCCAGGCGTTCGAGCTCGGCGCGCGAGCGTCCGCGACAGAAGTCGGCGATCGCCCGGTCCACCGGCTCGCGATGGCCGAGCCGGTACTCGGGAACGTCGTACGCCGGCTCTGTGAACCCGATCATCGCCTTGAGCCCCTGCCAGCTGTCGGGGGTGGGCGCTGCGACCACCACCCATCCGTCCGACGCCGCGTGGACGTCGTACGGGTGGAGCCGCGCGTGGCCGGTACCGTGTCGGCCCCGCACGACGCCTCGCATGAAGTAGTCGATCGCCAGGTTCTCCAGCAGAACGAAGAAGATCTCGGTACTGGGCGACGTCGACGGCCTGGCCACGCCCCGTCCTCTGGGCATGGAAATACCCCATCAGTCCGGCGGTCGCCGCGGCGAGCCCGGTCACGGTATCGTTCAGGGCGGTGCCGGAACGCATGGGCGGTTCCGGGTCCGGCTCTCCCTGGAGCGACAGGAACCCGCTGAACGCCTGGGCCGTGAGGTCGTACGACGGGGCACCGACGCGGGCGGCCTCCCCGGACTGGCCGTTCCCCGATACGTGGACGATCGTGAGTCGGGGGTTCGCCTCCCAGACCTCTGCGTCCGAGAGTCCGAGGCGGTCGTACGTTCCCGGACGCGACGACTCGATCCAGAGGTCCGATTCCCGCACCAGGTCGAGAAAGACGCGCCGGCCTTCCGGCTTGCGGGCGTCCAATCCCACGGAGAGCTTGTTGCGCGCGTACTGGACCCACGACTCGGAGACCAGGTCCTCGGGCGAACCGCCGGGGAGGAGCGGGGCGAGACGTCGGGTCGGGTCGGCGTACGGTGGGACGAACGGTGGCCCTTCCACGTGGACGACCCGGGCGCCGAACTCGCCCAGGTACGTCGCCGCCCACGGCCCGGCAACGTAACGGGCCGATTCGAGCACGCGCAGCCCGCTCAGCGGCCCGAACGCGGGGACGAGACCTACGTCCGGTGCTCCCTCCACCACGCCGCCCGACCCCGACCCAACCCATTAAACGCGGAGGTTCACCGGAAAACCTTGCGGAACAAATACGAAGGGCCGTTCGGCCGTCCGATGACCGAGCCGCCGTGGGTTCGATTCGAGGGCGAGCGATTCCGGAACGAGCTGACCCGCTACAAGATGGAGAACCACCCGTTCAAGACCCACTCGTTCTTCGACGACGTGGAGCACGGGAAGGCTCCCAAGCCGCTGGTGCAGGCCTGGGTGAAGCAGTTCTACCCGTGGCTCGCGGTCGTGCCGCACGCGATGGCGGAGCGGTACTCGAACTGCCCGCCGGAGCCCGAGAACGACCCGTACCGGCGCCTGATCCTCGACCAGCTGCTGGAGGAGGCCGGGGACCCCCACGGCAAGACCACGGGCCACCCGGAGCTCTGGCTCCAGTTCTGCGAGGGGCTTGGGGTCCCGCGGGCCGAGGTCCACGCGCAGACGATCCTGCCGAACACAATGGTGGCGATCGACGACTTCCTCTACACCAACCGCGTGAACCCGTTCTACGTCTCCGCCGCCGGCTCCTCCGAGCCCCCCAACGTCGATCTGTGCGCCCGCCTCCTGCCGGCGTTCCGCACCCACTACGGGGTCACGGAGGACCACCTCGAGTACCACCGGCTCCACGTCACGGCGGACGTCGAGCACAGCGAGTGGATCGGTCGGATCGTCGCCGCGTTCGCCACCACGCCCGAGATCCGGCAGCGGATGTGGGAGCAGATGCTTCGCGGGTTCTCCATCCACGCGCTCATCGTGGACGGGGTCCTCGCGGCGGAGCGGGCCGCGCCGAAGAAGATTAAATAGGCCGGGGAGCGTTCTGGGACCGATGGCAGGCCGAGGCACGGCACGCGCAGGTCGTGCGCCCTCCGCCCGGGCTGCCGGGGTCTGGCTCTGGTGAGCGGGAGGCGCCGGGAGGGCGCCGTCCCGATGTGTCCTTCGTGACTTCGGGCGGGCCTTTCCGGGCGCTTCCCCCTCCGAGCCCCACCACACAGGGGAGAACCGATGCACGGTAAGCAGATCCGACTGAAGCGCCTCTTTCCCGACCCCGTCCGGAAGCTGTTCTCGGTCCCGCTCGACCATTCGGTGTCGATGGGCCCGATCGACGGTCTCGAGAGGCTCGGCCCGCTGGCGGAGGAGCTCGTCGCGAGCGGCGTCGATCTCCTGATCGTCACGAAAGGCTCCGTCCGCGAGGTCGCGCCGCTCCTGGCGCCCTCCACGTACCTGGGCGTTCACGTCTCCGCCTCGACGAGCCTCGGGACCACCTCCAACCGCAAGGTACTCGTCGGGACGGCGGAGGAGGCGGTGGGGCTGGGGGCGGACCTTCTCTCGGTCCAGGTAAACTTCGGGGTCCCGGAGGAGCCGGAGATGCTCCGCGATCTGGGCATCGCCTCGGACCAGTGCCGCCAGCTCGGGCTGCCGCTCCTCTGCATGGCCTACGTGAAGAAGGCCGGCGGCGGGACGCCGGACGAGCTCCGCCACGCCGCGCGCGCCGCCGCCGACACCGGCGCGGACATCGTGAAGACGAGCTACCCCGGGTCCGCCGAGGAGTTCGCCCGTTTGTGCCGGACCACGCCCGTTCCGGTGCTTATCGGGGGTGGCGTGCGCCTCGACGACGAGGGGGCGTTCTTCACGATAGTGCGGGAGAGCATGGCCGCCGGCGGGGCGGGGATCTGCATCGGGCGGAACCTGTTCCAGCGACAACCGGTTGGGCCTCTCGCGGCGCGGATCGCCGGGCTGCTGCACGGACCCGAGTAGGACCGAACCTCCATGACGCGGGACCGGGTCCTGATCGCTCCCGAGGCCCCGGACGAGGGGACCCGGAGCGCGATCGTGGATCGGGCCCGACAGCGCGGCTTCCGTCGTTTCGTTCTCCGGTCCCGGTCCGACGCGGTCACCGCGCCGGGCGAGCAGACCGTGGTACGCGACGGGGACCGCCTCGAGCTGGGAGGCACGGAGGGGGCCGTGACGATCCATCGGGTCGGCGACCTCGCCGATCTCGACCGAACGCTCTCCGGGGCGGCCGACGGCTCGACCGTCGTCGTGGAGTGGACTGGCGACCGGATCATCCCTCTCGAGAACGCGATCGCCCGGCGCGGCACCCGATTCCGGCTGTGGACGCTCGCGCGGTCCGCGGCCGAAGTACCGGCCGCATTAGGGGCCCTGGAGCACGGGGCCGACAGGGTGGTCGTGACAGTTCGTTCGGTCAACGAGGTCGACGCGTTGGAGAGCGTTCTCGAAGGCTCGCTCCCGAGCGACCTCCACTGGACCACCGTGCCCGCGGCCTCGATCCGCTCCGCCGGGGTCGGCGACCGGGTCCTGGTCGACACTACCTCCCTGCTCCGACCGGACGAGGGACTCCTGGTTGGGAGCGCGGCGGCCTTCCTCTTTCTCGTCACCAGCGAGGCGGTCGGGTCGGCCTTCAGCCGCCCCCGACCGTTCCGCGTCAACGCGGGCGCCGCCCACTCGTACGTGCTGATGGCGGACGGGTCGACGCGCTACCTGTCGGAGCTCGGCCCGGGAGATTCGGTGCTCGTGACATCGCCCCGGGGCAACGTGCGGACGGCTCGGGTGGGCCGCGTCAAGATCGAACGGCGGCCGCTCGTGATGGTCACGATCCGCGACGAAGAACGGGACCGAACGGTGTTCCTGCAGGAGGCCGAGACCGTCCGGCTTTCAACGGAGAAGGGACCCGTCGCCGTGACCGAGCTGAGCTCAAGCGCGCCGCTTCACGGCGTACGGATGGCCCCGGCGCGGCACCTAGGAACGGCGGTCCAGGAGACGATCGAGGAGCGATGAGCGATCGGCTCCCCCGGATCATCGTCAGCCTGCCCGCGCGCTCGGCCGAGGCCGCGCGCGCGGAGGCGGAGCTGGCCCGGGCGTCCGGCGCCGACCTCGCCGAGATCCGATTGGACCGGTGGCCCTCGACGGAGCTCGAGAACCTCCCACGGCTGTTCCCTTCTCCGCTCCCGCTCCTGGCAACCTACCGTTCGCGCGCGGAGGGGGGCGCAGGATCGGACGACCCGGCGGAGCGGTCCGAGCTCCTGCAGCGGTTCGTGGCGCATCCGTTCCGTTGGGTCGACCTCGAGCTCGCCCGGGACCTGGCTATTCTCCCGAGGCTGCCGCCGTCCGAAAAGGTCGGACGGATCGTCTCGGTCCACATGGGCCCGGCCACTCCGGCGGCATGGTCCGAACGGATCGAGCAGCTGGCGGCGCTCCCGGGGGACGTGGGCAAGCTCGTCGTCCGCGCCTCGGTCCTCGACACCCTGCGGGAGCTCGTTCCTCGACTGCCGCCGCCGGAGGAGGCCTCGCTCGTCACGCACACGGTCGGCGCCTCCGGCCCTCTTCTGCGCGCCCTGGCCCGGCGGCTCGGGTTCCCGTTCGTCTACGCGAGCCTTCCCGCGGGCAACGGGAGAGATCCGGTCGAGCCCAGTCAGATCCCGGTCGACCGACTTCGCCGATTCTTGGCGGCCGACTCCACCGCGCCGCTCTTCGCGGTCGCCGGACGGCCCGTGGGTCACTCCCGAAGCCCCGGCCTGCATTCCGGGTGGATGCGGGCCGAAGGTCGCCACGGGCTCTACATCCCGCTCGAGTTCGAGACGGACGAGGAGTTCGTCCTGTCGCTGCCGTACCTCGCCGCCGCCGGTTTCCGGGGGATCAACGTGACCCAGCCGTTCAAGTCGATCGCCTTCGAAGCAGCCACGACGGCAAGCAAGGGAGCGGAGTCGTGCGGAGCGGCCAACTGCCTCACGCTCCGGGACGGAGCGGTCGAGGCCGAGAACACGGACCTGGTCGCCCTCCTCCAACGGCTCGGCGAACTTCGCGAAGCCGGTCGGTGGGACGGCGGGACTTTGGGCGTGATCGGCGCCGGGGGCTCGGCGCGGGCGACACTCGCCGCGGCGCGGGCTCTGTCGGCCAAGGCGGTCGTTTGCGCTCGTCGGCCGGAAGCGGCCGACGCGCTGGCGAAGGAGTTCTCTGCCACGGTCGGACGGACGGACGAAGCGCGGCCGCTGCCCCTGGTCGTGCACGCCACGAACGCGGGGCGCGCCGGTGCCGGTCCGCTCGAGATCCCCCTCGGACCGTGGGTCGGCCCGGGGAGCCACGTCATCGACTGGGTCTACGACGCGGCCGAACCGGCCGTGCGAACGGCCGCTACCGCCGCCGGGGCGTCGTACGAGGACGGGTGGCGCCTTCTCGTTTATCAGGCGGCCGAGAGCTACGCGCTATGGTGGGGGAGCGACCCCGAACCGAACTCGTTGGCCGAGGCCCTGCGGGAGGGCGGATGCGCGGCGTAGGGGAGTCCACGGCCGCGATCACGGTCGTGAACGCCCTATCGACCGGGATCGGCTGCGCGGTCGGCATCGACCTCAAGGCCCGCGCGGAGGTCATCCTCTCGCCCGTGGCGAGCGGGACCTCCGACCTCGAGATCGGCCCCCCGACCTCGCGCACGCCGCTGGTGGAGGCGTCGCTAACGGCCGCGATAGAGAGGTTCCTCCCCGATGTCCACGTCCGGGCACGGCTCGATATCAGTTCCGAGATCCCCGTCGCGATCGGGCTCAAGAGTTCGAGCGCGGTAAGCACCGCGACGATCCTCGCCGTGGCCCGGGCCGGCCGGGGTCCCGGCCCCGGTCGCAGAGATCGCGCGCCACTCGGCCCAGGTCTCGCGCAAGGTCGGGGTGAGCGCCACGGGCGCGTTCGACGACGCGCTCGCGGGCCTCACCCACGAAGTGGTCGTTACCAACAACTACACGGACGAACTGATCCGCAGCGCCGCGCTGGAGCCCGACCTGGAGGTCGCTCTCTGGATCCCCCCGGGACCCACCCGCCGTCGCCCGGGTGCGGAGCCGGTTCGCGGCCGACGATCCGCTCGCGGCCCAGGCAGCAGAGGCGGCGCTGCGGGGCGAATGGTGGACCGCGATGGGACTCAACTCCGAGCTGGTGGAGCGGGCGATGGGATACCCGTACGCTGCGTACCGCGAAGCGGTCGCGCGCGAAGGGGCACGGGGTTCGGGGGCCTCGGGGCTGGGACCGGCCTTCGCGGCGGTCGCGCCCCGGGAACGGATCGACGCCGTGCTCGCCTGTCTCCCGCCGTCGGCCGGGCGCGACGGGCGCTCCGGTTCGCAGCGTCCCGGGCCTCGCCCGTCGGGGGTGCGACGGTGAGCGTCGGTCCGGGTGAAACCGGGCCCGGTCACGGATCGCTGCGTGCTCCCTCCTCGAAGAGTTACACTCACCGGGCGCTCGTGGCCGCCCACCTGGCAAGCCGCCCCTACCGGATCGAATCTCCGCTGGTCTCCGACGACACGATCCGGAACGGCGGGCGCTCTGCAGATCCTCGGCTCGCGGGTCGAGGCGGAACGGGACGGCTGGGTCGTCGCGCCCTCCCCGAAGGGTTCTCGTGCGTCGCGACCGTTCGGATCGATTGCGGCGAGTCCGGAACGACGTTGCGGTTCGTCAGCGCCCTCGCGGCGCTTTCGGACCGCCCGGTCACGCTCGTGGTAGGGGCCGACTGCCCGTCCGCCCGATGGGCGCTCTGCGCGACTCCCTTCGACAACTCGGCGTGAGCTCCGAGGGGCCCGGCGACGTGGCCGAACGCTGCCGTTGCGCGTGCGGGGCCCGTCCACGGAGGGTCGGTGGACGTCCGACGGCTCCGAGAGCTCGCAGTACGTCTCGGCGCTCCTGCTGGTGCTTCCCAAGCGAAGGCCGGATTCCGTTGTTCGTGTCGTAGGGCCCCTCGTCTCGGAACCGTACGTCGAGGCGACCTGGCGGTCCTGAGGGCCAGCCGGGTTCGGGTGCCGTGGCCGCGCAGGAACCGATACACCGTCCCGGGCGAGCAGAAGTTCCACGGGTCGTCGTTCCGCGTTCCGGGCGATGCCTCTTCGGCCGCGTACCTCTGGGCGGCCGCGGGAGTCGCCGGAGGACGGGTCACGGTCAAGGGGATCTCCGACCGGTGGCCGCAGGCCGACCTCGCGGTCCTCGACCTGCTCGAGAGCTACGGCGCGGTGGTCCGTCGCGGGAAGAACTCGGTGACCGTTCGGGGCGACGAGCATCGACCGTTCCGGGTCAACCTGACCGCCTCGCCCGATCTGTACCCTCTCGCCGGTGTTCTCGCGGCCACCGCCCGCGGGGAAAGCCGGCTGGCGGGCGCGAGCCACGTTGTCCACAAGGAGTCCGATCGCCGCCGCGGGACGATCGACCTCGCACGGGCGATGGGGGCGACGGTCGGGTTCCGCGGCGGTGCGCTCGTCATCCGCGGGACGGCCCGGCCCCGGCCGTTCTCCCTGCGGGGTCTCCTCGACCACCGCATCGTCATGAGCGCGGCCGTGGGTGCCCTGGCCGGGTCGGGCCCGTCCACCGTCTCGGACGCCCGCTCGGTCGGAAAGTCGTTCCCGGACGTTCTGGGAGGCGCTCCGCTCGCTCGCGGGCAAGGGGTCGGTCGCATGATGCATATCGGCGAGCGGTTCCGCGTCACGATCTTCGGCTCGAGCCACGGCCCCGAGGTCGGCGTCACGATCGAAGGGGTCCCTCGCGGGAACCCCGGTCGATGCCGCGGCCATCCAGGCCGAGCTCGATCGACGGCGACCGGTCGGTCGGCGCCTCGCCACGCAGCGACAGGAGGAGGACCGCCTCGTCCTCGACTCCGGGGTCGACGACGGACGGTCCAACGGCCTACCGCTGCGCGCGCACGTGGCCAACGAGGACGTGCGCAAGGAACCGTACGACCGGATGCACGAATACGCCCCGACCGGGGCACGCCGATTACCCGGCACGGATCCGGTACGGCACCGGACGCCGACCTCTCGGGCGGCGGGATCTTCTCGGGCCGGATGACGGTCGGGCTCGTCATCGCCGGCGCGATCGCTCGGTCGATGCTCGCCCCGAAGGGCGTCTCGATCGCGGCGTTCACCCGGTCGATCGGGTCGGTCGACGCGCAACGTGCCGGACGATCGGCCGCTGGCGAAGCTCGCGCGGTCGGCGGCGTCCAACGAAGTAGGCTCGCCCGACCCGGACGCAGCGCGTCGCATGGAAGAGGCGATCGGCGCCGCGCGACGCGAGGGGGACAGCCTGGGCGGCGTGGTCGAGGTCCGGGCGACCGGGGTTCCGGTGGGGCTGGGAGAACCGTTCTTCGACTCGATCGAGAGCGTCCTCGCCCACGCGCTGTTCTCGGTGCCGGCGGTCAAAGGGGTCGAATTCGGCGCGGGGTTCCGGGCCGCGCGCATGCGCGGGAGCGAGCATAACGATCCGTTCGTCTGGGAATCCGGGGCGATCCGGACCGCGTCGAACCACGCCGGAGGGATCCTGGGCGGTCTCGCGACCGGGATGCCGATCGTCGTGCGCGTGGCGGTGAAACCGACGTCGTCCATCGCCCGGTCGCAGCGAACCGTGAACCTGGCGACCCACCAGAACGCGGAGCTCGTGGTCACCGGCCGGCACGACCCGTGCATCGTGCCGCGCGCGGTGGTCGTGCTGGAGTGCGTGACGGCGATCGCCCTCGCGGACCTCGCCCTTCGAGGGGGTTTTCTCGGATGAGCGAGCAACGCCTACCGACCGCGATCCTCGGTGCGAGCGGATACATCGGCCAGCATTTCGCGCGCCTGCTCGCCGACCATCCGGATTTCGAGGAGCCGATCCTGGGCGCGGGACCTCGGTCCGAAGGGAAGTCGTTGGGCGACGTCTGGCAGCTCGCGGAGCCGCCCCCTGCGTTGTTGCACGAGCGCCGGCTCGTGCGCCTGACGCCCGCCTCCCTGAAGCGGCGGGGCGTCCGTGTCGTCTTCTCGGCGCTGCCGTCCGGAACGGCGGGCCCACTCGAGGACGCGATCGTCCGACGGGGCATCTCGGTGTTCTCGAATGCCTCGGACCATCGAATGGACGCGGACGTCCCGCTCCTTGTCCCGGAGGTGAACGCGGCGCACCTGGCGCTTGCCGAACGCCATCGACCGGGCCGCGGCATCCTGGTCACCAACCCGAACTGCTCCGCGGCGGGGCTCGTGGTCGCCGTGGCACCGATTGTGCCGCTGCTGCAACCGCGGGCGATCCACGTCACCACCTACCAGGCGCTCTCGGGGGCAGGGTACCCCGGCGTGCCGTCGCTCGCGATCGCCGACAACGTGGTTCCGTTCATCCCCGAGGAGGAGGAAAAGCTCGCGCGGGAGACGCTCCGCATCCTCGGCCGGCTGCGCTCGCGCCGCGTCGCGCCCCTGCGCGTGCCGTTGATCGCCCATTGCGCGAGAGTGGCCACGCGCGACGGCCACCTCGAGGCGGTCACGATCGAAGCACAGCGCGAACCGACCGCGGCCGAGCTGTCGGCGGCGTGGCGCGCCTTCGACCCGCTCGCCGGTGACCGGCTGCCGACCTCCCCGCATCCCCCGGTCGAGCTACGTCGTGAGCCGGATCGCCCGCAACCGCTGCGGGACCGCTGGGCGGGCAACCCCGCCCGGGCGCGCGGCATGGCCGTCACGGTGGGACGCGTTCGCTGGTCGCCCCCGTACCTCCGGTTCTTCGTGCTCTCGCACAACGCCGTCCGTGGGGGCGCCGGAGGATCCGTCCTGAACGCGGAACTGGCGCTGCACCGGGGCTTTCTACCGGTCGGAGGCCGGTGATCCCGTGCCAGCCGGAGGGCCCCCGCTCGTCGTGAAGTTCGGCGGAGCGTCGCTCGCGAGCCCCGAGAAGGTCGTGGCCGACATACGCGCCCTGAAGCAGAGGACGCGCGACGTCGTGGTGGTCGCCTCCGCCCGCGAGCGGGTGACCGACCTGCTGCACGAGGCGCTCGCTCACCCCCGATCCTCGGCGATCCACCGCCAGAACCTCGCAGAGATCCGCCGACGTCATCCCGGACTGCCGCTGGCCGGGCGCCAGCGCCTCGACCGCTTGGCCGGCCTTTTCGCTCGGCTCGAGGCGACGGGCGTCCCCGACCCGCCGCTGGCGGACCGGGTGCTGAGCCAGGGCGAGCGGCTCGCCGTCCACTGGCTGTCCGCCCGGCTCCGGGAGGCCGGTATCCCCGCGGTACCGGTCGAGGCGGACCATCTCGGTCTCATCACGGACAACGCCTACGGCGCGTCGTGCATCCTGTTCGACCGCTCCCGCCTCCCGGTGCAACGGGGTATCACACGGATTCTCAAGCGGGGCGTGCTCCCCGTGGTCACCGGATATTTCGGGCGAAGCCTGGAGGGACGGGTCGCCACCCTCGGCCGTGGGGGCTCCGACTACACCGCCGCCGGTCTCGGCGCGCTGCTGGGCTCCACGCGCGTGGAGCTCGTGAAGAGCCACGTCGCCGTGCTGTCGGCCGACCCGCGCGAAGTGCCCGACGCGCGGGCGATCCCCCACCTTTCCTTTGAGGAGGCCGAAGAGCTCGCCCAGTTCGGCGCCCGAGTGCTCCACCCCCTCACGATCGAGCCGGCCCGGGCACACGGCATGGTCATTCAGGTCCGTTCGTTGGACGACCCCCAGCTCGCGACGACGATCGGACCCGCCCGAGCGGGACGGCGAAACCGGGCGATCACGGTGCTCCGGCCGCTGCGACTCCTCCGCCTGAGGGTGCCGGGCGGTCGCCAGCGACCCGGGATCGTGGCGGAGGTCGCGCAGGACCTTTCGGCCGCGGGGGTGAACGTCGTGCAGCTGTTCACCTCCTCGGCGCTCCTCTGCCTCGTTCTGGCCCCCGAGTCGGTGACGACCGCCGTGCGGGCGCTCGCGCCGATGACGCGCGATGCGACCGTGGTCGTCGAGGGCCCGTTCCGCGTCGCGCTCGTGACGGCGATCGGGGATGGGGTGTTGAACGACCTCGACCGCCTCCCCGCCGACGCCGTGCGGGGCGCGGAGGGTTTCAGCGCAACCCCCCGAGCCTTGTCGCTGGCCGTGCCGGAGCGAAGGGCCCGGACGGTCGTGCGCGCCCTCCATCGGGCCCTCGTGACCGGGGAGGCGCCGTGAGCGACCCGTGGACCGTGTTCTCGAAGGGCGTGGGTTCGTCGGAGGTCTCGGGGTATTTCGAACGGGCGGGGTCGGTCGGGGTCCCCGGAATCGCGAGCTGGTTCTACCGCGCCGGCGACGTGCGGACCCTCGATCCCTCGAGCGACCCGCACGAGATCGCACGAGCGACCTCCCGCTTTCTCGGGCGACACCGGGCCGGAGCCGTTCTCGGGTACGTCGGGTTCGATGCGGCCGGTCTCTTCGAGCCCGCCCTGAGGGAGTTCCCCGGTGGGAGCCCGTTCCCTCTCGGCGAGATCGCCTTCGCCGATCGCGTCGAGACCGGCCGCGTGCCGTACCGGCGACGACGACCCTCGGCCGCTCAGCTCGTGCCCCGTCCGCTTTCCGATTCCCTCGCGCGCCCTGCTTACGAACGGAGCGTCGTGCGCCTCGTGGAGGACATCCGGGCGGGCGAAGCGTTCCAGGTCGTGCTCGCCCACCGGCGGTCGTGGCGGCGGCCGTCCGACCTCGTGCCCCGGGCGGGTCGCCTACGGGACAGCGAGCGGTACTCGCACTTCTACTACCTTCGTTTCGGCGACCGCGAGATCGTGGGAGCGACCCCCGAATCCGTCGTGGAGGTCCAGGGGTCGGCGGCGTTCGTGAACCCGATCGCCGGGACGCTTCCGACCTCGCCCGCGGCCGGCCGAAGGCCCCTACTTTCGGACCCCAAGGAGCTCGCCGAGCATCGGATGCTGGTCGACCTCGCGCGCAACGACCTCGGCCGGGTCGCCGCCCCAGGATCGGTCCGCATCGTCGATCTCGAACGGCGGACACGGTACGCTCGACTCGAACACCTCGTGAGCCGCGTGGGCGCCCGCGTGCGCCGCGGGGTGGGTCCGTGGGAGGTCCTCGCCGCCACCTTCCCCGCGGGCACCGTCAGCGGCGCCCCCAAGATCCGGGCCACCGAGCTCTTGCGCCGAGAAGAGCGGGCGTGGAGGGGGCCCTACGCCGGCGCGGTCGGCTGCCTTCGCCCGGACGGTGGCGCCGACTGGGCCCTTGCGATCCGAAGCGGGTTCGCGGCGAACGACCGGCTTGTACACGGCGGCCGGCGCCGGGATCGTGCACCGGTCGCAGCCCGCCCGGGAGTTCGATGAGACCCTCCTCAAGCTGGCGCACGTCGAACAGGCGCTGGTCGGAGTGGGGACATGAAGGTGCTGATCGTCGACCACGAGGACTCCTTCGTCCACAACATCGAACAGGCGATCTCCGTTCACGGCGTGAAGGTCCTTTGCGTTCGCTCGCGATCACCGGACGACGAGGCGGTCGCCTTCGACCCCGACGCGATCGTTCTGTCGCCGGGGCCCGGCGCCCGGGCGATAGCGAGTTCACCCGCCTCTCCCGGTCTTTGCTCGACCGTTGGGAGGAGGAACGCCCGTTCCTGGGGGTCTGCCTGGGCCATCAGCTTATCGCCGAACGCGCCGGCGCCCGCGTGGTCCGCGCGGCCGAGCCGGTCCACGGAGAGACCACCCGCATCCGCCACGACTGGACGGGGCCTCTTCCGGTCGGTCCCGTCCCCTCTCGACGGCGCGCGGTATCATTCGCTCGTCGTCGACCCCCGCTCCGTCCCGGCGTCCTTCGAGGTGTCGGCCTGGGGCGAAGGTCACGTCGTGATGGGTCTCCGGCACCGGATCCACCCGACGGAGTCGGTACAGTTCCACCCGGAATCGTTCCTCACACCCATGGGCCCCCGGATCCTGGCCAACTTCCTCGAGGGGGCGCGGCACTGATCGCGTCCACGCTCGTCGCCCTCCTTCGAGAGGCTCCGCTGGCGCCGGGCGTCGTCCGCCGCACCTTCGACCACTTGGTCGATCCGCGGACGACCGACACGGAGCGTGCGGCGGTCCTGGTCGCGCTCGCCTCGAGGCGGCTCGACGCCGCCGAGCTCGCCGCCTTCGCCTTGGAGATGCGGCGCAGGGCGACCCCGTTCCCGCTCCCCCGCGGCGATGCGGCCCTCGACCTGTGCGGCTCCGGAGGCGCCCCGCGTCCCACCTACAACGTCTCGACCGTGGCCGCCTTCGTGGTCGCCGCCGCGGGAGTTCCGGTCGTGAAGCACGGGAACCGGAGCGCGCGCGGCCATTGCGGCTCGAGCGACCTGCTCGAAGCGCTCGGCCTTCCGGTCACGACGTCCCGGGGTTTCGGTCGCGCGACCTACCGAGCCCATCGGCTCGCGTTCCTCCACGCACCGCTCTACCACCCCGCGACCGCCGCCGTCGCTCCCGTCCGTCGCCTGCTCGGCATACCCACCGTCTTCAACCGGCTCGGTCCGCTATCGAATCCTGCCCGGGTCCGGTTCCAGGTGGTCGGTGCGCCCGGGCCGGAAGCCGCGCAAACTTTCGCGCGTGCCTTCCCTCGCCTCGGCGTCCACCGAGGTCTCTCCATGACGTCGGCGGAAGGGTGCGACGAGTTCTCGCCGGCGCGACCGACGACCGTTTTCCTCTGGGACGGGACGCGGGTCCAACACAAGGTCGTACGCCCCGCTTCGTTCCTCGAGGCCGACGAGCGAAGGGGCTCGTGGGGTTCGATGTCTCCGCCGGACGCTGCCGAGGAAGCGGAGCGCCTCCTCGCCGGAGGGGGAGGAGCGCGTCGGGGGTCGATCCTTCTCACGGGCGGGGCCGCGCTGTGGATCGCCGGGCGAGCCGACGGGCTCGCGCACGGCGTGGCGCTCGCGCGCGAAGCCCTGGACGACGGGCGGGCCGAATCGCTTCTCGGATCGTTGCGCCGGATCGCCCGCCGCTACCCCTCGGGAGCACGCTGATGTCCGGTTTCCTGGCGGAGATCGTGCGCGACGTCCGAGAGAATGTCCGGTCGGAGGTCTACGACCGGGGCGTACCGTCACGCCCGAGCGGTCGAACGGGTCAGTCTCCGCGAGGCGATCGAGCGCGACCGGACCCGCGGCGCGATCGTCGTGGAGTTCAAGCGGGTCTCCCCCGGCCAGGCCGACCCCCGCCTGCCGGCACGTTCGGCGGAGGAATTCGTCCGCCTGGTCGACCCGGCGTCCCCGCGGGCTACTCCTGCCTCGCCACCGCCCTCGATTCGAGGGCTCGCCCCACGACGTGGCCGACCTCGCCCGTTGCACCCCCCGGCCAGTTCTCTTCAAAGAGTTCGTTGTCGCGGACGAGCAGATCGAGGTCGCGGCCCGAGCGGGCGCGAGCGCCATCCTGCTGATCGCGCGCCTCGCGGCGGAGGGCCATCTCGACCGTCCGCTGGCCGAGCTTGCGGACGAGGCGCACGACCGCGGGCTCGAGGTGCTGCTCGAGGTTCACCGAAGCGCGGAATTAAGTTGGGTCGAAGGCGTGAGGGCCGATGTGTTTGGAGTGAACGTCCGCGACCTTGACACCTTGCAGATCGACCGGCCGACCGCCATGCGCGCGCTCGCGGATGCGCACGCCGCCGGCCTGAAACCGCTTCTGGGGCTGAGCGGAGTCACCAACCCGTCCGATGCGGCTGCCTTCTGGAATGCGGGGGCGGATGGCCTCCTCGTCGGTACCGCGGTCGCCCGGTCGAACGAACCGGCCGAGTTCCTCGACACGCTGCGGCGGGAGCCCCGGGGGGGCGCCGCATGAAGACGTTCGTCAAGTTCTGTGGATTGAGGGACCGCGCCGCGCTCGCGCTCGTCCCGTCGGGCGGCGCCGCGGGCTTCGTGGTCGAGGTCCCGACGTCCCCACGCAACCTCTCGGTCGAGGAAGCCGCCGCGCTCCTCGAGCACGTGCCCGCCGAGGCGGAAGCGTGGGCCGTCGTGGTCGCGCCCAGCGCGGAGCTCATCCACCGCCTCTTCGACGAGGCGGGCGTGGACCGCATCCAGGTCTACGGCGCGATCCCGTCCGGCCTTGAGTTTCTGGAGGTTCACCACCTCGTCCCCTCCATGGCCATCCTGCCGGAAGCCGGCACCGCCGAGCTCCCGAAGGTTCCCCCCGCGGAGGATTATC
>CAWDQP010000002.1:0-365943 GCA_963804505.1 uncultured Thermoplasmata archaeon
AGCTTCCGGCCGAAGCGTACGATCCTTCGGCGCACGCCACGATCCTTTACGGCGGGTACGCTGGGCTTGACGACTACCTCCAAGACACGTGGTCGTACGCGAACAACAAGTGGACCGACGTGAACAACGGTTCCAATTGCTCGGCCGTCCCCTGTCCCGGCTCCCGGTCCGGGGCGATGATGGCGTACGACCCCCAGGAGGACGGCATGATCCTCTTCGGCGGATTCTGGTCGTTCCTCGGGTTCGAGACGACATTCGACATCGCGTACAACGACACTTGGCTTTTCGCGAACGGGACCTGGACCGACCTCTCTTCGACCGTCGGCAACGCGCCGTCTCCGCGGTTCTCGGGTGTCATGTCCTACGATCCCTCGGACAACTACGTCCTCCTCTTCGGGGGCTCCACGGTCAGCGGCAACGCGCTCGGAGACACCTGGAAGTTCGCCGACGGGGTCTGGACGAACATCACGTCGCAGGAGGGGGGGGCACTCGGTTACGAGACGCTCAAAGCCCCCGCACCCCGCGCCGGCGCCGCGGTCGCGACATCGCCCGATGGTTACGTGATGCTCTACGGCGGGATGGATCAACAGGACAACGGAACCAGCTACATCATCCAGAACTGGTGCGACAACGGGTCGTACTACAACGAGGGCAACTCGACCGTTGCGTGGTGGTTCTATCACGGTCTCTGGACCCCCGAGAACGGCTGGGGCGACACCGACACCGGGCCCTGCACACCGATCATCAAGAGCCCGGGGCAAGTCCCCGCGGCGACCCCCGGCGTCACACCGGCCGCCAGCGCCGTGATACCGAACCCGCCGTGCGGCCGAGTCGGAGCTTCCTTGGGATGGAGCCCGAAGAACTCCCAGTTCGTGCTCTACGGTGGTTACGGTTCGACGAGTCAGGGCACGGAGAGTGAGTGCTCCGGTGGACCTGCGGCGCTCAACGACACATGGCTGTATGGCAACGTCTCCGGGGGAGGGTTCGTTTGGCACAACGCCGGCGATTCGGGAGACCCGCACGCCCGCGCCTACATGGGCTACTCGAGCGACTTCACCTCGGATTACTTCTGGATCTTCGGTGGGGGACTCGGCAGCGGCGAGTTGACCAACCAGTCGTGGCGATTCTTCGAATACGTGCACGCCAAGCTCTCGGGCCCCTCCGGCTTCAACACCGCGATGAAGATCGTGCTCCTCGACGAGACGTTCGTCATCACGGGCTACGGCGGGTCCGGGAATCTGAGCTACACGCTCGCCGCCACGGGTCTGAAGACGAAGAACAAGCTCGATTGCTCGGAGTTCACCGACGGGGACAACCTCACGCTACCGTTCAACGGCACGGTGAGTTTCAAGTGCCTTCCGGCCCCGGCGCGTACAACGTCTACCGTCTCACACTGACCGTCTACGACAAGGAGTCGGCGTCCGACCACGCCTCGTCGACCTGGATCTACGAGGTGGTCCCCCCCGAGGACATGGAGATCTACTCCGAGTACGGCACCTACTTCTACGAGGGCATCGACGTCACGAACACGTTCACGATCTACGCTGAGGTGAACAACGCCTCGGCGAGCAGCCTCTCGGCGACGTTGGGGGGCAGACCGTCACCTTCCACAAGACCGCCCCGCGGTGGTGGAACGCCTCGGTCGAAATGAACGACGTCCCGGAGGGGGCGATCCTACACGCGGAAGGGTCCTGGGGCAACTGGACCCTCAACGCGACCTACAATGTCTCCATGGTCACGTTCCCGAGCTGGCTCGAGAACGTCTACGACGGCTCGAACCAGACTTTCACGCCTCATGGCGCCGGGCCGTTCAACAAGACATACACGATCAACGACTCCTACTCGTGGAACGTTGCGTCGGGCTTCTCCCTGCCGATCGAGCTCCTCGGTGGGGATTACAACGTGATCCCGTCGCTCGGGGTGAACTTCACGGTCAGCTCGGACGGCAATCTCACCATCAACGGGACGCTACCCCTCACCTCGACCTCGATCGACCTGGGCCCGGCGTCGCTCAGCCTCGGGATCGGATTCACCCTCGGAGGAACGTTCGACGTCGAGGGTCGCGGGGTCCATTGGGAGACGGCGTTCGCCGAGATCACGGCCTACGCCTCGCTGGGGGCGGACATCCCGATCTACGGCTTCGACATCCTGGGATTCACCGTCGGATTCACCCTGGACGTCGAGATCAACGTCTCCGCCGCCCTCAAGCTGATCCTTGCGCCAACGACCAACCCGACCGACGATATCCTCCCGAACATCGGGATCATGATCCAGAACCTGATCGGCACGTTGACGCTCGCCCTCTCGGCGTCCGTCGACTTTGGGATCGGGATCGCGTCCATCGGCCTGGGGGCCGGAGTGTCGGTCGCGCTCGAGTTCCATACGCAGCCGAACTTCGATATCTACGGCGGTTGGGTGAACGGATCGATCTTCGTCACCGCATCGTTCCTCTTCTGGTCGGACTCGTGGAACATCACCAGCGGTACGATCTACTCGTGGGACGGTCCGGGCGTGGAGCCACCGTGGGACAACGGGAGCGGCACCCCATGGGTTCTCGACAACCGCTACTACAACATCACCGGCTACGACGCCTACGTCTGGAACCCGGCGACCAGTTCGGGACCCGCGATCAACGACATCTACCCGTCCGCGGAGGTCAGCGGCGCCGCGGGGTACAACGGCGCCTATCTCTTCTACACGAACGACAACACGACGCAGCCCGTGCGGGACGGCCTCGAGTTCTCGGGGGCGCGGCTCAACACCTCCTCGAACGAGCTCACCGCGATCCCTGCCCTGCCCGACCCGAACTATCTCATCTTCTCCCCCCAGGCCACGACCCTACCCGACGGGAATCTCTACGTGGTCTGGAACGCGCTTCCGTTCTCCGAGAAGGGACTCGCCAGCCCGCTCGACCTGACCTCCCTCGCCCTCCAGGGTGCGGTTTTCTACCCGACGAACGACTCGTGGGGCGCGATCCACACGTTCAGCTCCGCCGGCCTCCCCGAGTTGTACGGGTCGACGCGACCAACACCACGGGAGAGGTCGTCGAGCTCGTCTCGAGCCAGCCCCTCGTGAATGCGACGACGCCCGAGCGGCTCATCGAGTACAACGTCGTCACAGGCGCCCAGCTCAGCAACGTCAGCGTCACGGGAGTTTCCGAGGTCGTTTCGGTCCGCGGTAGCCCCGGGCTCGCCGTCCTCGAGCTCGTCAACGGGACGTACGACCTGGTCGACCTCGCGACCGGTTTGGCGGTCACGATCTCCTATGCCCCACCCGACCACTTCGTCCTGACGTCCGAACAGTTCGTCATCGGCTCGGCGTCCGACCTCGTCCTCCTGTATGCCGGACCGAACGCTTCGAAGATTGTGCTCTACAACGCCTCGTCCGGCGCGACCATCGGAACCCTTGCGGTCAAAACCGACGCAACCCAGGCCGAGGCGATCGCGAGCAACTCGACGATCTACGTGTTCGACCGGGTTGACGCGGGAATCCACGCTTTCTCCGAAGTGGGCGGGAAGTTCAAGCTCTTCTACACGTTCTCCCAGGCGAACGTTGCGAGCTACGGAATCGTCCAGGCCGGCGGGTCGATCGTGATCTACGCCCTCTCCACGAACGGAACCACCCACGAACCAACGGTCACGTTCTCGCTCGCCGAAGTCCCGGCCGCCCTCGCACCCGTGCCGGTGCCGTCCTCGGCGCGCCTCTCGGCGTCGGCGTCCAGCCCCTCGTCCGACTACGCGCTCTACCTCGCGCTCGCCGCCGGCGTCGTCGCCGTCATCCTGGCGGCGGTTGCGATCCGTGGTCGCCGCCGCCCGCCGGCGACCGCCGCGACGACACCTCCCCCCGGTACCTCGGGTACGCCCACGCCCGAACCGGGCTCCTCGCCGCCCCCGCCGACCGGGTGAAGCCGTGAACGCCCACCAGCGAGAACGAACCCCGTTCGGTCGGCCGCGTCGCCTCGGCTACGCCGCCGGATTCGTCCTGGTCGCGGTGTGCGCCTTCATGGTCCTACAATCCGCGACGGTCTCCGCGGCGACCGGACGCGCCGGACCGACCGGGTCGACTTCGGCCGCGATCCCCACCCTCCCCGCCCCGAGCGTTGCCCCTGGGGTCAACCCGTCGATCGGCATCATCTTCCCGCACCCGGCGTGGATCAACGTGACGAACACGACCCCCGGCGATGCGCCCCCGGCCGGGTGGGGCAGCGCGTCCGCGTACGACCCCGTCCTCAACCAGACGCTCTCCTACGGTGGGTGTGCCGTTGGCGGCGCGTGTCCCAGCGACCAGACCTGGGTGTTCGCGGACGGGATCTGGACCAACGTGACGGAGACGGCCGACGCGCCGCCCGCAGTGGTCTATCCGGCGATCGACTTCGACGCGAACATGGGGGCGATCCTCCTGTTCGGAGGGTGCCTCGACAAGAATTGCTCGATCGTGAGCAATGCGACCTGGACGTACAGCAACGGGACTTGGACGAACGTCTCGTACTACGGCCCCGCTCCGCCGGCTGTCGGCGCTGCCGGCATGGCGTTCGACCCCGAACCGGAGGAGAACGGCTCCGTCCTGTTCGGCGGCTGCGTCTTCTACCCTGGATTCATCGGGTTCGATGCCTGCGACAACTACACCTGGGTCTGGGAGGCGTACGGGGGCTGGGTGAACCTCACCCCGTCGGTTGCCCCACCCGCCCGCGGCTTCGCCCAGATGGCGTACGATGCGTCGGACGGCGCCGTGGTCCTGTTCGGTGGGCTCGACGTGTTCTCGATCTACTCCGACACGTGGGAGCTGTACTCCGGGCAGTGGTGGAACGTAACGCCGACGAACTCGCCCCTCGGGCGAACGCTCGGTTCGATGGTCGAGCTACCGGACGACGCGGGCGTCATGATGTTCGGTGGGCTCGACCTGAGCGGGCTCTTTGCCGACGACACCTGGGTGTTCTACGACGGCGCCTGGGAGCAGCAGGCCCCGACCGCCACCCCGCCCGGATTGGGCTACTTCTCCATGGCCTTGGACGGAACCGGCCAGACCGTCATCATCCAGGGGGGCGAGAACGACACGCTCACCTTCGACAGCACGTGGGCCTACGAGTTCGCACCCTACGTGAGCGTGAGCCCGAGCGTTTCGACCTCCGAGGTGGGTCAAAAGGTGACGTTCAACGTGACCGCCAGCGACGGGACCTCCCCCTACCGGATCACGGTCGCGTTCGGTGACGGCGTGTCCGCCTACCCTGCCGGCGTAGGCCCGTACTTCAACGTCGCCCACACCTACGGGACCGCGGGAACGTACAACGTCTCCGTCTACCTCACGGACGCCGTCGGGGCGACCGCCTCCGAGATCAACGCCTCGTTCACCGTCACGTCAGGCCCGTCGGTCACGGCGGCGGCCGTCCCGTCATCGAGCGACGTCGGCTACCCCGTATCGTTCGAGAGCACCGTCCTGATCGAAGGGGCTCCCCCTCTCAACTTCACCTGGGACTTCGGCGACCACTCGACCGGCGTACGGCGCCTCGACGTCCCACACCTACACCACGGCAGGCACCTACACGGTGAAGCTGAAGGCGAAGGATGGCGACGACGCCACCGACACCGTCTCGCTCTCCCTCGTGATCGCCGCCGCTCCCACGCTCAAGGTGGCGGCCACTTCGACCTCGCCGTCGGTCGGGTCGGCCCCCACCTTCTTCGCGAACGTTTCGAACGGCACCGGTCCCTACCGGTACGCCTGGTACTTCGGCGACGGCAGCCGCAGCGCCCTCCCGACCCCCCAGCACGCGTACGCGCACTCGGGGACGTACGACGTCAAGGTCTGGGTCAACGATTCGGCGGGCGCCTCCACCTACGCGTCCCTGAACGAGACCGTTCCGGGCACGACCGCGAGCGCCTGGGGCTCCGTCGGCGGCGCGCCCCTGTGGTTCTGGGGCGGCATCGCTGCCCTTGCGGCGGTCGGGGTCGTCGGTTCTCTCTTCCTGGTCCGCCGAGGCCGCGTTCCGAAGCCGTAGGGTCCCGGATCCCGACCCGCCTCGCGGCCGAACCGCGCACCCTGCCGTGCTCGCCGGGAAACGGACGGACATCCCGGCCGGTTCGCCGCCCCACAGAGACTCGTCGGGGTAGTCTTATTACGCGGTCCGCCTCGGGCCGCGCGTGCCCGACCGGCCCCAGAGGGTTCTGGCGATCGGCCTCGATTCCGTCTCCCCGTGGCTCCTGTTCGACCGGTTCCTGCCGCTCATGCCTCGGGTGCGCCAGCTCCTCGAGCGGTCCCGGTACGGGACCCTGAGAACGATCGACCCGCCCATCACCGTCCCGGCCTGGGCCGTGATGTTCTCGGGAGTGGACCCCGGAACGCTGGGCGTCTACGGTTTCCGGCACCGGCGGGCCGGTACCTACTGGGACAACTACATCCCCACGTCCCGGACGCTGCTGAAACCGCTGATCTGGGAGCGGCTCTCCCGGCTCGGGAAGCGGGTCTGCGTGATCGGGATGCCGCCCGGGTACCCGCCGCCCGCGATCAACGGCGTCTACATCTCCGACTTCCTTACGCCCGACAAGGCGACCGATTACGTCTCCCCCGCGTCGATGCGCTCGGAGATCGACCGCGTCTCCGGCGGCTACCCGTTCGACGTCACCTTCCGGCAGAACGACCGGGACCGGATCGGCAAGGAGCTGTTCGAGATGACGCGCAAGCACTTCGCGGTCGCCCGGCACCTCTGGAAGAAGGAGCCGTGGGACCTGTTCGCCTACCACGAGATTGGACCGGACCGCCTGCACCACACGTTCTGGCGGTTCTTCGACCCGGCGCACCCCCGCTTCGAGGAGAACGCCGCGCTGAGAACCCTGGTCGAGGACTACTACCGGATGCTCGACGAGGAGATCGGTCGGTTCCTGGACGAGGTGCCGGACGATGTGCGCGTGCTCCTCCTCTCGGACCACGGGAGCCAGGCGATGAAGGGGTGCTTCTGCATCAACGAGTGGCTGATCGAGAAGGGGTACCTGACGCTCAAGGGACCCCGCCCCCCGCCGAAGACCCAGATCGAGGACGCGGACATCGACTGGTCGAGGACCCTCGCATGGGGGGCCGGAGGATACTACGCCCGCATCTTCTTCAACGTCAAGGGCCGGGAGCCCGAGGGCGCGCTCGCTCCGGCGGATATTCCCGCGTTCGAGGCCCGGCTCACGAAGGAGCTCTCCGCGGTCGTTCGGCCCGACGGTGACGCCGCTGGGGGTGGACGTTCGGCGCCCGAAGGACATCTACCGCAGCGTCCAGGGGGACGCGCCCGATCTGATGGTCTACTTCGGGAACGTCGCGTGGCGTTCGATCGGCACGATCGGGTACGTACCCTCTTCATCGAGGAGAACGACACCGGTCCGGACGACGCCGTCCACTCGTTCGAAGGGATCTATTCGGTCTCCGACCCGGTCGAGGGCCGCGGCCAGCGGGGGCCCGTGGAGAAGCTCATCAACGTGGCGCCCACGATCCTAACGCTCCTCGGGGTTGTCCCCCCGGTGGACATGCAGGGAAAGCCGATCCCCCGTTCCGTTGAGCAGCTCGTACGGTGGGGGCTCGCAGCCCGGCCGATGCTGGGGCCGAGGCGAACTGCCGGGTCCACGAAGTCGCATCCGGTTGTCTTACGATTCGGAGGTCCCCGTGAGAGAGGTTCGCTCGGGGTGGAAAACCGGCGTCCAGCGGGCCCTAACGTATTTCAAGGGGAACGGAGGAAGCTGAGCCCATGCAACCGGAAGGTTCGGCAGAGACGAATCCGCCTCCCCCCGCGGGGCGCGGATCCGGAGGAGGAAGCGGCAAGGGAATGTTGACGGCGCTGGCAGCGGTCGCGATCGTGCTGTCGCTCGTCGCGGTCGGAGTCAGTTTTGTGATTCCTGGCCCGACGGGACCGAAAGGAGACACTGGCGCGGCGGGGTCTCCGGGAGCTACCGGTGGTACCGGAGCCCAGGGGCCCCCGGCGTGCCGGGTGCGCTCGGGCGCTCCCGGAACCAACGGCACGAACGGAACCAACGGCACGAACGGCACCAACGGATCTCAGGGACCCCCGTACGATGTCATGTACGCCGTCATCAACGGGAGCACGGGACTTGTAACGCGAGGATCGGGCGTGAACGCTTCGACGACCGTCATTTTCGCGACCGGCGAGTATACGGTCGTCTTTGACCAGAACATCACCAACTGCAGCTACTTCGGGACGATCGGCTACGGCAACAGCACGGGTTCGGCGCCGCCTGGCTTCATCGGGATCGTAGGACGGATCACGACCTCGTACGGCCTTTGGGTCACGACTTACAATGCGACGGGCGTCCCGACCGACGAGCCGTTCCATGTCTCGGTCGTCTGCAGCTCGGGCCTCTGGGCCCTCATCAACTCGGACGGCAACGTCGCGCGCAGCAGCGGCCTGAACGCTTCGACGACCCTCCTGGTCGAGACCGGCGGGTACCAGGTCGTCTTCGACCAGAACATCACGACGTGCGCCTACATCGCCACCCCCGGAGAGGCGGGCTCGTCCGGCTCTGTCGGACCGTACTTTGTCGGAGTGACAGGGCGCTTCGGCAACCCGAACGGCCTCTGGGTCACGACCTACGACGACACCGGTACTCCGGCGGACGAGAGCTTCTTCGTCCAGGTGATCTGCTAGGACCGGCGAATTCGACGAGCCCAACCCTTTCCGGTGCGGAGACCCGGTGCCCGGGTCCCCGCCCCCTCCGTTTCCTTCTCCGCGGGGTCGACGGGTCGTACCCCGAAACCGGATCTCACTCGTTGGCGGGAGCCGCAAGACCCCAGACGAAGAACCCCACAAGCGCGCCCACGATGCCCACCACCGTCCCGAGCGTCGCTTCGCTAAGAGCGGGCGTGGTGGTGTAGTAGAGCATCTCGTAGAGGGCGCCGGCGGCGGCCACGACCGCGACCGCCCCGAACGCGGCGAACGCGCTGATGCGACGTGCCGGCGTGGACGCGTCCGGAGCGTCGGTCATGATGCGCTCACCCAGAGGACCCCCCACAGGCCCATTACCTGGCCATTGTCCACACCGGTCCCGTCGCCGGACTCCCCGTCGGGGTCGTAGGAGTACGATACGGGGTGGACGAGCCCGTAGAGGTAGACCCCGGGAATCAGGGTCGTGCTCTCCGTGACCTCCGAGGCGACCGCCAGCGGAGCGCTCGTGACGGTGACCAGGCCGGTCGAGGGTGCGATCGAGTAAATCCCGAACGAGTACGGGAGCACGTCCCCGAGGCTCTCAACGTACTGCTGCTGTTCGTCGGGGCTGGTCGACGTCACGTTGACGAGGTAGTTGTCGACCCCGATGCTCGCGAGGGGCACGGTCCAGTCGAACGATACGGCGGCGCCCAGCGCGGGAACGGTCGCGGTCAGGGTCGGGCCCGGGACGGAGAAATTGAAGAGCCCCTCGCCGTTGGCGACCAGCGAGCGCGTTCGCGGCCGCCTTCACCGGTGGGTCGTAGATGTCCCCGCCGCCGGAGCTGGCCTGGAATGCGCTAAGGTTGGCCCCCGTCTCGTTCGCCGGCGGCAGGACGATGAGGGCGCTCACGTCCTGACCAAACCAGGGACCGTCTGGTACTCGCCGTCCGGAGCTCCATACACTCCCGGGATGCTCGGCGCCTGGAACAGGGCGTACGAAGAGAAGCCCGGTACGGCCGGCACGTCGACGACGGCCTGGTCCCGGAACGGCACCAGCAACGACTGCGTGGCCCCCGCGGCCGTGAGGTTCAGCTGGACCCACTGGCCGGCGTGGGCTACTATCGCGTTGTCGAAGGTCCCGTTGACCGTTCCGGACTCTTGAGCCGTCCAATAGTACCGCTGCCCCGAAAACACGACGTACTCGGTTCCCGCTGGGTCGACCGGGTCGCCCGAGATCCCGTTGCCCACGGCGAAGGCTCCCGGCGTGGAGGCGGCGGGGGCTCCGGCCAGGAGGATCGTAACCGTGGCGACCCAGGCCTTCTCGGCGCGCTCGCGCCTCGCCCGGGGCATCCGACGCGTGAACGGGATGTCGCCGACCGGGACGCGGCCGCGCGTCGGAGCCGTGGACTGGGCGGCCTTGCGGACGGCCTCGTCGAACGAAAGACCGGACGCGCTGAACAGCTCCCCCCAGAACACCGTCAGGAAGCCGTTCCCGACGAAGAACAGCTGGCCCACCAGGAGGACGACGATCCCCGCGAACAGGAAGAGTTGGTAGAACACGATCTCCGGCAGCAGGGGGAAGATCACTTCGCGCCGGAGCAGCCCCAGGTTGCCGAGCTGGTCGAACCCGAAGATCAGCATCGCGCCCCCTACCAGGGTGAACAGGAAGTGGAGACGGGCCAGGAACGGCGAGAACCACTGTCGCCCCGTCAGGATGGGAAAGACCGCGTAGACGAGGGCGTAGGCGCCCGACGTGATGGCGAGGATCGTCATCGCGTGGAAGTGGGCCAGGACGAACAGGCTGTTGTGGACGTCGACGTCCCAGGGAATGGTCGCGAGCGCCGGCCCCGTGAGGCCGCCGAAGATCGCCCCCCCGAAAGCGAGCAGGCTGAACAGCGCGACCGCGTTCCATTCCCATTGGTTCCGGGGGACCCCCTTCAGGGTCATCCAGACGGAGAAGAACGTGATCGCCGACGGAAGCACGATCGCGAAGGAGAGGACCATGGTCAACCACGTCTCCCACGCGGGGAGGGGGGCAAGGTAGAGATGGTGCAGGCCGAGTAGCGGCGTGAGCACGACGAACATGATCGCGGCGGCGACGGCGAACCGGTAGCTGTAGACCGGCCGCCGCGCGAGGATCGGGACGAGGAGATAGAGGGCGATCAGGGGCACCAGGAAGAGCACGTAGACGAGGCTGTGCCCGAACATCCAGAAGATGACCTGGTTGGCCAGCGGACTGATTGCCCAACCGGCGTACGCCGTGCCCATGTCCCAGACGGTCGAGACGATCAGCGGGACGTAGGTCAGCGGAAGCAGGACGAGCAGACCGACGACGAACCACATGAACACCGGGAACTGCCGACCCGCGGCGGTCCCGCGGTTCTTCCGATACCAGTCGCGAAGGTGGACCACGACCCAACCGGTCCAGAGGAGGACGGAAGCGCAGAGCGCGAGCCAGCCCAGGAACCAGAGAGGGCTCACGACGTAGGCGCTCTGCCCGGCCAGGCCAAGCGGGGAGAGGAAGTACCAGCCGACCGCCGGGAAGTAGTTGTCGTTGAACGGGAACAGGTAGACCGGGCCCTGCATCAGCAGCATCGAGCCGTTGATCAGGATAACCGACGAGTAGAGCGACCACTTGTGGCGGGGCGTCAGGCCGAGCGCGTTCGCGACCAGCAGCCCGACCGCGGCCATCTCGAGCTGCTGGGCGAACCCGAACAGCTCACGGACCCCGTGGAGCGTGAGGGACGAGTAGATCTCGACGTTGGAGAGGTGAAGGGCCGACCCGGTCGCGTAGGCGACCACCTGGGTCTGAAACCCGAACGCGTCGAACCCGCCCAGCGCCCCCCAGAAGAGCCCGCAGATCAGCATCAGCATCGTGATGCGGGTCATCCAGTCGCGCTGCAGGAGGAACACTCGGTCGAAAAGGCGCAGCTTCGCGAGGCGGAGGCGTATCGCGTCCTCGGTCCCGTCCAGGAAGTGGATCAGGGCAGGAGGGCGCTCAAAGACCGGTACGCTGGGGCCCTCCGCCCCCGAGCGGGAAGGAGGAAGGTCGGATGCCGGCACCTTGGAGCCTCCGCTGGGCCGTTAGTGGTGAGCTCGCCGCCGGTTTATCCGACCGAGGCTATGACCGTACAATTCGGCTCGCCGAGATCGCCGCCAATGGGCCCCGGACCGGCGGTAGAGCCGAACCGAACGCCGGGTCCCAAGGGCGACGATTCAGGAACCGGTGCTCCGGGCTCTGGCGTCCGGACAGCGTTCCCTAGCTGGAGCTCGAAGGGGTCGGGGCCGGCGCGTGCGCTCCCGCCGCCTGGGGCAGGCTGATCAGCCCAAGGAACAGCAGCAGGATACCGAGGAACTCCGCGTAGTAGAGGGCAATCGGAAACGAGGCGATGTAAAGCGTCCCGCCGGCCCCGAGGATGATCGCACCGGCGGCCATCAGCATCGTCTGCCAGCGCCAGGAACGGCGCAGGGAGAGGAAGGTCGCCGCCAAGAGCACGACGGTGGCGGGAACGGTGACAAGGGACGAGAGCAGGATCAGCAGCAGGGGGGGGTTTCCGGTGATGATCCCGCTAGACACCATCGAGGTCGGAAGCGGGGTGAGGCCACACGCGGTCGCCACCAGCCCCGAGGTCGCGAGAATGTACACGGTGTAGATCCGCTCGACCTTAGGACGTCGCAGGATCTTCGTCGCACCGAGGGATAGGATCCCCACGATGCCCGCCGAGAAGAACACGTACACCTGCAGAATCGGGCTCGAGACAATCCCGAGGTAGACGACCAGTTCCACCCCCATCGCGGCGGCCGCCAGCGTGAGCCCGCTTCCCCACATCAACTGGGCGCGGGATCCGGTCTGACGGAATCGAACGAGTCCACGAACCGACAGGACGCTCAGCAGGCCGCACAAAGCGGCCAACGATATCGCGAGAACGAAGAATCCGAGGTTCACGGGTCCTCGCGAATTCGGATGGGGCTCCGGCGTCGCACTTGGGCAGGCATCGCTCCGAGTCGAAATCCACGAGTCCGGACCGTATATCCGCGGCGTGCTCGAACTATCCGCACCCCGGGTGCCCTGCGGGCGCTACGGGCTCGAGCGGGCCCGACCGGGCTGGCGGGGCGAGGACAAAGAGTCGAGACGAGCTCGGGTCCTAGGGAGAGGCGGCCACGGTGGGCGAGCCGGGGCGGACCGTGCGGAGCTGCCGGCCGATGAGCACGTTGAGGATGACGTTCGCCACGAACGCGACAGCAAACGAGACCGCCATGGCGATCGAGTAGGTCTGATCGTTCGGTGAAGACCGCACGAAGAGCATCCCGGACGCCCCCGCCGCGGCAACCGCCAGAAGAGTCACGGCCGCGAGGGCAACGAACCTCGAGTTTCCGCTCCGGACGGCGAGCACGATCAGGACCAAGTCGATAACTCCGACGGCGTAGCCGAAGTACCAGTGGAGAGCGAACTGCCAGAAGCTCGGGTTGGCGGTGAACGACGAGGGCCCATAGGCGTTAGTGAGCGCACCGGCGATTCCTTCGATCAGGATCGAGGTCGCGGAGACCATCGCGACAATTCGCAGTGTCCGGGGCAATCGCGCGACCGAAGTGGACTGCACGAGCGGAAGTACCAGCGGGGGGTATTTAGAGACTCTATCCGCCCGCTCGTTCCGAGGAGGTCTGGGTAGGTCCAACACTGCGTCGACGCCCTCGTCTGCCCTTCACCACCGACGTCCCGCCCCCACACAATCTCCGGGCTAGAGTGCGTGCGAATCGACCACGAAGCACAAATACATCATATGCATATTCATATTCATGTCATCCCAAAACATAGCCGTTCAGAGGAATGTGTACGAGGCCCTGCTCCGGGAGAAGCGCACCGGGGAGAGCTTTACCACGGTCCTTCGCAGACTGCTCGACCAACGGCGGAGTGTGGACGACCTCTCGGGGGCGTGGGGGGCTTCCAGTGCCAGAGCCGATCGACTCCGGCTGCGGCGACTTCGAGGTGCGGGAGGGGTCCGATGAAAGCGCTCGATACCCCCATTCTGCTGGGACTGCTCCAGGGATCTCCTCGGTTGAAGGACCAGATCCGGCGTCTACGAGGGAGTGAGCTCGCCACCACCGAGGCCAACTTCCTGGAGCTAGCCTACCTAGCCGCCTCCGCCCCCTCGAAGGCTCGAACGGAGCGACTGACTGCACTCACCCGACTCCGTCAGAGAATCACCGTGCTCCCCATCGATGCCCGAGCCACAGAGGAAGCCAGCAAGAGGATTGGTAGCGCCCGCGCCCGCAGCCCCCTCGTCACAGCCATGCTTGGAGCGCTCGAAGCCTACGGGTGCGAGGAGCTGCTCACCGATCAACCCGACCAATTCGGGGGCTCGTGGCGGTTCAAATTGAAGAAATTGGCCATTTAGGCAACTGAGTGATGCTCACAACGTAACATACATTCCTAACACAATGCATTACACCAACCCAATCCTTCCGGCTCATGAAAAGGCCCGATCTGCACGCGAACCCACCCCTTTCGCACGGAATCTGGCCCGGAGCTGGGTACGCGCCGTTTCACAAGTCTAAGTAACGCTATACTCGCCATGTACGATACCAAGGCATCGAAACTGCCGCATCGATTTGGTCGCTGTCCACGACCTCCTCTTTCAGTCCTCGAGGTAAAGGCGTATAACAGGAGTTATACAGCTCGTCGGGGCGCCCTGGAAAACCCACCTTCCCGATGCGACTGCCTGCCAAGATCTCTACTTCGTTGACACCACCCACCGGTAACGCGGGAGGGGACCTTCGGGTCTCGTGAGGCTTCCCAGAGCGCCCGCACCCGCTCTCATGGCAGTCCAGGGGGCATCGTGAGCCCAGCGCCGAGATTCGAGCCCGTACGTAGGACCCCACTGATGTCCGTCCCGACGACGAGCCTGACCCGTTTGATATGGGACGGATCAACCCCATAACAAGGAGACCATGTGTACATATGCATATACATATACGCATCACCGCAGACGCTCAGTCTCGGCCGATCGGCAGAACCGCAATGCCCTCTGTTCGAAGGGTAAGGCCCCTCGCTCGACAACGAGCCCATTCCATCCTGCCTTCAAGGGCGCGTCGTACTGCGAGACAGCCATTGGAGGTCGACCCCATGACCGCGCCTCCCCTCTCGGCTGGGGACCAAACTCTCGACTGCGAATCGTACGAGTTGGGTTACTGACTCTTGCGTAAGTAGGTTATTATCCGGGATGTGCTCTCCCCTCTGCATGGGACGCTGGGCCCAACGCCGACGTGATGCTGCCACTCTCGAGGAACGCCGCCTGAAGGGCCTCGCCCTGCTCCGCTCCGGCCTCTCGCAGGCGGAGGTCGCCCGCCGCCTCGGAGTCACTCCCGTGGCGGTATGCCACTGGAAGAATGCCCTCGATCGAGGGGGAGCCAGGGGCCCTCCGCGCCGTCCCTCGATCAGGCCGACCTCCGCTGGTGCCGAGGATGACCAAGTCGCCCTCCCCGCGATTCTCGCCCAGGGAGCGCTGGCCTACGGGTTCTCCACCGACCTCTGGACGATCCCGCGAATCGTCAAGGTCACCGAGGCCCGGTGGGGCGTGCGGTACTCCGAGACGGCAATGTGGCGGATGCTCAAGCGCCACGGGCTCTCGTGGCAGAGGCCTCGGAGGCAGGCCCGAGAGAAGGACCTGCAGGCGGTCAACAACTGGCGGCGCCGCTCCTGGCCTCGCTATAAAAAAAAGCCCGACGCCGCCGAGCCGTAGTGGTCTTTGTTGACGAGAGCGGGTTCTCCCTCATCCCCTACGTCGCCAAGACCTGGGCGCCCGTCGGTCAGACCCCGGTGCTGATCCACCAGGGTAGGTGGCCCAAGTTCTCGGCGATCAGCGGCGTGACGCCGAAGGGAAAGTTGTACATCCAGGTCCACAAGGACACGGTAGCGACCGAGGAGGTGGTGGAGTTCCTCCACCACCTGCTACGGCACATCCGTCGACGACCGATCATGATCTTCTGGGACGGTGGGAGGCCCCACTGGTCGGACGAGACCAAGGCGTTCGTGAAGGCCCATCCGAGACTCGAGGTCCACCGTTTCCCGGGCTACAGCCCCGAATTGAACCCCGACGAGTGGGTGTGGGCGCCATCTGAAGAAGCACGAACTCGCGAGCTACGCCCCGCACGATGTGCAAGGAGCTGAGCCAAGAGCTCCGGAGAGCCGTCGTCCGGATGCGGGTTCGACCGGAGCTGATCCGCTCCTTCGTCGCAGCCACCCACCTCTACGATTGACCAACTGACGATGCCGAACGGTCAGGTCAAGGCGACGATTCTCCTCGAGGAGTGTTAAGCTATTTCGTCCGGCATCAGTAGCAATGAGCTAGCTCTCGGCACTTTGGGCAAATCGGCGGGGCCGACACGTACAAGAAGGGGAGCTCGGTGGATGCAGATATGCGCCCCCCGAGTAAATTTCCGAGCTTGAGCGTGATTGCCTTGGCGATCGCGGTTGTGGCCCTCTCACCGGCCTTGAACTGGGTGATTGAGAGTCCATCGGCTGCAGCGGCGACTGTCATGACACACGGTTCGTCTGTCTCCGCGAGCTCAATCACTCCTCGCTTGAGTTCCGGGGTAGCCGGCTCTCGCGGCTCGGTGCTGCTTCAATCTGCGAGCACTTCACTGGCCAAGGGTGACGGGCCTGCCGGTGGCCGAGATTGGAGATGCTCGTCGGCCAACGGCGGGGGATTGACCTGCGGCTCAGCCGCGGGCCCCAAATCGCTCCAGTCGGGAAATCGCGCCGTGGGCTCGCACACCTCCGGCAGTGTCCACACTTCGACGAGCGGGGCGGCGACCTGGTACAACGAGACGTTCGGCATGAACGGCTACTTTGGCGGAGAGAACTACTCGGTGTACGAGGCCGCCGCTGCCTACGACCCGGATCTGCAGCAGGTGGTTGTCTTCGGGGGGTGCTCGCTCAGTGAATGCCCCTCCAATCAGACCTGGATTTACTCAGGTTCGGAGTGGTTTAACTATACAGGTTTCACAGACTACACACCACCGGCCGTCTATGGGGAGGGGCTCACATGGGACCCAGCGTACGGCGCGATCATCATGGATGGTGGCTTCATCGTCAATGGTTCCGCCGTCAACGACACCTGGGAGTACAATCGAGCTCGGATGGTTCAACATCACAGGCGTCGTCAATCCCAACGGTTTCTTCATGGGCACTGGCACCGCCTTCGCCGCCACGGCCTACGACCCCACACTTGCCGACATCGTAGTGGTCGATGGCTGCTTGTATTCGACTTGCGGGGATTGGTCCACTGACTGGATGTCGCTGCTAACCATCGACGGCTGGGTCAACGTTACTCCCGGCGGCCCGAATCCCGGAACTTGGGACCAAGAGCAGTACATGTGGGGCTCGTCGATGGCTTACGATCCCGTGGACAACGAACTGGTCTTGTTCGGCGGCATATCGTACGCGAACAATTCCACGGTCAACTGGACCTTCGTCTACAGCGGCTCGACCTGGACCAACATCACAGCGACCTCGCCGTCGTGCTCCCTGTTCCTCGGGTGCTGCTATCCGACGGACCGGTACGGGGCATCGATGACCTGGGATGGACAGATCGGGGACATTGTGTTGACCGGTGGATACTCTAGCTTCTTCGGCGAGTATCTGAACGACACGTGGTACTTCATCGGCGGGGTATGGTACGACTCCCTAGGATTCTTTGGGTCGATACCGGGCCCGCAGGTCGCCTGGATGGCGGCGATGCCTACCAACAGCACCGACATCGCCCCCCTCGAATTTGGGGGCTACTGGGAGGGGGCGGTCTACAACACGTCCTGGATTCTCGATATTCCGCCCGCCCCCGTTATCACCAACCTCGCGCCAAACCCCGCTGACGTGGGCGCCGTCGTCAACTTCACCGCCGCGCACACAGTAGGCGCAGGATCGGGCCCCTACCTAACGGCCTACGGGGGCGTTGGCCTCAACCTGCTGTTTGCAGCTACCGAGAACGACATGAATTTCTCGACCAGGTACGCGTTCGGCTTTAACACGACCCTCGGCACCACCGGCCTCAACGAGTTTTGGGCCGAAGAGGTCGACTTCTTCCTGGTAGACAGCATCAGTTACCTGAACGACACCGTCAATGCGAACGTGACCGCGGCCCCGTACGCCACACCGAATCCCACGGAGGTCGGGACCTCGACCACGTTCACCAGCGCCGTGTCGTTGGGCACTCCCGCTTACGGCTACCTCTGGAACTTCGGCGATGGCTCGCCCGCTTCGCACGCGATCGGTCCCACGCACACCTACGCCGCCCCCGGCGACCTCACCGCCTGGCTGAACGTCACCGATACGGGCGGTGGATGGACGAACCAGTCCTTCGCGGTAACCGTCTACGGTAAGCTCGCGGCAACCGCAGCCCCCAACGTGACCGCGACGGATGTCGAGTTCCCGGTACAGTTCGCTGCGACTCCGGCGGGCGGGGCGCCGGGTGCGGACGCGTACGCTTGGCAGTTTGGTGACTCGACCACGGGCACGGGAAAGACGGCAGATCACGCCTACAGCCACCCCGGCACGTTTGACGTGAACGTTACGGTGACCGACTCGCTCGGTTTCACGACGATCGCTCATACGACCGTGACAGTGTACCCCGCACTTGCCCTCTCAGCGATCGACGCGAGCTCGACGAGCCCCACCACGACCACCTCGGTGACCTTCAGCGTCACGGCAACCGGCGGAACTCCGACGCTCGTCTATGCGTGGACCATCAACGGCGCGGCCAGCGGTTCCACTGCGATGCTGACGCAGACGTTCTCGTCCGCGGGGACCTACACGATCAAGGTAGTGGTCACGGACGCCGTGGGCGCCTCGATGAGCAAGACGACCACCGCGAATGTCACGGCGGCGCCGTCGTCCGGGATCCTGAACGCACTGACGACGGGCGATGGGCCATACTACATCATAGGGCTCGTGGCGGTCGTCGTGGCGATCGTGGCTGCCCTCGCCTTGATGCGGCGCAAGAAAAAGGGGGGATTCGCGGCCCCACCCCCTCCTCCGGCGGAAGGGTCGGCAACACCGACGCCTCCTCCACCTCCAGGGGCAACGTAGAGGACAGAAGGGGCCTCGCCCAATGATCCAGCCCCTTCCTCGCCCGTATTCCCCGAATCCCGAGAGAAGAGGGGCCAGACAAACCCACTTCACCTCGAAATGAACCGAGTCGCTGGCCAATAGGGCACAACATTAGGGCCAGTTATGACCATGCGACCAGCGGTTAGTCTCAATGCTGGTCAACCGTAGAATATCTTGCGGGGTAGGTCTTTTACCGTGGGGCCCCTTGTGAGGAATGAGGGGATGCCGAGCGGACTCGGCACAAGGAAGACGATGATGGCAGCCGAGGGAAAGAAAATCTGGATGGACGGGCGACTCGTCGACTTCGCCGACGCCCGGGTCCACGTTCTCAATCACACGCTCCATTACGGGGTCGGGGTGTTCGAGGGAATCCGAGCGTACGACACCGCGCTTGGCCCCGCCATATTTCGCCTCAAGGAGCACGTGGACCGACTGGTCACTTCTGCCGGGATCTACCAGATGCCCCTCCGTTGGTCGGCCGACGAGATCGCTCAGGCGGTCATCGACACCCAGGCCGCGAACGGGATCCTTCCGTCGTACATTCGACCGCTTGTCTACCGTGGCGAGCCGGCGCTCGGCGTGAAGAACTCCACCGGGAAAGTCTCCCTGGCCATCGCCGCGATCCCTGCCAAGAAGTACCTCGGAGACGGTTCGGAGTCCGGCATCCGCGCGAAGATCTCCCCCTTCCGCAAGCCGCGATCGGACGCGATCCCGTCGTTCGCCAAAGCGGCGGGCAACTACGTGAACAGCTACCTCGCCGGCGTGGACGCTCAGAAGGACGGATACGAGGAGGCGATCCTCCTCGATTCGAACGGGTACGTGGCGGAGGGGACGGGCGAGAACATCTTCGTCGTTCGCGGCGAGAAAGTGTTCACGCCGGGGCTGGAGTCGGACATCCTGCTCGGCATCACTCGAAGCTCCGTGATCCAGATCGCCACGGACCTGGGGTATACTGTCGCCGAGAAGATGGTCTCGATGAACGAACTCCTTACCGCCGACGAGGCGTTCTTCAGCGGAACCTACGCGGAGCTGGCGCCGATCAAACAGGTGGGCCACTACACGATCGGAAAGCAGTCCCCCGGCCCGGTCACCCGCGAAATCATGAAGGTGTTCCGCGCAGTCATCCACGGCGACCTGGCGCCGTACCACCACTGGCTCACGCCGGTGGCTCTCCTTGCGGCGGCAGCGCCACCGCGAGTGCGTCGCCGTTAGTTGGCTATTCTTCGACCTCCGCCGGGGGCGGAGGCTGGGGATGGGAGCAGGTGTGGACGTGGGGATCGGGTCGCCAGACGAGCTCGATGCGCAACCCTTCGGGTCCGCGGAGGAATAGAGATCGGGAATCCTCTCGCTCCTTTTCACCCGTGATCGTGACGCGAGCCCGGCTGACCCGGTTCCTAAGCCCGGTCCAATCGCTCACGCGGAGCGCGATGTGGTCGATGCCCGTCGGGGTCTCTCCCTTGGCCGAGTCGCGGAGGCCCAGGACCTGGTCGCCGAACAGCAGGTAGGTGTGGTCGGGGGCCTCCCCCAGCACTTCGAGCCCCAGCTGCTCCACGAAGAACCTTCGGACCTTCGCTCGGTCCTTGACACGAAGGTCCACGTGGTCGAATCCGATCAGCCCGAAGTCTCGATGCGCAACTCCCGCCGGCACGGGCCCGTCCAGAATGACCCCGCTCTTAGCCCCTTGCGTGCGGCTTCTCTGAGCCATCGCCTCCGGGAGGGGCGACCCGGGGTGCGCGGCGCGCGAGGGTGGTTCGACGAGTATAAGGGTCCCCGTTGCTGAGCCCCGGGACGTGACAGGGCTCGGTCCGCACGAAGGGGAGTTGGAGAGGGCCCTCGCTCGACTTAGCGCTCGAGCGCCGTTCGCCGAGCTGATGGCAGAGCGGCGGAGCGGGGAGAGCGTACTGGTGGACTCGAAGTCGACCGGCATCTCCGCCGAACCCCGTTTGCAGGGGGCGATCTTCCGCATCTGGGACGGCCGCCGGTGGGTCGAAACCGCCAGCTCGGACTTCGACGCGCGATCCCTCTCCGGCGCCGTCGACAGCCTCGTGGAGGCGGCGGCCCGGTCCCCCGCCCACGCTCCGCGGCCGGGCCGAATCGTCGACCAACCGCGGTGAGTGGGCCACGAAGCCGCGAAGACCGATGAGCGCGAAGGACCCGGCCGAGTTGGTGAAGCGCGCGCGGGAAGCGAGGGAGTGGGCTCGGTCCGTGGACGGAGTGCGGGAGAGCCAAGCCCGCATCTCGTGGGCTGACGAGGAGAGGCTCTACCTCAACTCCGCGGGGTCGCGTTGCTCGCAGATGGTGAGCCGGACTCAGTTCGCCGTAGTACCGGTCGCGATCGAGGGAGGGCGCGTCGAGTTCGATTCCATCAGCCGCGGCGGCATCGGGGGAGCCGAGCTGCTGGACACCGTCACCGAGGACCGCGTTCTGGAAACCGCGCGAAGTTCCAAGGCCTTGCTCACCGCCAAGGCGCCCCCGACCGGAACGATGTCGGTGGTCCTAGACCCCGGAGTCACCGGGACGTTCGCCCACGAATCGTTCGGGCACGGCACCGAAGCCGATCAATTTCTTCGGGACCGGTCGTACCTGAAGCCCCTTCTGGGCCAGATGCTCGGACCGGAGTTCCTGTCGATCTCCGACGACGGCACTCTTCCCGGAGGGTGGGGCTCGATCTACGCCGACGACGAAGGGAACCCGCCCCAGAAGACGAACCTGGTGCTTCACGGGCGATTTGTCGGGGCCTTGCACGACTCCGAAACGGCGGCGGCTTTCCACACTAAGGCTACCGGAAACACCCGCCGATCCGACTTCCTCAGCCGAGCGTTCGTCCGCATGACGAACACCATGGTCGAGCCGGGGGACCAGACGCTGGACGAGCTGGTCGAGGAGGCGAAGAACGGGGTTGTCCTCGAGCGGTGGATGAGCGGCATCGAGGACCCGCTCGGCGGGCAGATGCAGATCAAGGTCAAGAAGGGCCATCTGATCGAGAACGGTCGGATGACGGATCTCGTTTCTTCGATGGCGCTCTCCGGGAAAGTCCTCGATTTCATGAAGTCGGTTCGGGGCGTGGGACGTGTGATGGACCCCCACATCGAACCCGGCTTCTGCGGGAAGGGCCACACGGACTACATTCCCGTCGGATCGGGCGGACCGTATCTCCTCTCCAGCGCGATCGTGGGGCCGGCATGACCTCCGACCTGCCCGGCACGGAGACCGCGCAATGGATCGCCGATCGGATCAAGGCGAAGGAGCCGTGGGACGTCTACGCGGAGAAATCGCGTCGGTACGAGGTCCACTTTACGGGCAAGAACGTCGAGCTCGTCCACGGCCCGATCACGCTCCAGGGGTATGGGATTCGGCTCCTTCGGAGTGGAAACGGGAAGACCGGGACCGGTTTCCAGGCTTCTACCGACCTTTCCGAGGAGGGGATCCGAGGCGCCGTTTCCGATGCGGAGCGAATTTGCCGGTTCTCCGAGTTCCCCGCCAAGGGAGTCCAACTGCCGTCGAACGACGAGCGTCCGTCGGGCGGACCCAAGATCGTGGACACCGCGCTCTGGTCTCATCCCCTCGAGGCGGTCGAATCCTACTTTGCCACGCTGGTCGCGTCGTTCGAGCGGCACAAAGGCGTGGTCCCGAGCTTCGGGTCGGTGAAAGCGACGCTGACCGAAACCTCCGTTGCAAACTCATCCGGACTGCGCGCCGCGTACCCCCAGACCACCATCGAGCTCGAAGTGGGGGTAAAGGCGTTCGGGGGCCCCGAGGGAGCTCCACCGGGAGAGTACTGGGTCAACGATACGAGTCGGCGCCTGGATTCGGCATCGCTTCCCGCGGCGGTCGACTCATGGTGCCGGTACGCACAGGACGTTCGCCGAGCAGTCGCTCCCCCGAGCGGTGGCCTAGCGGTGGTGCTTCCTGCTTCCGTTCTTTCGGGGATTCTCCCCGCGACCTTGGGGTTCAAGCTCTCCGGGGTGGCTCGGTTGAGGAACATCTCTCCGCCAATCGGTCAGCGGATCGCACCGGAATCGGTTACCATCCGCGACGAAGGGCGGTACGATTGGGGCCCCCTCGCGGCCCCGGTGGACGACGAGGGGTCGCCCCAGAAGAGCCGAACCCTCGTTTCGGCCGGAGTGGTCGAGCAAATCGTCTACGACTCCCTCTACGGTGCCGCCTTCGACGCACCGACGACCTCGAGCGCGGTCCGAATGGCGTTCGGTGGAACCATGAGCTGGAAACGGTTCACGCGACCACCGGCACCGGGATGTTCTACCCTTGTCGTGGCGCCGGGCAAGGGCGGCAGCGAAGCCGAGATCATCGAGGCGGCCCACGATGGGATTTGGGTCCAGCAGCTGGGCTGGGCGAGCCCGTATGGGCTCACGAGCATGTTCGGTGGCGAGATCCGGATCGGCTACCGCATCCGCAACGGAAAGCTGGCCGAGCCGGTTCGGGGTGGCGTGGTTGGGGGCGTCGTCCTGGCTCCGCCCGGCGACTCGTCGATGCTCGCCAACGTGCAGGCGTTGGGGGGGACCGTGGAGCTTTCGGACGGGGTCGCCTCGCCGGCCATGCTGGTTCGGCCCTTATCGGTGGCCGGCGGCGTCGGCTAGAGCCCCCTACTTCGCCTTGGGCAGGCTAAGGACGATCGTCTGGCAGTTGGCGCATCGGAGCCCGGGCAGGTTGGCCGAGTAACTACCCTGGAATCCCGTGCCGACGAGCACCTCGAGGCCCTTCGGTCGGGTCCGCATGGACGACGCCTCACGGGCCCAGTACAAGCCCGACCCGTTCGTCGTCGTCACGAACCCCGATGTCAACGGTCCTTTGCAGACCGCACACGTTCCCTGCGCCATCCGCTCCGCCGGAGCTACTGACCAGGCTGGGGTATCTTTGGTTTGCGCTGGAACCGTAGTTCCTGAGCGTTGGCCCGGTGCTCGATTTTCAAGGAAAATAGCGACCCCCGCAGGGCCGGGTACCCTGCGGGGGCCAGGTCATCGTGATTCTAGGTCGTTGGATCTTGGAGACTCAGGGTGTCGGCGTGTCGGACGTGCCCGCGGGACGTTGCCCCCCGCGCTCGGTAGGTGGGGGTCAGCCATCGGGGCCAACCGGCTTGGTTGGAGCTCTCTGGCAGGGGCGGGGGGGCAACCGCGAGAAGGAGTTGTCGGCCGGTCGCATGGGCCGACGTGCGCAGGCCGTGGTGCGAGGCGAGCACGGGTCGTTCAGTTCGCATCATCAGAACACCTCTCCGAGATCGGGAGGCGGAAGCCAAGAGATCATCAGCCGCCGGGCCCCAGAGCCCGGGTCCTGGGTCATTGAAGGCGAGGCACCGGTTGCGGTCCGGGGCGTCGAGGGGATCAGCGACTCGAACTCTAGGATTCGCTGACTCGCGGGCACTCGAGGCAGCTCCGCCACAACGGGGTTCGGGGGAGCGTAGGAGGGGTAGCTTTCGATGGTCCCGAGAGGGTAGTGGAGGACGGCACCGGAGTGGCTGGCCGAAGGCGAAGTCAGGTGCGACTCCCCGCAATGGGGGCAGACGTCCGCGGCCTCGAGCATCGCACCGATGCCGCCCAGGTGAGCGCCGTTTGCTCCCCGTCCGCTCATTGCAGGGAATTGGTTGTCCGGCACGATATTTAAACATCGGCCGATATTTTGTACAAAATATCTCTAAGTATATCCTAGGGCCATTCCTTCACCGATGGGTCTACAAACCTACCTCCCCATCGAGATTCTCGATTACGTTCAGACGCATGAGCCGCCCAGCGAGTCAGTTTATGGCATAGGCCAGCGGGAACTCGCCAAGGCTCTCGGGTATCACCCGTGCTCTATGTCCCGACCACTGGAAGATCTGGTATCCGAGGGGCTTCTTGTTGCACGCCGGGGCCTAGTACGTGATGGCATTCGGAAACAGCTCACCTACCGGTTGACCCCGACTGGTCTGGCACGATTGCGGCGGGAGACTCGCGATGTACCGTTGCTCTCAGCCGATCTACCTCCCCCACCGCACCCGTTTTTGGGTCGGCGTGAGGAACTGGACCAACTCATCGAGTTCTCTCACGCCGGGTCGTCGCTAACGCTGATTGACGGGCCCCCGGGGATGGGTAAGACGGCTCTGATCAGTCGACATCTCCGGCGTGTCAAGCGGGGTCGCATCCCGTTTTGGTTTGCCGTCAGGCCTGCCAGTTCTCCTCGGCAGTTTGTCTCCGCACTCTCGCATGCCCTCTCCTTCTTGAGCAAGCCCCAGCTCGCATACTACTCACAGTTACCGAGAAACCCGGTCGCCCGCGAGGTTGCAGATCTCGCCGCGGACGCGCTCGGCGACCGTTCTCTCGTCGCGATTTTCGACGACATGCATACTGCCGCGCCTGATCTTCAAGAGTTTCTAGAAGGATTTGTCAGAAACCTAGGTGGGCGCGGGGAGCACCAGTTTTACTTAATCAGCCAGGAACCAGTTGAATTCGAAGCAGGGGAGCTTTCCACCAATCGATTGACGGTTGCTGGGTTGGACAGAGTGGCTGCCCACGAACTGACCGACAGGAATGGCGGGTTGGCGGATCGCTTCGAAACGGTCTATCAATCGACCCGTGGATCGCCACTTCTCCTGCGACTTGCGGTTTCCCAACCCAACGTGGCAGCCGACGCATCTACTCTGCCTGCAGCCATTCTGAAGAAGTTACCACCTGGCGACCTCCGTGCCATTCTACCCGTCGCCCTTTCGGGGGAGCCCCTCCCGTCCAATTTCATTCTTGAACAGCCAGGGTTGACCGCTGGGCGCGTCGAGGAACTCACCAAGATGGGGCTTCTTCAGAAGACGGCGCACAACAGGTTCGAGATCCTTCAAGTCGTTAGAGACGCAATTTTGCTCCAAGTGGGTCCCGCGGAAGAGCGCGAAGCACACCTTCGGTTGGCTCGATATTATGGCCGGAGCCATCGCCCAGAGGCGCTCAGAGAGCGGTTTCTGCAACTTGTTGAGGGGGAAGACTGGAAGGGCTCATCCAGGCTGTTGGAGGATCAGCAACGTGTAGTCCTCCGCCTTGGATACTCAGAGCCCCTGCGAATCGCACTCCGCAGGCTAGCTAGCGCGCTACCTCGAGGAAGCACTCGAGTCCGAGTACGATTCGTGGAGGCTTCGCTGTTAAAGTACCATTCGGATTACTCCGAAGCGATCATCTCACTCCGTCGGGCAATTTCTGAATCTGACGGGGATCCCAAGATCCGATGCGAAGCCCTGCTGTCGATGGTGGATTTGCACCTCCGACTCGCTGATGTTGAGGCCGCTCGAACGGAATTTGCCGAGGCCACGCGAATAGGCGCGTTATCTCGGCGCCTTCAGGCGTATTTGCTCCTGACTCAGGCCAGGATAGAAGAGGGAACGGGCAAGACTCGGGAAGCCACCGTCAATTACCAACGCGCGTTCGAGTTGGCCAAGAGAGTTCGCGCCCCCGATCTCTCCCTTGAGAGCATATCCTCCTGGTCAAAGCTGGCGGATCTCACCAGTGGCCCCGATATGGCCCTCCGAGTAATCGAAGCATCTCTTCCGGATGCACGCCTATCGGGTAGGCTTGACGTCGTGTTCAATCTGCTGATGGTCCGAGCACGGGCGTACCAAGAAACCGGTCGGAGCGATCTAGCAGAGTCGGAACTGCTAGCCGTCCGCTCAGAAGCAGAGTCGTTGGGTTACCTAACTCATCTCACATACACTCTCAGTGGTCTGGCGTCTGTTGCGGTAGAACGCGGACGCTGGGCAGAGGTTAGCGCCTACTCAAAACAAGCGAGTGCCCTAGCTGAACGACTCGGAAGCGAACTGGTACTCGGACACACCCTTTCTTTGCTCTGCGCCTCCGAGTTCCGGCAGGTCGACCAGGGTGGAAGTCTCTCGCTTCTGAACGACGCGCAAGTTCACGGCGAAAGAAGCGTTGAGGTCTTAAGTCGCCTCCCGCCCTCCGACTCTCTCGTCAGGGCACATGGGTACCTCGTTGAGGTGTATCTGTCCCGCAAGGACGTTTCGAGGGCTACAGCGCACTATGAGAAGGCGCTGGACTTAGCTGACAAGCTGGGATTGGGATCTCTGAAGACTCTCCTCGTGGAGGAGCTTGGAGCAAAGCTCCCCGCAGTCCATGCTCAGGAAATCCCGTGACAGGCGCCTCCCATCCGCTGCAAGGCATCGGGATCATAGGCGAGGGGAGGGCTGAAGCCCTCCCTTTTCCATCAGACAGGTTACAGCTGTTCGCGAGGAATGGGCGGGACCGTCGGCAGGTACATCGAACTTCCACCTCCATCCCCTTGCCCGGAATTCAGATATTTAAGGAACTGCGACTCTTTCGATGGCATTCGAGCGGATATACCGCCCGCATCCATCCGCACTGATGCGCGTCAGAATTAGGATTCTATGACGGCGTTTTCGCGTGCGAGCGTCGAGCCGCTAACCGGACCGGCTACGGCTCAGCTTCACGCGGTCGGCCGTCCAATCGAACCGAAGGCGGGTCCGGGGCTTCCAGCGAGAGCGCCGATCCCATAGGGCGCCTACGAGCAGCGGCAGGCCGATCGAGGCCTCCACGTGCGCCATGGCCCGGGTCGCGGTACGCGAGATCTTTCCCCACGATTGAGCCTCGTCGAGGGTGCTGCCGGACAGCCCTCCCCAGTTCGGAACGTCCGTGGTGACCTGGAGGGCGTAGTGATGCCCCTCGCCCTCCCGCCCGAAGGCGTAGTTCGCCATTACGATCCCGTCGTTGATCCAGTTCTTGGGCGTGCCGCCTCCGATGTACACGACCGCCGTCCGGGGCGAGCCGGCGAGGATCTGCACGAGCTCGAAATTGTCCCGAACGGCGTCGAGCATGAACCGATCCGCCCGCCCGCGGTTCGCCTGGTAGTGGAGCGTAAGACCGATGCCGATCGAGCTGTCGATCAACGCCGGGGAGAAAACGGGCACACCACGCCGCGCGGCCGTGGCGAGGATGGAGTTCGGGTCCGGGAATCGGGCGCCGAGAAACCCGAGGAACTCTCGGGACGACGCCGGTCGTCGGGGAACTCTTCGGTGATACGGCCGATCGTCCGATCGGTCTCCTCGAACTTGAGCTCGTCGACGTACGTGTCGTAGATCCGGTCGAGGTAGAGCTCGCGCAGCTCCACGTCGTTCGCGCTCGGCGTGCCCATCCAATGCTTGCCTCCGATCGATTGGTAGAGGTCCTGGTAGAGCACTGCCCCGGTCGAGACGACCACGTCCACGAGGCCCCAGTCGACGAGGTCCCGGAGCACCTTGCGAAGGCCGGCGGCGATCAATGGTCCGGAGAGGCCGATCAGGATGGTTGGCCTCTTTCGGTCCGTGAGCGCGTTCTCCCAGACCTCGAGGCAGCGTCCCAGGTTTCGCGCCTGGATGGACGTGGTCTGGAACTGCTGGAGCAGGTCACCCAAGCCGCGCACTCGCGTGACGTCAACGGCTCGGACGGGGGTCTTCAGCAGCGTGGCGCGCCGGCGGTCGGTGGAGGAGGGCACGCGGGCGCGAAACCCCCTCCCTTGATAAACGCTCACCGAGCGCCGGTACCCCGCGGGGCGGACCGTTAAATTCGACCGTCGGGCATGGCCGGGCGAGGTTCAGGGTGGCTCCTACCCGCTCCCAGATCCTCCGGGCGCTCGACGGGCTCCTCGAGCGTTCCGGCCGGACCCTCGTCATCGAGGGGCCCCCGATGAGCGGCAAGTCGCGGATCCTTCGCGAGTTGCGGGGCTCGGTCGCAGCCCAAGGGGGCCGGATCGTGGACCTCCACGGGTCGTACCGGAACCGATCGCTGCCGCTCGCGGGCCTGGACGGGCTCCGGGCGGCTCCAGGGGACCCTCCGGAGGAAGCTCCCCCGGACGCCACCGAAGAGGACGTGCTGATCGAGAACGTCACGGACGCGCCGATGGCTCCGGTCCTCTCCGACCCGGAGCGGATGCCACGGGCCCGAAGGGGCCGGACCGATCGCGGCCGGTCGACGTTCTTGGGTCAGCCGCTTCGGCCCCGGTCGGCGAACGAGGGCGATGCCAACGCCTACTGGGACGAGCTGCTCCCCGAGTTCCGAGGCGAGAACGCGCACCCCGTTCTCCTGTCCGTGGAGGATGCGGCGCTGTTCGATACCGAGAGCCGGGAGTTCATCATTACGCTCTCGCGGCGAGCTCAGTTCCGGCCGCTCCTGATCGCCCTGGCCCTGGACACGAGCGTCCCCGACTCGACCCTCTGGCAGGAGCTGCTTCTCGGTCGGGGCGACGTCGATTGGGTCCGCCTTTTCGACAGCGTGGTCGACCCGCGCGAAACCCACCGCCTCAAGTCGCTGTTCGACTACCTGCCCGCCGCGACCCAACGGGTCGCCGGCTTCGTGGCCCTCCTGGGCGGCGAGGTCAACGAGGTCGTGCTGTCCCGGGTCTGCCGGCTGGGGTTCGGCCGGTTGGGCGAGGCGCTCCTGCCCGCCAGCGAGGCCGGGCTCGTGAAGGTCGTCGACGGGAAGGTCACCCTCCCCCACCGGGCATGGATCCCGATCTTGCCGGAACTGATCCCGGAGTCGGTGCGACGGGTCATCCATCTCGAGATCGCTGACGCGCTCGGCGCGCTGTCGCCCGCCGCGGACGCCTCACGAGAATCACAGATCGCCCGCCACTACTTCGCGGCCGGCCCCGGTCCGATGGCGATGGCCCACCTCCTGGAGGCGGCCGAGTTGAACCTCCGGCTGCAGTCGTTCGATTCCGCCGCCGAGCTGCTCGCGGACGCGACCGTCTGTTTGGCCGCCATACCGCCGGGCGAACGGGCACCGATCGAGCCCGAGGTCCGTCTCCTTTACGCGCGCGCACTGTTCTACTCCGGCCGTTCCCCCGAGGCGGAAGCCCAGGTCCGCGAGGGGTTCTACGCCGCCATCCGGGCCGGCACCTCCGCGACCGATCTGGCGGAGTGGGTGGAGCCGCTCCTCCTGGCGATGCGGGTCGTAGGACCGCGCCCGTCGCTGGTGGCCACGTTGGTCGACCTTGCGGAGCGGTGCCACGACGCCCGGCTGACCGAGGTCGAGGTGATCCTCGAGACGCTCATCGCGGACTTCTACCGGGACCGCAACCTCCCGGAGCGCGCCCGCGCGGAGGCGCTTCGGGCGGCCCAGTTGGCGCACGGACTCCCCGAACGCCATCTCCAGGCGCTCGGGCTCCTCACGATGTCGTTCGACGGCATCGAGGGAAAGGAGCGCGAGCAGGCGCAAGCGGAGCGATACCTTCGCTCCTCCCGCTACCTGCTTGGCACCACCCGGCGCCGGGAGCTCGATTACATGGCGGGCGAGTTCGAGGCGAGGCTCTACGAGGCCCGGGGCGACGTCGACCGCGCCCGCGTGCTGCGGGAGCAGAGCATCGCGCCGCTCCAACGCGACCGTCTCCTCTCCCTCGAGCTGTACCACGTCCTCGGCCTGGCCGAGATCCTGCTCGATCGCGCGACGCCGGCGGCGTACGAGGCCCACCTGGCGCGGGCCCGGACGATCGTCGACACGCTGCACCTCTCCCCTCCGTCGCCCGGGCTGCTCAAGTTCTGGCTCCTCGACGGCCGACGACACGCCGGTCCGGCGATTACGAGGCCGCCCGCGACCGATGGTCCGCGATCATCGACCTTCCGCCCGCCTCGGCCATTCCGCGGATCCGGGCCGAAGCGATCGGCCGCCTTGCCCTCCACGACCTCTCCGTCGGCCGCGACGACGAAGCGGCCCAGCTGACCGCGCTCCTCAAGACCCCCGAGGTTGCCGGCGCGCTGCCCCGCGTCTGGGTGGGCTGGGTGCCTCGGCTCGCCGAACTCGTGCCGACGATCGAGCACGGCGGAGGGCAGGTCACGCCGCGGCCATCACAACCCCGTCGCGAGCCGTCCGAACTTCGACGGGCTAAGTCCGTACGCGATCGTTAGGACGCCCACGAGGACCAGAACGATCACGACCAGCTTCCGGAGCGACTCGGGCTCGAGCCAGGCGCCCAGCCGTCGGCCGAGCCAGACGTCCCAGGCCGCGACCGTCACGAGCGCCAACGCGCCCGCGAGGAGCACGATCAGCCAGCCGAGACTGGTGACGAACACGACCTCGAACACCATCGTCGTGTCCCCCAGCTCGAGCAAGAAGATCGTGAAGAACGCGGCGAGGAACGCCGGCCCGGGAGCGGTCGCCGCCGGAGCCGCTTCGCCCCCGTCGGGATGCGTGTAGACCCACGCGGCGTAGGCGACCAGGAACGAACCCCCCCGACGCGCAGCAGCTCGATCCGTCCGGGTCCGAGCCCGGCCTCGAACGCGACGCCGATCAGGACCGCGAGGAATGTCGTGGCGACGAATGCGGCCGCACCCCCGACCCACGTGGGGAGCGAACGGTTCCGGGAGGCGAGGGCGATGAGCGCGAAGCTGGTCCGGTCGACCAGCTCCAGCCCCCCGATGACCCCGAACACAACGGCGAGGCCGTAGACGAACCCCGCGTCCATGGCCCCGGGCTCGGCTTCACGCGAGGTGACGGAGGAAATCGTCGACGCGGCGCTCGCAGAACGCGCAGGTCAGCACGACCGGGCGACGGTCGGTCACTTCGAACTCGCTCTCGATCGGCTCGGGCTGGTTCGAGATGCAGGTCGCGTTCGGGCACCGGAGGACGCCGACGATCCGCGACGGCAGGTCGACTACCCGCTTCTCGCGCACCTTGTAGTCGCGAATGATCGAGATGGTCGCGGTCGGTGCGATCAGGGCGATCGCGTTCACCTTGCGGGGCGACAGCTCCATGCTCTCGACCTTCACGATGTCCTTCCACCCGAGCTTCCCGGAGCGCACGTGCAGCGCGACGCTCACGCTCGAGTCCTTGTCGAGCTCCCGGACCCCGATGATCCGAAGCACCTCGAGGGCGAGCCCGTTGCCGATGTGGTCGATGACTGTGCCGTTCTTGATCGGAGTGATCTTGAGCTCGCGCACGGCCGCCTACCCCCCTCGCCGGGAAGAACCGAGCACGGCCGCCAACAGAGCCATCCGGACCGGTACGGCCAGGAAGGCCTGCCGGAAGTACGCCGCGTGGGGTGTCTGGTCCACCTCCGGTGCGATCTCGCCGGCCCGCGGTAGCGGATGCATCACGATGAGGCGCGGCTTCGCCGACGCCAGGACGCTCGCGTCGATGCGGTACAACCCGGCGACCTCGCGGTACTCGGACTCGTCCACGAACCGCTCCTTCTGGATCCGGGTCACGTAGAGCGCGTCGGCGTCCTGGACCGCCTTCCGGATGTCCGGCTGCTCGGAGACACGCCCCCCGACCCGCTTGATCTCCTCGCGGCGCTCCTCCGGTAAGGAGAGGCCCGGGGGAGAGGAGAGGATCAGCTCCGAGCCGAACTCGGCGAGGGCGTAGGCGAGCGAATGGACCGTCCGGCCGTACTTGAGGTCGCCGAGGAGGACGACCTTCAGCCCCGTCAGAGTACCGAAGGCTTCCTGGAGCGTCGCGAGGTCGAGCAGCGTCTGGGTCGGGTGCTGGCCGGCCCCGTCGCCCGCGTTGATCACGGGTCGGTCGGAGGCGCGCGCGGCGAGTCGCGCCGACCCCTCGTTCGGGTGCCGGATGACGATCGCGTCCGCGTACGAGCTCAGCATGCGGATCGTGTCGTAGAGGCTCTCGCCCTTCCGCAGGGAGGTCGCGCCGGCGTCGGCGATCGTGAGGCAGTTGCCGCCCAACCGGTGCACGGCGGCCTCGAAGGAAAGCCGGGTCCGGGTGGACGGCTCGAAGAAAGCCATCGCCACGATCTTCTCGGCCAGAGGGTGGACGACCTTGGTCCCCTCCGCGTACGGGATCATCTTCCGCGCGCTCGCGAGTACCTCCTCGATCTCCTCGCGCGAGAGGTCGCGGATCGAGGTGATGTCGCGACCGTGAAGCGACATGCGACCGACGGGTATCGTGGACGGCTTAAGAGCCTCTCCCCGCCACGGGTCCGAAACCGATATCGACCTCGCCGAACGACGTGGCCATGGCCGGCAGCCCATGGACGGGCGCCTCGCGCGCCCTTTTCGGTCTGATGGTCTTCGCTTGGGGCGCGAACTACCTGTTCGTGCGGCTGGGGCTCGAGTTCGCGACCCCGCTCTGGCTCGCGGCGCTCCGCGCCGGCATCGGGACGCTGGGTGTTGGCGGATTCCTCGCCTTGAGGAAGAGTGGGACTCCGCTCGACGGCCGAGGACGGAGGGACGCTCTCCTGCTGGGAATCCCCAACACGGCCATCTTCTTCGGCCTGTGGTTCGTTGCTGCGCAGGCCGTTCCCGCGGGCGAGGCCGCGGTCGTGGTCTACACGTTTCCCGTCTGGGTGTCCCTCTTCTCGGTGCCGCTTCTAGGGCGGCGCCTGACCGCGCTTCATTGGTTCGCCGTCGTGCTCGGCTTCGGTGGAGTGGCGCTGATCGCGCAGCCCGGGGCGACCGGGACGTCACCGACTGTCCTCGTAGCGCTCGGCGAGCTGGTGGCCGCGGCGATGAGCTGGGCTCTGGCCACGGTCCTGTTCCAGCGGCGGTTTAGTGCCTCGGAGATGCCGACCGCCAACGGGTACCAACTACTCGGGGGGGCGGTCGCCCTCGTGACGGCGGCGGCGCTGGTAGATCCGTCGTCGCTCCCCGGCCGTGCACCGGAACTCTGGGTGGCCGCCCTCTGGCTGGGGCTTGTCGGGAGCGCCTTCGCTTACGCGGTCTGGTTCGTTCTCCTCGGCCGTGTTGGCGCGCCGGACCTGAGCGCCTACGCATTCCTCGTGCCGGTCACGGCGCTGGGGCTGTCCGCGATCCTGCTGGGCGAACGGTTGAGCGCACTCCAGGCGGGGGGGGTCGCGCTCGTTCTGGCGAGCATCTACCTGATCGCGCGCGGCTCGGCGCGCACGCCCGGCGAATGACCCGGCTCACGCCTCGTTTCCCCCGTCCTTTGCATTCCGGCAACCCGCCGGCGGGCCGGCCTCAGGAGCAGGTCTCCCCCCCCGTCCGGTTAGGTATAAACTGAGGTTTCCCATGCCGTCGAGGGGGGGCTGGATTGGGGATTCGTCCGCCAGTCGTATTCGGCGTAGGGCTCGCAGTCTTCATCGTGGTGCTTTCGGCGTCACCCGCGTCGATTTTTTATTCGAGCGCTCGAAGCGGGTCCACCGCACCGTCGGCCATCACCTCAACCGAACCTACCTCAGGAAGCGGTGTCGCTCCGGTCCGCTAGTCTGCCCGGCACCTCGGGGCCTGCTGCGCCTTCGTCCGAGCAGAACGTTTCCTCGGCCCCGTCACCCTACTTCACAACGCGCATCGATTGGGGGGCTTCGTCACTGTCGACTCGACCGAACGAGCCCGGTTCGCCTGGGCCGTCGATATCCGAAGCCCCGACGCTCGGAGCGGGCCGCGAAGACCCAGGTCCGGGCGTCATCGGGTCGATCACCGTGGGGAGCGATCCCTACATTTCGGCTTACGACCCGTCCAACGGCTTGGTGTACTTCCCGGTCTCGGGGAGCGACACGGTGAGCGTGGTCAAGGGAACGACCATCGTGGCGAACGTGACGGTCGGGGACAGTCCGGCCTCCGCGACCTACGATCCCGACAACGGGTTCGTGTACATTACGAACTTCCTTTCGGAGAACGTGACAGTGCTGAACGGCACAACCCCGATCGCGAACATCATGGTGGGAGCCATACCGCGCGACGCGGTCGTCGACGCGGCCAACGGCTGGGTCTACGTCCCGATCTCGGAGGGGGCGGTGACGATCATCAACGGAACACTCCCGATCGGCTCGTGGGTCCTCGGCGACGGTTCCATCGCCGCGGTGTACGATGGTGCGGATGCCGACGTGTACGTGGTCAACGACGATTCCGACAACGTGAGTGTTCTGCACGGGGCCTCGCTCGTGGGGAGCATCGACGTCGGGATTACGCCCGACGCGCTGACGTACGACAGCACCAACGGCTACGTCTACGTGGTGAACGCCGGATCCGGCAACGTCAGCGTCATCGAAGGCACGACCGTCCTCGCATCTCTCTACGTAGGCTCCTTCACCGATTACTTCGGCTTTCCTGCCTTTGACCCGGCGAACGGGTACGTCTACATACCGGTCAGCGACGAAAATCAGGTCGCCGTCCTGAACGGCACGTCGAGCGTCGCCCGCGTGGACGTTGGGGGCGGACCGAACTCCCGACGGTGGCGGGCTCTTTCGTGTTCATCACGAACGCCCTGAACGACAGCGTCTCCACCCTCGTGGGGACGACCGTCGAAGGGACCCTCGAAGTGGGGTCGCTTCCCCTGGTGGCGACCTACGACCCCTCCAACGCCGACCTCTACGTGTCGAACGTGGGTCCTTCGGCCACGAACGTGACGGTGATATCGGTCAGCGCGTACTCGGTCACGTTCACCGAGGCCGGTCTTCCCGTTCACACCGGCTGGTCGGTGACGTTGGGAAACGAGACCCAAAATTCCACGGGCGCGACCATCTCGTTCTACGGCTCGAACGGGTCCTACTACTTCACCGTCCAGTACGTCTCGGCGGGAAACCGGTTCTACATCCCTGCCCCGCCCGCAGGGAACGTCACGGTCAGCGGCGCGAACCTGTCGGTCAGCGTCGCCTACACCTCGGTGCCGGAGTACGAACTGTCGTTCAACGAAACGGGCCTGCCCGTCGGCAAAGAGTGGACCGCCGAGGTCTCCAACGACTCGACGGGCGACCTCGCGAACAACTCGACAACGGGAACAGTCTCGTTCCCGGTGCCGAACGGCACCTACGCGTTCAGTATCACGAGCACCTGTTACCAAGCGACCCCCGCGAGCGGCTCGGTGGTCGTAGCGGGCGGGAACTTGACCCAGAACGTGACGTTCGCGCCGGACTCGCATCCGTGTGTGGTGCTCCTGGCCAGCTTTGAGACCACACTCGGCGGGTTCCTAGGAGGCGACGACGTCTTCCCGCTGAACTTCACCGTCCCGAACGGCGCCTCCCATGAGCTCTACGTGTGGAACCTCGCAGGGGCGTTCCTCCCCTCGGCCCTGCCCCAGCTCCCCGACGGCATGACGTTCGGGACAGCCCTCGTCGGCGGTCAGAACGGAGTTCCTGTAGGAGGTAGCCAGGGGATCGCGATAGGTTCGCTCGCTCCCGGCACCTACACGACGAGCCTCGCGTATGGCGGCTGGGTCAATACCGTCACGATCGCGGCGTATGCGGTCTACGGCGACGCCGGCTACGGCTACGACTTTGCGTCCGCCTCCCAGAGCACCATCCTGACGATGGAGCCGGGAGCGTACGATTACGTGGCGGTCGAGGGCACGGGCGGCACGTACCCGGTAACGAATTCGTCGTTCACCGAGGTCGACGTGGAGGCCGCGTCCCTCGTCGGGGGTGACACGGGGCTGATCGGCCAGCAGGCGTCGAACCAGCTTTCGTTCTCGACCCGGGCCGGCGGATTCGACATTTCGGCGGTCGCGATCATCCGCGGCTACCTTGTCACCCTAAGCGAGACCGGGTTGAAACCCGCCGTTCAAGCTCGCTGGGGCGTGACGATCGGTGGGGCCCAGCTGCCGATCATTGGCGCAACGGTCACCGTCGACCTAGCCAACGGGACGTACGGTTACATCGTGCACGGCCCCACAGGCTACCGAGTGTCGGAGGCGCTGCCCACCGGCAACCTCACCGTGAACGGCGTCCCGCTCTCGGCGACGTTCGGGTTCGCCCGGGGTGCGACGCACTCGGTCACGTTCTCGCGAACGGGGGTGCCCGAGGGCACGTTCTGGTGTGTCGCGCTCGGTGCGACGTTCTGCTCCATTAAGAACCGGATCTCGGTGAAGAATCTCACCCCCGGGAGCTATCCGTACGACGTGCTTCCGGTCGCGGGCTACATCCGGAGCGTGGAAGTCGACCGTCTCGCGTCGCCGACGAACGGCTGGCTGGATCTCGGTCATGCCGGAGCGACCGTGGCGACTCGGTTCACCCCGCCGACGTACCCGCTTGCCTTCTCCGAGACCGGCCTCAAGTCCGGTACGAGGTGGACGGTCGAGATCTCCGGACCATTCAACGGGGTCGAGAAGACCGAGACCCGGTCCTCGAGAACCACCACGATCTCGTTCGAGGTACCGAACGGATCATTCGCTTACACGATCAAACCCGTGCATGGCTACCCCACGCCGTCGCCGGGCGCCGTGGAGGTCCAGGGTTCCCCGTTGTCGGTCGGCGTATCGTTCGCGGCGTCGGAGAGTTACTCCTTGATCATGTCGAATCTGGGTCAAACGATACCCGGTGCGGGTACCTTCTACATCACGCTCGGTCTCGAACCGACGGCGGGCCTCACGACCGGGCTGTTCGGCATTTCGGTCACGACCGTCGGCGATGAAGCGGTCGGTCCGGGGGCGGTGCCCGCGAGCTGCGCGCTGGGCGCTCCGCTAGACTCCGCGACGTGCCCCGACGCCCTGGCCGGTTCCAACGCATGGTACGTCGTGCTGGTCGCGTCGAACGGCACGGTGGCGAACTCCTACGGAAGCGGGGGCTGGAATTCCGCGAGCATCTCGGTCACCGCGGCCCAAAATATGGTCGTGGTATCGGGGGCGTCCCTGGCCGCCATCAGTGACATGCTGAACCTCTACTCGACCTCGAGCTCGACCGTGAGCGGATCGGTGTCCCTGTAGCCGAGGCGACTTCGCCCCCTCCGCCGAGGCGCCGAGAGTCCCCCACGGAGGCCAAGAACTCCTGGGTCCGGTGCGGGTACGACCGGCGCCTGTCGGTCCAGCAAGCGCCATTACTCCACCGGCTTAGGATCGCGCTCGGATGGCGCGAAGCCCCCCGGCCGAGGCGCTCGCTACGCAGCGGGCCCGAACTTTCTGGGACCGCGCGGCCGACATCTGGGAGGACTTCGAGGAGAGGGGCCTCGATTACTCACGCGACCAGGTCCACGGCCCCGCGCTGCTGCGAGCGATCGGCCCGCTCCGCGGGGTAAGCGGGTCCTCGACCTCGGGTGCGGCCAAGGGCGGTTCACGCGCCTCCTCGCACGGCGCGGCGCCAAGGTAACCGCGGTCGATTGGTCGATGCGCATGATCCAGTCGGCGCGTTGCCACGAGCAGCGCAACCCCTTGGGCATCGATTACCGGCGGGCGGACGCTCGAATGATCGGGCGAGTCGGGGCACCGCGGTCGTTCGACCTGGTGGTGGGGTGCATGTCGTTCATGGACATGCCGTACCTTCCGCAGGTACTCCGGGCCGCATGGAAAGTGCTTCGGCCGGGAGGGCGCCTCTTCTTTTCGGTAAGCCACCCCGCGAACACGTCCGCGGTGCGATGGGAACGGAGCCGCTCCCAAGATCGTGGGGCGCTGCTCATCGACCATTACTTCGACGAACGCGTGGTGGTGACCAAGTGGCGCATGCAGCGGCTGCAGGGGCCCTTTGACACGTTCAGCTGGCACCGGTCCTTCGAAAGCTGGTTCGCTATGCTTTCGAGCGCGGGATTCTCGATCGAGTCGCTTTCGGAGCCGCGGGCGACCTCGGCCCAGGCCCGGAGGAATCCTCTGTTGAGGGGAACCCGAAGGGTCCCGTTCTTCTTGGTCATGGGGTGCCGAAAGCGGACGCCCCCCCCGCGACGCTCCGGATGACGTGTCCGCGGGCCGCTGGCGGGTCAAGCCACGCGGTGAACCGGGGTCGTCGTTCCGCCACGTCGGTCAGGACACCGGGGGCGCAGAACTCGGTCACTCGTCGAGGAACCCGCTCGGCGTCCCTACAGGAAGTTCCTTCGCGTAGTTGATCATCAGAGACCTGCAACCCCGACAGAGCCAGGCGGGAAAGTACCCCATCACGTTTCCCGGGTATGAGGACAAGACCTCGCCGTCCCGAGATCGCCACCACCACGGGCGATACTTGAGGGTCTTCCAATGCACCAGTCGGCCCACCGCAGTGTATCCTAGCTCCATTGGCTTGTGGCAGTAAGGGCAGGCCGGGGGCGGTTGGGTTGCCACGGCGCGGGGTTAGGCAACTCGGCAGAAGTAGGTTACGAGCTGCGCTCAGGGGGCCCGTTACTGTGAAAGTCCGGTAGGTGTTCGACAAACCGTGGCGCGGAAGATTCGAGCATGGGAGGACCCGCTCGGTGGCCTCTTTTTCGCCGATTCCGGACTCGCGGCCATCCTCGGATCGGCGCTGGGGTGCTCCTCGCAGGTTCCGCAGCCTGGTATCGCGGTTCTCCTTGCAGGAATGGGTTTCGGCGCCCTCATCTTCGGAACCAGGGGCTACTGGCTCTGGAAGTTCGACCAGGTCCGACGACAGGAATCGAGTATCCTCTCCGGCCGCTGGCCAACCAAGTACGGTCGATTCTAGGCAGAAGACCGAGAGTTCGAAGTCCGCGTTTTCGAGAACGGCGGCGTTGCTCCAAATCGCAACGAACACAGCGTCGTTTACACCCGACTGGGGAAATGCGTCGGAGTACGGCGGTAGGAATTCGTAGATGGTCACGGCGTAACTGCAAGCCAGGACGTTCTGGTCGAATCCCACCTCGTACTCTCCGGTGACTGTGAGCCTTGTGAGGGAGTCGTTCACGCCCTTCCCATTGAGCACGCCGCCGGCGGAGTTGATGATGGCCCAGAGATTGGTGGCGCTCTTGCCGGTGGCTCCAGTTGCGCCCGTTGGTCCGGTGTGCGTAAGGGCTATTGCGAGACCCGAGCCCCCAATAGCAACCGCGACGACCCCCAGGATTAGGTGTAGTGTAGCAGGACATCTTGCCGCCTGAATTGTCAGGACACATTGCCGCCCCCTGGAGAGGGTGGCTTTGGTCAAAGAGGACGTTCGTCTCCGACTACACGCCGTCAAGCAGCATCTCGAGAAGGGTATCCGCGCCGCGGAGATCTGTCAACTCTTCGGCATCTCCGAGAGGACCCTCCGCTATTGGTGCCGAAACTACCGCGAGGAAGGCGTCGAGGGTCTCCGGGATGAGTCCCGGCGCCCTCGCCACAGCCCGAACCGTATCCACGGGAACCTCGTCAATCGGATCCTCCAGCTGAGGAGAAAGCACCCGGCCTGGGGTGCGCTACGGATCCACGCCATCCTTCGGCGCCGCGGGGTCCAGGTGAGCTGGGTCACCGTCCACCGGGTGCTGAAGCGTCACGGGTTCATGGTCCGGACCGTCAAGAAACCCGAGTCGTTCAAGCGGTTCCAGCGCCGTCACGTCGACTCCCTCTGGCAGACGGACGTCTACAAGTTCCGCATCGCCGGCGTCCGGGGGCACGTCTACGTCCACACCGTCCTGGACGATCGCTCCCGCTACCTTGTGATGGCCCGCGCCTATCTGCGGGAGAGGGCTCGAGAGGCTACGAACAACCTTTGGTGGGCGTTCAAGGGTGGTCGCCAGCCCAAGGCCCTCTACGTCGACAACGGGAGCTGTTTCATCTCGAAGGAGTTCCGCGAGTTCTGCGCGGCCCGAGGGGTCTCGGTGATCTACGGGAGGCCGTACAACCCTCGAGGACGAGGGAAGCTCGAACGGTTCCACGGTATCCTCACCCAGGAACTCGTGGGGAGGGTACGCTTCCGTTCCCTGGGCCACTTCCGCCGAGAGCTCTACCAGTGGCGACGGAGGTACAACCGAACCCGTCTCCATGGAGGGATCGGCTGGGCCACTCCGCACGAGGTCTACCACGACCCCAAGTTGATGAGCGGGAAGCGAATCAGGAGCCGCTGAGGGCGGCAAGATCTCCTGACAGTTCAACCGGCAACATGTCCTGACATACTACAATTAGGCCAACATGCCCAATCTCAATCGCGGCTCTGCGACTTCGGTCATGTTTGGTCCAGGCGCGATCTGCGGCGTTCGGTCCTCTCTTGGGTGACCTTGCCGACATGGGCGGCCGGTGGAGTTCCCACGGCAAGTGTGTCAGGTAAAGCAGGTTTGACGAGCCACGGTCCTCCGGCTCGCTAGCAGCACCCGGCTCGCTCGGGGACTCACTACTTCGGGGCCCTGAGGCAGACGCTCCCTTCAACTAGAGGACCGTGATCTCCGCCGGAAAGGAGAGTCCATGGTGGACCGAGTGTACAAAGGCGCGATTCCCGACTTCCGATCGAAGCTCCAGACGATTCGGAAGGAGTTCGCGGCAATTTCCTCAAAGACCGACTGGGGTCGTCTCAGAGTGGAGCCGCTCTTACGGCACGCAAAGTCCTTGGAGGCGGTGCTGAGGTCGAAGCGGCATTCCACTCAGATTTCCAGACTCACCCGCGGGGTATCGATGTTTCACTCGGACCTAGTGTACCTTCAACTCAATGTCAAGGAACTCGAAAAGACCCTCGACCGCGAGAGACGCTCACTCGAACGGCGCAAGTAGTCCCCGGGACCCCCAAGCCGGCGTCTGCTCGCCCCGAAGTCCCCGCGGCAAACGCATTGGCACCCGGCTCGCACGGGGACCCCTTACTCCCTGGCTCGCCGGCCGAATATTGAACCTGAGGGGAGGAGCGGGAACCCCCCTCTCCCTTTGGCAGGGCGGCAACGATCCGCGGTCTCACGCGGGCTGGCCTTCACCAGAACTTGAGTGCGAGGGCGCGAACCTCAGCCGTCCCAACCCCGCTTTGCACGGTTTCTGTGGACGGCCTGCTAAGGCACCGAGAGCTGTGACAGAAGGCGGGCCCCTCGCGCGCTTCGGAGCCCTCCGAAGCGTTGTCTGGAACGCGTACAAAATTCGAATACGGATGGTCCGGGCCCTCAACTAAGCTTAGGGCCCGCGGAAGGGCGAGGATGCTGGCCGTGTGGGTTTTGCGCGCGATTCTCAGGGTACTCCGCGCAACGGCTTCGGAGAGCGCCCGATTCACTTGGAGGTCTCGGGCGATCTACCGCCAAGTCTCCCCCGTTCGCTCGCGTCGTTCAAACGCGACGGTGACTAGGGCTGCGTTGAAGGGGCATGGTCGGCCGCGACCGCCAGTCACCGGCGCCTCCGTGGTTTTGACAAGTGGGAGGCCCCCGGTTCCTCGCAGGCCGAAGGGGCTACCATGCCCTTACATCCTCTAGGGAACGAAAGTTGCTTCAACGCGGGGGGTGTGGGTTCGCTGATGTGCGAGGACTGCGAACAGGCCATGGAGGCCGTAATCGCGAACAAGCCCAAGTGTCCGTGCTCAAAGTGTCGCACCGGTGGGAGTGTGCTCGCTGTCGAGGGGCCACCCGGGTCCGTCCCGGGGCTGCATCCGTGGTGCGTCTCCTGCCACCACTTCATTGTAGTAACTCACCCTTAGTCCCGGCGACTCTCCGATTCGCTGGGGAGGGTCGGGAGAAGGCCAGACTTCGCCGGGAGACAAAAGATGCCCCCGGTTCCCCGGGGGGGAAGGGGTTAGCTCTGGATCGGTGGAGGGCCGAGCCAAAGCGGAGAGAGAGTCGCGGAAGCCTTGGGCGATTTTCTCAGGGGTCCAGAAAACGGGCCGTGCCGTTGAAACAGGGCATTCAACGGATAACGCACCGGCGATTTCTCGCCGGTGCGGCCAGGTCGTGGTAGTAAGCCCCTTTCTGGTTCAGGCAGCATTCGACTGCGCGCTCTCCTCGGCGGTCCGGGAAGCGCCTCATCCCGCCTGTCGGAGCTTGCTCTCGGGGAGACGGCCGTTTCATCATATCCCAGCGGAGCCTCCGGGGCGGCCCCTTCACCGTCCCGCCGGGCTGTGTCGTGTCTGCTCCGGAGCTTGGACTCTCGCCCACCGGGCTCCCGCCCGGCCCCGTGCTTCCCAGAGAGGGGACTTTCCTCAGCGACCGGCCGTTGCCGGCACGTGTCACCGTCAGCTGCCCTCCACCTCCTGGCAGCGGGCGCACAGCCCGCGGGAGCGAAAAGCCCTCGCCTATGCAAAGGCGGATAATCCCCCCGCGGCGTCCCGAGGCTCGAATGTACCCTCCTCGAAGGACCCCGCGGCGGCTCCGCACAGAGATGGACGCTATGGCCTCGAAGCTCGTCCCGTGCATGCTCCTCCGCCACGGACAGGTCTGCGTCCCGGGCACGAACGGTCCCGAGGTCGCTCGCGCGAGCACCGGAGAGCCATTGGATCCTTTCGACGTCGCGGACCGCCTGGCCCGGGATTATCCGCTCGTGTACCTGGTGGACCTGGACGGGGTCGGCGGGGGCCAGCCCCAGCTCGACTACCTTCAGGAGATCGCGCGCGACGTTCCCCTCTGGGTCAATGCCGGCGTGCGGACGGCCGATCAGGCGATCGACGCGCTAGTCACCGGTGCCCGCCGGGCGGTGCTCTCCACCGCCACGCTGCAGGGCCCAAAGGAACTTCGCCGCGCCTGGAAGTTATCCACCGAGCTCGTGTTCGAGATAGAATTCCACGCCGGGGTCGTGCCGTCGACAGGGATCTGGGATTCGGCCGACCCGGTCGCTCTCGCGCGCGAAACGCGGGTCATAGGCCCAGATCACCTGATCCTGTCACCGGTGGGCGCGGATCCAAACTGGAGCCAGGTCCGAGCCGTGGCCTCCGGAGGACCGACTTGGGTGGGCGGTTCGTTCTCTCTTCGAGACGCGGCGACCCTGGCGGAGAGCGGCGCATCCGGCGGCATCTTCCAGATCGGCGACCTCCTCGCTCAGGACGAAGAGGAGTCACGCCGCACACCGAGCCCGAGTTCCCGCAACGCACCGCGCGATGATGAGAATAGAACCAGCTGAACCATGATGAGTGATGGGCGAGCTGAGCGCACGTTCGGGGTCTGCCCTCCGGTTCGATCTGGTTCAGAGATCGGCCGCCCAAATTTCCGCCGGACGGCCGTACCTTTTCGATGTTGACCGCTACCGTTTTCCCCGACCGGTGGTCGGTCGCTCCGAGCCCGAATGAGCCCGGAGCCGAGCCTTCATATCACTCTCCCGGACGGTCGCACGCTGAGGGCTGTTCCGGGAATCTCGGCCGGCGAAATGCTGGCGGTGGGGGCATCGGAAAAGGCCCCGCTGGCCGCCGTCTGGAACGGTAAACCGGTGGACTTGACGTTCCGCTTGACCGAGGACGGTGCGCTCGCCCCGCTGTACTTCGAAGATCGGGCCGGCTGGGAGATTCTGCAGCACTCCTCGGCCCACCTGGTCGCGAAGGCGGTGGTCGAGACCATCCCGGGGGCGCTTCCGACCCACGGCCCCCCCACCGAGGAGGGGTTCTTCTACGACTTCGATGTCCGGCCGCTCACTCCGGCCGACTTGGGAGCCATCGACGCGGCCATCAAGCGGTCCGTGGCGGCCCGCGAGAAGTTCGATCGCCACGTCGTGGAGCGCGCGGAGGCGGAGCGTCTATTCGCGAGCAATCCGTACAAACTGCGCTACATCGCGGAAACCCCGCCGACCGAGCCGGTCTCCGTCTACGACACCGGCACGTTCACCGACCTCTGCCGGGGACCGCACGTGCCCGACACGCACTGGCTCGAGGGGGTGCACGTGCTCGGCTTCTCGGCGATCACGTCGGACAAGCCGGGCGCGCATCCGTTGCAAAGGGTCCGGGGCGTCGGCTTCCCCACGCGCCCGGAGCTGACTCGGTACCTGAAGATCCGGGAGGAGGCCGCGGCCCGGGACCACCGGGCGATTGGTCAGCGTCAAGAACTGTTCATCTTCGCGGACCACGCACCGGGGTTCCCGTTCTGGCTCCCGAACGGCATGGTGATCGTCCGCGAGTTGGAGCGGTTCGTGACGGAGCACCTCAAGAAGGCGTCCTACTCCGAGATCCGAACGCCCCTCCTCTTCGCGCGGTCCGTCTTCGAGACGAGCGGACACTGGGACCACTACCGCGAGAACATGTTCGTCTCGGTGATCGAGGACAAGGAATACGGCTGGAAGCCGATGAACTGCCCGGGGGCGATGCTTATCTTCGGGTCGCGGGCCCGGAGCTATCGCGAGCTGCCGCTGCGGTTCGCCGAGTTCGCGCCGCTGCACCGGTACGAGGCGAGCGGCACCCTCCACGGACTCCTCCGCGTGCGCGAGCTCGTGCAGGACGATGCGCACATCTTCGTCTCCGAAGATCAGATCGAAGCGGAGATCCGCGTCCTTCTCGAGTGGGTGAAGGAGGCGTACTCCACGTTCCGTCTCGACTGGTCGGCGGAGCTCTCGACGCGACCGGCGACGTTCCTCGGTGAAGCGGCCGACTGGGACCGCGCCGAAACGGTCCTGGCGAACGTCCTCAAGGCGGCCGGCGTTCCGTTCCGGGCCTCCGCCGGCGAGGGGGCGTTCTACGCGCCGAAGATCGATTTCCACATCAAGGACAGCCTCGGGAGGCCCTGGCAGACGGGCACCGTCCAGCTCGACTATCAGATGCCCCGGCGCTTCCACCTCGAGTACCAGGGCGCGGACGGCCGATTGCATACTCCGATCGTGATCCACCGCACGATCCTGGGAACGTGGGAACGTTTCGTGGGGGTCCTGACGGAGCATCTCGCCGGCCGATGGCCGCCCTGGCTGGCCCCCGTGCAGGTCCGGGTCCTGCCGGTGACGGACGTCCACGCCGCGGCGGCGCAGGGCGCGGTGGACGAACTGCGTGCCGAAGGACTCCGCGCGGAGATCGCCCCGAGCGACGAGTCGTTGCCGAAGCGCGTGCGCGCGGCGGAGCTGGACCGGGTCCCGTACGTCGTCGTCCTCGGGGACCGCGAGGTCGCGGACGGATCCGTCTCGGTCCGGATCCGGGGCACGAAGGTCGCCCGATCGATGTCGCGTCCGGAATTCCTCGCCCACGCGGTCGAAAAGGTCCGGCGACGCGAATTCGAACCGTAGGGCTTCGCCGGAGCCCGACCACGACCCGACTTCCGTTGTGAAAGGGTTCCACCGGAAGGAGCCCGACAGGGTTACTACTCGAGGCTGTTGCCCCGCCCGTGACGTGGACGCCCGAGCCGGCTCGATCCGCCACGCCGCCGCCGGACCTTTCGTCCGGCGATCGCCGCTGGCTCCACGACAAGTACCAGCAACTGGCGGCCGAGGAAGGCCAGCTGGCGGCCAGCCGAACCACCTACTACGCCGCCATCGGCACGGTGCTGATCACCGGCCTCGTGGTCGCTACATTCGACTTCCTGAACCAGCCGCTGCTCCTCGCCGCAGCCGTCACGTTTCTGACCCTGCTGGGGATCATGATCTCCATCGTCTGGGTCGTCCTGCTCCATCGAACGACCGACGCCCAGAACCTGTGGCGGGAGGCGGCCCTCCGTGTCGAGCAGGATGCGCCCCCCATCGAGGGCGAATGGCGAGCACCGATCACTCTCCGCACCGGTGAAAAGCTGAACCTCGACCTTCTGCGGCCCTACCAGACCCACGCGGAGCGGTTCGCCCAGAACCGCGCGGTCTCGTGGATGGACCGGCTGAACCCGGCCACCTTGACCGAGATCCTCCCGGTCACGTTCCTGGTGATCTGGACGGCGATCCTGACCCTCGTCTGGGTCTGGTTCCTCGTTCTCCGCTGAACCGGGTTCGCTCGCCCGGGCCAATCGGGTCGGCCGGAGAGCCCGCCGGCACCGCGGCCAATCAGGCGTACGGTTCGGCCGCCGCGGGGAGACGGCCCCGACGGATCGCCTTTCAGAGCACCCGGTGGTCGGCCTCCGACTGGTCGGCGTACGCTTCCGCGAACCGGAGGATCGCTTGGTCGAAGGCGTCCTTCGTGCCGAGGTACCCCGCGATCCCGGCCGGGTCTCCCGTTCTTGCGTGGGCCCGCGCGAGCGCCGTTCCGCAGAGCTGGGATTGTCCGACCAGCGCCTTCGGCCCGAGCGCGGTGAGATCGGAAGAGAACTTCATGTCCCGCAGCTGTCGGACGTAGAAGTCCCGGGATCGAAGGCGGCTCCATCCGAGGAAGATATCGCTCGCCTCTTGGATCATGTGCTGTCCGACGACCACTCGCTGGGCGTGGTTTGGGTAGATACTGGCCCCGACGTACGGCTCGAGGGCCGACGGGACCGCCTCCTTCATCTGGAGGAGCAGCGGGTCCTCCACGTCCCGGTCCCCCATCAGGAGGATCACCGCGCACGTGCGTGCCGACGCTCCCGACACCGACCACCTTTTGGGCTGCGTCGACGATGCGGTAACGGTCGAGCAGGACGCGCCGCTCGTCCAGGAGCGACGCAGATATCTCTCGTAGAACGCCTCGGATTCGCCGAAGCCGGAGCGATCCGGGAAATGAACGATCAGGGGCGGAGCGTTGCGGATGCGGTACCCGCCGCGCACGGCGCGCACCATGCGGGGGAACGCATGGTAACCCGTCCGGCGACGACCGCGCTTGACCGCGCGCTCGACGATCCTCCGGGCGTCGCCGCTGGGCAACAGCGACGTCGCCGCGGGGTCGAGATGCGCATACCATGTGTCGAGATACCGCATCGTCGCGAAGCTCGCCATCCGCTCCCGATAGGCGCGAACGGTCGCGAGCACCGCCTTCCGGGCCTGGACCGGGAGAACCCGTTCTGGCGCCCGGCCAGGACCACGCTCGTCGCCAACCGCTTCATGTCCCACTCCCACGGGCCCGGCAGCGTTTCGTCGAAGTCGTTGACGTCGAACACCTGGTTTCGCTCGGGCGTCGCGAACACCCCGAAGTTCGCGAGGTGCGCGTCGCCGCAGAGCTGAGCCTGCAACCCCGTGACGGGGGTGGAAGCGAGGTCATGGGCCATCACCGACGCGGCCCCTCGAAAGAACGAGAACGGGGAGAGCGACATCCGACGGTACCGGATGGGCAGGAGAAGCGGGTTTCGAGGTCGATCGGTTACTTCAATGATCGCGATCGGGTCGGGACGCTCCCGCGACGGGGACCACGCACGATGGGCCGACCGAGGGACCTTCCGGCGGAGCGCCCGACCCGCAGCGAACCTTTGGGCCCGGGATAACGTGCCCGGGGAGCGCGTGGTTCGCGACCTCAGGCGGGGCACGGAACCATCCCCCCGCCGGCGGTGGAAGTGGTGCTGCGAGTCGGGATCAGGCAGGGTTCGGGCTTGGATTTCCGGAACATCCACCACCCCGAACGGTACTTCGACTCAAAAACGTGCTTCGGCTCAGCGGAGAGTCCGTAGCGGTCCTTCGGACCGCACCTCACGCGTGAGCCCGTCGCGTTTTCCGAACTTCCATCTGCGCCGCCAAGTATTGGGCCTCGATGGACGCAGTGTCGAGATGGTGGTCGGTTCGAAGATGGCTCCGGAGCTTCACGTTCTCCAGGGACCGGCCGCAGAGCTTGCACGCCACCCGTCCGCGGCGGGACGACGGCTCGGGAAGAGCTATCGAAGACCTCGCGTGCACGGAGTCGACTCGGGCGCGTCCGGTAGAAGAAAGGTCCGGCCGCGCGCAGCGACCCCCCGGCGGGGGTGGCGCCTCGGAAAAACTTATTAACGGAACCTCGTGAGCCGGCGAGGATATTCTGCCGGGCATGGGGCTCACGATCGACCAGCTGGAGATTCTTGTCTTCGCGAGCGCGTTCCTCGCGCTCGCCTACGCCGGCGTCCAGACGTTCCTCCTCCTGCGGGAGGACGAGGGGGACGAGAAGATGCGCTCGATCGCGCGGGCGATCCGGGAGGGCGCGGTCGCGTTCCTCCGCCGCGAGTACACGCTCGTGTTCGTCGTCGGCCGCGGTCCTGACGGTCCTCATCGCGTTCGCCTTCGGGATCACGGGCAACGGCCCCCGCCTCGCGGTCGGGTTCCTGTTCGGGGCCGCCGGGAGCGCGCTCGCCGGCGCCATCGGGATGTACGTCAGCGTGCGCGCGAACGTCCGGACCGCCGCCAAGGCGCGGGGCGGCGACCTCGGCGCGACGATGCGGTACGCGTTCCGCGGCGGGAGCGTCACTGGCCTCTCGGTGGCGGGCCTCGCCCTTCTCGAGCTGGTCGGGCTTCTACGTCGCGTTCGGCGGCAACGTCCTCGACATGGTCGGAGTGCTGTTCGGCGCCTCGTTGATGAGCCTCTTCGCCCGGGTCGGCGGGGGCATCTACACCAAGGGAGCGGACGTCGGGGCGGACCTCGTCGGCAAGGTCGAGGCCGGGATCCCGGAGGACGACCCGCGGAACCCCGCGGTCATCGCCGACAACGTGGGCGACAACGTCGGGCGACTGCGCCGGCATGGCGGCCGACCTGTTCGAGACGTACATCGTGACCGCGGTCGCGGCCATGCTGCTCGCCTACCTGATCGTCCACAACGACCTGATCGCCGGCTTCGGTCCCAGTTCCCGAACGCGATCCTCTACCCGCTCGTGATCAGCGCGTGGGCGATCGTCGCCACGCTCGTCGGTACGGTCTTCGTCCGGATGCGCACCGGCGGCTCGATCATGGGGGCCCTCTACCAGGGACTGGGCGCGACGACCGCGGTCGGGATCGCCGGGCTCTACGTGCTCGACCAGACCCTCATGGGCGGGAACGTCGGGTTCTTCATCGCCACCGTCGCCGGCCTCCTCGTGATGATCTTCATCGTCATCCTGACCGACTATTACACCAGCGCGAAGTACTCCCCCGTCCACCGCATCGCCGAATCGAGCCAGGCCGGGGCGGGTCCGACGGTCATCACCGGACTGTCGGTCGGATTGGAATCGGTGTTCGTGTCCGGCCTCGTCATCGTCACCGCCATCCTCGTGAGCTATCTCGCGGCGGGGTGGCAGGGGTGGACGAGCGCCCCGAACTCCGCCGAGGGGCTGTACGGAATCGGCCTCTCGGCCGCGAGCATGCTCGCCGTCACGGGGATGATCATCTCGATCGACGCGTTCGGCCCGATCACCGACAACGCGGGCGGGATCGCCGAGATGGCGGGACTGCCTCCCGAGGCGCGCGCCGTCACAGACCCGCTGGACGCGGTCGGGAACACGACGAAGGCGGTCACGAAGGGGTACGCGATCGGTTCGGCCGGTACTCGCCGCGCTCGCCCTGTTCGCCGCCTACACGTTCGCCGCGGCGAAGGACTGGGGGGGAACCCACACCTGGTCGCAGTTCACCGGCCTTCTGACCATCGACAACCCGCTCGTCGTCGCGGGGTTGATCATCGGCGCGATCCTGCCGTTCTTCTTCACGTCGTTCCTGATGAACGCGGTCGGGGTGGCGGCCCAGGCGATCGTGTTCGAGGTGCGCCGGCAGTTCAAGGAGATCCCGGGCATCATGGACGGCACGGCCAAGCCCGAGTACGGCAAGTGCGTCGACCTCGTCACCGTCACCGCGCTCCGCCAACTGGCGGTTCCCGCGATCATCGCGGTCGTGACCCCGCTCGCGGTCGGATTCGTGCTGGGCCCGGTGGCTCTCGCGGGACTCCTGCTGGGCGTCATCCTCTCGGGGTTCCCGCTCGCGATCATGATGACCACGGGCGGCGGGGCGTGGGACAACGGGAAGAAGTACATCGAGAGCGGCCACTTCGGCGGCAAGCACTCCGACGCGCACAAGGCCGCGATCGTCGGGCGACACGGTCGGGGACGCGACCAAGGACACGGCCGGCCCCGCGATCAACCCGCTCATCAAGGTCGTGAACACGATCTCGATCCTGTTCATCGCGCTGATCGTGGCGCACTCGGTGATCGGGATCTGAAGACGCCATACCGGCAACGGCCGCACGCTGCCGCATCGAACCGCTCCGAGCCGCGCTCGCCGGAGCGCGGCTTAATCATGCCCAACCGGATTGCCCATCGATCGGAGCCGAAGCTTGTGACGCGATCGACCGCCCGGAGCGTTTCCCACGCCCCCCGAACCGGACGCTTACGACGAGGGTCGGGAAGGCGAACTCCAATTCCCCGGTTCTCGCTCGGCCACATGGACCCGGACGCCGACCCGGCGCAGGACTTCTACCGGTACGCCACCGGCGGGTGGACCGACTCCAATCCGGTGCCGCCGGACAAGACCCGCTGGTCCGGATTCGACGAGCTCCGCGAGAGGAATTTCGCCCTCCTTCACGGCATCCTCGAGGCGGCGTCCCGCTCCACTCCCGACCGCGCGAGCCCTGTTCGACGACAGGTCGGTACGTTCTACGCGGCGGCGATGGACGCCCCGATTCGCGCGAAGCTGCGACTCACGCCGATCGCCGAGGAACTCCGAAAGATCGAGGCGATCGATTCCAGCGGGTCCCTGATGGAGCGGCTGGCGGATCTGCATAAGAGCGGGTTTCACGGGCTGTTCTCCGCCTACGTCATTCCGGATCTGAAGAAGAGCACGGTTTACGCCCTGTACCTGCACCAGGGGGGCCTGTCGCTTCCGGATCGGGACTACTATCTTCAGGCACGCTTCGGCCCGCTGCGGAAGGCGTACCGGCGGCACATCGTCCGGATGCTCGTTCTTGCGGGTGACCCCGTGCCTCGCGCTCGGAAGGCCGCCCACGCCGTTCTCGCCATCGAGACGGCGCTGGCCCGGGCCAGTCGGAGCCGAGTCGATCTCAGGGACCCCGACCGAAACTACAACCGGCGACCCGTGACCCGCCTGGACCGGAGGCACCCCCGACTTACGTGGTCGAAGGACCTCCGCCGGCGCGGATCCGCCGGGTGCGCTCGGTGGTCGTGGGTCAACCCGAGTTCTTGGACGCGGTCGACCGGATGCTCGGACGTCGTCCGCTGACGGAATGGAAGGCCTACCTTCGGTGGCACCTCCTGCACGACAGCGCCCCCCACCTCCACCCTGCGCTCGAGAAGGAGGACTTCGCCTTCTTCCAACGGAAACTCCTGGGCCAGGAACGGCCCGAGCCGCTCTGGAAGCGGTCGACGTCGCTGGTCGACCAATCGCTGGGCGAGGCGCTCGGGAAGCTGTACGTCCAGCAGTCACTTTCCGCCTCACGCACGAGCGCGGATGCTCGATCTTGTCAAGGACATCCGAAGGGTCTTCCGCGCGCGCCTCCGCCGGGTCCCATGGATGACGGCCAGGACCCGGCGTCGGGCGGTGGCCAAGTTCGACCGGTTCGAGGCGATGATCGGATCCCCCCGCCGCTTCCGAAGCTATGCGCGCGTGCGGGTCCTGCCGCAGGACTCCTTCGGCAACCGTCGGCGGGCGCGCGCGTTCGAGGTCGAGCGTCGCATCGCACGGATCGGGGGCCCGGTCGACCGCAACGAGTGGGGAATGACGCCCCCGACGGTCAACGCCTACTTCACCCCCACGCAGAACGAGATCTTCTTCCCGGCCGGGATCCTGCAGCCCCCGTTCTTCGACCCGACGATGGACGACGCCGTGAATTTCGGCGGGATCGCGGTCGTCATCGGCCACGAGATCACGCACGGGTACGACGACCAGGGCCGGAAGTTCGACGCCGAGGGCGACTTGCGCAGCTGGTGGTCCCCGGTCGATGAGCGGGAGTTCCGAAAGCGTGCCCGACGGATCATCGACCAGTACCTCCCGGTTCGAGCCGCTGCCCGGGCTCAAGCTGAACGGCGCCCTAACCGCGGGCGAGAACATCGCCGACCTGGGCGGGGTCAGCCTCGCCTTCGAGGCCCTCCGGCGGCGGCTCGCGAGCGGGAAGACGCGTCGGCACAACATCGGGGGCTTCACGCCGGAACAGCGGTTCTTCCTCTCCTACGGCCAGATCTGGCGTGGGAATACTCGCCCCGAGGAATTGCGCCGACGTGTCCTGATCGACCCGCACTCCCCCGGGCAGTACCGGGTCAACGGGGTCCTGGCCAACCTCCCCGAGTTCTGGAGGGCGTTCGGGGTGGCCGAAGGATCGCCCATGCGGCAATCGCCGAACCGTCAGGTCGTCATCTGGTGACTCGCCGACCCCTCGAGCGGGAAGCTGATAGGTCGCCCTTCGCACCGCCGTAGTGAGGTGGCCCACCGTGTGCGATACCTGCGGCTGCAAGACGAAGAAGAAGCCGTAATCGGCCGGACCGACCGCGGGGCCCGTAAAGTCCCCCTCGGCGCGCGACGTTCGTTCGAGGTTGGGTCGACCCCCTCTCGATCGTTGACGCGGGCGATGCCGCAGATACCGAGGGCTTCAGGCGTAGTGTGGGAGGCTGGAGCGCTCCTTCTTCGCGGCTTCGCGTTCCTCGCCACGCTCCTCGCGCTTCCGCTCCCGCTCGCACTCCTCTTCGGTCACCCAGAGGAACTCGAGGTCCTGGGGATGGTCGTGGGCGATGAACGCGCCCGCCTCGAACGCGCTCGACAGCAGCTCCTCGAGGTTGTCCGCCTCGTTCCCCTCGAGGCGCCCCGCGGTCCGCCAGTACCAGTCGGGGGTCTTCCCCGACGCCTGGAGGTATTCGGTGATCAGGTCGAAGATCGAGCTCTTGTCCTCGGCGATGCGAACGTGCAGGTGCCGGTCCTTGTCGTCCGCCGCCTGGCCGTCGGACGGGGAGGAAGGGTCCGCCATTGCATGCGAAAGGTCGGGGGCCGCTATAACGCCTCGGCCGCCCGGAGGGGTCGTCCGCGCGCTTCATGAGGCGCCGTGGTCTGGGACCCCCTGCCTCCATGTCGGCCGGTAGTCCTTCGGAGTCCGCATCGGACGTCCAGCGCAACGCCCGCTACGCGCACCTGATCGGACGCCTGCGCAGCCGCGAGATCACGATGGAAGAGGCGACCGAGCTGTTCACCCTGATGCAGGTCATGCTCCGGAACAGCGAGATGGCACGAGTGGCCGCGCTTCGGGCCGGCGCCGCGACACCGGGGGCTCCGTCGACCCTCCCGCCGACCTTAGCCCCAAGAACGCCAGGGTCCCCGGCCTCGGACGACCTGTTCCTCGTCGGCCTCCTCGCGATGGGCGCGGGCGCCGGCCTGCTGGCCGCGATGGCGAAACGACTCTCGAGCCCACCCCCGACCCCCGAAGGGCGGCGCCCCGCCGACGCGGGCGGCTCGTCCCAGTAGGGGGGTTCGGGAAGCGTCGGACCGGTTCGTCTTCGCCCACCTGGCCGACGCGCATGTCGGGGCGTGGCCCCGCGCGCCGCAGGTCCGGGCGGCGCTCCGCGAGTCCGTGCTCCGGGCCCTGTCGGTCGTCGAGAAGCGCTCGGCGGAGTTCCTGCTCATCTCGGGGGACCTGTTCCACACCCCCGTCCCCGACCCCACGGAGGTCGCACCGGTCGCGGCGGCCCTGAAGCGGCTGGTCGACCAGGGTCGGCGGGTCTACGCGATCTACGGGTCGCACGATTACGTCGCGCACCGGACGAGCTGGCTGGACGTCCTCGCAGCGGCCGGCGTGTTCGTCAAGGTCGCCCCCGAGGCGGTCCGGACCGAAGGGACGCGCTGGACGCTTCCGTTCCTTGTGGACCCGCGGACGGGGGCACGGATCGCCGGGATCTCCGGCCGCTCCCACGGCCTCGACCGGGACTACTTCCGCGCGGTCGACTCGGAGGCGTTCTCGGCCGAGCCGGGGTACAAGATCTTCCAGTTCCACGCCGCGGTCGAGGAGTATCTTCCCGCCGGCCTCAAGGAGCACATCCGGGGGATCCGACGGGAAGACCTTCCGGCCGCCTGCGACTACTACGCCGGCGGCCACATCCACTACACGTACGAGGGCGAGGGACCCGGCGGAGGGCTCCTGGTCAACCCCGGCGCGGTGTTCGGCACGAGCCGCACCGACCTCGAGAACGGGGTGGCGGGCCGGACGCACCAAGGCGTGGCGATCGTCACGGTGGAGGAGGGGCGGAGCTCCGTCGAGTTCGTCGACACGGCCCCGAAGGACCTCGTTCGCCTCGTGGACGTGGACGTCTCGGGGAAGACGGCAGAGGAGGCGCGCGCGGAGCTCGAGCGCGCCCTCGCGGAGGAACGCGGCCGGGGTGCCCTCGTCTTTCCGAAGATCCACGGAACCCTCGCGGAGGGCGGGGTCGCCGGGCTTTCGTTGTCCGAGGTGGCGCGCGCGGCGACGCCCGAGGGCGGCGCCGTCACCTGGGACGTGCGCGACCTCGCGGGGCCCCCGACGGAGGGCACCCTCCGGGGTGACGAGGCCGACATCGAGGGACGGGAGATCGAGGCCCTCCTCGCCGAGACCCGCTTGGGCGCGCCGTGGCTGGACGGTCCCCGGGGGGAGCAGGTCGTGCGGGAGCTGCTCCGGGAGCTGGGAGTGCCCAAGGCGGAAGGCGAAGCGAGGGCCGACTACGAGGCGATGCGACTGGAAGCCGCACGCCAGGCGCTGGGGCTGCGCGGCGACCGGGCCGCGTGAGGGAGGGTCTCGTGCAGCTGCGACGCCTCGAACTGACGAACATCCGAAGCTACCAGTCCGCTCGCGTCGAGTTCGGTCCGGGCACCACGCTCATCGTCGGCGACGTCGGGGCCGGCAAGACCAGCCTCCTCTACGCCGTGGAGATGGCGCTGTTCGGGGCGGCCGAGGTCGACGCCGCCTACCTCGTGCGGCACGGCGCCGCGCACGCCGAGGTCGCCGTCCGGTTCGAGGACGCCGACCATACCTACGATATCGCGCGACGTCTGCGCCGGGTGCGTCGCCGCGGTCGCGAGCTGTTCGAGCCCGAGAAGATCACCTTTCGCGAGGACGGGGTCCCTACCTCGTACTCCGCCACCGAGGTCCGCCAGCGGGTCATCGAGCTGCTGGGGTTCCCCGACAACGCGAACCCCCAGGCTCACTCCGACCTCTGGCGGTGGGCGATCTACGTGCCCCAGGAGCGGATGCGGGACATCCTCTCCGCGAAGCCCCAGGACCGGCTCGAGACGGTGCGCAAGGCCCTGGGCGTCGAGCGGTACCGCACGGCCGCCGAGAACGCCCAGCTGTTCGCCGCCGACCTCCGGGCCGGGGGTCGGCATGCCCGGGACGAGGCGGACCGGATGGCCCATTGGGACACCGAGTTTGCCGAAGCGACCCGGGAGGCGGACCGTCTCCGCGTGGACCGGGTGGCGCTCGAGCGGGCGATCGCGACGCGCTCGAAGGTCGTCGCCGACGCGACCGCCGCGGTCGCCGCCTTGAAGGAGCGGACGAAGGAGCTGGAGGCCGACCGGCGCGAGGTCGACAGCCTCGCCCGGGAAGACTCGGCGGACGAGCGCGGGATCTCCGAGCGGCTCCGTCTGCGCGGGGAGCGGAGCGAGGAACTGACCCGTCGGGTCGCGGAAGCTACCGAGGCCCGTGCGGCCAGCCTCGAACTGCCCGCCGCCCGGGCCGCGTTGACTGAGGCGGAGCGGGAGCTCGTGCGCGCAAGGAAGGTTCTCGACGAACACGGTCGTACGGTCCAGGGTCTCGCGGTCGCGCGGGCTCAGCTGGCGGCCGCCGAGCGCCGGGCCTCGGACGCCCACGATCAGCTCGGGCGGGCCCGAAGCGAACGGGAGGAGGCGACGGGGGAGCTGGCCAAGGCGGCCTCCGAGGGTCCGGCGCGCGAGCCCCCCAGCCCCACCCCGTGGGACCTGCCCGAGATCGAACGTCGGCTCGCCGGGGCTCGGGAGGACGACCACGCCCGGCTCGAAGCGGTGACCGCCGCGCGCGCCGCGCTCGGTCAGGTCGAGGAGCTCCTGGGCGCCGGCGTTTGCCCGACGTGCCGCCAGCCGGTGCGCGCCGCCGACTTCGCCCCGCATCGCGCGGAGGCGGCCGGGACGCTCGCCCGGGCGGAGGAGCTCCGACGTAGTTCGAACGAAGCGGTCACCGGCCTCGAGGAGACTCGCAAGGCGCGCGAGCGCTACGAAAGAGCCCGCGAACGATGGGTGATCCTGGAAGCTCGACGAGCCACCGCGCGCGATACGATCGCGCGACGGGAGGAGATTCTCCGTGCGGCCGAGATCGCCGGTACGGAAGCGACCGCCCGCGCCGAGACCGCCCGTGCGGAGGTCGAACGCTTGCGGCCGTTGGAGGAAGGCGGGGCGCTTCTGCGGACCGCCCTCGAACGGCGGGAGACCGAGGCGACGGCGCGGCGCGCCGCGGCCGAGCGCGCGACGATCGCGGAGGAACGGGCGCGCTCCGCGACCACGGCGGTCGACGCGCTCACGGCGGAGATCGCCCGCATCGAAAAGGAGATCGCGGTGGTCCAAGGCCGACGGGGCGAGCGGTCCCAGCGGATCTCGGTCCTTCGGGAACGGCTGTCGGGCCGCGACGCGGTGGCGACCGACCTCGCGACGGCGGAAACGTCGTTCTGCGGGGCGGAGGCGTTGCTGGGCGACGACCGGGGCGCCCTGGTCCGGGCCGACACGCGGCTGGACGGGGAGGTTCGAAGGGCCGCGCTCGCCGAGAAGGGCCGGTCGGAACGCGCGGCGCTCCTCGCGCGGGCGACGGAGTATGACCGGAAGGCCGAATGGGTGGCGGGCCCGTTCCGACTCCACGTTCTGGCCATGGAGCGCGACGTGCTGGCGCACGCCCAGGCGTCGTTCGACCGAGACTTCTCCCGCTATTTCGCGTCCCTCGTGGACGACCCCGGCCTGGTGGCGCGCACGAACCCCGATTTCACGCCCGAAGTGAGCATCGAGGGCGACCCGACGCCGGCGGAGGCGCTGAGCGGTGGGGAGCGCACGAGCCTCGCGCTCGCGTTCCGCCTCGCGCTCGCCTCGGTCGTCCGGTCCCTGGGCGCGGTTCGCCTCCAGACGCTGATCCTGGACGAGCCGACCGATGGGTTCTCCTCCGAACAGATGATCCGGATGGGCGAGCTGTTCGAGGAGCTGGGGCTCCCCCAGGTGATCGTCGTATCGCACGAGACCCAGCTCCTCTCGATCGCGGACCGCAGCCTCCGCGTGGCGAAGTCGGAAGGTCGCTCGACCGTCCTCGCCGACGGCGCGGAGCTCGACGGGAGCGGCGAGGACGACGGGTCGAAGCTCCCCCCGACACCCGCCCCCGCGTCGCGTGCGCGGAGCCGCTAGGGGAGCAGCGACCCGAACATCGCGGCGTCCCACGGGCGACGCGAGGCGACCTCCAGGTTCTCCGAGAGGTGGTCGGAGCCCTTCTGGCCGATCACCGGACCGACCGTTCCCGGGGCCGACCTGGCGAACTGCAGGGCCGTCTGCGCGGAGGAAAGCCCCTGGCGCCGCGGACCGGAGCGGGTGAGCTGACCCTGCAGCAGCGGGACGCTCGTGAAGCAGCCCACGCCGAGCTTGGCAGCGGCGTGGAGCAGAGAATGGAGGGAGCCCGCGACCGGCTGGTTCGCGACGGTCCACGCCTCCGGCATCGCGATGTTGAACGGGAACTGAACGAACCGGAACCCGTGGTGCTCGCCGCCGATCTTCCGTGCGCTGCGAACGGCCGTCTCGAGCGGGAAGTACTGCTTGGCGCTCCGCGGCACGCGCAGGCTGTCCCACGTGGCGACCCCGTACGCCCCGAGCGTGCCCGCGTCCCGGAATGTCTCGAAGAGGGCGAACGCCTCCTCGAGCCGCTCGACGAACTTCTCGCGTCCGACCGTCGGGATCTGGGCATCCGGCGCGTTGTGGGCGTAGAGGAGATCGATGGCCTCGACCCCCAGGTTCTTGCGGCTCCGCCCGAACTGGTCGGCGAGGTACGACCGGCTCATCGCGTGCGAGCCGTCCACGATGTCCGCCGGATCGAGCGCCCCGGTCCGGACCAGTTCCTCCTCCACCCACCGGCCCACGGCCAGCTTCGACTCGCCGTCGGGGGCGAGATACCCGTGCTTGGTGGCGACGAACACCTCGTCGCGCCGGAGCTCGCCCTTTTCGACCAGATTCTGGATCGCCCGCCCCAGGCTTCGTTCCGCGCGCTGATGCCGATAGTTGATCGCGGTGTCGAGAACGTTCACGCGACCCGACGTGAGGCAGATCATCGCCGCCTCGGTGACCGCCAGGTCGGTCGGGCCGTCGGGAGGGCCGATGTAGGTCCCCAGGCCGAGCGAGCTGAGCGAGAGCCCCCCCGGCGCGTCGCGGAAGTGCTCGAGCGGAAGCGAGCGGTCCTTGACCGACCGGTCGCGGAAGCGAAGGGTGCCCTCCGGCGTGGCGCGCCCCGGAAGCGCCATCGCCCGGCGCATCGGGGAGGGGGCTAAAGGCTCACGGGGGCGGTGCGGACGCGGGGGTCGGGGTCACGTTGAAGAGCCCCCCGGGGTTCCCGGCGACCGTCGGACGATGCCCCGCCGGAAGTACGGTCGACTGAGGAAGCCGATCCCGCCGGTGCCGGTCGAGAAGTGCCGGTTCTGCCGCCTCAAGCGGCCGTGCCCGGTCCATCCGCGCGTCGAGCGCAACTAGCGCGGCCGCGCCATCCGGGGACCGGAGCGCTTTCCGGCGAGCAGCGGGGTCGCGACCTCTTCGTGGAACCGGTCGGCCACGCGGCCGATCTTCTCCACAACGCGCGGCTGGAACCGTCGCCGCGCCTTTCCGAGCGCCGCCTCGAGCCCGAAGCGGGCCTGCTCCCAGCGGTAGAGTCGCTCCCCGTAGGCGGCCTCGAAGAGGAGGGTCGAGCCCCCCGCCTTCCGCGAGGAGGCCGCACGCCCCCGGAGCGTTCCCTTGACCTTGTCGTAGAAACGCGTCCCGGGGACGGGCACGGCGATCGAGACCGAGTATTCCTCCGGGCTGAACCGACGGAACAGCCGGAACGTCGCCTCGATGTCCTCGATCGTCTCGCCGGGGTAGCCGAGCATGAGGAACCAGAACTGGCGGACCCCGGCGGCGCGCAGCGCCTCGGCCGTGCGCTCGACCTGGGCCAGCTTCGTTCCGCGGTTCATCGCGTCCAGCATCCGCTGGCTGCCCGATTCGACGCCGACATAGACCCGGGCGAGGCCCGCCTCGCGCATCCGCCCGAGGAGGTCGGGCTTCAGGAGGTCGACCCGCGCCAGGCACTCGAACCGGAGCCCGAGCTCGCTGTCGATCATCCGGTCGAGCAGCTGTTCGAGCCAGGTGCGCGAGACGCCGAAGACGTCGTCGCAGAATCGGACGTAGTCGACCCGGTAGCGCCGTTTCAGTTCGAGGAGCTCCCGGAGGACGCGCTCCGGCGATTGCTGCCGGAAGGTGCGGCCGAACGTCGGCTTCGAGCACCACGAGCAGTCGAACGGGCAGCCGCGCGACGTCAGCACCGCCGCCCGGCGTTCGCCGGTCTCCTTCTGCCAGTGCCCGAGGTACCCTTCCATGTCGACGAGGTCCCAAGCCGGCAGCGGCAATTCGTCGAGGTCGGCGAGGAATGGGCGTGTGGGACCCCGAACGAGGTGGGGTCCGTCGCGGGTGATCACTCCGGGAGTGCGGGCGAGGGGGGGCCCCTCGCGGAGGCGTAGGGCAAGGTCCACCGTCGCCGCTTCGCCCTCCGCCGGGACGACCGCATCGAAGCCGCCGTCGAGGTACTCCTGCGGACGGCTCGCGGAGTCCGGCCCGCCCGCGAGCGAGAAGAGGCCCGCGTCCCGGGCTTTTCGCGCGATCTCTACGCGCGGGGCGCGGTCAGGGTCTTCGTGTGAACGCCGACCACGTCCGGACGGAAGGACTCGGATCGCCCGGTCGACCGGCCGGGTGTCGCGCTCGAACGTCAGGTCGACCATCGAGACGTCCACGCCGTGCTCGCGGAGGTAGGCGCCGAGCGTCAGGAGTCCGAGCGACGGATACAGCTCGACGAACTTCCGTTCCATGGGGTCCTCTCGGGCCACGTACGGGTCGACGAGGAGGATGCGCGGCGGCGAGCTCGCGGGACCGGGCGGTCGCGCTCAGTCATCGGTGCCCCGCGCCGGCGGATCCTCCGCCCGCCCGAGATCGCTCCGACCGGGCAGTAGGGAACGCACCAGCCGCAGTCGGTGCAGTGGGGAAGGACCTCGAGCCGCGTCGGAGCCAGCTCGAGCGCGTTGGGCGGGCAGACCCCGGTGCAAAGCCCGCACAGCACGCAAACGTCGGGGTCGACCACGATCACGGCCGCACCTCGGGAGGGTACCGTGGCGCGGGACCCTCCCCCGCGAGGGGTTGCATCGCCACGACTCCGGTTCCGCGCGGCTCACGCCGGCGTGCGGACCGCCTCGGGGTGGAGCGCATGCCCCAGTGCGGCGTATCCCGTGAGGGCGCACTTCACGCGCACGGGCGAGAGCGGAATGTGGAGGAGCTCGAGCACTTGGTCCTGGCGCAACGCTCCCGCCTCCTCGAGCGTGAGCCCCGCGACCTTCTCGGTGAGCATCGAGGCCGATGCCATGCTGATCGCGCACCCGTCGCCCTCGAACCGGACGGCGTCGATCTTGTGGGAGACGGGATCGACCTTCAGGCGCAGGGTGATATGGTCGCCGCAGAGGGGGTTCGACTCCTCTCCGACCTTGTCCGCACCCTCGAGCGGCCCGAAGTTCTTCGGATGGCGATAGTGCTGGAGGATGACCTCCTGGTACATGTCGTAGGCCATCGGAACCTCCTCGATTTCGAGACCGTGCCGCGATATAAAGCGAAGGCGAAGAACCGGCTCGCATCCGACCCCGACGCGCTCCGAGCCCCTCACCCTCGTTCAACTTATAAACACCTATCGGTGCGTAAATCCAATGGCCGCCGCCGTGGTCCGTCCTTCGGAGTGGGTCTCCTCCCAGCACGTCCGGGAGCTCTCCGCCGCGGTCGGGGACCCTGCCTCGTTCGCCCACCGTCGGGAGGACGCGTACCAGCGGTTCCTCAAGCTGCCGCTCGAACCGAATCCGCTCTACCGGGGTTACGGCTACTTCACCAACGTCGACCTCTCCGGTCTCGACGCAATCCGAACCGGAACACCGGTCGCCCGCCCCAAGCCACCGGAGGGCGCGGTCCAGGTGGTCCACGATGCGGCCGGGACCCACGCGCAGCTCCCCCGGGAGCTCGAGGACGCCGGAGTTCGGCTCCGAACGATCTCCCAGGTCTGGGGGGACGGGGAGGACGCGATCCAATCGCTCCTGCCGTCGTCCGGGGAACCCGAGGACCGGCTCTCCGCGCTCTCCGCGGCGCTGCTGAACCGGGGGTACATCCTCGAGGTGCCGGACGGGCTCTCGACTCCGATCCGCGTGCAGGATCTCACGATCCTGACGGTGCCGCACGAGGGACTGGCCGTCCGCCGGTCGATACGGGCGGGGCCGGGACACGCAGCTCCTGTTCACCGAGGAGACGTACAGCACCTCGGCCGATCCCGGCGGTCAGCGCCTGGCGTCGTCCGACACCGACGTGACCCTGGGAGAACGCGCGAAGTGCCTCGTCCTCACCGTCCACGCGCCGGACCTCAAGGCGGTCTCGCTGCAGCAACGGACAGCCTCCCTCGCGGCGGCGTCCCGTCTCGGCTGGTTCTGGGGCGGTCTCGGGGGTTTCCGTTCTAAGACGAGGAACCATACGACCCTCGCGGGAAACGGATCGGTGGTGGACGATCTCCAGATCTTCTACGGGTCGCACGACCAGTCGTTCGATAGCTCGGTCCACCTGACGCACACCGGAACGGACACCCACGGCCAGTCGATCACGCGGGGCGTGTTCACGGACCAGGCCCGCGGCATGAGCCGGGGCCTCGTCCGGATCGACCACGAGGCGCGTCGGACGTTGAGCTTCATCTCCGAGCACGCGATGCTGCTCTCCAAGGGCGCCCGCTCGGATACGATTCCGATCCTCGAGATTCTCTGCCGGGACGTGAAAGCGACGCACTCGACCTCGGTTCATCCCGTGGACACCGAGCAGGTGTTCTATCTCGAGTCCCGGGGATTCGACGAGCCTCAGTCCGTCCGGATGATCGGCGAGGGGTTCCTGTCGTACGTTCTCGACCGCGCCCCGGTGAACGGGTTGCGCGACCTCCTCTATCCCCTGGTCGAGGCCCGTTGGAACGGGGCCGACGTCGTGTGGGACCCGAACGGTGCCCGGGCGCTTCCCGCGCTCGCCGTTACCGGGACGGAGGGGTCCCCCGAGTGGCGGTTCGACGCGAAGCTTCGGTGAGAGTGCCGAGCCCGGACTCGACACTCTCGAGGGATGAGGTTCCGTCGTCGGTCCGCGGCCCTCAAAATAGATCGGTCCGCGTTCGGACCGGGATGGTGCAGGGGCGTGGTCAAGAGCCGAACGATACGTGGTCCCCACGAACCGGTCGGTCCGGAGGGCTCCGAACGCGGAACGGGTGGCGGTGGCCCGCAACCCTGTCGCCGGTTCGAGCGGGGATATGGGCGCTGCCGCGGGGCGCCCTAAACGCGCTCGTCGGGGCGGCCGAATCGACCCCGGTTGAGCGAGCGCACGCCCGGCCGTGCCGCCCGGCGCGTCTCTAAGCCGCGGTCATGCCGCCCCAGGCGGCGAGGCTACCGGAAGCCCGTCCTCGGAACTGTATCGGACGTGCACCGTGGACGTGGCGTACGGGGCGGCCACGACGATCGACCCCCGACCGGGTTGGGGTGGAGGCCGCTGAAGTTTGTTACAGTGTAGGAGTAGTTCCCGGCGGGCAACTCCAGATCGATGGTCTGGGGAGCCCCCGCGCTGACGTTCTCGGACACCGGACCCGCGATGCTCACCCACCAGATCGTTCCCCGAGGTAAACCCGACGAACGGAAGATCAGCTTCTCGCGATACGGCTCGAACCGAATGTTCTTGGTCGCCCCGTCGCTCCCGAGCGACACGGTCCCCTTCGCCGGGACGGCGCGGTAAGTCGCCGGGCCCGTCACCTGGAAGTGGAAGGACGAGCCGCTCGGCTCCGCGAACGCGATCGACGGGCCGCCCGCCGACCCGTTGGTCGCGGGGGCAGGGCCCGACGTGAGCGTCGGGGTGATCGATACGTTCCATACGGCTCCCGAGGGCAACCCGGTCTCGTTGAACGTCAGGAACGTGTCGATCAGCCAACCGAACGTGACCACGACGGTCGTCGGCCCCTGGACACGAACCGAGGTCTGAGTGGGGTCGCCGGGGCCGGTGATCTTGACCACCCCGAAGAAGTTGGCGAGCGCACTGATGGAAAAGCGGAAGACGCCGTTGGGGGCGAGGAAGGAGGCCTGGTCGATCGCCCCGTAGTACGTGTTGTTCTGGGTGGACACCGGTGAACCTCCCGTGATCGACCACGGCCACAGCTGTGGCCCCCGGAAGACAAACGTCAGCGTCGACGAGGTCACGAGAGAGAGCGTCCCCTGGTCCTGGTTGGCCACGTAGACCGTGCCGGTGGCGGTGTCCTCCACGACCCCCGAGGGATCGGCCCCGGCGGACTCGGGCCCAGTCGGCACCCACTCCACGATATGGTTGGTCTCGTCGTTGATCACGCCCAGGGCGTCCCACGTGCTGAAATCGTTGATGCCGGAGTCGGTGAACACGACCTCGGACCGGGTCGGGTCGTAGGCCATCCCGTTGACCGTCGTTCCGTTGGGCAGGTAGAGCTTCGTGACGAAACGGTCGGTGCGGTCGGAGATCACGTCGATCACGTTGAGGTTCCCGTTGGCAACGTACATCGCGTTCCGACGGGGGTCGTACGTCAGCAGGGAAACGTTGCTCCCGCCGGATAGCCGGACATGTGCGACCACCGAGTTGGTCGCATCGGAAACAATGTCCACGACACTTGAATTGGCGTTCCCCACCCAGATGTCGTGGGTCCGGGCGTCGTAGGCTAGTGCGTCCGGCCCGCTGCCAACGGAGATGTTCGCCACGACCGTGTCGGTCGTGTCGTTGATCACGCTGATGGCGCTGGCGTTGGAATCGGCCACGAAGATCTCGCCCCGGCTCGGGTCGTAGGCCATCGCCCCGGGGATGCTGCCGTTGGCGAGCGCGATCGTCGCGGTGACCAAGTTCGTCGTGTCCGATATCGCCGATACGTTGTCCGAGTAGCCGCCCGCGACGAACACCTCACCGCGCCCGGCATCGTACACGAGCGGCCCGTACACTGGGAGGCTGATCCGGGCCACCGGGCGGTCCGTGGCACCGGAGAGGACGGTCACGTTGGCCTCGGAGGAGTCCGTGACGAAGATCTCCCCCGTCCCCGAATCGAACGCCACATCGGCCGGCCACGTGGAAAAAAGCACGGAGGCCACGACCGAGTCCGACGGGACGCCGACGACATCCACGAGACCTTGGTAGAGATCCTCCACGAACAGGGCGTTGCGGGCGGGATCGAAGACGCTCGCCCCCATCGCGTCGTAGGTGGTGACGTTCGCGACGACCGTGTCCGTCACGTCGGAGACGATGCTCACATTGCCCCAGAACGGGTAATCGTCCGCCCCGTAGTGAATCCAGGAGACGAACACCTCGCCCGTCGAGGCGTCGTAACTCAGGGCGCTCGGAGATCCGTCGAGCCCTACGGTTGCGATGACGAGGTTGGACGAATCGAGGATGACGCTCGTGTTGTTGGAACCGGAGTTGCCGACGAAGACCTCGCGGCTACCGGGATCGTAGACGAGGCTGGTCGGGCCCGCGCCGACTGGGACGTTGGCGAGGATCGACAACGTCCCGCCCGAGAGCACCGTGACGTTCTCGGAGCCATGGTTCGCCACGTAGACGTTCCCGGTCGCCGGGTCGAAGACCGCGACCCCGGGGTCGGTCCCGACCGTGATGTTGGCGACTACGGAATCGGTCGTAAGGTTGATGACCGCGACCCGGTCCGAGTTGTCGAGCGGAACGAACAGTCGGCCGTCCTCCGGGTCTACCGCCATGTCCCCCGGCGTTCCGTTCACCGCTACGGAGGCAACGTACCGGTCCAGCGTGGCGTTGAACACGTTCACGAACCCGGCGTAACCGAAGCACCCGAACGTGACGTTCCAGTCGGTACAGTTCCAGACCCCGTCCAACAGCTCCGAGGTCGCGGCGTCGAACGCAAGCCCGGTCGTGAGGTTGTCCTGCGTCACGTTTCCCGCAATGGTATCGGTTGAATCGTTGATGCGCACGAGCCCGTACGGTGAGGTCGTCGCCGCGAATATCTCCCCTTGACTCGCGTCCAGTACCACCCCGGTCGGCGACTGACCGTTCGGGTCGTAGTAGTTCCCCGGGACCGTCGTCCCGTTCGCCAGCACCAGGGTCGAGTTCACGATCAGCGGACGGTCCGCGCCGAAGACGGGGGCGCCCACGGGCACGACGGAGGCCACGCCACCCCCCGCGGCGCCCACGGTACCTCCGTGGCCGGCGGACGCGGGCGAGGAGAGACCTCCGGAGAGAATCACCGCGAGCCCGACGAACAGGACCGGGGCGATGCGCATTAGGAGCGGGGGAGCGCCCATCGGAACGCCGCGCACGCCGATATCCGAGTCTCCCTATGTAGTTTCCATCGGCATGGGCCGGCGCGTCCCGGCGGGCCGCACCCTCTCCGGACCCGCCGGCGCGAGAACGCCGAAGCGCCGCGAAACGGGTGACCGTTCCCCGGTCCATCCCCGTCCCCGAAACGGTAAACCGCGCGTCCCGATGCAGGAGTACCGAACGCAGGGGGTGTTACCGTGCCTCTCGTCCTCGAACCCGACCGACTGCCCGAACCGATCCTCAAGGAACTGCTGCGCTCGCTCCGGGACGACCTCACCGAAACCGAACGCATGGTACAGGACCCGCCGGGCCGCGTTCTGGACCCGGCCAGCCTCGCGACCGCGAGCGATCTGCTTCAAAGTGTGCGGTCGATCCTCGAACGCGCTCCCGGAGCTGACCGCGCGGACCTCGCGGCAGAGTCGAACCTCGCCTACGCGACGCTGCTCGCGGTGGTCGACCTGGTGAAATCCCACACGGACGTCCCCCGGGTGCCGCCGCCACGCCCGGCGAAGCCCGCTTCGAAGTAGACCGGGGCGCCGCCCGATGTCCCGCCGTGCGACGCGGGGTCGCCCGCCTATCCGACCGCGCCGGTCATCTCGAGCTGGATCAGGCGGTTCAGCTCGAGCGCGTAGTCGATCGGGAGCTCCTTCGCGAACTCGGCCAGGAACCCCATCAGGATGAGGTGGATCGCGTCCGACTCGTTCAGCCCGCGGCTCATCAGGTAGAAGATCTGCTCCTCGCCGATCTTGCCCACGACGGCCTCGTGCGTGATGGTCGCGTCCTCCTCGTGGATCTCGTTGTAGGGATAGGTGTCCGACCGCCCGAGCTCGTCGGGCAGGAGCGCGTCGCAGCGGACCGCGGCCTTGACGCCCGTGGCGCCCGGCGCCACGTGAAGGAGCCCGCGGTAGCTGGTCTGGCCGCCGCGGATGGCGATCGACTTCGCGATGATCTTGCTGGAGGTGTCGGGCGCGGAGTGGACCGCCTTCGCGCCGGAGTCGATGATCTGGCCCTCGCTCGCGAACGCGACCGAGAGGATGTCGGCCCGCGCGCCGCGGCCTTTGAGGTAGACGCTGGGGTACTTCATCGTCACCTTCGAGCCCATGTTCCCGTCGACCCATTCGACGAGCGCCTGCTCGTAGGCGACCGCGCGCTTCGTGACCAGGTTGTAGACGTTCTTCGACCAGTTCTGGACGGTCGTGTAGCGGACCTTCGCGTACGGCTCGGCGACGACCTCGACCACGGCCGCGTGCAGCGAGTCGGTCGAGTAGACCGGGGCGGTGCATCCCTCGATGTAGTGGACCTTCGCGCCCTTGTCGGCGATGATCAGCGTGCGCTCGAACTGCCCGACGTTCTTCGCGTTGATGCGGAAGTACGCCTGGAGCGGGATCCCGACGTCGACCCCGGGCGGAACGTAGACGAAGCTGCCACCGGACCAGACCGCGCTGTTCAGGGCGGCGAACTTGTTGTCGTTGTACGGGATGATCTTGCCGAAGTACTTCCGGACGATCTCGGGGTGCTCCTTCACGGCGGTGTCGGTGTCGCAGAAGAGGACCCCCTTCGCGGAAAGGTCCTCGCGAATCTTGTGGTAGACCGTCCCGCTGTCGTACTGGGCGCCCACGCCCCCGAAGTAATCGCGCTCCGCCTTTGGGATCCCGAGCCGGTCGAACGTGTTCTTGATGTCCGCGGGCAGGTCGTTCCAGCTCTTCTTCGGTGTGCCCTCGGCGACCGGGTTGGCGTAGTAGGTGTAGGCGTCAAAATCGATGTCCGCGAGGCTGGGTCCCCAGTCGGGCATCGGCCGATCGACGAAGTGATCGTAGGCTCGGAGCCGGTACTCGAGCAGCCAGTCGGGCTCGTGCTTCAGGAGGCTGATGCTGCGGACGACGTCCTTGGAGAGTCCCTTCGGGATCCGGACCTTGTAGGTCTCCGGGTTCTTGAAGTCGTAGCGCGTGTAGTCGAACGGGGTGATCTCGGAAGCCGTCTGCGCCATGAACGTCCTCGGCAATTCCAGCACCCCGGCGTATTTAAATGAGAGGTCGCCTCGGGCGCGACAACACCGGTGACCTCAGGAATCGCGCCGACGGTCGCCCGCTTGTAGGGCGAACCGCGACAATCGAGTTCCTGGGAAGGAACGGTGCGACCTACCCGGCGGCCGAGGTCGTCCGAGCGGGTGCCGAGAAGAGACGGTCGACCTTCGCGAGGCTGTCGAGGAGCGCATCGATCTCGCCCTCGGTGTTGTAGAGGTACGGGCTGGCGCGCGTGAGCGCCGAGACTCCGAGCCGGTCCATCAGGGGCTGAGCACAGTGATGCCCCGCGCGAACGCAGATGCCGTCCGCGTCCAGAAGGCTGGCGATGTCGTGTGGGTGGGCGCCCTGCATCGAGAACGAGACCACCGCCTCCCGCTCGGAGACGTCGCTCGGTCCGTAGACGCGGAGACGAGACCCGAACCGGTCCGCGAGCCCCGTGAGCAATCGGCGCGCCAGCTTCTCCTCGTGGGCGCGGAGCTCGTCCCAACCGATCCGCTCGAGGTAGTCGATCGCCGCGGCGAGCCCGATCGCGCCGCCGACGTTCGGGGTCCCGGCCTCGAACTTGGCGGGTGCCTCCTGGTAGCTGACCCGGTCGGAGTGCACCTCCCGAATCATCTCGCCCCCGCCCATCCACGGCGGCAGGTCGTGGAGCCGGTCGGCCCGACCCCAGAGGACACCGATGCCCATCGGCCCGAGCGTCTTGTGCCCGGAAAAGGCGAGGAAGTCGGCGCCGAGCGCCCGCACGTCGACCCGCCGGTGGGGCGCCGATTGCGCGGCGTCCACGACCACGATCGCCCCGACGGCGTGGGCCCGGTCCGTGATCGCGCGCACCGGGTTGACGGTGCCCAGCACGTTGGAGACGTGGGTAACGGTGACGACCTTCGTCCGGCCGCCGGCGAGCAGCCGGTCCAGCTCGTCGAGCCGGAGCTGGCCCGTCGTCGTCCATGCCCACGAACGAAAGGTCGATGCCGACGGTTTCCCGCAGCATGTGCCAGGGAACGACGTTCGAGTGGTGCTCCATCACGGTCGCTACGACCCGGTCCCCTCGGTGCAGCGTCGACCGGCCAAGGCCCGCCGCCACCAGGTTGATCGCTTCCGTCGTCCCGCGGACGAAGACGACTTCGGACGGGTCGTTCGCGTTAAGGAAGCGGGCGACCCGGCCCCGCGCGGCCTCGAACTCGTCGGTGGCCTCGACGCTCAGCGCGTAGACGCCGCGGTGGACGTTCGCGTTCGTGTGCGCGTAGAACTGTTCCTCGGCGCGGATGACCGAGACGGGTTTCTGGGAGGTCGCGGCCGAATCGAGGTAGACGATCGGGCGACCGTGATCGCTCCGGCTGAGGATCGGGAACTCGGCGCGGATCCGGTCGACGTCCATGGGCGCGGTCCCTGAGCGCGCGCTCCGCTAAGGACTATGCGGAGGCGCCCGGGATGCCAAGCCGCACCCAGTCGTACCCCTTCGCCTCGAGCTCCTCGGCGAGGTCGCGGCCGCCCGAGAGGACGATCGCCCCGTCGACCATCACGTGGACGCTGTCCGGTTTGAGGTACTTGAGGATCCGCTGGTAGTGGGTGATCACGAGGATCCCCGCGTCCGGCCGGTGGAGCTTCGCGACCGTCTCGCCGACGGCGCGCACGGCGTCGATGTCGAGCCCGGAGTCGGGCTCGTCGAGGATGGAGAACAGGGGGTGCAGGGTGGCCATCTGAAGGACCTCGACCCGCTTCTTCTCCCCGCCCGAGAACCCTTCGTTCAACGACCGTTTGAGGAGCGCTTCGTCCATCTCGAGGTAGCTCAGGTGGGTCTTCAGGTCCTGGTCGAACTTCACGGCGTCCGCGTCCTCGGGCGTGTGCCGCTGCATGTGCGCGGTCCAGAGGAACTTCGAGAGCGAAAGGCCCGAGACCTCCTGCGGGTACTGGAACCCGAGGAACAGGCCGGCCTTCGACCGCTGATCGACCGGCATCTTGAGGAGGTCCTTGCCGTCCAGAAGGACGCTGCCCGCGGTCACCTTGTACTTCGGATGGCCCATGAGCGCGTAGGCGAGGGTGCTCTTCCCCGACCCGTTCGGTCCCATCAGCGCCGTGAGCTCGCCGCTGTGGATGGTGAGGTTGACCCCCTTCAGGATCTCCTTTCCGGCGACCTCTGCCCGGAGGCCCTCGACGACGAGAGAGTGCTTCGACCCCAGCGTGGTCGTTACCATCGAGGAATTCTGAGCCGATACCGTTATTTAAGCATGGCGCGGTGCGTAAATCCCCAGCGCTCCCGGGGAGGGGTTCAAACAGCCATGGTCGCGGTGGACGCTCAGCCGCTCGAGGGGACCCGGGGCCGGATCCTCGAAGAGCTCGCCGTGGCGCCCCGGACGGCGCGGGACCTCGCCCGCAAGATCGGCATCCAGGAAAGCGCCGCCCGGGGCCACCTGGGACGGATGGAAGAGAGGGGGCTCGTGATCCCCACGTTCCGCCGGGAAGGCGTCGGACGCCCGCGCAAGCGGTACGCCCTCACCCCGCTCGGCCAGGAGGTCTTCCCGAAGAAGTACGACCTGATTCTCGACGCGCTCGTGGACGAGCTGCTCTCCCGCGAAGGCGAGGGATACGTCAGCGCGCTGTTCGCCGAGGCGGCCGAGCGGATGGGTCGCGCGGTCGCCAAGGAGATCCCGCCCGGCGGCTCCGCGGAGGAGCGCTCGCGAGGCCTCGTGGCCGCGCTCAATCGCCTCGGGTTCCGGTCGAGCCTCGAGCGCACCCAGGACGGCCAGATCCGCATCGTCCGTACGAATTGCGTCTTCCGCCGCAGCGCCCTCTCCCACCCGTACCTCCTGTGTGAGGTGTTCGACAAACACCTCACCGAGACGCTGCTCGGGGAAGCGGGCGTCGACCTCGAAGGGTCGATCGGCAAAGGAGGATTACGGTGCACGCATCTCATCCAGTTGGCCTGACCGCGCGGTCTGGGCGCCTCGGCGCCCCCGTTCTCCGGATCGGACGACCCGCTCGTGGGCAGCATCGGCGGAACTCCGCTTCTGTTGCTGGAGTCGATCGCACGCTCGGACGGGCGCTCCCCTGGAGCTCTGGGGCAAGGCGGAGTTTCGCAACCCGAGCGGTTCGGTCAAGGACCGCGCGGCGCTCGGGATCGTCCGGGCGGCGTCGCCTCCGGAGCCCTCGGCGGAGGCCGCACGCTCCTCGACGCCACAAGCGGGAACACCGGCGTTGCCTACGCGATGCTCGGGGCGCGGCTCGGTTTCTCCGTGGCGCTCTACGTTCCTCGGAACGCGAGCCCGGACCGGCTCTCCCGGATGCGCGCGCTCGGGGCGAAGGTGGTCCTCACCGACGCGGGGGAGGGGACCGACGGCGCCCAGCGCGAGGCCCGACGTGACGGCCGAGGCGGAACCCGACCGTTACTACTACGCCGATCAGTACCACAATCCCGCGAACCCCGGGGCTCATTACGCCACCACCGGGCCGGAGATGTGGCGCAGAGCTTGCCGGCGGATCACGCATCTTGTCGCGGGCGTGGGCACCGGCGGAACGATCTCCGGAACGGGACGATTTCTGAAGGAGCAGGACCCTTCGATCCGAGTCATCGGCGTCGAACCGACCGGTCCGATGCACGGGCTCGAGGGTCTGAAGCACCTGCCGACCGCCGTCCGCCCGTCGGCCTACGACGAGCTCGTGGTCGACGAGACGGTCCGGGTGGAGACCGAAGACGCCGTGCGGATGGTCGAGCGACTCGCCCGCGAGGAGGGGATCGCGGTCGGTCCGTCCTCGGGGGCGGCCGTCGTGGCGGCGCTCCGGTCGGGTCGACGTCACGAGCGCGTCGGTCGCGGTCGCGATCCTCCCCGACGCGTGGCGAGAGACGTTCGGAGCCTCGGCCGTGAAGGGTGTGGAAGTGGCGGAGGCGCTGGTGCGCACGATGCGCCGCTACGGCGAGGCGGCGTATCCCGAAGAATGCTGCGGCTTTCTGCTCTCCTCGACCACCGAGCCCGCCGAGCGCGGCGGAGCGGGTCGATCCTGGCGATCGAGCCCGCACCGAACGTCTCCGACGGGGAACGACGGCGTCGGTTCGTGATCTTCACCGTCCGAGCTGCGGGCGGCCGAAGAGCGGGCGGACCGTGCCGGCCGCGCCGTCAGCGGATTCTACCACTCGCATCCCGACCATCCCGCGAGACCCTCGGAGTTCGACCAGGACCACGCGTGGCCGTGGTACGCCTACCTGGTCCTCGCCACGGTCCGCGGGGACGGCGTCCCCGGCGAGGTGGGGGCGTTCGAACTCGACCCGGACGGCGGGAGTTTCGGCGCGTGCCGCTGAGCCCCGTCGACCTCCGAGGTCGCTCGGGCCGGAGTGCTCCGGCCCCTCGGACCGGGGCCGCGTAGGAGGGAAATCGATGGCGAAAGCGACCGTGAGGGTGCCGACCCCGCTGCGGGCGTTCTCGGGCGGACGCGCGGAGGTCGCCCTTGAGGGCGAGGACGTGGGCGACGTGGTCCGGGGTCTCGCGGAGGCGCATCCCGGCCCTCAAGCCCCACCTGTTCACCGCGGACGGGAAGCTCCGGAACTTCGTCTCGGTATTCCTCAACGAGGACGAGATACGAACGCTCCAGCGGGAGGCGACCCCCGTGTCCGGACGGCGACATCGTGTCGATCGTCCCCGCGATCGCCGGCGGGTCGGATCGCGCAAGGCCCGGAGCCGCACCCGGTGCCGCTCGCGGCCGCTCCCCCGGTCGGCGGCGTTCTCGCAGGACGAGCTCCGGCGGTACAGCCGCCACCTCCTTCTCCCCGAGGTCGGCGTCGAAGGGCCAGCGGCTCCTTCGCGAGGCGAAGGTCCTTCTCGTCGGGACCGGCGGGCTCGGGGCCCCGGCCGCGCTCTACCTCGCCGCGGCGGGGGTCGGCCGAGCTCGGCCTCGTCGATTTCGACACGGTCGATGCCTCGAACCTCCAGCGGCAGGTCCTCTACTCCACGCCGACGTCGGTCGGCCGAAGCTCGCGGCCGCGAGGGAGCGCCTCGAGGGACTGAACCCCGGGGTCCGGAGTTGTCCTGCACGAGCAGCGCCTCGACTCCGCCAACGCCCTCGGGATCCTGGGCCCGTACGACGTCGTCGTCGACGGCACGGACAATTTCCCGACCCGCTACCTCGTCAACGACGCCGTGCGTTCTCCTCGGCAAGATCCCGAACGTCTACGGGTCGATCTACCGGTTCGAAGGGCCAGGTGAGCGTGTTCGACGCGCGACGCGGGCCGTGCTACCGTTGCCTGTACTCCGGAGCCGCCGCCGCCGGACCTGGTCCCGTCGTGCGCCGAGGCCGGGGTGCTCGGGCGTGCTCCCCGGGGTCGTCGGCGTCCTGCAGGCGACGGAGAGCGATGAAGCTCCTGCTCGGGGATCGGGGAGCCGCTGATCGGCCGACTGCTGCTCTACGATGCGCTCGAGCTGCGGTTCCGCGAGCTGAAGCTTGCGCAAGAACCCGGAGTGCGTCCTCTGCTCGCCGCACGCGACGCAGAAAGGTCTGATCGACTATCCCGCGTTCTGCGGGGTGCCCGCTCCCGGCGCGGCCTCGGACGGACGTCCCCGAGATCACTCCCGAGGAGCTCGAGGAGGCGCTCGCCGTCGGCCGACCCTCCGCTCCTCGTCGACGTGCGCGAGCCCGAGGAGCGGGCGATCTCGACCATCGCCGGCGCCCTGCTCGATCCCGAAGGGGGAGCTCCCCGAGCGGGTGGACGAGCTCACGCGGCGCGCGCTCGATCGTGCTGTTCTGCCGGTCGGGCGGGCGGTCCGCGGACGCGACCCGCGACTCTCCTCGGACCTCGGCTTCTCGAACGTGCGCAGCCTGAAGGGCGGGATCAACGCCTGGGCCGAGCAGGTCGACCCGACCCTCACGACCTACTGAGACTGCCGGGGCGCGCCCACGTCCACCGCGAGCGGGCCGGTGTACGAGCGGACCCGACGGGAGAGCTCCCTCGCGAACGCCTCCCGATCCGTCGGTGAGAGGTAGAGCGGATACGGCTCCCGCGGTGACGAGGATGCCGCGGCCGGGTCGGTGTAGATCGAGTCGAACTCCCCGATCGCCGGGCTCCACATCCGGCCGCGCCACCCCCAGGGCCCGGCCCCGAACCAGCCGCCCGGTGGGGGAGAGGCCGCGGAGGCTCGAGTGCCTGGATCCGTCGGATCTCGACCAGGGGGATCTTCCGGCCGCCGAAGAGCTTCCAGGCACGGAGGTACTCGTCGTCGATCGTGTACGCGGTCGAGGCGTACCGCACGAGGAGCAGGATCGTGAGGGCGATGAGGAGGTCCGGCGCCCACTCGTAGTTGGGGGCGACCTTCGGGACGAGCAGGAGGACGATCAGGATGACGAGCAGCACGTGCGCCGCGAGGATCGTGATCGAGAGCCGCCCCCGCATCCGGTACCGGCCCTGGTCGTCGACGCGCCCCGGACCGGGCGGGGCCACGGCGGCCGGCGCGGCTTCCGTGGTAGTCGGGCCCGAACCGCTCACGGCGGGCTCACGAGTTCCGCCCCTAGTTTAGCTGGACCGTGCCCGGGTCGGTCGCCCGGGACGGGGGCCTCTCGGGAGCTAGGTCCGACACACGGTCCCACGGTAGGCTCCACGGGAAGCGCGGCCGCGCCGGTCGGACGGCGCGAGGGACATCTACCACGTGGGCGGTCGGCTCCTCGACCGCAGGGTCCGCGCGGTAACGACCGCGGCGATCGACCCGATCAGTCACGAGGAGGATGGTGACCGTCCAGAAGTCGGTCACGCTGAGCCCGAGGATCATGATGTTGACCGGCGGGACCGGCGCCGCACTGTACCCGACCGAGGTCGTCGCGACGTTGCCGTCGGCGTCCGTCGCCGTGAACGTGTAGTTGCCGACCGGGATGCCCTGCCCGCCATACACGCACGAAAACCCACCGGAGTTGTTGGTCTGGGCGGTGCACGCGATGCCGCCGGACCAGGTGACGGAGACCGAAACGTTGGCCGCATACCCGGACCCGTTGAACGCGACGGACGTCCCGGAGACGGCGGACGAGGGCGATCCGGTGAGGGAGGGGCCGACGACGACGACCACGGTCGCGGTATTCCCGGCCGAATCCGTCGCGGTGAACGTATGCGGTCCGAAGGCGGCCGGCGCGAGACGTCCGTAGATGCAGCTGAAGCTGCCCGACTTGCTCGTTCCCGTGACCTTGCACGCGGGCCCGCCGGACCACGTCACCGCGGCCGGCGTGAAGGCCTGGAAGCCGGCGCCCGTGAACGTGAGCCCCAGGCCGACCAGGATGGGCGTCGGGGTGACCGTCAGCGACGGGATCACGGTCAGGACGGTGCTCGCCAGAACGGCGACGTGGGCGGTCGCGTTGAACGTGTGCGAACCGGCCGGCTGCGAGCCGATCGCGAACGTGCAGTTGAACCCGCCGCTCTCGTCCGTGATGGCGTCGCAGGCGAGGGTGGTCGTGAGCGTGACGTTGATCTGAACGTCGCCGGCGAACCCGGTCCCCGTGAAGGTGACGAGCGTGCCGACGATCGCGCGGGCGGGGTTGGCCGACAGCGCCGGGGTCAGGGCGACGGTCTCGGTCGCGGTGTTCCCGTCGCCGTCCATGCCCGTGAAGGTGTAGCTCCCGCCGGGCGCGGCGGGGAGCGTGAGCGCGCAGGAGAAGCTCCCGAGCGAGTTCGTTGTCACCGAGCAGACCGTGCCGCGGCCCCAGGTGATCGAGAGGGCAGAGTCGGCCGCGAAGCCGGTCCCCGTGAACGTCTCGGGGGTCCCGACGGTCCCGGTCAAGGCGGAGGCGGCGAGCGTCGGGATGACGCGGAACGTCGCGTTCGCGCTGTTCGAGGCGGAGTCGATCGCGGAGAACAGCTCGGCCCCCTCGGGCGTGGGGGGGATGACGAACGTGCAGGAGAAGTTCCCGTTCGCGGCCGTCGTGGGGGCGCAGACGGACGACGATCCCCACGTCACGGCGACCTCGGAGCCGCCCGCGAACCCGGTGCCGACGATCGTGACGGAGGTCCCGACCGCGCCGGCGCCGACGCTGAGCGAGATCGCGGGAACGACGTGGAGCGTCATGGTCGCGGAGTTCTTCGCGGCGTCGGTCGCGGTGAACAGCTCGGGGCCCGCGGGCGTCGCGGGCACCTCGAACTGGCAGGTGAACCCGCCCGACGCCCCGGTCGTCGCCGTGCAGGCCGTGCCGGCGCTCCAGGCGACCGCCACCGTGGTCGTCGCCGAGAAGCCCGTCCCCGTGAACGTCAGCAGCTCGCCGACCGTCCCCGACGGAGCGCTGACGGTCAGGCTGGAAGTGACGGTCACGCTCGCGCTCGCCGAATCGCCCGAGGGGTCCGCGCCCGTGAACAGGTGGGCCCCGGCGGGTGCGGCGGGGATCGTGAGGAAGCAGGAGAAGCTGCCCGAGGTGCTCGTGAGCGCGGTGCACGCGGTGCCGCCGCTCCACGAGATCGTGACGGTGACGGTCGCCGCGTACCCCGTGCCCCCGAACGTCTCGGACGCGCCGACCGGACCTGTTTGCGTGGTGGCGACCAGCCGCGGCGTCACGGTGAACGACGTGCCAGCGCTATTGTCCGAGGCGTCCGCGGCCGTGTAGGTGTGCTGGCCCGCGGTCGCCGCGGGGATGGTGATCGTGCAGGTGAACCCACCGGAGCCCGAGGAGGTCGCGGTGCAGACCGTCGTGTCGCCCGGTCCGGTGACCGTGATGGACGAGTCGTCCGCGAAGTTCGAGCCCGTGAACGTGACGGACGTTCCGACCGGACCGGTCCCGACGCTGATCACGAGGATCGGCACGACCGAGAACGACGCCGACGCCTTGTTCCCCGCGCCGTCGGCCGCCTCGAACGAATAGAGCCCCGGCGCGGACGCCGGGACCGGGAACGAGCAGGTGTAGTTGCCCGTCGGGCCGGTCACGCCGGAGCAGACCGTGCCCGCGTACCAGCTGATGTTGATCGCCGAACCCGCCGCGAAGCCGACCGCGAAGATCGAGAGCGACGTGGCGACCGGCCCCTTCCCCGGGGTGACGGTGAGCATCGGCACGACCGTGAACGACGTACCGGCCGTTGCGCCGGACGGGTCCGCGGCCGTGAACGAGGTGACGCCGGCGGGGGCCGACGGGATCGTGAACGAGCACGAAAAGCTCCCCAGCGTGCTGGTTTCGTTCGTGCAGGCGACGCCCAGGCCCCACGAGACGGTCGCCAGGACCCCCGCGTCGTAGCCCGTGCCGGTGAACTGGACGGTGGTACCGACCGGGCCGGAGGTGCCCGCGACCGAGAGGTGGCTCAGCACCGTGGCGGAGGCGAGCGCGAAATTGCCGGATCCGTCCGTCGCGTTGAAAGCGTGGAGGCCCGCGACCGTCGGCGGCAGCGTCACCGTGCAGACGAACCCGCCGCTCGCGTTCGTCATCGTAGTACAGACCGTCTGGCCGACCCAGACGATCGTGACGGTCGAATCGGCGGCGAAGTTCGACCCGGTCAGTTTGAGGCTCGATCCGACAATCCCGGCGCCGGGCGAGACGGCCAGGACGGGAATGACCGTGAACGAGGTCCCCGCCGAGTTCTCCGCCGCGTCGGTCGCGGTGAACGTGTACGGCCCCGGTCCCGTGGACGGCATCGTGATCGCGCACGAGTAGCTGCCGTCCGCCGCGGTGGCACCGGAGCAGACGGTCCCGCCCGACCACGCGATCGTGATCGCCGAGCCGCCGGCGAACCCCACGGCCGTGAACGTGACGAGCGTCCCCTCGACGCCGCGCGTTGGCGAGACCGAGAGGGACGCCGCCACCGAAAGGACGGTGTTCGCGGAGTTGTCCACGGCGTCCGTGCCGGTGAACGTGTGCCCGCCGGCGACCGTGGAGCCGACGGTGTAGGCGCACGAGAAGCTCCCGTTCCCGTTCGTCTCCTGGCTGCACGCGACCCCCAGGGTCGACGTGATCGTCACCTCGGAGTCCGCCGCGTAGCCGGTGCCGGAGAACACGACCTCCGCCCCGGTCGGGGCGGAGGTCGGCGTGACGGTCAGGGTCGGTGTGACCGAGAACGAGACGAACCCGACGTTGGCCGAACCGTCCGCCCCCGTCACCGTGTGCGCTCCCGCGGACGCGGCGGGGACCGTGAACGAGCACGCGAACCCTCCGGAGTCGTTGGTCGTCGTGGAGCACGCGACTCCCCCGGCCCAGCTGACCGTGACCGGCGAGGTCGCGGCGAACCCGGCGCCGGTGACCGTAACGGACGTTCCGACCGGTCCCGTCGCGACACTCTCCTCCAGCGTCGCCGTGACGCCGAAGGTCGCGACGGCGGAGGCGCCGTCCGAGTCGATGCCGGTGAAGGATTGCGCGCCGAACGGGGTCGCCGGTATGGTGAACGAGCAGGCGAAGTTGCCGCTGGCGTTGGTCTCGGCGGTGCAGACCGTGCCCCCGCCCCACGAGACCGACGCGTCCGCGTCAAAGTCGTAGCCGGTGCCGTAGAACGTGACGTACAAGCCCACCGGCCCCGAGGACGGGCTCGCGGTGAGCTTCGACTGGACGGAGAAGGCGACCGTGTTCGTGTTCCCCGAATGGTCGGTCGCTGTGAACAGGTGGGAGCCGAGCGTCGCCGCGGGGATCGTGAACGAGCAGGTGAAGTTACCCACGGCGGTGGAGAGCGTCGTGCACGCGGTGCCGGCGGCCCAGCTGACGATCACGGACGAGTTCGCCGCGAACCCGGTCGCGGAGAACGTCACGATCGTACCGACCGTGCCGGAGGTCGGGTTGATCGAGAGCGCAGGGGTGACGACGAACGCCGTGCTGGCGGAGTTCGCCGCGGGGGAGCCGTCGGTCGCCGAGAACGCGTGCGAGCCGGCGACGGCGGCCGGGATCTTGAAGGTGCACGAGAAGCTCCCGGTCGCGCTCGTGACCTGTAAGGCGCAGGCGGTCCCGCCGGACCAAACGACCGTGACGTTGGCCTTCGCGGCGTACCCGGTGCCGGTGAAGGTGACCTCGGTCCCCACGGGCCCCGGGCTCGGGCTGACCGACAGGTGGGGCACGACCGTGAACGGAACGCTCGCGGTGTTGCCCGAGCCGTCGATCGCCGTCACGAGGTGCGACCCTGCCACCGTGGGCGGCATCGTGAAGGCGCAGACAAACCCGCCGGAAGAGTTGGTCGTGACCGAACACACGGCCACCCCGCCCCAGCTGACCGTGACCACCGAGTCGACCGCGTAGTTCGAGCCGGTGGCGGTGACGAGCGTGCCGACGGGGCCCGTGGTCGGGGAGAGGGTCAGCATCGGCGCGACCGTGAACGTGGTCGCTCCCACGTTCAGGGAGGCGTCCGTGCCGGTGAACGGATACGGCCCTTGGGTGACCGCGGGGACGGTGAACTGGCAGTCGAACGAACCGTTGAGGGCGGACTCGCCGGAGCAGGCGACCCCGTTCTCCCAGGTCACCGTGACGAGCGACGACGAGGCGAATCCGAATCCGGTGAACGTGACGAGGGCGCCCACGGGTCCGGTGGACGGCGTCGCGATGAGGCTCGGCACGATCGTGACGGAAGCGCTCGCCGTGTCGGTCGACCCGTCCGTGGCGTTGAACGCGTGGTTCCCGGCCGTGGTCGCCAGCATGGTGAACGTGCACGAGAAGCTCCCGACCGTGCTGGTCGCCGTGACGGTGCACGCGGTCCCACCGCTCCAGGTGACCGTCACGGGCGAGCTGGCGGCGTAGCCGGTGCCGGCGAAGGTGATCTTCGACCCGACGGTCGCGGGCGCCGGGCTGTAGGTGAGCTGCGGCTTGATCGTGAGGCTCGCGAGGGCGGCGTTCCCGGCGGCGTCCTCGCCGGTGAACGAGTGCGACCCGGCGGTCATCGCGGGAAGCGCGTCGGAGCACGTGAAGCTCCCGGAGGAGTTCGTCGTCGCGGTGCACGCCGTACCGGCCCCGCCGCTGACGGTGACCGCCGAGGTCCCGGCGTAACCGTTGCCGGTGAACACGACCACCGACCCCACGGTCGTGGTCGACGGCGTCGCGCTCAGGCTGGGCGTCACCGTCACGGAAGCGCCCGCCGCGTTCAGGGAGGCGTCCGTGCCGACGAACGAGTGCGCGCCCGCGGTGGCGAGGGGGAGGGTGAACGGGCACGAGAAACTGCCGGCCGAGTTGGTCGTCCCGGTGCACGCCGTGCCCTCCGCCCAGGAGACGGTGACCAGCGTGGTCGCGGCATACCCGGTGCCCGCGAACGTCACGGTCGCGCCGACAGGCGCCGGGCTGGGCGTCGCGGTCAGTCGCGGCGTGACGGTGAACGTGGTCGTGGTGGTGTTGCCCGTGGCGTCCGTCGCCGTGAACGTGTGGGCGCCCGCGTCCGCGGCGGGGATGGCGTACTCGCAGCTGAACCCTCCGGAAGCGTTGGTCGGGGTCGACGCGCACGCCGTCCCATCGCTCCACGTCAGGGTGACCGTCGAGTCGGGAGCCCAGTTGGTCCCCGTGAACGTCACCGTCGTGCCGACCGGCCCCGACCCCGGGGACGGCGTCACGATAAGCGAGAGCACTGTGAACGGCAGCGTGGCGTAGTTCGAGGAGGCGTCGGAGGCGTTGAAAACATGCACGCCGAGGGCCGCGCTCGGGATCGTGTAGTTACAGTCGAACGACCCGGCCGCCCCGGTCGTGCCGGAGCAGGCAGTCCCGACGTTCCAGACGATCTTGAGGGACGAGCTCGCCGCGAAACCCTTCGCCACGAACTCGACGTGGGTCCCGACGATCCCCACCGGCGGCGTGGCGAGGAGCGACGGGGTGACGACGAAGGTGGCGACCGCCGAGTTCGTCGCCGCGTCCGTGGCCTTGAGGACCATCGGTCCGGCGACCGTGGTCGGGAGCGTGAACGTGCAGTTGAAGCTGCCACCGCCGCCCGTGGCGGGGACGGTGCAGGCCGTGCCTCCGCTCCAGGTGACCGTGACGGACGAAGTGCCGGCGAACCCCGTCCCGGAGACCGTGACGGCGGTCCCGACGGGTCCCGAGGATGGGATCGTTCGGAGTTGCGGGACGACCGTGTAGACGAAGGCCACGGAGTTGCCGAGACCGTCCGTGGCGGAGAACGAGTGGGCTCCCGCGACGGTCGGTGGCAGAACGTAGCTGCACTGGAACGACCCCAACGCGTCCGTGGTCGCGGTGCACGCCACGCCGGCGGACCAGCTCACGATCACAGGGCTGGTCGGGCCGTAGCCCGTTCCCGCAAACGAGATCGAGGTCCCCACCGGACCGGAGGAGGGGGTGGCTGCGACGGCCGACGTGACGGTGAAGGTCGTCGTGACGAAGTTCTTCGACCCGTCCGTTCCCGTGAAGACCTGCAGCCCCTGCGCCGCCGCCGGGATCGTCTCCGAGCACCGGAAGCCTCCGGAGGCATTCGTGGTCGTGGAGCAAGCCGTACCCTCGGCCCACGTCACCGCGACGGCCGAGTCGGCCGAGTAGTTGGAGCCCACGAACGTCACGACCGTCCCGACCGGCCCGGAGCTCGGCGAGGCCGTGAGATGGGTGCCGACCGTGAACGTGGTGTTCGCCGAGTTGCCGCCGGTATCCGTGCCCGTGAACAGGTGGGTCCCCTTCGACGTGGAGGGCACGACGAACGAACAGCCGAAACTACCGGAGGCGGTCGTCGTGTCCGTGCACGCGGTCCCGGCCGCCCAGCTGACGGTCGCCAAGAGGCTCGCCCCGTAGCCGGTCCCGTTGAAGACGACGGTCGTCCCGACCGAACCCGCCGGCGGCGTGGCGGTCAGCATCGGGGTGACGGTGAACGCGACGCTCGCAACATGGGACGGGGACGCCTCCGTTCCGTTGAAGGTGTGGGCCCCCGTGGGCAGGGCCGGGATCGTGTAGCCGCAGGAGAAATTGCCGAGGATCGTGGTGGTCGCATCGCAGACCAAGGTCTTGCCGAGGGAGACGTTGATCGCGGACTCCGCCGCATAGCCGGTTCCCGCGAGCGTGATGGCGGTACCGACGGGTCCCGAGCTGGGAGCGGCGGTCAGCCGTGGCGTCAGCGAGAACGCCGCGGACGCGGTGTTGCTCGCGTTGTCGGTCCCGACGTAACGTGTACGAACCGACCGTCGCCGCGGGAATCGTGTACGTACAATCCATCACCCCGGTCGCGTTGCTGGTCACGTTGCAGAGGATCGTCTTTCCGAACGTGATCAGGACCGGTCGCTTCGGCGCGTAGTTCGTCCCCTCGAACGTGACGATCGTCCCGACGGGGCCGCTGGACGGGCTGATGGTCAGCAGCGGGCTGAGCTTGAACGTCACGGCGGCCGAGTGGCCGGCCGCGTCCTTGCCCGTGAAGGTGTATTTGCCGGGGGGGACGGTCGGGAGAATGAAGGAACACTTGAACGACCCCAGGGTGCCGGTCGTAGAGGAGCAGGCGCTGCCGCCGCTCCACGTCACGTTGGCGGCGATCGAGGCCGCGAATCCGGTGCCGGTGAACTGGATGATAGTCTCGGCGGGCGCCGTCGGCGGGCTGACCGTCAGACCGGCATCCACGGTGAATGTCGCGTTCGCCGTGTTCGCGTCGGCGTCGGTCGCGGTGAATGTGTGGCTCCCATACACGGCCGCCGGGAGGGTCGTGTTGCAGGTGAACTGTACCGGTGGACGTCGTGGTAGCTCCGCACGACTCCCCGGCGCCCTTGACGGTGACGCTGACCGACTTGGCGAAGTGGGCACCGCTGAAGGAGAGGTTCGTGGGAAGGGTCCCGGACGGTGGGCTCACCGTGAGGGTCGGTTTGGTCGCGGCCGGGGCGGGTAGAAGGATCCCGCCCGAAACCGGCGTCACTGCGGGGGTGACGGCCACACCGGCCTGGCGCCCGGACGGAGTCACCGCCCAGACTTGGGACGCAGCCGAAAGGGCGTGGCTCGACGAGGTCGCTGGGTTGGACGCCGAAGCCGAGGCGGGTACGGGCAGGCCGGAAACCAACCCGGAGAACGCGACGGAGAAGAGGAACAGGGCGGGAAGGACGAGTGAGAGCGAGACCGCAAGGTGGCTTGCGCCCCTACCACGAGCCCACTGCGACAGGGGCGCCCCGGTTCCGAAGTGGACGCTCGGGCGCGGTGCGCGGGGTCGTGGGGCGGCCACGCCATCCCATAAAGTCACCCACCTTAAACCCGCCGAGGGCCCTCCAAGCGTCGTATCGACCCCCTCCCCCGCGATCCCGGACGTTCCGCCACCCCACCGCGGCGGCTCGTTGGGCCGGCGCAGGACGCGGCCTCGTAATACCGTTCTCTCTCCGTCGCCACGGGCACCGGCCCAAGCGCCCGGGCTCGACTTCCACGCCGATGACCTGGTCGCATGGGGCCGGGGAGGGGGCCCCGGTGACAAGGAACCGGTGTGCCACCGGAGTTCGCAGGGGTGGGTTGTAGGGAGCTCGGGGCGACGGCTGGGGGATCGGGCCCCGGCCGGGAGTCCACCCTGGGGCCGGAGTGCATTGCCGTTCCCACCTAGCCAAGCATTTTTGACCCTGCAAGGACCCTGAGCCCCCCGATGCAGCCTCAGTCTACGCCTGGAGAGCCGTCATTCACTCCGCCGAACAAACCTCCACCGCCCGGTGGTGCCATGGGGCGCATGGGTACGATTCTGGGCGTTGTCGCCGTCGCGCTGGCGCTGGTCGCCGTGGGAGTGGCCTTTACCCATTCGGGCTCGACGGGCCCGTCCGGCGGCATCGGAACTCCCGGAGTCACCTACTGGGCCGCCGTCAACACGAGCGGTGCGTACATCGACGGTTCGAACACTACCGGTAGCTACATCGTGACGACCGGCTCGTACGTCGTCAACTTCACGACCCTTTTTGTACGGCTGCACCTTCTCGGGGGTCATCGGCACTGCATACGCCACCAACCCGCCGAGCGGGTTGATCTCCGTCCAACTCAATCCTTCGACCCTCTCCCAAGCGAACGTCACCATCTCCAACATCACTACCGGGGCCGCCTCGGACTATCCGTTCTACGTGGCGGCCACCTGCCCCGGCGGGTTCAATGCGGTCGTCGCCGCGGATGGGACGATCGTTGTGGGGGCAGGAGTGACCAGCGTTTCGCCCGAACTTTGCGCCGGAGACCAGCACGGATGCTATCAGGTCGTCTTCAACTCGGATGTCGTGGGCTGCGGGATCGTCGCGGGGCTCGGCGAGAGTTTCACCGGAACCCCGCCCGCCGGCGGGATCTCGGTGGCTCCCCGGGCCGGGGATGCGGACGGCGTATGGGTTCAGGCCTGGAACTCCGCCGTAGTGGATACGAACGAATCGTTCCACCTCAGCGTCTACTGCTAGGAGAAAGCGTTCGGAGGAGCCAGGAACCCCGGCGACACGACCGGACGGAGTCCGTTCGAACCCTTTCCCCCCATCTTCCTCAGGAGGTGGGCGCCGCGCAGCGCCGGGTCCAAGAAGGGCCGGCACGACATGTCGCAACGGTCCTGCACCGCGGGATCGCCCGAAGCGACGATAGCTCGAGAGGCAGGCACCGGGGTGGCTCGGCCGAGAGGGAGGCGCGCGGGGTCGACCGAAGCCGTCAGGAATTGGCGCGCATGGCGTCCTCGACGAGCGACACGGCGAGCGACAGGTCCTCGAGCGACTACACGGTCACCGAGGCCCATTCGGCGGATGGGCCCCGCGTGTGCACTCGTGCGTCGAACGCATGTTCGGCCCTTCGGTGCCGGATGAGCTCTTTGGTGAGGCGTACGTCCATTCGCTCCTCGCCGTGAAAGTGGGCGATCTCCCGGTCACCCACGTAGTACGCGGGCCTGGGTCCCCACCGGGAACTGCGAACGTCGAGCCCGGGGATCTCGGCGAGCTTGCGCTTCAACTCGGTTCGGACCGACACGGATGGGGGTGTCCTAGAAACCGCAGTCGTAGAAGACTCGGTCACCCCCATGCGCTCCGGCGCGCGCGGCAGTGCCATCACCCCCGGATCGCTTGGCGGCCCGTCTATCCCGAGGGTAAGAAGGGAGATACATGCTGGACCAACCTTCATCTACTCGACTCCGCACTAATGCGTATTGTTGGTAGCAGTTCTGCTCTGCCCCGGGTGTGGAGCGGGCTTGTCGACGCGACGGAGATTGCGTCTGCATCTCGCGACCCACGGCTTCGAAAGGGGGGAGGCCCTTCGCATCGCGGCCGATGTGGTGCGGTCGAGGGCACGCCACGAATGGCGATGCAAATCCTGTCCTCGGAAATTCTCCACCGTGCGAGAGCTTTCCGCCCATAGGCGCTCCTTCGGGCACGGGGATCCGGTGAGGGCGTCCGAAGTTCCAGCCCTGCACGATTCGCCCGGCTAGGCCACACGCACAAGGTCACGAATAGAACTGGACTCCTCGCAGAGGAAGGATGGGCCCCCGGTTCCTCGGGGGGACGAAGGGGCCGGTTCCTTATCGGTGAAGGACCGAACGAGGAACGTACCACGGCAGACCCCGCGCAGGGGGCGGACAATCCCGGGCTACGAATACCGGGGACGGACCCACGCCGTCCGGTAGGGCTCTTCGCCCGTCAGGCGGCGGGTTCGTAGTAGTACTCACCCTTGGCGCGCTGCTCCCGGTCGAGGACCGACCCTTCGCGATTGATCCTTGGCCGGAGGGTCTCTGCGTCCCGCCGGAACGTGATGTCGACCGTCCGGAGCAATCGGTTCATGCCGTCCCGCATCGCGAACGGCCCTTCCCCCCGGCCCTTCGTACCGTCGTCCGTCTCCGGTCGGAACACCATCAGGGCGTCGCACGCCAGGTCCAGGAAGTAGACGTCGTGGTCGACGATCAACGCGGAGACCGCTTGGCGCTCGACCTGCCGCCGGACGAGCCGGGCCATCGACATCCGCTCGTCCGCGTCCAGGTACGCGGACGGCTCGTCCAGGAGGTAGAGGGTCGCGGGTCGGGCGAGGGCGAGCGCCACCGCCGCTCGCTGCAGCTCACCGCCCGACAGGTCGGGGAGCGCCACGTCCAAGATCCCATCGAGGTGGAGACCCGGAACGAGCTCTCGGTCGAACAGGTTGGCGTCGAACGACGGGTCGCGTGCGAGCGCCTCCCGGCGCTCGCGCAGGCTGGCCTTGTTCGGCGCCTTGAGGTACTGCGGCTTGTAGCTGACCGTGACCCCGGGGGCGGTGTGCCCGAGGTGGGCGGCTCCGCGCCGGCGAGCATCCGCACGAACGTCGTCTTGCCGGTCGCGTTCGGGCCCACGATGCCGACCGTTTCGCCCCGCGCCACCGACCCGGCGGCGATGGAGAGCGCGAACGACGGGAACTCCTTCTCGAGGGCGGGGAACTCCACGAGCGCGTTCGGACGCGCCACCGGCCGCGGCGGGTGGGATACGAACCGGATCGGCTCGGTCCGGAACCGGACGTTCTCGTCCTTCAGATAGCCGGTAAGGTAGGTATTGATCGCCGACCGCATCGGGATCGGGTGGCTGATCACCCCGAACGCCGCGGGTTCGCCGTAGAGGAGGTGCGCCTGGTCCGCAAGGTAGTCGAGGATCGCGAGGTCGTGCTCGACCACGACCACGCTCTTCGTCTCCCCCAGGCGCCGCAAGAGACGCGCGACGTTCAGCCGGTGTATGATGTCGAGATAGCTGGACGGCTCGTCGATGAGGTAGAGGTCCGCGTCGGTCGCGAGCGTCCGCGCGATCTCCACTAGCTGGAGCTGGCCGCCGGAGAGCTCGCCGAGCTTCTTGTCGGCGGAGGAGGCGAGCCCGACCTCCTTCAGGACCCGCGCGGCCGCGGGGGAGTCGCCGACCCGTTCGCGCGCCGTGGACGGCTCCTCCGCGATCCGATCCACGTACTGGGGCTTGATCGCCGTCGTGAGGGCGCCCTTGGCGATCCGGTCGAAATGGGCGCGCAGCGCGGTCCCCCGGTAATGCTCGAGAACCTTGGACCAGTCGCCGGGATGGCCGAAGTCGCCGAGGTTCGGGACCTCCGCGCCGGCGAGCAGCTGGAGGGCGGTCGATTTGCCCGTTCCGTTCGGGCCGAGGAGGCCCGTGATGCCCTTCGTCGGCGGGACGGGCATCCGGTACAGCCGGAACCCGTTGTACCCGTACCGGTGCACGATCTCGGACGGGTCCGCCTCGGGCGTGTTCAGGATCTTGATCGCGTCGAACGGGCACTTGTGGACGCAGATCCCGCACCCGATGCAGAGCGTCTCCGAGATGATCGGTTTTCCCAGCGGGCCCTCGACGATGCATTCCTGACCCATCCGGACGGGCGGGCAGTACGCCTGGCATTCCCACTGGCACTCCTTGGGGTGGCAGCGGTCGTTGAGGAGGATCGCGATCCGCGCCATGGCTCACGCCTCCTTCCGGTCGGTGGCGATTCCGCCGTCCTTCATCACCAGATGGCGGGACGCGCGGGCCGCGACCTCGGGGTTGTGCGTAACGACCAGGAGGGTGGCGTTCCGGTCGGCCCGGACCCGCTCCAAGAGGTCGAGGATCGCGCCCGCGTTCTTCGAGTCGAGCTCCCCGGTCGGCTCGTCCGCGAGCAGGAGGCCGGGCCGGTTCGCGAGCGCGCGGGCGATCGCCACGCGCTGCTCCTCGCCGCCCGAGAGCTGGTGCGGGTAGGCTCCCTCCCGCCCGGCGAGCCCCACCTCCGCCAGCAGCGCCAACGCCCGCTGGCGGCGCGCGGCGCGGGACACGCGCATCGCGGCCATCGGGAGCTCGACGTTCTCGGTCGCGGTCAGCATCGGGAGAAGGTAGAACCGCTGGAAGATGAACCCGACCTCCTCGAGGCGCATCCGGGCGCGCTCTCGGTCTTGGCGCTGGCCGACGGGCGTGCCGTCCCATCGGACCTCCCCGGAGGTCGGCTCGTCCAGAAGGCCGATCAGGTTGAGCAGGGTCGTCTTCCCGCAGCCGCTGGGACCCTCCACCGAGACGAACTCCCCGGGGTCGACGCGGAGCGAGACGGCCCGCAGCGCCCGCACCTCCTCGGGCGTTCCCCGGCCGTACGTGCGGGAGACCGCGGCGAGGTCGATCGTGTGGGCCCGTCCCTCGCTCACCGGAGGGCCTCCACCATCTCCACGCGCAGCGCGGCCCGGGCGGCGACCGCGCTCGCGAGGAGGGCGAGCGCGATCAGCCCGAGCACGACCGCTCCGAGCTCGACCGGGTCGAAGACCGCCAACCCGGCCGCTTCCCGGACCGTGGACGAGCCCCAGCGAGCGAGCGCCTCGACCACGACGTAGCCGACCGCGACCCCCAGCACGGCGCCCGCGGACGCGAGGAGTGCCCCCTCCCGAAGGATGTCCGAGGCGATCCAACGCGTCGGGATCCCGATCGCACGTCGGATCCCGATCGCGCGTCGCCCGGCCTCGACGCGCCGCAGCAGCACGAGCGCGAGAAAGAGGACGCCGACCGCAAGGCCGACGGAGGAGAGGGCCAGGTAGAAGCCGGTGAGCACGCTCGGCGGCTACCTTGAGCTCCGACGCTTCCTGGGAGAGCGTGGTGACGGTGTAGAACGGCAGGTGGGCCTGGATGACGGCCGCCGCCTGGGCGAGGGCGGCCGGGCTGGCGGAGGCGGCGCCGGTGACCGACACCTCGATGGAGTCGGCGGCGTCCGGAACGAGGGTTCCGTTGCCGGCCGCGTAGTGGGCTAGCACCTGAAGGTCGGAGAGCGGCACCAGGACCACGTAGGCGCCCGACGGCTGGGCGAACGAGAACGGTAGCCCGAACGTGCCGGTCACGTTGAACACGGTGCCGGCGGATTCGTTGCTGGACGCGGAGAGGACGATCGTGGAACCCCGCTCGACCCGATGCGACGAGGCGTAGGTGCTCGAGACGAGTACATCGAACGTCGGGGGTCCGGTGTAGGTGCCGTTCGCGAAACGCACGGCGTCGGTCGGGTCGCCAAGCGGCAACGGATCGGGAAACAGGCCGGCCTCGGTGGGCCCGAGCGTCGCGGTGAACGCCCCCGGCACGACCCCTTCGGCGAGGACGCCGGAGTCGTTCCCGCTCCGGTTGAACGAGTCGATCGCGACGCTCAGCACGGGCGACGCGGCCGTCACGGACGGAACGTGCTGGACGATCCAGTCCGACTGCGTATGCGCGCTCTCGATCCCATGGGCGCCGGACGTGCTGACGACGATCTGGTACCCCGCGTTCTCGAGGTCGGAGAGCTCGTGCGAGGCGACCCCCCCGCCGACGCTCACGAGGACGACGGGCAGGGCGACCGACGCCGCGATCGCGGCCACCGCCAGCACCAGCTGCAGCCGGGCGTGGCGTCGCGGCCCGCGACGGCCGGACCGGCTCATGGGGCTCTCAGCTCCTCCGCCACGGGCAGCATCATCGCCCGAGCCGCCGGCGCGACGGCGGCGGCCAGACCGACCGCCGCGACCAGGCCGGCCCCGGTCAGGATCACCGTGGCGTTGAAGGAGACGAACGAGAATCCGGCGGGTAGGCTTCCGACGACGCCCAGCAGGAACCGATTCAGGCCGACCCCGGCGCCCCAGGCGACCGAGAGGCCGATCGCCAGGCCGAACGCCGCGAGGAGGAGCGCCTCCTGCACGACGAGGCCCCCGACCCGGGCCCGCGAGTACCCCACGGCGCGGAGCAGCGCGAGCTCCCGGCTCCGGTCGTCGACCGACATCTGCAGGATCGTCGTCGTGAAGAGCGCGGCCACGACCAGGCCGATTGCGGCGATCAGCACGCCGAACGTTCGGTACACGCTCACGACATGCTGGATCTCGGAGAGGATCTCCGCCAGCGTGAAGACCGCGAGGGTGTGGAACGCGCGCGCGATCGTCGTCTGGTCGACCGACGGGTTCGTCGGGTCGGTGAGATGGATCAGGATGATGGTACTGTAGTCGGTCGACGGCGTTCCCCCGCCCGCGAGCGACTGGAGCTCCGAGAGGTAGAGGAACGAGAGCAGGGCGGACGGAACAAGCCAGAACGGCGCCGAGACTCCGACGACGGTGAACCGGGTCGCCCCGGCGTACCACCCCGGGAGAGCGCTGCTGTTCGACGGACCGCCCGGGCTGGGCCCACACCGAGCCGTTGACCCCGACGCCCATCACGTCCGCGAGCGCCTGGTCGAGCACGATCTCGTGCGTCGACGGGCCGCCGTACGACCCGTTCGTGAAGTGCGGGTCTCCCGCCGCGGTGAACCCGGTCCCTTGGTACAGCGCCGGTACCTCGATGCCGCCGTTGTCGGAGGGAATCCAGCCGACCGCGCCGGACTGCGTGGGTTCCCAGGCGGACGGTACGGAGCTGTTGTTCGAGGCCGCCCACAGCGATCGATTCCCGAACGTGAGACTGTCGATCAGCCACGGGCTCGCGGTCGCGACGTTCGGGTCGGCGGCCGGGATCTCGGTCGCCAGCGCGTGCGAGTCGGAGATGGGCGGGGGCTCCCCGCTCAGGAAGCTCGAGTTGCCGGTCGCCGAGCTCGTGGCCAGGAGATCGACACCGCTCGCGTACGCGAGCGTGGTGGCGCTCGTCTCCACCCCCGCGGAAAGCGCGAGCAGGAGGACGACGAGGCCGGTCGCGAGGCCGATCCCGAGGGCCGTCAGTGCCGAGCGGCCGGGGCGCCGCCGAACCGCGTCCCACGCGTAGCGCACGGCCGCCCTCCCGAGGGCCGCTACCGACCGGCGGTGGCGCGCAGCTCCGCGAAGCTCGCGCGGTGCGACGCCTCGACGTTGTACTTGTGGATCGATTCCTCGCTCACGGTCGACGCCCGCACGGTGGTCGCGTCGGTGGCCCCGGGGAACCGCTCGGGCAGGCTCGCGAGGAGGTCCCGCAGGACGTCCTCCACGAACTTCGGGTGGCGATGGGCATTCAGGACGACCTGCCCCTCGTCCCCTCGCTTCAGGATGGCGTAGGTGGGGCTCGACTGCGCGGCCTCGACGGCCGCGATGACGTCGTCGACCTCGACCTGGGAGTCGCCGTCCAGCTCGAACACGAGGCGGGTCCGGTTCCGTTGGTTGTGCGAGATCATCGGGAGCGAGGCGAACTGCGGGTCCGCGAGCAGCGGGTACTCCTTCGTCAGCGCCTCGCGGCAGGTCTCCATCGCGCACGGGCACGCGGTCATGCCGACGCCTTCCGCCCCGACCGCGCGCGTGACGGCGACCGTCCCGTTCTCCGCCCGCGACCCCCGGGCCTCGGCGACCAGGGTGTAATCCTCGAAGCTCCGTTTCTCCTCGGAGATCCCCTGGCGAAGGAAGTACTCGGCGGACGCCTCGACCCACGCCTCTGTGGCGTACGGATGTCGCGCGAGAAGCTCGCGCACAATGCTCGAGCAGGCGGACTCGAGGCTGGCGACCGGACGGGTTGAGGTCTCGTCGACGATCTCGGCCAGGATCTCCGCGTTCCGGGAGAGGTCGGAGCCCTTGCGGTCCGACGGAAGGTCGACCGCGACCCGAAAAGTGACCGCGAGGTGGTGGGCTTGGCCACCGCGCTGGATCGAGAGCGGTTTGCGGATCCCCGACAGCCCGACCGACCGGAGGCGCAGGCGACCCCGGCTCGGGGCCCGGGCGTGGACGTCTTGGGCGGGAGGCATCGAACCGAGCTAGGGTGGGGTCCTTAAACGGGTACCGGAGGCCGCAGGCCCGCGTTACTCGGGAGTCCGGGCACCCTTATAGGGCCCGGGACGCTCGTTCAACCGATGGACGAAGCCGCGACCGCCGCCGCGCCTCCGACCGCCGCCGGCGCCTCGAGCTCGGGACCGAACGCCGAGCGGGAGCGCCTCATCACGCTCAACCTGAAACAGATCTACGACCCCGAGATTCCGATGAACATCGTGGACCTCGGCCTCATCTACGGATTCGAGTGGAAGGGCGACGACGTGACGCTCAAGATGACCCTCACCGCGCCCGGGTGCCCCGTCGCCGGTATCCTCGCGGAGGAGGTCAAGGCCGCCATCGAGAAGGTGCCCAACATCCATTCCGCGACCGTCGACATGGTCTGGGAGCCGCCCTGGACCCCGGACAAAATGAGCGACTTCGCGAAGCACCAGTTCGGCTACGCCTGAACGGGCGGTCGCCGGGCCCGCGGCCCGAGACGTTGTAAAGCCCGTCGATTCATCGGACCGATGACCTCCCCCTCCAGCTCGGACGTCACCGACGCCGTCGTCTTCCTCGGTACTGATCGTCGCCCTGCTGGCCCGACGCACCTACCTGATGGTGAAGGGTGCCCGCTACTCGCCGGGGCGCCTCTCGGTCTTTGCCGGCTTCTACGTGTTCCTGTTCGTCGTGCTGGCGTTCACGACCGTGTACGCGGCGGTCGGCGCGTGGGGAACTACCGGCGGGCTCCTGATCGCTCCGTACGTCGCGGTCCCGCTCGTCGCCGCGCTGGTCGCAACGCCCTACGTGCGACGCATCGTGCGGTTCGAGCCACGCGGCAACGGGTACCTGCACCTACCGGCTCCCGTGGCACATTCCGGTGCTCTACCTGGTCCTCTTCGTGCTCCGGTTCGCCCTCGAGCTCGCCATCTTCGGCTTCTCGGTCGTCACGTCCTTCTTCCTTCCGACCTCGATCCCGGTCGGGCTGCTGCTCGTCCTCGTCGGGGTCGACCTGTTGTTCGGGTTCAGCACCGGGCTCCTGATCGGCCGGACCGTGGGCGTGTACCGCGGGCACGCGGACTTCGTGAAAGCCGCGTCCGTCACGCCGCTGCCGAGCACGCCTCCGCCGTAGTCCGGTCCGGGGCCCGGCCTACCCGAACCGTTAAACCGCAGGCGACCTCGGACAGAGGATGCCCAAGCCCGACGCCTGGCTAACGGAGCTCGAGACCGAGCGTTCGATGAAGAACGAGTTCATGGGGCGCCACCCGGAGTCGCCGTTCCTCGCCGCCCGTGTTCCGTTCCACGACCTCGTTTACTTCCCGCCGGACCCCGCGCTCCGGATCCATGCGACGCTCGGCCGCGCCGCTACACCCCAGGAGGCGTACCTCCGGACCAACCGCGACAACCAGGCGGTCATGCGCTACCTCGGCGACCTCAAGTTCCACCTCAGCGGGAGGGATCTCCGCCTCAAGGTCTACCACGCCGGCGAGGGCGTCGGGACCTCCGCCTTCGTCCCGTTCCGTGACGCGACCAGCGGCCGAGAGAGCTACGGACCCGGGCGCTACATCACCCTCGAGCTCAACGAGGCGGACGAGTACGAGCTCGATTTCAATCGGGCGTTCAACCCGTACTGCGCGTACACCGAGGAGTACGAGTGCAGCTTCCCCGCCGAGAACGACCTTCCCGTGGCCGTACGCGCCGGCGAGAAGGTGTGGGCCGAGGACCGGAACCCGCGGACGGCCTCCAGCCTCGTGCTCGCGCGCCAGCCGCGCCGCAAGCGCCCCGAACCGCCCGCCGCCCGGCCGCCGATCGAAGCCGGCCTCGCGGCCGCGACGGGCTAAAGGTGCGGCACGGCCGCCGCGAGCCCGGTAAGCACGAACTGGACGCCCAGGGCGGCGAGGATCAGGCCGAGGACGCGGGTCATCGCCATCACGCCCACCCGGCCCAGAGCGCGGAGGATGCGCTGGCCGAACCGGAAGATGAGGAACGTCGCGATCGCGGTGACGAGGATCGCGACGAACGTCGCGACGATCACGAACGGGTCGCTCCCCGCGCTCCCCTCGAAGATCATCACGGTCGAGATCGCGCCCGGTCCGGCGAGGAGCGGGATCCCGAGGGGCACGACCGCCACTTCGTCCCGGCGCGCAATCGCCTCGTCGGGGTCCTGGGTCGACAACTTCGTCCGGGTCACCTGGCCCTGGAGCATGTCGTACGCGACGAGGAACAGGATGATCCCGCCGGCGATCTCGAACGCTCCGAGCGTGAACCCGAACGCAGCGAACAGGAATCGCCCCAGCAGGGCGAAGACCGTGAGCACGGACGCCATGACCAGCACCGCGCGGCGGAGCACCACGTTCCGGTCGGCGTCGTCGAACCCCTCGGTCAAGGACACGAAGAACGGTAGCGTCCCGATCGGGTCGACGATCGCGAACACGGTGACGATGATCGCCCCGTAGAGCGCGAGCTGGAACATCCGTCGACCCCTCGTCCGGCTCTCCGGGACCTCAACGGGCTTTCAGGTCTTCGCCCGACCGAGGGGAGGCTACGGGGCGGAGGGGCGAACGCCCGCCGGGGATCTCGACGGCCGGGACAGCGTCCTTCGCGGGGCACCCCGCACGCGACGTGCCGCGCGTGTTCGCACGGCGCGGGGGGTCCGGCGGTGCGCCGCGGCAACCCGTCGCCGGCGGGCCGAGCGGCGAGCGCCCGCGCGCGTCCGGATGTTGTGACCGCGGAGACGGAGCACGAGCGGCTCGCGAAGCGGGTTCGCCACCATCAGCAGGTACTCGCCCGCGACCTTGGGCCGAAAGAGGATACGAGCGCGCCCGCTAAGCCGCATCCGCTGCAGGAACGGTCCGCCGCGCAGTCCGATCAGCAGCACGAACGACCGTCCCGATCGGAGGTTCTGGGGCTCCACGTCGATCTCGCACGACGGGGTCTCGAGCTCCATCTGGATCCGAACCGTGGAGACGGGGTCCAGGACGAGGAACCGGGGCAGGCGGGCCAGCGAGACGGCCATCGAGAACATGTACCGACGGGTCGGTTCAAAAACCTGAGGGTGGAACGGGCCCCGTCGGGCCTCGGACCTTAAATCGACCGCCGGACTCGGCGACGCCGATGGCAGCCAAGAGCACGGCCCAGGCGGTCTGGGAAGGCGACCTACTGCGCGGTCACGGCACGGTCAAAGGAACCAGCGGCGCGCTGGGCGAGGTCGCGGTCTCGTGGGCCGCGCGGACCGAAGCGCCCGGCGGAAAGTCGAGCCCCGAGGAGCTTCTCGCGGCGGCGCATGCCTCCTGCTTTTCGATGGCCCTCTCCGCGGGCCTGGGCCGGATGCAGAAGCCTCCCCTCCGGCTCGCCGTGAGCGCGACGGCGACGTTCGACAAGGTCGGCGACGGCTGGAAGGTCACGACCATGGAGCTGGACGTCACCGGCAAGGTGCCGGGGATCACCCCCGCCGAGTTCGAAGCCGCGGCCAAGGCCGCGAGCGTCGGCTGTCCGATCTCGGCCGCGCTCAAGGGCAACGTCACGGTCAGCGTTCGGGCGAAGCTCGACTGAGGACCGGGCTCGCCGGCCCAGGGGCGCCGTCGGAATCGACGCGGGCGCGATTCCCGGGCTCGGTCAGCCGGGAAAATCGCCCAGGTTTCGCTGAGTACCCTTCTTCCCGCGCTCGCGGGGTCCGGCCGCCGGTGCCGGGCCCCCGGACATCGCGGGTTCTGCGGAAGCCTCCGCGGGGTCTGGCTGCGCATTCGGGTCCGGAGCGCGCAGCGCCTGCACTGCGTCGGCGTCGGCCGAGGTTCGGAGAAGATACCCGATCTCCTCCTCGGTCAACTGGAGCTCGGTGACGATCGCCCGCGCGACCGACATGGACCCCGCTTTACGACGCACCCCCGGGGGCGCCGTCACCATGCCTTCGAGGAACGGGAGCTCGAGGGCACGCGCCTTGCCGCGGGAGAGGTGGGCCCGGGCCCCGACTTTCGTGGCCACCGAATCCCGGAGCGCTCGGGCGTAGCGCGACTGGCCCATCTCCCCCAAGAACCTTGGGAAGGCCGCCGCCCCGGACGACCGGATGGGCCGGTCGTGGAGCGCGAGCCCCACGCCCCCGGTCAGCAGTTCGCCCGCGTAGCTCCACAACCCAAACACTCTCTGGCGACGGGCCCTCACCAGGAGCATGTCGGCGGCGGCGAGCGCGCCGAACGCCCGGTCGAGGTGGGCCGCGTCGGGAGCGAAGTGCGGCAGGTTCTCCTCGATCCACGGAAGGAGATCGTCGGGGGGCGCGTCCAGGCGCTCGCGGATCTCCACCGACCGGTAGTACCGCGCGGAGGTGAGGACCTCCTCCGTGAAGCGGGCGAAGTCGCTGGTCAGGTCGCGCGTTCCCAGAATCTGCCGGGGAAGGACACCGGCGGGCAGCGAGACCACGGCGTCCAGGTCGTTGAGCGCGGCCCGGAAATCCCCCCGGGCCCGCGCCACGATCCCTTCGAGGAACTCCGGGCCGACCGCGAGTCCTTCGTCCCGGGCGATCCGGGCCAGCCGAGCCGCGACCTCCTCGTCGCGGATGGGATAGAAGTGGATCCGGGCCAACCCGGCGCGAAGGGCGGGCGCGTTCCGGGTCAACGCCCGCTCGTCGTTCACGGTGAGCACGAGCGGCTGCTTCGTCGTGCGCACGAGCTTGGCGATCGCGCCGAGGCCGCCCCGGTCGGACGTATCCTCGACCTTCCCGGACGCGCGCCAGTCGTCGATGTCGTTACGGGCGGCGGGAAGGCGGGCCCATCCGGCGTTCCCGGGCGACCGCGGGACGGCCGCCCATTCTTCGAAGCGCCGGCTCTTCGGGGCCGATCCGAGGCCCCACGCGGTGTTCAATGCCTCCACCGTACCGTACCGGCCGCGCAGGAACTCCGCGAGCGGCGGGGGGGTCCTCGTGGGGCGGGACGTGTCCGACGAACGACCGGACAGGCAGTCGGCCTCGTCGAGCAGCAGCAGGGCTCGGCGGTCGCCCCGCGGCCCGCCGTATTCTCCCAGGGTGTGGGAAAGGGACGCTCGCCCGGCCACGCGCTCGATGGCGGACTGGTTCCGCGCGTCGGACGCGTTCATCTCCACCACTGTCCACCCCATCTCGGCGGCCACGGCGAGCGCGGCGGTCGTCTTGCCGACGCCCGGCGGTCCGGCGAGAAGCGCCGCGCGACGCGCCGGGACTTTCGCTCCCCTCCACGATTCTGCCCACGTTCTAAGTTCCGCCCGCGCGCGAGGATTTCCGATAATTTCGTCGAGGCGTCCGGGCCTCAGCCGCTCGGCCATCGGGAGTTTCGGAGCGTCACCGGGTGCCACGAAGGGGGGAGGGGTACGGTCGCTTAAGGCATCGCGACGCCGAGACTCGGTACTCGTGGTCGTCGTTGCTTACTTACCGCGTGGAACTGACGGCCCCGGCATGGTGGGTCCCGCCCGTCCTTCGATCGAACGAAGACCGGTTCCCGGACGGCAGTACACCGTGTCGGCAATCGCTCTGGACCTCGCCGGCGCCACCATCGCCTCAGAGTTCGCGCGAAAGTCGGCGGTCGCGCAGATCCGTCGGGCGCGGAACGCCGGGGTGACCGTGTTCGATCTGGCTCACGCGGAGAACCCTTCCGTCCTTCACGCGCTGCTTGCGGAAGCTCTTCCGAACCCCGACCCGGAGCTCGTGGCCCTGATCGGACCCTCGCGCGACGAAGATCGTCGGCCGCGGGTCCGTGGGGAGACGAGATCTCCCGCGGGGCCCACCGACCCCGAGTCGGTGCTGCGCACGCTCCTGGATTCCCTCCCACGTCGCGGTGCGGGTCCGCGCCTCGTGGTCGAATGGCCGGAGAGCCCGGGGCGACGGCCCCGGCGCAAGTGGATGCGGTCCTCACGCGCGCGGTCGCCGACCACGAGATCCTGGATTTTTCGCTGCCCCTCGCTCCCGACGCCCCCGCCCGCCTCCGTCTTCCCGGAACAGGACTCCTTTCCGTCCGGCTCTCGTTGCTGAACACGGAAGCCCTGCCGGCCCGCCCCGACTCGGAGCCCTCGCGCCCGCGCGGCTGGGTCGTGCACGACGTCTTCTCGAACGGACGACTGGACGGCTCGGCGTTGGCCGGGCTTGGGTATCGTTCCACACTTCTGGCGCCACCGACCGGCATTCGGGACCTTCGCGCCACGTTCGAACCCGTCCTTGCGCTCGGGTACCTCACCGAACACCGCGACCGGACCCTCGCCCAGGCCGCCCTCCGGTTCTGTCTGGCCTGGCCGTGGGTGGTCACGGCGGTCGTGCCCCTCCCCGATCCACCGAGGTTCGACGAGATCCTCGGCTACGCGCAGTCTCCTCCGCTCACCGCCGCCGAGCTCGCGCGGGCCGTCTCCTCGGGGGTCTCGGATCTTTCTCGGCCGACTTCCCTCGGCACAGAGGGGCCCCAGGGCTCAAGAAGAGCGTCGGAGTGAGAGAGTCGTATGCTAGAGGTGGGAGCGACCGCGCCGACGTTCACGGGCACGACGCAGGACGGGCGACCGTTCTCCCTCGCGTCGTTGCGCGGCCGCGCTATCGTACTGTACTTCTATCCGAAGGCCGGGACGGCCGGCTGCGCCGCCGAATCCCGCGGGTTCGCGGAGCATTACACAGAGCTCCGCGACGCCGGGGTCGCGGTGGTGGGTGTGAGCGTTGACACCGTGGAGTCGCAGGCCAAGTTTGCCGCCGAGTGCGGCCTTCCGTTCCCGCTGGTCGCCGACCATGACCGGACGATCGCGCGCGCCTACGGCGTGCTTGGACTCATGGGCCTTGCGAAGCGGACCACGTTCTTCGTGACCCCCGACGGGCGGATCGAGGACGTGGTTCAGGGGATGCTGCCCGCGCAGCACGTTCGGCGCGCGATGGAACGGTTGCACTCCTCGACCCGGGCCCGACGCGAACGCCGTAGTCCGCGCCCGACGACGATCGTCGTAGGCTCGGGGTGCCGCGGCACGCGCGAACCGACGCTTCCACACCGGCAGGGACCCGACGCGCGGCGGCGCACCGCGCGGGCCGACCCGGCGCCGTCGTCGCCGCGACCGTTCGAGCGCGAGGCGGCTCCGCAGGAACCTTCTTGCCTTTCCGTGGGGGATGGGGGTGGCCGGATCGGGACAGCGGTGGACGGTTCGCGGGGGAGGCGGGCATGAAGATTTCCGGTTCCAGTCGACGGCGTTCGCCGACGGCCATTCCGGCGGCTCCCCACCGGCGGTGCCCGACGGTCCGCTCCAAGGGGATGCCGTGCGTCTAGTTCCGGGCCACGAGGCGATGAGCCGGTCGGTCTCGCGCCGGCTCGTCCCACCGTCCCGGCCGATGGCCGCCGTTCTGCTCACCGGGTTGGCCGGCGTGGTAATCGCCGGATACTCCGCGTACGTTGCGGTCACCGCGTACAACGTCTACCGGGACTGCAACCCGCCTCCGCCCGGCTTCGGCTGCTCGTACCACGCCTTCTGGGGCTTCGATCCCGCCCTCTTCCTCATCGCCTCCGTGATCGGGGTGATCCTCGGGATCCTGCTGATCCTGATGACCACGGTCCTCTACTTCAACCGGGAACGGCACGTCGAGCTCGGAGCGATCATCCTCGGCGCATCGCTGGCAAGCCTGATCGCGTTCGGCGGCGTGATCGTGGGCGCGGTGCTCGGGAGCGTCGGCGGTGTGCTCGCGCTTCGCTACCGGGCCCGAGGTGCGGTGTCGGAGTGGCCGGGCGCGTACCCGGCGGAGTTCCCCCGGCCCGGACCCCACCCCGCGCAATCTCCGACCGCCGTCCCGTGCATCCCTGGGAAGTACCGATGATCAATCCCCGCGCGACGACCGCCGCCCCCAGCCATGCCGCTCCCGCTCCGGCCGCCGCTTCGCCGGTCTCGATGCCCCCGCCACCACCGGAGCCGACCCGACCGCCGCTCGTGGTGATCCCCACCCCGTCCCGCATCGGACCCCTGAAAGGGTTCGAGGCGCCGCCCCCCCGCGCGATCTTCGGCGACAACGTCGTCCCCACCCCCGTCCTCCGCCTCCCCACCTCCTGAACCTACGGTGAAGACCCTGCCGTGGACCGTTCCGGTTGCGTCGTCCCCACCCCCGCTGCCTCGGGGTCCCATGAGGCTGGTCCCCCCGACCGCTCGCGGAAGTCCCTCGCGGCTTTCCTCAACGCGGCCGTTCTCGGTGCCTCCCCATCGCACCCGACCGTACTCCGGGTCTTCGTCGCCGTCCGCCGCCTCCGAACCACCCCGGTCGGCACCTCCACGCCCGGTTCTGACGGCGCGCGTCGCCGAGCCGACCGAGAGCGCCACGCCCCTGCCGGCCCGGACGGTCGCGGGCGAAAGCCCCCCGAATTCCCCGCCTCCGACCGCCCCGGACGGGACCGCCCCACCACCGGCGGGCAAGCGCGCGTGGGTCTGCTCGCGCTGCAAGTTGGTCAACGCTCCCTGGTCCGTGGCGTGCACCCGATGCCACACCCCCAGGTCCGCGTAACGGCCCCGGGGACGGCGGCGCAATCCGCGTTCCGGGCTACGTCGGGGCCATCGCCAACGCGGTGGCGGGCGTCGCATCGAGGTAGGAGATGATCGGGTCGATGATGCGCTCGCGGATCATCGTCGGACTGGTCCAGCGGAACAGCGACGGCTCGAGATAACAGGCGAGGGCGCACTTGTTGCACCGCTCGTAGGGGCTCCAGTCGTACGTGTTCCACAGTTTTCGGACGTCCACGTCCCAGACCTGGCCCTCGCCACCGTACTCCCGGAGCGTGTAGCACGGGAGCACGATCCGGCCCTGCGGGTCGACGTTCATCGTCATCCACGGTTTGCACCGCCACGGGACCCCGCGGTACCACGAATCGATCACGCTCGTGAAGTATTCGCGCGACTCGAGGATCGGCGCCCCGGCCTCCTTCAGCGCGAGGAGCCGCTCGAGCGTCTGGCGGAGCTTCTGGCCCTCGGGGGCCATGCTGTCCGCGGTCGAGTAGTTGTAGGCGACCTGGAACGTCACCCCGACACCCAGTCGCTGCGCGAGCTCGACGACCCTCTCCGCGTCGTCCATGTTCTCGCGCTGGATCGTGTAGCTGATGGCGAGCGGGACGCGGCCCCGCACCGCCCGGATGCCGGCCACCGCTTTGTCGAACGACCGCGGTATCCCCCGCAACCTATCGTGAAGCTCGCCGATCCCGTCCAGGGAGACGAACATGAGATCCAGGTACGGGGCGAGGTCGTCGATCCGGTTCTGGAGGAGCCAACCGTTGGTCACGAGCGAGGTGTGGAACCGCTCGTGGGACTCGGCGAGGATCTCGGGAAGGTCCCGTCGGAGGAGCGGCTCGCCGCCCTCGAACCCGAGGAACGAAACGCCGGCGCGCGCGAGCGAATCCATCATCCGGACCTCCTCCTCGACCGAGAGCAATTTCTCGTCCTCCCGGCGCCAGAACGGGCACATCGAGCACTCGAGATTGCACCGATAGAGCAGCTTGTGCCCCGCGATCACCGGGGCCTTCCCGCCCGCGCCGGCGCGCATCGATCGCCAAAGGCTCCTGAGAAAGACGGGCCGGACGAGCGCCATGCCGTAACACCGCATCACCGCGCGCACCAAATACCTTCTCACGACCAAGGACGACGGCTTCCCCGCCAAGAGCTCGGGCCGACGCCGACTCGGCGGTCGCGTCCCGGAGCCGAGTCCCGGAAGAGTCGGCCGAGGCCTCAGCGCCGGGGCCGGTCGGTTAGGAATTTCCGGATCCGGCCGGGCGTGAACTCCTCCTCACCCATGAGTCGGGCTCCGTCCGGTCGCACGAGCACGGGGAGATGGACGTCGTAGCCGAACGACGCCTGGATCTGCGACTCGGCACCCTTCTGCTGAGAGAGGTCCACGACCTGCACCGACCATTGCTTCTTGTTCGCCACATCGAGAACCAGCCGAATGCACTGACGGGCCACCAGCCCAAGGTCCTCTCCGGGTTTCGCCAAGATGGCGGCCGCGGAGACACCGCGAGCCATTGTGAGGCCGGAAAACGGAACGAACAACGTGGCGAGCCGATTCGTGAATCCCGGGACCGCCGACTCGATGTTGGCGTGCAATCCCGGTTCGCTCGCCACGTACATCACCAACGTTCGAGTCGGGATACCGGTGGCCATCGGAGAGGACAACCCCCGGCGGCGAATAAACTGCGTGGGCCCCTCAAGCGAGCCTGGAAGAAGGAGGCGAGGGGGCGGTCCCCCAATTGGAGTCCACGACCGCACCGTCCGGGCCCTCCTGCCGGCGCTCAAAACCCGTGCGCTCAGGGGACTGTGCCGTGCGGAGCCAGCGGGAGGGACCGGAGACGTTTCCCAGTGGCGTCGAAGATCGCGTTGGCGACGGCGGGGGCGACCGCTATCAGCGGCGTCTCCCCCGCACCCTGCGACGCGAGATCGCGTCGGTCGACCAGGAGGACCTCGATCTGCGGAACGTCGCGGAACCTCGGCACGCGGTACTCGGACAGCTTCGGGTTCAGGATGCGCCCGCCGGCGAAGTGGACCGCCTCGAAGAGCGCCCCGCCCAAGGCCATGATCGTCCCGCCCTCCACTTGGCTCCGCAGGTTCGCCGGATGGACGATGGCGCCGCATTCGAAGCCGGTCACGAGGCGCACCACCTCGAGCCGCCGCGCTCCATCGACCCGGACTTCTGCGTAGGTTGCGACGCGGCCCCCCTTCTCGAGCCCTACGGCGATCCCCCGGCCCGCCCGCGAGCGGACGCCCGACCCCGTGGGCACCGGTCGCGGGGACCATTCCGTGCGCTCGGCGACCGCGCGCAGCACCGCGGCCAGCCGCTCGTCCTCGAGATGGCGCATCCGATACTCCACCGGGTCCGCCCCTACCCGTACGGCGAGCTCGTCCATGTGGGACTCCCGGGCGAAGGTGTTCGCGGTCGCCGCCAACGCCCGGTAGGACCCCTGGGGCAGCGGGGATTCCGACGGTTGGTTCTCGACCTTCTGGTTCGGCACCCGGTACGGTCCTCGCGCGGCGGCGGAGCCGGCGTTCAGGACCTGAAACTGCCAGGCCGTGAGCCGCCCGTCGGCTTCCGCCCCCGAGCGGATGTCGACCACCGCCATGGGCCGGAAGTAGGCGTGGGAGAACTCCTCCTCGCGGGTGTAAACAATACGGACCGGCCGGCCCGCCGCGCGGGCGAGCCGTGCGGCGCCGATCGCGAGGTCGTGGGCGTGCTTGCCGCCGAAGCCGGAACCGGTCGGCGGAACGACGACGCGGACGTCCGCGGGTCGGAGCCCGAGTGCCTGGGAGACCGTGTCCCGAGCCCGGAACGGGGTCTGGGTTCCGAGCCAGACCGTGAGCCGGCTTCCCTCCCACGCGGCGAGAACGGCGTGGGTCTCCATCGGCACGTGGGCGATGTAGGCGGTGGTGTACGTCGCGCGGAGCGATACCGGAGCCTGGGCGAACGCGCCCTCCGCGTCGCCGGTGACGTGGCGAACGACGTCCCAGAAGTCCTCTCCCTCGGCCGGATGCTGGCGGAGGTACTCCGCGATCTCCGATTCGGCGGGCTGGGGCACGGTCTCCCACTCCGCGTCGATGGCCTGGAGAGCCGTCTTGGCGAGGAAGGGGTCGGCCACGGGCGACGGCGACGAAATCGCCTTCGCGCACCACGGTGGCTCCGGTGATGGCTCGAGCTCGATCGAGGTCGACCCGCCGGAGCCGAGCTCCGTACGCGGGCGGGAAGAGGACCCGGCCGTGCAACATTCCGGGGAGCCGGAGGTCCGAGGCGTATCGCCGGGCCCCGGTCACGACCTCGATTGCGCCGAGATTCGTAGTCGGCAAGCCGGCCCGCGTCCACTCCGTGGGGAGGCGGGGACGGGCGGCGTTAGGGACGGTCGCGACGCGCCGGATCCCCCGGACGAGGGCGCCGTACCGAATCGAGCGCCCGGCGGTGTCCCCGCGAGCTCGAACCTCACCGTCCGCCAGCACGAGTTCGGAGGGCGGCGCCCCTAGCGCGGTCGCCGCCATACCGCGGAGGAGGTCCGCCAGCGCGGCGGCCGTGACGCGAAGATTCTCGCCCACGTCGGGCATCGACCGGCTTCCGAACGTCCCCATATCCCACGGCACGACGTCGGTGTCTCCCATCGTGAGCTCGACCAAAGCGAGCGGCAGGGCGAGCTCTTCCGCGACCAGCAGCGAAAGCGCGGTCCGCGTGCCTTGCCCGACCTCGACCTTCCCGGTGAACGCACGGGCCTTCCCGTCCTCTCCCAGGTCGATCCACGCTCCGCCGTGCGGAGGGCCCCCGGCACCCCACCCCGAAGGGCCGGGCCGTCGCGGGGAAGGACCACCACCACGCCGGGTCCCAGTCGGTCGAAGTAATCCCGCTCCTCCGCCGCGAGAAGATCGTACGGGAGCACGCCAGGGGACGGGTTCATCGCTCCGCCCCCGGGACCGTGCCGACCGGTCCGGACGCGCGCCGGATCGCCTCGACGATCCGCAGGTAGCCGCCGCATCGGCAGATGTTGCCGTTCATGACCGCGCGGATTTCGTCGTCTCCGGGGTTGGGGTTCCGGTTCAGAAGGGCGACCGCGGCGACGATCATCCCCGGTATGCAGAAGCCGCATTGGAACGCGCCGGCCTCGACGAATGCACGCTGCACGGGGTGCAGCGTCTCGCCGTGGGCGAGACCTTCCACCGTCGTGACGGACCGACCGACGGCCTCTGCGAGGGGGGTCACGCACGAGCGCACCGCCGCCCCGTCCACGAGGACCAAGCACGCCCCGCATTCGCCTTCACCACAGCCATACTTCGTGGCCGTCAGCCCCAGCTCCTCCCGAAGGACGAACAACAAGCTCCGTTCGCGGTCCAGGTCGACCGAACGATCGATCCCGTTCACCCGCAGGCGCGAGGCGGTGTGCGGGACACCGGTCGCCTCGTCCCCGGTCACTATGCCTACCCGCCTCCTTCCTGGGACGGGGGCCAAGGGCCGGGACCGGAGCGGTCGCTCACGCCCGCCCGGATTCGACACCGGATTATCACAGCGAGGGGTGCGTCCCAGCCGAGGGCCCGGGAGCGCGAAGACCCCGGTCGCGCGGTTAAACGCGGGCCCGGCTACGGAACTGCGACCGTGGGGGTCGTGGCGTTTCGCCCGAGCACCTGCGGCCGGACGGCACGAATGAGGGCGATGGTACTGCACGAACCCGGGGCCGTGGCCTCCCGCCCGCTTCGCCCGGAAGAGCGACCGATCCCCGTTCCCCGGGGTGACGAACTGCTGGTACGGGTAGACAAATGCGGTGTCTGCCGGACCGACCTGCACGTTGTCGAAGGCGACCTCCTACCGCGAGCGCCGGCCGTGATTCCGGGGCACGAAGTCGTCGGGTCGGTCGCGTCCCTCGGCCGGGGAGTGGTCGGCTTCTCCGAAGAGGACCCGGTGGGGATCCCGTGGCTCCACAGCACTTGCGGTCGGTGCGAGTTCTGCACCGGTGGACGGGAGAATCTCTGCGTCGGCAAGTCGTTCACCGGGTACACCGTGGACGGAGGGTACGCGGAGTACGCGCTCGCAAGGGCCCCGTTCGTCCTCCGGCCGCCGCCGGGGAACCCGGCCGAAGTGGCGCCGCTCCTCTGCGCGGGGATCATCGGATACCGCGCGCTCAAGCTCGCCCTGCCCCGGCCCGGGGGCCGGATCGGGTTCTTCGGCTTTGGCGGATCGGCGCACCTTACCATTTAGCTGGCGGCCCGACTCGGGTTCGAGACGGTCGCCTACTCGCGCAATCCCGATCACCTTCGGCTCGCCAAGGAGCTCGGGGCACGGGATACCGTCCGAACCGCAGCAGACCCCTCGCCAGGAACGGAGCCCCGACTGGACGCCGCGATCGTGTTCGCACCAGTCGGGGACGTGGTCCTTCAAGCCCTGCGCGAGCTCAAGCCGGGCGGCACGGTATCGATCGCGGCGATCCACATGACCCCGATCCCGCCGATCGACTACGATCGGCTGCTGTTCGGCGAGCGGAAGATCGTGAGCGTGGAGGCGAACACGCGAGAGGACGCCCGGGAATACCTCGAGCTGGCGCATCGCCACCGCCTGCGGAGCACCGTGACGGTCCTGCCGTTGGCCGAAGCGAACGAGGCGCTGCGGGACCTCAAATCCGGCCGGTTGGTCGGGGCGACCGTGCTCGACTGCTCCGGCGGCTGACGAGCGACGCTGGCGAGCGCGGGCGCGATGCGGACGCCCCCTCGACGGTCGCGTGCGGCCCGGCGATCTCCCACTGCGAGAGGCCTGCCCGGGTGGTGAACACCGCGGTCGTTTGCCGCTCGAACCTCCTCATCCTACGACGCGGCCGCGAAGACTCCCTGCCGGGCGTGTGGGAGATCCCGGGAGGGGAGGCCGAGCCCGAGGAATCGTTCGAGGCCGCCGCGCGTCGGGAGCTGGCGGAGGAGACGGGATCCGAGCCGAGAACCTGCGGGAGATTCACCGGTCCGTAGGTCCGGCCCGGTACGGATTCCGCCAGTCGGTTCTCGAGATCGCCTGCTTCGGGATCTCGCTGCCGGCTCGGCCCCCGGTGACGGTGGCGCCGGCGGAGCGTTCGGACCATCGATGGGTGAAGGAGGCGGCCCTCGGGCGGCTGCGGACGATGGAGCTGAATCGGGGCTCGCCCGGCCCCCGTTCGCGCAGCTCCGGAGTTCGCCCCCCGCCCGTTGGGAAGCCGGCGCGTCGTCGTCGCCAGCGGACTACGTTCCGGCCCCGCCACCAGGCGGTGTCGCCGTGGGAGCGAACGGGCTCCGCCGGGCCGGGCGCGGGATCACAACGCGACGGCGCCTTTGATCTCGGAGTCGTTGACAAAGCCGAGCACTTCGAGCCCTCGTCCGGTTCCTGCGAGCGACTCGGAGGTTACGAGGATCAGCGCCGACCCATTCTCGATCGTGAAATCGCTCGGCCCGGGCGCCAGAAGTGTCCACGATGCGCCCTCGGCGTATCCGAGCAGGTTCGTTCCGTTCGGCGACGCAAGCACGACATACCAGAGCGCCGACCCACTGGGGGACGAGCCCGCGCAGACATTCGTGCTGGTCGCGTTGGCGACGGCCCCGGGGTCCGCGATCCAGTCTCCGTCCCAGATCTCGTAGACGCGCAGGTAGACCTGGCCGGTCGCCACCGGCTGCGTAGAGTTCACCCAGGGAACGGACTCGACGTAGGCGGTTCCCCCGCCACCGCAGACGACCGAGGTTTCGGTGGGGGTCCCGAGGTTCACGCTGATCGGCGGACCGGGCGGCGGGGGAGAGGTTGGCCCCGGAACCGGACGCCGAGTACGGCCGTTCGGTGACGATCAACAACGCGCCGACCAAGATTGCCCCGACCAGGACGTAGTTCGCGTACCGCTCCCTCCTCACGCCGACGCCGTCGGCGTGAGTGCGGCGGAAGGCCCGGGCGCGACCGTCGAACGATCGGACCGGGGGGCCCCGGGCGGGAGCCCGCGGAGTTTCGGCGGGCCGGGTCCCGGGCCGCCGCTCGAGCGTCGACGGAGCCTCGCCGCTCAAGCGTCCTCCGCCGGGCGTGGGATGAGCTCGAGGTACGCCTCCTCGAGCACGAGGGACGTGTTGGCGAACTGGACCACGGGGGCCACGCTCTGGCAGGCGGTGAGCAGGCGCACGCGGGTCGCGTCGCTCCCGTCGAACGCGATCCGCCACCGCCGTTCGGAGAGGGCGGAGAGTTCCGTCGCGAGGGCGCGTAGGTTCGACATGGCGGCTAGATCGACGGGCCGGTCGAACTCGACGTCGACCTCACGCGAGCGGATCCGGCCGGCCACTCGGTCCACCCGGTCCTGCAGGAGCACGCGGCCGTGGTCGAGGAAGACGAGCTGGTCGCACACCTCGCTCACCTCGAACATCTGGTGCGAGCTCATGAACACAAGGTGATCGCGCTTGAGCTGGTTGAGCATACGCCGGACCAGCACCCGTTCGGCCGGGTCGAGGCCGCTGGTCGGCTCGTCCAGGAGCAGCACGGACGGGTCGCCCATCAGGGCCGACGCGAGCGCGACCCGCTGGAGCTGACCCTTGGAAAGCCAACCGATCCGTTGGCCGAGGGGAGGCAGGTCGAGCAGCGCATCGCACCGGTCCACCTCGCGGTCGATGTCGTCGCGGCGGAGGCCGCGGGCCCGACCCACGGCGTCCAGCGCCTCCAGGACGTTGAGCGTCGGATACGGCTCGGGCGTCTCGATGAGGGCCCCCACGTCCCACAAGGCCTGCTTCCGGTCGACCATCGGGTCCACCCCGTTGACATAGGCGTGACCGGTGGAAGGACGCAGCAGGCCGACCAGGAGCTTCAACGTCGTGGTCTTGCCCGCGCCGTTCGGCCCGAGGTAGCCGACCGCGCCCGCGCCCTCGTAGCGGAGGGAAATGTCGGTGAGCGCCGGGGCCCCCGTCCGGAACGACTTCGACACCCCCGCCAGCTCGAACGAGCCCATGGGTCACCCGGTGGACTCCTTGCGCTGGTAGAGGTAGGCGCTCAGCGGCAGGAAGGCGGCGATGTACCCCGCCATGATCGCCAACCCCTCGTTCACGGTCGCCGACCAGATCGTGTAGGACCGGTCTTCGCCGAGAGGGACGGTCTGGAGGTGGACGAAGTCGGTGTCCAGCACCGCCGCCATCGCGCCCCCCGCGTAGCTCAGCGAAAACCACGGTTCGAATCCGGCGAGCTCGATCGTCCCCTGCAGCGTGGCGAACCCCACGTAGAGGGCGAGGACGGTCACGAGCACGCCCGCCGCCGGCGAGCGGACGAAGGCGCTGATGCAGAACGCGACGCTGAGCGCCGCGAGCGCGAACACCGCGGCGATGCCGAACGACGCCTCCAGCAGCGTCCACGGGACGGACTGCGTTCCGAAGAAATACACCGCGCCGACCGTTCCGAAGACGTAGTAGACGCCGACGACGGCCATCGTCACGAGCGCCGCGGCCGCGTAGCGGCCCGCCAGGAGTACCGGGCGGCGGATCGGCAGGACGAGCATGTAGTACCCCGCGCCCGTCGAGAAGTCGACGCTGAGCGCATCGCCTCCGAAGAACGCAGCCGACAGGACCACGAACAATCCGCTGTAGACGAGATAGTTGCTGAGGTACTCGGACGGTCGGAAAAGCTGCTGTACGCGAACGGTCGCGATGCCGGCGTCGACCTCGAAGGCGAGCGTCAGCCCGGCGATCAGCACCACGAACGCGAGGAGCCCGTAGAATCGGTTGGTCCGGACGTAGTGGCTAAGTTGGTGGAACGTGGCGAATACCCACTGCTCGAGGTCCGTGACGGGCTGGCGAACGACCGGGCCGAGCTCCGTCTCCGGGGACCCCGCGGCCGAAGCGTCGATCATGATCTGCTCGCGGGTCGACCGGTCTCGTATCGACGCTGGCGGAAGGGGCCCGAGCCACGAGCCGCGCCGGTTCGGGCGAGAGGGCGGCCCACGATTGATACAGCCGTCGACCCGGGCTTAAATCTTGGGTAGGGGAGTCGGTGCGATTTCGGTGCGGTTCAACGCACGGAGGGACTATCTAGACCGTCCCGGCCTCGTACGGCCGTTCTGCGTAATGGGGAGGCACCGTGAGCGTCCGAAGCGGAGTCGCACTCGTCATCGTCCTCCTGGTCGTCGCGTCCGCGGTCACCGTTTCCACGGCGGCGGCTCGGCCTTCCGGGGCGCGCCCGTCCCCCGCCGGGTCGAGCGGATGGGTCAACATCTCCGCCGAACCGGACTATCGGTTCCAGCCGTCCACGTTCGAGGACGTGCCGACGAACGCCAACATCACGGTCACTTTCACGGACCATGACGTCATGCAGCACTCGTTCAACCTCTCGTCCCGGGCAGGTTTCGTGATCCCGTCCGGGTACACGCCCACCCAGCTGACGGCCCTGTTCACCGAGTATCCTTCGATGTTCTCGCTGGAGGTGAACTACAGCGGCGACGTAGCCGTGGGGACGTTCCACTCGAACGCGACCCCGGGCTGGTATGAGTTCATTTGCAACGTTTCCGGCCATTTTCAGAACGGCATGATCGGGTTCATCGCTTTCGGGGAGAACCTACCGGCCAACCTCACGGTACCGTCACGATCCTCCGTGGGCGGGGCAATCAACCCCGTCGAGGCCGCGGCCTCGGGAGCGCTCCTGCTCGCCGTGATGGTGGGGGTCCTCGCCTGGCTCCGCCATCGGTCGGTGCCGCGCTCGACGTCCGACCCTCGATCTCGAAAAAGCCGGCCCGCACCGCCCGAACGACGGGTCGCCTCCGCTCACGGGGACGTGACGTTGAAATAGAGCACGAACCCCGCCGGCCCCACATCGGGCAACGACGGCGCCAGGACGAAGCCCGCCAGCGACCATGTCTGGTTACCGGCGAACCCGACGGTCACCGTCGCTTGGGCGTAGAGGGGGTAGCAGCAGGCCACCCAGCCGGGCTTGAACAAGCCGGGATTCGATCCGCTCGTGGTGATCGAGAAATTGGAGATCGTCTCCCACTGGGTCCCGTTGTTGGTCACGTTGAAGTAGAACCAGAACCCGGCCTCGGCCGGCGAGTAGTTTTCGTCCACGAACGGAAGCGCCGGGCAGTGTCCGCAAATGTCCTGGCCTTGGAGGGCGGAGAAGTAGCCGCTCGACGCTCCGAGGTAGTCGATTCCCCCGACCACCTCTCGGATCGACTCGTTGTACGGGTTGGGGTTAAACCCCGAGTGGCCCCCGCCGCCCGAAGCGCCGGAACCGGTCGCCGGTCCCCACCAGAACCAGTCGGTGGCGATACCCGTCCAGACCACGACCTCGACGCAGACGACGGCGGCGAGCAGAAGGGTCCAGGGACGCCGCGCGGCGGCCCGATGACCCCGGCGGAATCGCGGTCCAGGACCGGGCCACGCCGGCCGGCGCGCGGAGCGTCCACCGGCCCTCACGGCCGATCCGATCCTCATCCATCGAGTAAAAGGCGTGGACTCCGCAGATATCTCTTCCCTCGAAAGGGAGGGATGCTGAGTCGAAGGAGGAGGCCAGATCGTTGCCGGAAGGTATATGGCCTATGGGGTCGTGGCGCGGCCCTATGGCGACCCGCCGGGGCCGACCTGCCCTGGTCGGGGTCTTGGTGGGGCTTGTCCTTCTTTTGCTGGTCTCCTCCGCGACGATCGCCGTCACGGAGTCAAGGACGCCAGCGTCGACGACCGGGGCCGTCGCCGTGACTCTGCCCACCGTCTCGGAACGCGGCTCCGGCATGGCCCCTACGCCGAGCGTGCTCTCCGCCCCGTGGACGCAGATTCCGCGGATGCCCGCTTCACTCGCGGTGGGCCGGATCCCCTCCGCCCAGGTAACGCCACAGGGCGGTCCGTTCCTGCCACCGGTTTCCGTCGCGGTGGGGGCGACTCCCTGGGCGTCGGTGTATGACCCCGCCGACGGCGAGCGAGTACGTGCTGAACGCGGGCGCGGCGAACGTCACCATCCTGAACAACACGAGCTACGTGGCGACGGTCAGTCTCGGGAGCTCCCCCTCCGCCGGGGTCTACGACGACTCGGACGGGTGCGTCTACGTGGCCGGGCTGGACTCCGGGAACGTCACGATAATCTGCGGGACCTCGATCTTCGGGACGTTCAACGTAGGGGGCTACGTGAGCGCGCTCGCGTACGATCCCCCCACCTATACGGTCTACGTGGTCGACTATCAATTCGACAACGTGACGGCCTGGTACGGCAGCGAGTTCCTCGAGTCGATCCAGGTGGGGACCGAACCGGTCGGAGCGGCGTATGACTCCTACAACGGCTACGTCTACGTGACGAACTACCAAACCGCGAACGTGACCATCATCAACGGGGCCACCGTGGCGGGAACCGTCCACACCGGCCCCCATCCGTTGACCCCATACCCCGACCCGGCCAACGGCTACGTGTACGTGCCCTGCTACAACTCCTCCAACCTCTCCGTGATCGACAGCCTGACTCACTCCGTGTCGCTAACGGTCGGATCGATACCGGATTTCGCAACCTACGACCCCGCCACCGAGGAGATGTACATTTCCAACGTGGCGTCGGCCAATTTGAGCGTACTGGACGGCCTGGCGGTCGTGGCGTCGGTGCCCGTTGGTGTGACCCCGTACGCTTCGGCGTACGACCCGACGAACGGATACGTGTACGTTGCGGGGGGCGGGAACAACGTGGTCGCCGTCGTCAGCGGCACCACCCTCCTGGGGACGATTCCGGCCGGCGTCACACCGTACAACGCGACCTACGACCCGGGGAACGGGTTCGTGTACGTCACGAACATCGCTTCCGGCAACGTCACGGTGCTCAACGTCGCGCAGCATTCCGTCACCGTGCCGCCCAGCGGTTCCAACCTGCCCACCCATGCCGAATGGAGTCTCGTCGTCGGGGGCCACGCGACGGTGGGAACGAAGGGGTCCTCCGCCTCGCTTTCGATCCCGAACGGGACCTACGAGGTACTTCGTCCGCGGGCCGAAGGGGTACGTGGTCTCGGACCTCGCACCCGTCGGCAACCTGACCGTCAGCGGCACTACCGTCACGGCGAACGGCGCGCCCGTCTCGGCGGCGGTCTTCGCCCCGGGGCAGACGACCGGGGGAATCTTCTCTCGCTCGGGTCTCCCGAAGGGAACGCCCTCGTGCGTCGTTTTCGAAGGAGTGAAGGAGTGCATCACCAAGGGGTCGATTAGCATCACCAACCTCACTCCCGCGACGTACCAGGTACAGCATCGCTCCCCTGCCCGGGTACTCCGAGACGGTCAAGGTGGACGGTGTTGCGGCACCGACCTCCGGGTGGCTTACGCTGACCGAGAAGCACGCCACGATCAGCGTGAAGTACACCCAGGTGACCTACGAACTGACGTTCGCCGAAAGCGGGCTCGCTTCCGGAAAGTCGTGGACCGTCAAGATCAAGGGCGAGTTCAACGGGCACGCAGCGACCGAGAGCCACAGTTCGAAGACCGGCTCCATCTCGTTCACAGCTCCGAACGGCAGCTTCAGCTACACGGTCGAGCACGTCAAGGGCTACGCGTGGGCCGGCAACGGCACGGTGACCGTCAACGGCGGTTCGGCTTCCGTGCCCGTGACCTTCACGGCCGTTCCTGCCACGCTCCCCGTCCGGGCCGATCGTGTGCCGCTCCCTGCGACGGGGATCGACCTCTCGGCCCTGCTGGCGCGCGAGCTCGCCCGCTCGGCCCGCGGATAGCGACCGCCCTCCCGGGCGAACCTACGGTCCGCGACCATCGGGGACGGCGCTCCCCGAGCCCTTAATCCTCAGGGTTCCTTCGGTCCGTGGTGCCGCCCAAGCGTCGGTTGGCCGCCCTGATGCTCACCGACATGGTGGGGTACACCTCGGCCACCCAGCGTAGCGAATCCGATGCGTTGCGCCGTCTCGAAGAGCATCGCGTCATCGTCCGACGCGCGCTCCGGGAGTTCAACGGCCGCGAGGTCAAGACCCTCGGCGACGGATTCCTCGTGGAGTTCGGCAGCGCGATCGACGCGGTCGAATGCGCCCGCGACATCCAGCGGCAGTTCCACGAACGAAACGTGACCCCCGGCGTCGACCGCATCGACCTCCGCATCGGATTGCACGTGGGGGACGTGGTCGTGGAGGGGAACGACATTCTGGGCGACGCGGTCAACCTCCTCTCCCGACTCGAGCCCCTCTCCGAAGCCGGAGGGATCCTGGTCTCGGGAGCCCTCCTCGAGCAGGTCCAGGGCAAGATCGACTTCCCGTTCGAAGCGATCCCGACGCCGCCGCTCAAGCACATCCTGAGGCCGGTGTCCATCTTTCGGGCCGAGCTCCCGTGGCTCGCGCCCCCCGTCCCGCGGGTCACGCCGTGGTCGGACCGGGACAAGGAGCTCGAGCGGCTGCGGGGCGTTCTCGAGAGCGCGCGCAAGGGAGAGGGTCGGATCGTCGTACTTCGGGGCGAAGCCGGGGTCGGCAAGACCCGTCTCGCGGACAAGCTGCTGGAGGTCGCCGAACCGTCGGGGTTCCGGATCCTTCGAGGTCGCGCGCATCGCGGGGAGAAGGACGTGCCGTACGCCCCCTGGGCCGAGGCCGTCCGGTCCTTCGCGCGCGGTGCGTCCGACGCCGCGCTGGCCTCGGCATGCGGGAAGCGTCCCGAAGAGATCGTTCGGCTGGTCCCGGAGCTGGCCGACCGTCTGCGGCCCCCGCCGTCCGAGCCCGCGGCATCGCCGGAGGAGGCACGCAACCGGTTCGCCGACGCCATCGTGCAGTTCTTCCTCAACCTGGCGGCGGAACAGCCGCTCCTTCTGTTCCTCGACAGCTTCCAGTGGTCCGACCCGTACTCCTGCCGCCTGTTCCAGCGGGCGGCCGCCAAGCTTCCGGGCGCCCGGTGGCTCCTGCTCGCCGCGTTCCGGGAAGGCGACCCCGCGGAGACGCCCGAGGCAGGCCAGGTCTGGGCCGCCCTTCGCACCGAACCGGGGTTCGTCTCGGAACCTCTTGGAAAGTTCACCCCGGCCGAGCTCGGCGAGATGCTCGACGCGCTGCTCCCGCGACCCAAGCTCACGGCCGACCTCCGACGGCTTCTTTACGAGCGGAGCGACGGGAACGCTCTCTTCGCCGAGGAGCTCGTGCGCCAGATGGTCGAGGCGGGCTCGCTCGTCCGCTCGAAGGCCGGTTGGGAACTGAGGTCGGGGGGCCCGTTGAGGGTGCCCGAGACGATCCGCAACCTGCTCCAGGAGCAGCTGGACCGCCTCGACCCGGTCTCCCTGCAGGTCCTCCGCGCGGCGTCGGTCGCCGGCGGCCGCTGCTCGTACGAGGTGCTCCGGAAGATCGCGGACCTCTCGGACGACCTCCTGCTGATCTCCCTGGAACGGGCCCTCCAGGCACGCCTGATCGAGGAGCGGGTCACCCCCACCGGAGGGGTCGAGCTCGGCTTCCGCGACGCCCAGACCTGCCAGTTCCTCTACGAGGGGCTGAGCCTGATCCGCGCGCGCAACTACCATCGGAGGATCGCCGAGGTGCTCGAGCAGTTGCCGGCCCCCGAGCGAACCGCTTCGCTGGGCGCGCTCGCCGACCATTTCCATCGGGGGAACGTTCCGGCGAAGGCCCTCACCTATTCGGTCGCGGCCGGCCGCCGGTCGGCCGAACTCTACGCCCACGAGGAGGCGATCCGGCAGTACCAGGTCGCGCTCGACCTGATGGAGGAGACCGGCGCGATGCCCTCGGAACGGGCGGAGGTCCTGGCCGCCGTCGCCAAGGAGATGGAGGTGCGGGGCCGGACGACGGACGCCGTGCGCAAGTACGAGGAGACCGCGACGATTTGGGAGAGCGTGGGCGAGGTGCGGAAGGCCTCGGCGATCCATTCGTGGCTCGCGATCCTCCTCAACGATCTCGCCGGCCAGCAGGCCCAGGTCCTCCTCCATTCCGAACGCGCGGTCGCCCTTCTCGAAACCGCCGCCGAGTCGCCCGAACTCGCCCAGGCGTACGATAGCCTCGCGACCAACACGAGCCGCTGGGGCAACGACCCCGTACGGGCTCGCGCGCTGTTCCGACGGTGCGTGGAGCTCGCGGCGCGCACGGGGGACCTGCGGACGGAGGCATGGGGCGGCTACTTCCTCGCCATCGCCTCGCCGATCTCGCAGAAGCACGAGGCGGTGGAGCTGGCCCGCGGGATCGTTGCGAAGCTGGCGGAGGCGGACCACGACACCGCCCCGGGCATCCTCCTCAACGTCGCGTCCGTCCTCTACCTGGCCGGCTTGGGGGACGCCCTCGGCGCGCGCGCGCTGCTCGAGCGGGCCCAGGAGGTCTCCCGTCGGAAAGGGATCCGCCGGCACGACGCCGCCATCGCGCTGAGCCTCGCGGAGGTCCATCGGCTGCTCGGGGAGTGGGACGTGGCGGAGGCGCGCGCCCGGGAGATCCGGGAGCGCGAACCCGAGGAGAACGTGCTCGACCATGTGGAGGCGTGGGTGTTGCTGATCCGGACCGCGACCCAGCGCGGTAGGATCGAGGACGCGAGCGAGTCGCTTGGTCGACTCGAGACGTCCCGGTATCAGGAGATCCTGGAGACCCCCGAGGCCCGCCTACCCCTCGCCGTACTACGCGCCGACCTCCGCTTCGAGGCGGACGACCCTCCCGGGGCGGTGGCGGCCCTCGCGCCGGGATTTCTCGACTCCTCCGCCCAGGAACCGGACATCTCTCACGCCCTCGTCTGGACGCAGGCGCTGTACTTCGACGCGCTGCTTGCCGCCCTGCGCGGAGACACCGAGGCGGCCCGACGCGGGTTGGAACGGCTCCAGACGGTCGCCCAAGGGATCGACGAGCCCTGGGCCCGCGGTTGGGCGCTCCGGGTGGAAGGGGCGATCGCTCAGTCGGCGGGGGATTTCCCGGGGGCGGTCACGAAGCTCCGGACGAGCTTGGAGGAATGGGAACGCGTGGGCTGGCCGTTTGAGGTCGGGGTGTCCCTCCTGGCGCTGGGGACGGCCTTCGGCCGGTGCAAGGACACGGCCGCGGCCCAGGAAACGCTGGAGCGCGCACGCGAGCTGTTCTGCCGGCTGGGCGCCGACCGATATGCGCAACGGGTGTTGGATGCGTTGCGAACTCCCACGGGGTCATCCCCCGCGTGAGGACCGCCCGGACTGCCTCGACCTGATGGAGACAGATTCGCCCCGTCAATGGCTGGACGGTAAGGTGCCACGCCGAGAGCCGGAGTCCCCAAACGATATTGCAGGTCGCCCCCATTCTGAGCGAGGGAGCGAGGGTGGTAGCTCCTAGCGCTGCGATCGCCGTCTTCCTTGCAGTTATTGCCGGCGTTGCGGTCGTCGCCGGGTCCTACTCTACACTGGTCTCGGGCCCGACCGCCGTTCGACTGGACGGGGTGGCGCTCACCATCACCTACCTCAATGGGTCCCTCCCCATTTTCGGCCCGACCCACCAGAACGCTTGCAACGAATCCGAGCCAACGGGGTACGTCGGGCCCTGGTCTCCCCCCTTCGGCCCGGATTGTCCCACGGAGCTCGTACAGGGAAATTCGTACGACCTACAGTTCTTCATAACAGGGAATTCGGACGACTCCGCGGGCCTTTGAGCGAACATGACGGTGACGGCGCCGTTCGAGTTCCAGTTGGTTCCCGCGCCGACCGACAACCCGACAACCTGCTCGAATGCCACCGGGCTTTTCCAGTCCGCTCAGGCCGAACTCTATTCGGGAGGGGACTGGAGTGGCTGGGCCCTCCTGTTCGTCTACCCGGACTACCTCGGTCCCCAACCGGGCGGCCTTTGGCTCCACGCGTCGCTCACGATCCAGCCCACCAACCAGACGAAGGAGTGAACCTCGCCCCCTTGCTTGGGGCGCGGGTTCGGCAGGGTGCGCTGCCCGATACCGCTAGGGTCCTTCCGGTTCCGTAGCCGAAGTCGGCCCGAGCAGTTCGACATGACCCTCGGAAACCGCCGAGCGCCAGAATCGGCGGGCGAGGTAGCGCCGCCGCGTCGCGGTCGTAGGGGGTGGGTCAGAATCGTCGTTGGTGATCGGCTGGTCGGGCAGGAGCGCGACCCAGGCCGGAGCCGCGACCGCGGACTCCCCCGACGATGGGAGCTCCAAGAGCTGAGAGCTTTCGGGCCAGGTGGCACCCTCGAAACGGTCCTGGTCTGGCAGAGACGATTGGGCGTTGCTGGTCCTGCCGGCCATGTCGCTACAGGGTGGGGGGGACTACTTAATCAGTGTCAAAGTTAGAATACTAAACGATGGATACCTTGTAAATTTAGAGGTACTAACAGCAACTCCCAACGGTCGCAATCCCTTCCGCCCGCCAAGGCACTCTACGACGCCGTCACCCGGGGTCAATCGCGCCGGTCCGGGCTGGGACGGCGATGCAGGGTCATGCGGGGTTGCGGCGACCCCACGAGTGAGCGACGATCTTGCCGGTATCAACGATGGGCTCTCCATCGACCTGGAGGTTCCCTCCCGTTAGGTCGAAGTAGGCCATGAGGTGCGGACCCCGGCTCCGGCCTCCCATCTGGGCATTGCGCCCTATCTCGAGGGTGATGGTTCCTCGGCTTTGATCGAACAACAACGGGATGCTCGAAATGCGAGGGTTGAGGCCCACGGAGAGCTGACCGACCGGGACGCGAGGGTTCCCGAGGTGGGCGAGCGCCCGACGGAGCTGCCTCCCTCCCTTCGGGACCGCAAAGCTCTCGAGAGCCCCACCCCGGAAGGTCCAACGTCCCGGAGAGAGGGGTATCTCCTGCTCGTCGGCGTAGAGCACCCCGAGGGCGTTGGAGACCATGCGTCCTTCGGCGTGGAGCTCGTTCACGGTAACGCTCACTACGCCCGTCGGAACGACCATGAAGATGTTGCCGGACTTCACGTCCTTCTCGTCGATCACACCGTCGTCGACCTTAGGCCGCCGGTGCGCGAGCTTTAGGACGAGGTGCGTCCCGTTCGAGTGAGTGATGGTCGCTTCCCGCCCTCGCTCGAGACGGCTGGCGATCCACGCTCCCGTCGCGCTGCATATCGGCCGGGTCGACCATCGCCGCGTCGACGAGCTCGTTCCGCCACGACCGGAGATCGATAGAATAACGTCGAGCCCAGAGCGCGCTCGTTCGGCCAAGGTCCCAGCGGACGGACCGAATGCCATACTTTTGGATCACGCGCATCAGCTCGTGATTGTTCGAGTCGGCTCGCCGGGAGGCGGCCTGGGGAAGCTTCTCCTCGCGCAGGGCATCCTCGGGTCCGTAGAGGTACACGTAGGCGTCGGAGGCGGAGAGGGCCGCCCACTCGTGGTTCCCTATTCGGCCGAGTTGGTTCACTGCGGAGCCCGAGGTACTGCGCCAGTAGGCCGGTTCGTCCTTGACAGAGAGAAGCGGTCGAGCGCCCATGAGGCGAGCCTCGAGGTCGAGATTGATGGCCCACGGCAACGTCCCACTCCAGGTCTCGATGAGCACGTTCTCGCCGCGCTTCAACCGAAGGGTGTTGCGCAGCAGATTGCGGGCGAACGCCCTTCGCATGGACTCCGGGTAGGAGGGCAACATTCAGCTCACCCTCGGGGCCGCGGCCTATATAAGAGAGAGTCCATTTAGGGTGCTAAAGCTGGCGTGGGAGGACGGGCCGGGGAAGTCTATGAGGCTCCACAAGGTCGTCAACCGGATCTACGAGGGAACGACCTACTACCGCTGGACCGTCTCAATCCCACCCAAGCGCATCCGGGAGCTGGGCTGGACCGACGGGCAGGAACTCGATGCGGTTGTCCGCGGCACGTCCCTATGGATCGAGCCGGCCCTTCGAACTCTGCCGGGAAAGCGTGACCGGCCCGCGGGCTCGTTAGAGGAAGAGGTTCGCCGAAGGACGCTCAGTCGCCGACCTTGAGGTTTGCCGAGCTGGGCGCACCATGCGCAAATACCTGCGCGAGGTTCCCGCGGACCAGGAAATGTACTCGTGAACATCTATGTCGTAGGGCCCACCGATGGCAGGAAGTCCGGCGGGGGGGCCATCAATAGGAGGCCGAACCTTCAGCGGGGCCTGCTTCGCTGCCCAGCAGCACGCGCATAGACCGGGCAATCCGTTCGAAATCTGACCGGGAAACCTCGAAGAGACCAAACCTGAATGCGGCTGCCCACGATCCTTTGTTCTTAATGAATCCTAGATGCGGTATCAGGGGTAGCACACCGGCCTCGATTGCACGAGCGTAGGCAACTCTCCTACGCCAAGGCTTGAACCCGGGCGCCTGTTCCACTTGGTAGGGCCCGTCGTCCGCCACTTGGCCAATGGCAGTGAATCGCTGGCAAGCGTCTGGCAGACCGAATACCATCTTGCCGGAGTAGTACGCCACCCAATCCCCCATCGATAGTCTACGGACTGAGCCAAGTTTTCCATGGCTGAATTGGGCGAACCCGCCTTCGACACCGTTCAGGACATGCTCCCGGGAAGCGACGCCGACCCAGGACCCGGGGTCCAGCGCGACCAGCTCTCTGCGTGCGAGCCTCCTCCCTGGGTTGGACCCCACCTGGCCACGTCAGAGTCTTGTCCTACCCGCTTGACCGGCGGTGAACGGACTCCACCGTGTAAAGGTAGGCGGCCGGGGTCCCCATCGCGGCGGCCTTCTTCATGGTAGCCTGCGCGTCAGGGTTCCGACGCATGGCATCGATGGCCTCCATAGACTCCCACTGGCCGTAGTTGGCCATGTGTTGTCCGTCAAGGCCCCGGTGGATGCTCGCAGAGATGAAGCCCGGAACCTTCTTCATGAAGTGCTCGATGACGTCTTCAAGCTCCCGCACAAGGTCGTCCTGTCGGCTCGGCTCCACGGTGAAGACGTTGATCAAGGTCACAACGCGCGCGCCGGTCTCGATGGTGGTTTGCATGGCTTGCTCCAACAAGTATAAGCATGCTGACAATATATAAGCACACTGATATGAACTTCCACGAACAGGATGCCCGCTTGCGCATCGGGTATCAGCTGAAGCGGGCCCAGCACGAGCTCCACACATTGATGGACCGCTCCCTGCGAACGATCGGCGTTACTCTGTCTCAGGTACGCGACCATGGCGATTCTTGAACAATCCCCGGGGCTTTCCAACGCTCAACTGGCTCGTCAAGCGTTCGTGACGCCGCAGACGATGTTTCGAATCCTTACCGGGTTGGAGCGAAGGGGGTGGGTGACCCGACCGGAAACGCCCGAGGTGGGTCGCGCAAGGGGGGCCCGACTGACCACGGTGGGACGTCGGAAGCTCAGTGCGTGCACCCGAGCCACCGTCGGGGTCGAGGATCAGGTGATGGATCGGCTGAGTCCGGGCGATCGTGCTACTCTTCTGAAGCTACTCCTTTCCTACGGGGGCGTGAGATGACTCGCACCCCACCTGTACCAAACCGACTCACGCAGGACGTAGTTCAGTTGGCACGCCCTCCCCCGATAGGAGGCAGTGTTCTTGCTGATCGGATTCGCGCGGCCGGAGTCGGATCGAATCTCTGGCGACATTCACCGGGTGGGATTCGACAAGAGAGGGCAAGAGCGTAGGGCTACACGATCTGAGAACCGACCGAAAGAGAAGCTACCTCTCTGAAGTTGAAATCAGGACCTCGGACACACCCCCAGGGTCGCTAAACCACCGTTTGGCCACGCCGACCTCGAAGGTCGACCCCCGTCATTATGCAAGGTGCCCGTTTCGAACCATTGAGGCTTCAGAGGAGAGGCCCTTCGGTCGAGTATTCGAGCTCCCCGACGATACTTACCACTGTGATTGGCCCTATCGAGGCATTTGCAGGGATCGTGAGGCAGAAGCTGTAGACAGACTCCACCGAAGGAATTGAGAGGCTCGCGAATTCACTCCCGTCTGCCACTCCCGAGTAGATGGTCGCGTTGCTTGTGTCGTCGTAGACTTTCAAGAACGTCGGGTTGCCGTTTGGAACATCCCAGGCGAACTGGAGCGTCCCTTCGTGTTGGAACACCACTGCCTCGCAGGGCATCTGCGTCGTATTCGCAGGGATCGGGACGAGAAGCACGACAGGATCTGAGGCTGAGTGTGAGACCGGGAGGAGGAGAAGCGCCCCTATGGTCACGCCCGCCGTCGCCAGGAGCGCCAGGAGGTAGACCCATCTCGGGCGGGAGGGAGGTCGGCCCAACCAGCCGGCTGAACCGGAGGGGGCATCGCTCGGCACCATCCCAGAGCGCTAGGGGCAGCCGAGGTCATTACTCTGACCACAGGTCCGGAACGAGTACCCTGCAGTTATCGCCTAGGAATACCAAGATTCAAAGGGTTTTGTTCTGAAACCTACCCTGTTTGATAGCCCCCGGCTCCGACTTTGGGGAGGGAAGATCTCGACGTGCCACCCTACGGAATGATCTACCACCTGAAGTAAGTCTGTGTCCAGCCGTTTCCGGCATCTTTGGGTTGAGCGTAAAACAGTTTGCGACTTGATGCGAGTCGATGGCCGTCCGGTTCCGGGAGTTGGGGGACGGTTCGGCGGGCGAGGCTTCAGGCGCTCACCAAACGACGGGCCCGATGGGCTCGAATCCAGTCCTCGTTGAAGGGAGACGCTGGCGTCGACCCCATCTCCTCTTGTTCACCGTAGTTGTGGTGCTCTTAGTTGCGCTGCCTTCGTGTTACATTCTCTCGCAAGATGAGAGCAGAACTACTCCGTACACCATCTCTGTGACCACGAGCTGCCCGAGGGGCGTCTGGTCCCCTCCAGCACCAGGCGAACTCACGGGAGCCTGCTCGTACCTTGGGTTTCTTGACCTCCCCTCGGTGTCGAAGCTTTTCGGCAGCTATGTGGCGTCCAACTCCTCACCGCTTTGGGTTGTGGTCGGGTTCCGGAGCGGGAGTTACAATTCGACCTCGAGCAGTGGGTCCTTCGCGTTGGTGGGGACGGCTCCTTTCACCTGGGCGTCGGCGCCTTGGCCAATCGGTTGGGGCGACCCCCCGACCGCCGCAGCAATCACTGTCGTCTCAAACTATCCGATCACCGTGACGTTTGAGGGAACGTACTGCTCCCCCCTGTTCGCCTAGCTTTGTTGCGACGAGCTACTGCCCCCCGTGGGTAAAGGACCCGGTTATGTGGGTTCCGCCGAACCGCTTCTGATTCCGGGAGGAGCCCTCCCGAGCTCGAGCGTTCACATCGTCTTGGTGTTGGCTATGGCCCCCGCCGCACCCAGTTATTCGCGCTCTACGGCGCAGGAAGACGGTTCGCAGTCGAGGGCTCCAAGACCGCACGCTGCACACGTTTTCCAGCGGTCACGCGAGGGTGCCGCAGGGTCCCTTCCGCAGTCGGTGGCCTTGGAGCGTCAATCCGGAACGGTTCTCGCTTCTTCAACATTGCGAAGATGACCTTCAGGAGGGCGTGGGCGCCAGCCACGGACCCCTTCCCCACTCCCCTTCGACGAGTTACGCGTCGGGCGACTTTGCCCACCGTGCCGCGCGGAACGCGGCGGCGGTGATGCCACGCCGCCTCAATCAGGAGCCAGCGCAGCAGCGCGACGCTGTCCCTCTTCAGATGCCCGTGATATTCGGACTCGCCAGATTGGTAGGTCGTGGGCGCGAGCCCAACGTACGAGCTCAGCTTGTCCACAGTTGGGAATCTCTCGATGGGGCAGAGGAATGCGGCGAGGGCCAGCGAGACGAGTTCGCCGACACCGGGGATCGTGCCGAGCAACTTGGCCTCCTCGGAGTCGCTCCAGGCGGCATGGATCGCTTCGTCGAGTCGCTTGCCCGTTGATTCGAGATCTGCAAGAGCGTCAAGGCCCCGATCGACCTCATCGAGATGTAGGTCTCGAAGGACCTCGCGCTTCCGTCGGCGGTTCAAGAGCTGATCTTCGTATTCGATTCCTCGACGGAGGAGGACACTATAGACATGGTTCTTGATGGACGCTGCCTTCCGCCGGTAGAAGATCCGTTCGCGAACGAGATTCCGGAGAGCTCGGACCTCGGGCGGCGGAGCGTATGATCGAGGGATGGAATTCAATCGGAGGAGGGTGGCGAGTGCCTCCGAGTCGAGCTTATCGCTCTTCAGGCTCGCCTCCGCGATAAGGCGGGTTCGATACGGGTTGGAAAGGACTACCGACGCGCCTGCTCTCTCCGCAGCATCGTAGAAGTGCTCCCAGAGGGTGCACGCTTCCAGCACGACGTGCTTGTGACCCGGGAGTCGCCCCAGGTAGCCGATCAACTCGGCATCGGAGGCCCCGAATCTCTCCTGGCTGACTTGGGCCCCCGCAGCGTCCAACGCCGTCGCGGTGACGCTCTTTCGGTGGATGTCCAGCCCGACGAAAGTCGGTTCACTCGTGTTCTCCATGAGGCGCCTCGAGGTGGAGGACACGAGGCGCCGCCGATGGACTTTCCGCTGCGGCATCGGCGGAACCCATCATGTGCACATTTTCCACGTATGGCCCGAGAGCCGACCTAGGTGTAGTGTAGCAGGACATCTTGCCGCCTGAATTGTCAGGACACATTGCCGCCCCCTGGAGAGGGTGGCTTTGGTCAAAGAGGACGTTCGTCTCCGACTACACGCCGTCAAGCAGCATCTCGAGAAGGGTATCCGCGCCGCGGAGATCTGTCAACTCTTCGGCATCTCCGAGAGGACCCTCCGCTATTGGTGCCGAAACTACCGCGAGGAAGGCGTCGAGGGTCTCCGGGATGAGTCCCGGCGCCCTCGCCACAGCCCGAACCGTATCCACGGGAACCTCGTCAATCGGATCCTCCAGCTGAGGAGAAAGCACCCGGCCTGGGGTGCGCTACGGATCCACGCCATCCTTCGGCGCCGCGGGGTCCAGGTGAGCTGGGTCACCGTCCACCGGGTGCTGAAGCGTCACGGGTTCATGGTCCGGACCGTCAAGAAACCCGAGTCGTTCAAGCGGTTCCAGCGCCGTCACGTCGACTCCCTCTGGCAGACGGACGTCTACAAGTTCCGCATCGCCGGCGTCCGGGGGCACGTCTACGTCCACACCGTCCTGGACGATCGCTCCCGCTACCTTGTGATGGCCCGCGCCTATCTGCGGGAGAGGGCTCGAGAGGCTACGAACAACCTTTGGTGGGCGTTCAAGGGTGGTCGCCAGCCCAAGGCCCTCTACATCAACAACGGGAGCTGTTTCATCTCGAAGGAGTTCCGCGAGTTCTGCGCGGCCCGAGGGGTCTCGGTGATCTACGGGAGGCCGTACAACCCTCGAGGACGAGGGAAGCTCGAACGGTTCCACGGTATCCTCACCCAGGAACTCGTGGGGAGGGTACGCTTCCGTTCCCTGGGCCACTTCCGCCGAGAGCTCTACCAGTGGCGACGGAGGTACAACCGAACCCGTCTCCATGGAGGGATCGGCTGGGCCACTCCGCACGAGGTCTACCACGACCCCAAGTTGATGAGCGGGAAGCGAATCAGGAGCCGCTGAGGGCGGCAAGATCTCCTGACAGTTCAACCGGCAACATGTCCTGACATACTACACCTAGCTTTTACATCGAACGATTCGACCACACCCATCGCAGGTGGCGAGGCGGGCCGGGTCCTCCCCTTTCAATCGGAGTTTCCGGACTGGTTTGCGAATGGGTCGGCCTATACCGACGCATGGGGCCTCGTCAGTTGGATGACCAATGTCTCTCTGCGCGATGCGGGCGGAAACTTGCTGCCATCTGCGACGGCCTCCTGCGGAGGCTGGGTACCGACTTTGATCGACTGCGCACCCGCATCTGCAGGATGGTCGGCAGTCTTGGTCAATGCGAACGGAGGATGGCTCGATAGCTTTCCAAGCTCACCGAATGGATCGAATTGGACCATTGCCAACGCTCCGATTGTGAGCGGGGACAGTCTGGTGCTACTTGCGCCGAGTTCATGGAGTTTGTCAGGAGACGCTCTCACCGTAGCCGGGAGCTCACCACTGCCGGTCGTTTCTGGAACGGTCGACGTTTGACCTGCACGAGTCGAAGCTCGCTTCGCACTCCCGGACCCGCCCACGTCGGGGTTCGGCGGCGGGCCACCCTCATCAGAGGTGCGAGGATTCTCAAGTGATCGGCCTACATCCGCGACGAGTTGGAATGGACTCGGTAACGGGTAGGTTTGCAATGCAGACCCATCCGCTTCCTGAAGTCCGGGCTCCTGCCCGGAGCGCCCGGCAGCCGCCAGAGAGGATTGAACTCCCGACCTGCTGATTACAAATCAGCCGCTCTACCGACTGAGCTATGGCGGCACCGACCCCGAATTCGCTATCCGCTTCATAACACCGCGGCCCGACTACGAAGGGATCCCTCCCTGGGGTGACAACCTTACAAGCTCGCGACTAACGGAGGTACCCACCGGTCATGCGGACCCTGGAATCCGACCGGGTCGTTCGGTCCCCGCGGGGGTCCACCCTTTCCTGCCGCTCTTGGGGCGCGGAGGCGGCACTCCGACTCCTCCAGAACAACCTCGACCCCGAAGTGGCCAAAGATCCCCGGCACCTGATCGTGTACGGGGGTCGCGGAAAGGCCGCCCGAGACTGGGAGTCGTTCGACCATATCGTCGAAGCGCTGACCACCCTCGAGGACGCGGAAACGCTGCTCGTCCAATCGGGTAAGCCGGTCGGCGTGTTCCCGACCCACCCGGACGCACCCCGAGTTCTGATCGCGAACGCCCTGCTCGTTCCCCGATGGGCGACGGACGAGATCTTCTGGGACCTCGAGAGCCGGGGGCTGACGATGTACGGCCAGATGACGGCCGGAAGCTGGGTCTACATCGGGACCCAGGGCATTCTTCAGGGGACGTACGAGACGCTGGCTTCGCTCGCGCAGATCGAGTTCCGCGCGCCGAACTTGCGGGGGCGCTGGATGCTCACCTCCGGTCTCGGCGAGATGGGGGGCGCCCAGCCGCTCGCGGTCACGATGTTGGACGGCGTCGCGCTCGTCGTCGACGTGGACCCCCGGGCGATCGACCGCCAGCTCGGCCACCGGTACCTCGACCTGCAGGCGAAGGATCTCGACGACGCCCTCGCCCGGGTCCGGGAGTCGGTCGCGGCGGGTCAGCCACTCTCGATCGGGCTTTGCGCTAACGCCGCGGACGTCTACCCCGAGATCGTTCGCCGAGGGCTCACCCCCGACGTGGTCAGCGATCAGACCGCGGCGCACGATATCTCGGTAGGATACATACCGCAGGGACTGACGGTCGAAGAGGCGGCCCGCGCCCGAGCGACGGATCCGGCCGACTATCTGGGCAAGGTTCAAAGCTCGCTCGCGGCCGAAGCCCGTGCGATCCTCCAGCTGCAACGTCCCGGATCTAAATCGTTCGACTATGGCAACAACTTCCGCGGGCAGGCCAAGGAGGCCGGGGTGCCCGACGCCTTCGAAATCCCGGGCTATGTCCCGCGGTACATCCGACCCCTGTTCGCCGTAGGAAGCGGGCCGTTCCGATGGCTCGCGCTCAGCGGGGAGCCGGACGACATCCACCGGATCGACCGAATGCTCCTGTCCGAGTTTTCCGGCGACGAGCACCTCGCCCGCTGGATCCGGCTCGCCGCCGAGCGTGTTCGGTTCCAGGGCCTCCCCGCCCGCATCTGCTACATGGGTTACGGTGACCGCGAGCGATTCGGGCATCGAGTGAACGCTCTCGTCCACGACGGCGAGCTCTCCGCTCCCATCGCCATCGGGCGCGACCATCACGACACCGGGAGCGTGGCGAGCCCGTTCCGAGAGACCGAGGGGATGAGGGACGGATCGGACGCGATCGCCGACTGGCCGATCCTGAACGCGCTGCTCAACGTGGCGAGCGGCGCGACCTGGGTCTCCGTGCATCACGGCGGGGGCGTCGGCATCGGCAATTCCATTCACGCCGGACTTGTCGTGGTCGCGGACGGAACTACGGAGGCCGACCGCCGGATCGGTCGGTGCCTGCACAACGACCCCGGTATCGGCGTCGCCCGACACGCGGACGCCGGCTACCCCGAGTCGATCCGGATCGCGCGGAACGCTGGGTTCCGGGTGCCGGGGCTTCCGTAGTCGGGGCGCCCCGGGCGAAACCGCCTTGAAGCTCGCCTCTCTTCCCGGGGCGTGTCGACCTCCTCCGACCCGACCGCGGACCGTCTCGCGCGCGCGGTGCTGACGCACCGATTGCACGTCAAGCCCAAGGAGAACGTGACTATCGAGGCCTACCCTGCCGCGCTGCGGTGGGCGACGGGGTTCGTGCGCGAGGCCCGCCGGATGGGCGCGCGACCGATCCTGCTCTACGAGGACGAAGCATCCTACTGGGACGCGGTGGAGAACGGTCGCGCCTCGCTGATCGGCGACCCGGGGGCGCACGAGTGGGGAGCGGTCGAAAAATCCGACGTCTACATTTACTTCTGGGGCCCGGCGGACCTGGCCCGGCGGGACAAGCTTTCGAACGCCGTCCAGGAGGAGCTGACCGCGTTCAACCCCCACTGGTACGAGGTAGCCCGCAAGGCCGGCGTCCGAGGGGCTCGCATGGCGATCGCCCGGGCGACGCCCGAGAACGCCCGTCAGTTCGGCGTGAACTTCCGTACGTGGGAGAAGGAGATGATCGCCTCCTCGATCCGGGATCCTGCGTCCATGGCCCGCGACGCGGAAAGGATCCGGCGCGCCTTCGCTCGCGGTCGCTCCGTTCGGATTACGCATCCCAACGGAACCGACCTGAAGCTCGGTCTGGCACAGCGGCGGGTCACCGTCGCGCTCGGGGACGTCACCCCTGCGTCGCAGAAGACGGCCTTCGGAATGATGGCCAACGTCCCCGACGCGTCCGTGTACACCGCGATCGACGAGGAGACCGCCGACGGGGTCTTTGTAGCGAACCGCGCTACGACTCGGTCGTCGGAGTCCCTAAAGGGCGGCCGCTGGAAGTTCAAAGACGGTCGGCTGCGTGCCTACAGCTTCTCGGCCGGTGGCCGCTCGTTCGCCGCGGAGTACCGTGCGGCGGGATCCGGGAAGGACCGCCCGGCGTTCCTCGAGGTAGGACTCGACCCCGACGTCCGCAACGGACCGACGATCGAGGAGGCCGAGCGGGGGGCCGTAACCCTCGGTGTCGGTCGCAACGTCGGCTTCGGCGGGAAGACGAAATCCGACTTCTTCGGCTACATCACGCTCGGCGAGGCAACCGTCTCCGTAGACGGCCGTCCGCTCCTGCGACGGGGCCGCGTGGTCGGCGGTTGAACCCGTCCGGGAGTGCTAGGTCCTAGCACACCGTCCAAGGAACATCGGCCCCCGCGGAACAGCCCCTTATCTCGGGGTCCGGGCCACTACGAGCGTGCGGACGGAACTCCGCGGGATGGATCGAACGGTGACGAAAAGGAACTCGAAGGGCCAACTGCTGGTAGCGGGCATCGCCCTGCTCATGGTGCTCGCGTTGGGGCCGACCCTGGTCGGTCTGGCGAGCGCCGCACCCGTCCCGCGGCCGCGGCCGGGTCGGTTTCGGCCGAATGGGCGTACGGCGGGCAGAACGGGTCGAGTGGGACGTACACCGTCCCGAACGCGACCCTCGCGTGGAACGTGACGGTGGGCATCGTCGTGATCTTCAACGCCACGAACACGTCCGCGCATACGGTCGAGCTTTCCGCCGAACGGACGGTCTCGATCGCGATCTCGGTGACGGGCACCGTGACCAACAACTCGACCGTCTACAACGCGGCCTACAGCCTGAAACTCCTCGAGGTGGACAGTGCGCACGCCAATATCTCAAACAACTCGAGCGTCCTGGTCCGCGGCAACGCGACCCCGGCGCTCGGCATCGACAACGCTTCGGCGAGCGCCCAGGACAACCTCTCGGAATCGCTGGTGGTCTCCGACGCGCTCGTCAACCCGCTGGTCGCCGACTACCTGAACGTGAGCGGCTCGGCGCGGGCGTCGGTCCAGTTCTCGCCGTACCTCGGGCTCGTCCCGCTCAACCTGACGGGCGTCAGCTCGTGGACCTCCAGCGCCATGGCCACGCCGAGCGCGAGCTGGAACGTGAACTACACCTGGGTCCAGCACCTGCTCGGTGTGACGACCAACGGCAGCGGCAAGGGCGGCGGAGGCTGGAACGCGTCGGGGATCATCACCCTGGCCGGGTCGGCGTTCACCGTCGGCATGCCCCACTTCAGTGACAGCAAGACCCGCACCGCGATCGTCCTCCAGATCACCGGGCCGGTCGACCTCTACGACGGGTTCATCCTGATCCCGTCGGGCTTCGACTTCCTCGGCGGTGGCACGCACGTCTGGGACGGCCACTCGTTCGGGTCCGCGACCATGCACCCCGAGGACCTCTACGTCCTGGACGGCTACGTCGGCGTCCGCTCGTTCACCGCCGCCCGCGCCCAGTTCGGCGCGTCCGGATCGGTTGCGCTCGCCGTGCCCGAAACGAAGGGCCCGCAGACGACGACCTCGCCCAGCGGCGGGGTCACCATGCAGCCCGAGAGTCCGAGCCAGGCCCAAGCGCAGGCCGCGTGCCTGCAGCACGGTTGCCCGGCCGCGGGCTCCTGGTTCAGCGGCCTCGTGGCGGTCGGCCTGATCGCCCTGGTGGTCGGCGTCATCGCGGCCGCGGGCGTCATCGAGTGGCGTTCGCACTCCCGTCGAAAAACCTCCTCCAATCTCGCCGGAACGTCCGCCGGAGCGGGCTGAACGGCGCCTCGAACGGCGCCGCGGGCTCGCCCTCGGCGGGGACCCCGGCCCAGAGCCCGCCTTCCCCCGGCGGGCCAGGACCGGGACTCTAGCCGGGACCAGGCCAAGGGTGGGCCCTCGGGGCCCACCCAACCCCTTCCTTTCTATCTCTTCTTGGAAGACTTCGAACGAGCCGTTCGCCGTCGCAGAGCGCGCCGGGCCAGGTCGATGATCGTGCGGTCGGTGTCGTACGGCACGAGCCGTCGCGCGCCGGCGAACGTGAACCACCCATGCCGGTCGAAGATCTTCTCGGTCCGGACCTCGCCCTCCGACGTGCGGGCGAGAAAGTAGACGCTCGTCTTGTGGACGTTGACCCGCCGGCGGGGCGAGTAGAACCGGTACGAGACCTCGCCGACCTCGGCTCCGAGGACCAGCGCGCGCAGCCCGGTCTCTTCCCGGACCTCGCGCACCGCGGCGGCGCGCAGCGACTCTCCGGTTTCGACGTGCCCCTTCGGAAAACACCAACGGTGCTCACCCGCGAGATGCAGCATCAGCACCCGCCCGTCCGGACGTACGACGACCGCCCCCGAGGCGAGCTCCGGGACGATCGGGGAGGCGGGCCGGAATGCCGCGTGGGGAGGGGCCATCGATCTCGGAGGATGGGGCCGAGCTATTGGCCTCTTCCCCCGAACGCGGGCAGACGTCTCCGAACCGTTATGGCGGGAGGTGACTCGTGGCGTGCTGATGCTCGACCCCGGCGAGGAGTGCGATGACCTCGCCTCGCTCGTCCGGCGGAAAGCGGAGAAGAACGGGGACCGCGCCGCCCTCCGGTTCGGCGATCGCACCCTCAGCTACCGAGAGCTGGACGCCGAGTCGGAACGGATCGCGAACGGCCTCGACGCCGCCGGGATCGGCTTCGGGGATCGGGTGGGGGCCTTCCTGTTCAACACCTCGGAGTTCCCCCTGCTCTGGTTCGGACTCGCCAAGCGGGGAGCCGTGCTCGTTCCCTTGAACACCGCCCTCAAGGGCGAGATACTACGCTACGAGCTTGCGGACAGTGCCCCGTCCGGGATCGTCGTCGACCGCCGCCTCTGGGGGGCCTACGCGCCGGTCCGGGAATCGGTCCGAATCCCCAACGAATGGATCGCGGACCCGGTCCCGTCCGAGGACTCGGTGCCGGGATCGGCTCGGCCGTTCACGTCGCTCCCGACCAACGAGACGGCGCCGCCGCCGGCGGTCGTCAAACCCAGTGATCCGGTCTCCGTGATGTACACGAGCGGGACGACCGGCCCGCCCAAGGGCGCGATCATCCCGCACCGCAAGCCAATCGCCACCGCGATGGAGATCTCGAAAAGGAGCCGGCTGGACCCCGGTTCGGTCCTGTTCACCGCCTTGCCCCTCTTCCATTGCAACGCGCAGGAGATGACGACGCTGGTCGCGCTCCTCAACGACCTCACCGCGACCTACGACGAACGGTTCCACGCCCGGTCGTACTGGGAGACCGCGGCCTCATTCGGGGCCACCCACGTCTCGCTGCTCATCTCCATGATCAACGTCCTGGAGAAGCAGCCGCCCAAACCCACCGATCGAACGCACGGGGTACGAACGGCCCTGACCGCCGGAGCGAACCGCGCGATCTGGCCGACGTTCGAACAGCGGTTCGGCCTTACGATCGTCGAGCTGTACGGGATGACCGAGTGCGGCTGCACGACGCTGATGAACCCCCCGGGCGCGATCCGAGTGGGGTCGGTCGGGCTCCCCCTCGCCTTCGTAGAGGCGGAAGTGGTGGACGACGACGACCGGCCCGTCGCCGCGAACGTCCGCGGCGAGCTCGTCGTGCGCTCCCGCGTCCCGTACACGATGTTCCTGGGGTACCTCAACAAGCCCGAGAAGACGGTCGAGGCGTGGCGGAACCTTTGGTTCCACACGGGCGACTACGTCACCCGCGACGAGGACGGCTACTACTACTTCGTCGACCGGAAGAAGGACGTGATCCGACGCCGAGGCGAGAACCTCGCGCCGTACGACGTCGAGTCGGTGCTCAACCGACACCCGGCGGTGTTCGAGTCGGTGGTCGTCGGCGTGCCGTCCCCCCTTGGTGAGGAGGACGTCAAGGCGTTCGTCCAGCTGAAGCCGGAGGTCCATCCGACGCCCCGCGAGCTGTTCGACTACTGCGTCGAGAACCTCCCGTACTACATGGTGCCGAAGTTGATCGAGTTCGTGGACGAGATTCCGAAGACCGCGAACCAAAAGTCGCAGCGCTACCTTCTCAGGCAGCGCCGGGGAGGTACGGAGTACGACCGGGACCAGCTCGGCGTCGTCGTCCGGCCTCCCTGAGGCGCGTCGCCGGCGCGACCGGCCGCTCGTCCTCCTGGACGCGAACGCGCTGCTACTGCCGTTCCGGTCCCGGTTCCCGCTGGTACGCGAGGTCGACCGCCACCGGCCCGGGGCCGAGCTCGCCGTACCCCGGTCGGTACTCCGTGAGCTGGACGCGCTCGTCGAGCGCGGCGTGCGCGAGGCCGTCCCCGCCCGGGAGTTCGCGCGGACCTTTCGAGCGATCCCCGGTCCCGGTCGCGGAGACCTCGGCATCCTCCACGCCGCCCGGGACCATCGGGCCTGGGTCGTGACCGCCGACCGTGCGCTCGCGCATCGGCTGACCTCGGAGCGGATCACCGTGCTCGTGCCGCGGGACCGCTCCCGGCTCGAGCTGCGGCCCGGCGCCGCCGTTCGCCCGGCCGCCCGAAAACGACGTGCCGGCCCCCCGTTCGCCCGCCGGCACACCGGCCCCGCGGCAAGGGTTAAGAAGCAATCCGGGCTCGAACTTCCCCGGGCACCCGATGACCGACGACGACCGGATGCTCGACCTGCCCGCGCCCGAGTTCGGCACCGGCATCGTCGGCGTGTGCGACGTCTGCGGAACGCGGCAGGCCGTGATCGTTCTGTCGAAGGAACGGTTCCGGCTGTGCGTCCTGGATTTCCTGAACAAGTCCTGGATCAAGACGGACAAGAAGCCGGGCTCGCCCGCTCCGCTCTACCGGAGCGAGCGCGTCGAATTCCCGACGGGTGCCACGCCCTCGCAGAGGGCCCCGGCGATCGTCCTCTCGCCCACCAAGACGGTCCGTCATCCCGTCGTCCTGATCACGCCCGACGTGTTCGGCCTGACCACGACGGTCCTGGACGCGGCGATCCGCTTCGCGCGCGAGGGGTTCGAGGTGCTCCTGCCCGACGTCACCAAGACGGACGGCCTGGGCCCGGGCCATTTCTTCGCCCTCCGGCAGGGGGCGCGGCTTCGGGGCGGCGTGCCGGTCGACTCGCCCAAGGTGAAGGACCTGGTCCGGTTGTACGGCGACGGGCTCGCCTATCTGCTGGCGCGCGACATGGTCGACCCGGCGAAGGCCGCGGTCTTCGGCGCCTCCTACGGCGGCAGCCTCGCGCTCGCGGTCGCGGCCGATAGTACGAAGCTCGCCGCGGTCGTGCTCGCGTATCCCGAGCCGGTGCGACCCAAGGAACTCCCCCGTCTCGTCAACGTCCCTCTCCTGTGCGTGGTCGGCGGCTCGGACCGTTCGTCCGCGCGCGCGGTGGCGCAGCTGCGCGCGGCCGAGGGCCCGTCGGCGGCCTCGTTCGAGTACGCGGAGATCCCCGGCGGCCGGCACAACTTCCTCGCCCGGGACCTTCGGGCGTACGACCTTGCCTCCGCCGAGCAGGCCTGGACGCGGATCGTCACCTTCCTCAAGGCGCGCTTGATGCCCTCGCCCCCCAGGCCCCCGGCCCCGCCGCTGAAACCGTCGGCCCCAGCAGCTCCGGCGGCTCCGCCGCCCGCCCCGGCGGCGCCGAAGGCCCCCGCGAGCCCGCCCGCGTCAGCCCCCGCGACGTGAGCTCCGGCCCAGTTCTTACCGACCCCCGGGGCCGGGCTTCCTCGGCGACCCGTTCCGCTCAGCTGGGATACTCGTAGAAGCCCCGACCGGTCTTCCGCCCGAGGTACCCCGCATCGACCATCCGGCGGAGATACGGCGCGGGGCGGTACTTCGGGTCCCCCGTCTCCCGGAACATCGTCTCGGTGACCTCGAGGGCGACGTCGAGGCCGATCATGTCGCCCAGCTCGAACGGGCCCATGGGCATCCCCGCCCCGGATTTCATCGCGAGGTCGATGTCGCGGGAGGACGCGAGGTTCTCCTCGAGCGCGAAGCACGCCTCGTTCAGGACCGGAATGAGGAGCCGGTTCACGACGAACGCCGGCGACTCGCGGACCCGAATCGGCACGAGGGGGTACCGGTGGTTGCGGAGCCCCTCGAGGAACGCGACCGTGTCCGCGATCACGTCCTCGCGGGTCTCGACCCCGCCCGCGACTTCGACCAGCGGCAGCGTGTAGGGCGGGTTGAAAAAGTGCGTTACCAGGGTCGTGCTCCGATGACGGAGCCCCCGCGCGAGGCGGGTGATCGACAACGAGGACGTGTTGGTGCCGATCACCGCATGCTCGGGGAGGACCCGGTCCAGTGCCTCGAGGACGGGACGCTTCACCTCGGTCCGTTCGAACACCGCCTCGATGACGAGGTCCACGTCCGCGAACGCGTCGTACCCGGTCGGCGCCGCGGACCCGCGCCACGACCTCCTCGCCGCGCGCTCGCGTGAACTTCGGGGCGAGCTTCGTGCGGATCCGACCCTCCTGTTCGTTCGACAGCGGTCCCGCCTCCTCACGGACGCGGGCGATCTCCTTGTCCGCCCGCCCCTCGTGGAAGGCGACCAACTCGTCGACGATCGTCCGGACGCGCGCGAGGCCCTTCTCGACCGTCGGCCCGTCGACGTCCTTGAGGAGCACGTCGATCCCGTTGAAGGCGAGCACCTCCGCGATCGCGGCCCCCATCGTCCCCGCCCCCACGACCCCGGCCTTCGTCACCCGCACGGTGCCACCGGCTCGGGCAGCGCGCGGTCGCTACAAAGCGCGAACGGCCGGCGGGCCGGAGCGGCTCAGCGGGAGGCGGTCGAGGCGCGCGGGGAAGCCTGGGAGGAGACGACTCCGGAGGAGGCCGCGGGCCGGGAGCTCCCCGCCATCGGGAGGCGGGCGCCCACGGGCGGCGTGACGGAACGGTTCCGGAGGCGCGCTACCCAGTGCCGCACGTCCGAGAGGTACAGGTTGCCGTACGGGCACGCCTCGGCGCATCCGCCGATCCCGCAGCACTTCGCGCTCCGGAACACGCCCTTCGTGCGGAAGTGGCCGGGCATGTCGACGAATCCGACGGGACACGCCTTCGCGCAGTCGAGGGTCGTGCACCGGCGGCAGACCTCCTTGTCCTTCACCCGCAGACCGAAGAACCCGATCCGGCTGAACACGGCGGAGATCTGCCCGGTGTAGCACCAGCCCATCGTGACGCAGTTGTAGTTGCCGGCGTACGGGATCGTGACGAACAGCACGTACCAGAGCACGCTGAACGAAAGGACGAACAGGAAGACCGACGGGTCGGCACCGCCGACGGTGACGTTGATCGTGCCGAGAGAATCGAAGTACGAGAGCAGCGAGGTTCCGGCGAGAGCGACCATGACCACCGCGGTCGTGGCGCTGTAGGCGTTCGAGAACCGGCTCCCGAGGAACTTTCGCGCGACCGGGGACGACCGATTGAAGCTCTTCATCGCGTCGATCGTCGTCCCCTGGTACATCACCGCGGCCGTGCAGAAGACCGAGCAGACGACCCGGCGGCCGAACAGGAGGGTCACCGCCCCGAGGATGAGATAGGTCGCGAGCAGGACCCCGAAGACCCCGGCCGCGAGCGGGGCCGACCCGATGCCCATGCTCCAGCCGAGGACCGGGACGGTCGTCGGGTTCGCCGCGCCGGGGCGCTCGGGAAGAACAACCCGTAGTAGAGGCTCGGGTAGAACACGGCGAACGCCCCGTACGCGCCGAGCATGAGCGCGAGCCGGACGCGCAGCTCCCGTCCCTTCGACTCGCGCATCTTGAACACCACGAGCGCGCCCATCTCGACCCCCATCATCAGGAGGAACCAGGTCGTGGCCGTGGTGTTGGCGAAGAAGTAGAACCCGTTCGAGACCGCGTCCTGGACTATCACCCAGGCGCTGCCGGCGAGCGGAAGCGAGGGGAGGCTCGCGAGATAGTCGGCGGGGTCGATCTGGGCGGCCAGGACCGCTCCCATGAACAGCTCGGAGACGAACACCCAAAACAGCACCTGGAACGCCCAGAACGGCTTCAGCTGCCAGGAGAATCCGTTCGGCCCGCCCAGCTTCTCGGTGCGGACCACCGCCTCGAAGAATACGACCATCTCGAGAACCACCGACAACGCGAACAGACCGACGTTGCCGTAGGCCTGCCAGAGGAAGATCCCGGCCATCATCAGCCCGTAGATCGGGAGCAGCCGGACGAGGTACGTCGCGAACCCGTCCGCGAAGTCGCGGTGCCGGTAGAGGAACTCCATCAGGAAGACGAACAGGACGATCATCGCGATGCTGGAGAGATAGATCGTCCCTGACTGCCACCAGGACGCTCCCAGCACCGGGGGCGAGAGGAACATCAGCACGGACTGCGAGACCAGGACGATCCGCGCGGGGCGTGCGATCCGGTCCCGGAGCAGCACCGCCGTCAGAATCATCTCCGCGGCCATCGTGAACACGAACCACGGCGACACGACCACGGAGGTCAGCGTCGCGAGCGCGCTGCCCCCCACCGAGAGACCCCCGGCCAGGAGGTCGAAGGTCCAACCCATCAGCAGTTCGTTCGCGAGGACAAGCGCGACCACCGCGGCGACGAACCCCGGCCCGAGGCGCGGGATGGCCGGTGCTCCGGCCGCCGACCGGGTCTCCTGAAGAAATCCGAGGAACAGGACGACGACGCTCACGGACATGACGCCGCTCGCGATCCACAGGCCCGCGACCGCGCCCTCTGTCCCCCGATGCAGAGCGTACGCGAGCGCGCCGGCGAGCATCCCGACCATCATCAGGAGCAGGAAGGCGACCGTCGCCTTGCGAAGCGGCGACCGGGCCGTGGCCGCCCACTTGATCAGGACCGCGGTCGTGACGGCCATCCCGGCGGCCAGAACGCCGAGGATGACATCGTCCGTCAGCATCGAATCCCACCCGTCCGGTTGCCTGACCTCACAGGTCACCCGAGGAGGCGGCGTTGATCGCTCCGGAGTCCGGGATCCCCACCCCTCCCAACGGAGAGCCAGCGCGAGACGGGACTGGGACGCGATTGGGCCGATAGGGCACGCCGATCAGGCGAGACAGGGTCCGGGCCGGGTAGAGCGACGCGGCGATCGCGAAACCGGCGACCGCGACGTACTCAAGCAGCCATCGGGCAAGCAGTGCCGGACCCCCGACCGGACCCGGAGATATCGCCCCCCACGAACTCGAGAAGCCGGCGGCCCCCAGTACCTGGTCGAAGAGGCTGTCGAGGCCGGCCGAGGTCAGGAAGGGAGGAAGCCACACGAGCAGGCTCAGGCCGGCAATCAGCAGGACCGCCGGGAGGATTCGGCCGAGTCCGTTTCTGGCGCGGTGCAACACCCGAAGAGTCCCACGAGGGAAGAACCCGGCCGCGAGGGCAAACCCGGCCAGCAGTTGGTGCTGGACGAGCCACTGGAACCAGAGTCCCGCTCCGGCGGTGACCGGAGAAGCGGTGGTCCACTCGACGAACATCGCGAGTGACCAAAGCAGCCCGGCGGCAACGAGCAAGGCGCGCAGTGCGCCGCTGAGCAGATACGTCGCGCTGAGCGGTGGGGGGACCGGATTCGGAGCGACGGTCCCGGTGGCCGGAGATCCGAACAGCCCGCCGTAGACGGTCAGAAGGAGCTCCTGCGCGGCGAGGGCGGCCCAGACCACCACAACTTGGAACAGGCCGAGGTACCAATCGTTGAGGAGCAGGTTGTTGATCGAGGTGCCGGAGGCCTGCGCCACCAGCCCCACCCCCGCGCTCGCCGCGGCGGTGGTCGAGCAGCACGCTCCGAGCGTAACCAGGCCGATCATCGCCGGGGTCAGGCCGGTCGCGGTCCCGACCGCCTTCGACTTAGCGGCCCCGGTCACCGTCGGCCGGATCAGCCGGATCGCGAGGAGGACCGCGACGGTCATTCCGAGGGCGACTCCAACGGCGACGACCAGCATCGAAACGGCCGTGAAGAACGGCAGTTCAAGGTATCCCCACGGAGCGGCCACGATGAGCGCGGGATAGTTCCACCACCCCGACCCCGTCCCGCTCGCGGTGATGATCGTGATCGTGTAGCCTCCCTCGAGGTGCGCGAGACCCAGCATGCCGCCTTCGAGCAGCGACCCAAGGAGGTAGAAGAGGCCGAACATCACCACCAACGGCCACGCCCACGCCGCGCGGATGAACCGTCGTATCTCCCGCAGAGAAAGGAAGCCGACGGGGTCTAGCGGGGGAGCTCCGGAAGGCACGGGGGTTCGACCCAATAGGGACCTTAAATCACGGAGGTAGGGACGCCGGAGAAGCACTCGGGGTGGCGCCGGGCTCCGACCGGCCGCCTCGAGGGTGGCGCCGTTCAACCGAATCCTTAAGGGCGGAACCTCGTTCGATACGAGTGCGCGGGGATGGCCCAGCCCGGTAAGGCGCTGGATTGCTAATCCAGTGGTGGTTTCACCTCGGGGGTTCAAAGGGGGGCTCGGAACGCGGGCCTTCGGAAATTCCCCCTCCCCGCGTCACCCCGGGGGTGGTTCGGCCGGCTCGCGCGCGATAGACCTCGCCGTCTTTCCGTATCCGGACGTGCAGGGTTCCCGCGGCAGGCAGCGGCGCGTCCGTGGTCGCGAGCAGGCGCACGCCCTCCGGCGACCTCGACGAGCAGGAGCCGATGCGGCGACGGCGACACCGGCGAGGTGGCGACCATCAGCTCGGTGGACGCGAGGACCGTTCCCGAGGTTCCGGGGACCATGAATCCTTGGACGTTCTGGCCCCGCACCGCGGGCACGGACCATCGGACGGCAGGAACCGGGCCAGGCAAGCCTCGCACCGGGAGAGTTCCAGCGACTCGGCCTACGTTCGGTCACGGCTCGGCACCTCCCGAGGATCGTCACGAAGGTCTGGGAGCCGAGGCCGCCATCGACTGCGCGAGACCGACCTGGGGACGGTGCGCGACCGCGCGGGCGCCCGCCTCGCGGCGCAGCTGAATCGCCACTTCCGCAATCCCGGCGAGCCCCGAGACCCCGACGGGATGACCTCGCCCGAGAAGACCACCGCCGGGGTTCACCGGGAGGCGACCATCACGCCCGACCCATCCGTTCTCGAACCAGGAAGGTCCCTCGCCGGGTCCGCAGACGCCGAGGTCCTCGAGGTGGATGAGACCGAGCGGCGCGAACGCATCGTGCACCTCTAGGACCTCGAGCTCCTTGCGTGTCGTCTTCGCCATCTCGTACGCGCCCCGGGCGGCGAGCCGAGTCGCAAGGAAGGTCGTCAGGTCCGGTCGGTCGACCAACCGCAGCGAGTCGAACCCCTGGCCGATCCCGAGCACCGCCGCCGGTCCCCCGCCACGCTCCAGGACCATCGCGACCGCACCGTCCGAGATGGGGGAGCAGTGCAGCAGGCGCAGCGGCAGCGCGACCGGTCGGCTGGCCGCGACCTCTTCCGACGAGACCTCCTTCTGGAAGTGCGCGTACGGGTTGTCGGCGGCCATTTTCCGGGCGTGGACGCTGACGGCGTCGATCACCCCGGACCCCAATCCGTGACGGTCGAGGTACCGCTGGGTGGCGAGCGCCGCGAGTCCGGGCATCGTCGCGCCCGCGGCGACCTCGCTCGGGTGGATCGCGGCCGTAAGCTCGCCGGTGATCTCCGGGGTCGGTCGGTCGGTCATCTTCTCCGCCGCGATCACGAGCGCGCGCGTGTACCGCCCGGATTCGAGGGCCGTGACCGCGGTGTGGAACGCCATCGCGCCGGTGGCGCTGGTCGCTTCCACCCGCAGCCCGGCGGCGGACTCCAGGCCGAGTCGGCCCGCGAGCCGCGGAAGGAGCGGCTCGGGGCCGAGAAGGCCGTGCCCGAGCATCGTGCCCGCCACGAGGAGGTCGATCGTCTTTCGACCCACTCCCTCGAGGGCCGGACTGGCCGCCTCGGCAGCGAGGTCGACGAGCCCCTCGGCCCGCTTTCCGAACCGTGCGATGCCGACGCTGGCTACGCGCGCCGTCATCCGCTCACCACTAGCGGGCGTTCGGAGACGAATTGGAACCGCTCGACGAAGCGGGAGAGAGGCATGCCCTCCTCCCAGCGCAGGATCCCGTTCCCCTCGCGCGTCGTGTTCACGGGCGGCAGGCCCCGACAGACGAGACCCGCCATACCCGGTCGATGGCACCATCCCGGTCGCGAACAGACGCCACGTCTCCTCACCGCGGGCTCCGAGGCGGCGGTACGCGTACAAGACCATCAGTCCGACCCGCTCGACCGCCCGACGGTGCGCCTCGAGCTGGAGGTTCGCCCGCCCGCTCGCCGAAGTGAACCGTATCACCGGCTCGGACGAGGCCTTCACCTCGATCGGAAAGGCGAATTCGCGCCGCAGGGCGACCAGGTCCAGCCCAAGGGAACCCGCTCCGCGGATCACGAGGAACGGTTCGTCGATGAGCTTCTCGAACCCGGCGCGCGCTTCGGGACGGAGCGACCGCGCGTAGGCGCGGACCGCCGTCCGGTCCCCGGAAAGAAGGCTTCGAAGCTCCCGTTCGTAGCCGCCGAACCCGTGACCGACCACGATAGGGCTGACTCCCGTCCAGAGGTTAATATATCTCCACGGTTGGACTCGCAGCGACGGTGGCCGCTTCCGCCGGGCTCGAGCTCGCTCCTTCGGAGATTCCCGTAGCCCGCGCGCTCGCGGCGCTCGTGGCCGACTCCGACCGGCGTCGGACGGTGCGGGGCCTTCCCACGCAGGCGGTGAAGTTCCGCGTCGCCGAGCTGAGAAGCCGGCTCCTCCGGGACCGGGTGTTCGAGGACCCGGACGGCTCCTCGCCCGGTTGAAGCGGCGGGGCCTGCTGCTCGACCTGCCCGGCGGCGGGTGGGGATAAGGGGTACCAGGTCCCCTACCCCGACGATCTGCGGCGACTGCTCGTAGAAGAGTCCCTTCGCACCGACGCGACCGACGCCGCCGGGATGCTGCCGCTCCCGGACGAGACGGCCGAGATCCGCGCGATGGACTCGGAGTTCCTCGAACAGCTCAACGGCGTCCTAGGGCGTCGCCTTAACGAGACGATAGAGTTCGGTCGGTCGTTCGGCGTGACCGAGCTCGCGGAGTACCTCCGCGAGCTGTTCGGGGAGGAGCTCTACTTCGATTCGCTCATCTCGATCCTCCAGCAGTACGCGCTCGCGGACGCTCCGCTGCTCGCCCCGACGGGGCGCACCACGGGGAACACCGGGTTCCACCTCGCGCTGTTCGGACCCCCGGGGACCGGGCAAGACGTTCTCGATCGATGACCTGGTCCGTGGCAATCCCCGCAGCGGAGTGCCGCCGCATGGCCTGCCGGGACGCAACCGGTACTGCGGCGGGATCACGCCCGTTCAGTTCCTGAGGGTAGGCCAATCGTACACCGGCCGCACGTTCAACTTCATCGTGCCGGAGTTCAACGACTGGTTCAAGTACCCGAGGGATGGTCGAACCGCTCAAGCTCGTGATGGAGCAGCGGGAAGTGAAGTGGGAGACGACGTTCGGAACCGTCGGGCCCTACACGTTCCGGTCGTTCTTCTCGGTGAACTACAACGTCCGGACCGCCGGCGCCCAGGACTACTGGACCACGATCGGCGACCCGAACTTCGCGGCCCTCGAGGACCGGATGCTCCTGCGGTTCCACCCGATGACCCGGGGCCGGTTCCGCGCGGTCGAGGCGGCCGCGGAGCGTCTCGAGCTCGGGGAGCTCGACTTCGAGCTCGCCGGCCGGATCCGCGACCACCTCACGCTCGTGCACGCCGATCCAGACACGGCACCCGCTCGTCGCGCGGAAGTTCCCGGCGCGCGCGGTCCGCCTCGAGCGGTCCCTCTACGACCGCCTCCGCGGGATCTCCGAGCGCGCCCTCAAGACCACCGAATTCCCGAAGTTCTCGCCGCGGCTCAAGAGCCGCGCCGTACGCCTTGGGGCGGCCGCCTCGCTGCTGACCTACTTCGCCCACCCCAATGAGCCCGCGTTGACGATCGGCAAGGCCGAGTCGGAGTTCGCGAGCCGCTTCTACGAGGAGGAGATCCGTGCCCGAGAAGGGCGACGGGGACACGCCGCCGAGTAGCGAGCGCGAACCGGTCGGCTTCACCCGCCCCGAGGACGACCTGGTGCGTCGCGCGGCACGGCGCGTCGTGCGGGGCGGGCGCGCCTCGTTCCCCTCCCAGGCGGCGTTCCGGGCCGCGGTAGTCGAGGCGGTCCGGCGCGAAGAGCCGCTCGCGGCGCTCGGCGGGACCCGACTCCGACGCCTCGTCGTCGGCCTACCGGGGGTCCGGCTCGCGGTCCGCTACTCCGAGCGACCCGGGGTCCCTCCGCTGGAGATCTGCCCGGTGTGCGGCTCGGGGCTGGTTCCGATTCGCAACCGAACGCTGTCCGGGGAAACGATCGTGCTGGGCCAGCGGTGTACCCGGTGCGACTACTGGTGCCACCGGCACCGGCGCGTCCCGGTCCGGTACGCGTTCTCGGGCTCTGGTTCAGCGACCCGCATGGCGCGGAGGGGTCCGAGGGCCTAATCGGGCGGGCGAGGCCCGAGCCGGAAGCGGACCATCTGGCCCCACGACCCCGCGTAGGGGCGTCGCGTGACGCGCGCTCCGTAACGTTCCGCGGCGGCCACGACCGCATCGATGATCTCGGGAGTGACGCCCGCCCGGCGGCCCGCGACCTTGAGCACGGAGACGAAGTCGCCCCGTCCGATCGGTCGAAGGTCCCGACGATCGGAAAACTCGAGACGAACCGGGGGTCGTCCCATCGAAGGCTGGTCGGCTTCCCACGCATCCATCGGAGATCGATCCCCTCGCGGGATACCGCGACCTCCGACAGGCCCGGGAGACGGGCTCGGTACCCCCCCACGATCGAATAGACGCCGAGCAAGACCGCGGCGACCGCCAGCAGCACCGTCCCGGGCGAGAGTGTTGCGCCGCTGCCGGTACCCGCGAACGATTCGTAAAGGAGGACGGCGCACAACCCCACGATAAGCGCACCCACTCCGAGAAGGGACGTCCCCCGTCGACGGGCGTCGGCGGCATACGGTTCCGACGCGCTCGCGGCCGGAAAGAGCTGGACCTCCTCGCTCGGCGACGCCATCCTTTCCCCAATCCTCCGTTGCGGAAGACGGAAGGGACTCCGCAGTCAAATCAATCACTCTCCGTTCCTTAGGGGAGATCGTAGGGGAACCCGTGGCCCAAACGTCCCGGTCCTGGTGTCGCTCTGCCGCTGTTGCCGCGGGCGTTGTTACTATCCTCATCGTCTCCGCGTTTACCGCGACCGTAGGCATCCCATCACCGGCCGCAGGCAAGGCCGCAACCGCCGCGGAAACCCCACAAGCAGCCCCGAATTACACCGTGACGTTCGTCGAGGCCGGACTGCCCTCCGGCACCCCTTGGGCGGCGTGCATCGAAGGGGGATTCGGTTGCTATCCGGGATGCCTCGAAGCGTGCTTATCCTCGAACTCGACGTTCACGACGAACCTTTCGAACGGTCACGTACCTGGTACGACCCCATCGCATTGCCTCCCGCCGGCGTCTATTGGGTAGCTCCGGTCGCCGCGTTCACGGTGGCTGGCGCTCCGCTGACGATCCCCGTCGTCTTCACTCACGAGTTTGCCGTTACGGTGCGGGAGAAGGGTCTGCCCGCGGGGACCACCTGGTTAGTCAACGTCACGGGAGGAGCGCCGCACCAATCGGTGCGACCCTCGCTCTCCTTCACGGCGGCCAACGGGAGCTTCACCTACACCGTCTCTTCCATCCTCGGGCCGGCCTACGTCGCGAAGGGGGGTTCGTTCGTCGTGGCCGGTGCGCCGGTTACGATGAAGTCGAAATTCACCCATGTGACGTACGTCGCGGAGTTCACCGAGTCGGGTCTCCCGGAGCACTCGAAGTGGCGCGTCACCCTCGGTAACGGGATCACAGGGGGCTCCTCCCGGACGACCTTGAAGCTCCGGCTTTCGAACGGTACGTACTACTACTGCGCCGCGGCCGTAAGCCCCGGATACTACCGGACGTGCGGGTACGTCACCGTGGACGGGGCCGCTACCTCGGTAACGGTTCTGTTCGAGACCGTCGGCGATGCACCGGGAATGGTGCCGACCCTCCTCGGGGGCAGCGCGGGACCGGCGGCGAGCTGGGTGTCGACGGTCTGTTCCGTCCGCGGAGATCAGGCGGCAGCCGCTCCGCGAACCGGCGGGTAAGCACGGTTCGGGACCCGGAGGCCCGGCTCAGGGGACCGTTCGGATCACGCGGCCGGCGTTGCCGTCGACGAGGATCACCGTCTTCTCGCCCTTCCGCTCGAGCGTGAAGTACCAGACGGGGACGTGGAGGAGCTCGCCCTCCGAGATGTCGACCTGGCTCTTGATGTTCGAGATCATCCCGTGCTTCTTGTGGGCTGCTTCGCTCTGCAGCTGGTCGACCGCGGCCCGCGCGGCGTTGCGCGCCGCATCCTCGCCGAGGTCGCCGTTCAGGACCGTCGAGCCCGTCGGGATCGACTTCTTGTCGAACAGGCATCCGGTCCCCGAGCTGGAACTGGTAGTCCTTCGGCTGGTACGCGGCCATCGATTTGACCGCGACGACCGGGAACTGGTAGTGGTTCGCGATCGTCTCGGAGCGGTTCGGGTTGACGACCGGACCGCCCATGATCGGAATGACGGTGAAGCCGCCGCCCCGGCGGCCGCTGAGCGCGCTGCCGAGGAGGGCCCCGGCCGCCATCGTACCGACCGTCGAGCCGACGCTGGCCGCGACCGCCTGGTACTGGTATGTCGTGGAGGCGGCCGCGGGCATCACCCAGAACGGAACGTAGGAGAGCTTGGCCTCGTCAACCTTCGATTCCTCGAACTCGCGCCGGTGCATGAACCCCGTGTCCAGGTACCCCTGGACCGTTTTCAGCGCCGCGGCCTGGTCCGCCACCTTGAGCGGAAGGAGCGTGTGCTTCTGGATCTCCTTCCAGCCCTGGCCGCCGAGGGTGACCGAGCCGCCGCAGTAGTCGCACGTGATCACCATCTCCCCGAAGACCGGTTTGATCGGGGCGCCGCACGCGGGACATTTCAATTCCTGGACACCCGCGGCGCTGCGAGCGGCGCGCGGTCGGTGGGGGCGGCCGCCGGGGCGGCGGCCGGCGCTCCGCCGCCGCCCACCGTGGCGCCGCACTTCGAGCAGAACTTGGCGTCGTCCGGGAGGCTCGTGCCGCACTTCACGCAGTAGATCATCGACTACGACTCTCGAGGTGCGGGCGCGCGACCGTCACGGACCCAAGGGGGCCCCGCAGTTCGGGCAGAACTTGCCCGCGCCCGTGACGTTCGCGTTGCACTTCGGGCACGTCCGAGGGGCGCGGGGGCGCCAGCGAAGCGCCGCAGCTCGGGCAGAACTTCGCGTCCGGCGGGCGTCGGCGGCCGCACTTCGGGCACGGGACGGTCGCCGCAGCGCGGCCGGCGCCGATGGGGGCGCCGCACGACGGACAGAACCGGTTCCCGCCGGGACCAGCGCGTTGCACTTCGGGCACGGCGATGCTGGGCCGCCGCCCGGTACATGCCCCCTGCATCTGGCCCGCTCATCCCGTAGCCGATGCCCGAGGCCCGCGCCGAGGCCGACGCCCGCGCTCGCGAGCGCGCCCGCGCCGCCGGAGGGGTTCGCGGCGGCGGTGGTCATCGCCTGGCCAGCCTGGTACTGCATGTAGTTCACGCCGAGGACGCCCATCGTCGAGCGGGTGTCCACGGCCTTCTGGACCTCGTCCGGGAGGTTGATGGACAGTCCCTGGACCTGGACGATCTCGACCCCGAGCGGCCCGAAGTGTTGGGGCGAGAACCCGAGGACCGCCTGCTCGATCGTGGGCAGCTGGGACGCGAGGTCGGTGACCGACATTCCCTGCGTCCTTCAGCTGCCCGAGGCTGGTGTAGACGAGAAGGACCATCTGCTCGCGCAGGCGGGCCTCGACGTCGCCGGTCGTGGCGGCGCCGAACGTGCCCGACGAACTGGTTGATGAAACTGTCCGGCGCGCCGACCTTCCAGCGGTAGGAGCCGAAGACGCGCAGCTGGACCAGGCCGAAATCGGGGTCCCGGAAGACGTACGGCTCGGCGCTCCCGAACTTCCCGTCGAAGATGCGCTTCTGGAGGTAGTAGACCTCCGCTTCCTGCCGGACCCCCGAGAGCTCCTTGACCAGGTTCCCGATGATCGGCGCATTCAGGCTCGTGAGCGCGTAGCGGTCGGGCCGGTCGAGGTAGGAGAGGACCTTGCCGTCGCGGTAGAACACCGCGATCTCGTCCTCGCGGACGACGATGTTGTCGTTCCAGCGGATGTTGCGCGGAACGCGCCACATCACGTTCGGTCCCTTGTAGGCGTCCTCCCAGTTGATCGTCGTCGCGCCGATCAGACTCCCGCCCTTCGCCGGAATCGGGTTGTTGGTCACCATCGATCGGTTCTCTCCGTTCTCGCACTCTCACGAAACGCGAACCCCTTCGACCGCCTGGATGCGCGCCCTGAACGCCGTGTCGAGCTGGCCGACCTGCCCGCGGGCCGTTGCGACGATCGCGCTGAGCTGCGCCGCGTTCGCGCCGGCGCCGATCGCGCGCGGCGGGCAGCGGCGCGATGGTCTGGTTGAGCTGGTCGGCGGCGAGCGCGAAGCCGTAGTCGTACTCGTAGAGGCGGTCGAGCTGCGGCGGGTTCGCTCGGACCGCCGGTGAGATCCCCGTGTACCCCTGCTCGGCGTGGCGGATCTCGCCCTCGAGGCGCATCAGGTCGGCGATGAGCGGCGCGAGGTCGTTGAGCGCCGAGAACTGCTTCGCGTTCGTGAGCGCCGCGCGGGAGTTCTCCATGGTCGTGCGCGCGTTCTTGACCTTGTCCGCGACCTGACGGCGGAGCAGGCTGTCCGCCGCTCGGATGTCCTCGCCCTCCCGGTAGCCCCGGAAGCCCGGGACGAGCAGCTGCAGCCGCTTCAGGAGCGCCGCGGTCCTGGTCGACCGTCTGCCGGATATCGACGGGCGGCGTGCCGGCGGGGCGGCGGTCCCGGTCGAACTGCCGCCTGGACGGACAGGGAGGAGCCGCACGCGTTGCAGTAGCGCGTACCCGCCGGTGCGACCGTGCGCCGCACTTCGGGCAGGTGACGGGAGTCGCGGCGCGGCGGGCGGCGTCGGAGAGTCGCCGCCATTTACGGGCTCCTGGGAGGCGAGGAGGGGCTTCGGCCGGTGGAGGCGGCGCGGCCTGCGGGACGCTGGGGGAGTTCGCGGCCGCGTAGTTGAAGGCATTGGGGGCGGGCTCGTTGCGCCAGGCCTGGCGCGGACGCTTCGCGGCTCGCCGTGCGGCGGAGCGCGCGGCCGCGCCAGCCGATCAGCGCGACCGCGACGATGAGCGTGATCACGATCAGGAGCAGCCCGAGAAGCTGTTCGGTGATCGAGACTCCGTAGGAGCCGCCGAGCCCGACCGTAGATGAACAGGACCGCGAACCCCATCCCGAAGAACCCCCACGCCAGCGAGCGCTGGGCGCTCGGCTGCCGCGAGAGCGACTCCGCCAGGTACGAGCCCAGCGAGAGGAACAGCGCGAGGATCCCGATCAGGATGAGGGCGCCGTAGTGCGAGTTCGCGGGCAGCGCGTAGTAGACCAGCAGGAACAGGAGCGCCGCCGCGACCAGGAACAGACCCGTCAGCAGCCAACCGTTCCAGCGGCTGGACATGGGCCGGGCGGCCGGCGTGGGCGCCGTCGTCGACATGCGAGGGCAAAAGAGCCCCGCGGAGTATTAGAGTTTAGCCGCGCGCGCCCTCAGAGACGAGGCTCGTCGTCCGTCTTCTCCGTCGTGGTTTGGGCGGAGGCGGAGGCGTGGCGGCGGGAGCGCTCCGTGCGCCCGGGCACTCGGGCTCTCCCCGCCCTTGCGCCCGGGATTCACCGGGGGCGGCGGCTTAGTCGGGGCCGTTTCGTGCGGTGTAGCATGGTGCTTCGGGTCGTGGTCCGGGTGCGACTTGGGCGCGGGCGGCGCCGGCCGGTTCGTTCGCGCGACCTTCGGACTTGGGCCGCCGGAAGACGCCCTTGATCGACCCGAGGGCACCGGCCGGGCGGGCGGGCGCCCGAGTGCCGTGAGACTCGGTCGCGGACGTGATCGAGTGGGTGCTGGAGAGTCCGACCGGCTGTCCGCACTTGGGGCAGTTCGGGAACTGGGTCACGCAGTTGCGGCAGAGCGGCGCGTCGCACGTGTGGACCACCGAGGCGATCCCGCCGCATCCGACGCACCGATGCGTTTCCGTCGCGGGGGCGTGGGCCGGGGAGGCCCCGGAAGCCGGGCCGGTCGACGTCGCGTCCGCCGGACCGGGGACGCCGACCGCGATGCCCGGTGACGATTCGGTCGCAAAGTACACTTCGCCGTCGGCGGCGGCTGTTTCCGCGCCGCCCTCGGCCGCGCGGAACTCGGGGGAGTACGCGCCCAGGTCGAGGGACGGCAGCGGGGCGTGGACCGCCGAGCCCGCCTCCTCCACGACCTTGATGAGGCGTGCCTTGAACACCCCCACCCTCAGGTTCCGCACCAGCTGGAACAGGGTGCGCTGCTCGGCGGGAAGGCCGATCGCGCGCCGGGCCAGTTCCTCGACGTCCGGCGTGAGCGACAGGTTCTCCGGCCGCAGGTCGGCTTCCAGGACCGCACGGAGATAGCCGAAAAGGCGTTGGATCTGGTCGAGGGTCGCGGATGTCGGGGAGAGGACGGCCACGTCCGCCAAGCTGAGCCCGCGGTGCTCGATCCCGGGGGCCGGTGCTCGAGCGCGGCGGCGATGAGGTGGTAGGAGGCGTTCTCGAGATCGCGGACCTCGTTCGCGCTCAGCCGCTCCAGGTCGAGCTTCGGGGTCTGGCCGATCGCGGCCGAGCACCGGGTCGAGGAACTCGAACGGGACATGGAGCGTGACGAACAGGTCGTTCTTCGCGACCGCTCGGTGGAGCTTCGCCTCGAGCAGAAGGGCCTCCCGGCCGTACCGCTGGATCTCCGCGTCGCGCGTTTTCTGGATCGCCATCTTCTTGCCGTCCTTGGCGGGGGCGAAGTCGGAGTCGAGCGCGAGGGCGCGGTCGAAGCTCGCCTGAGCGTCGGCCGGCCGCGCGGTGGCAAGGAGGGCGAGGCCGCGGCTGGTCCAGGCCTGCTTGTTCGCCGGCTCGGACTCGGTCGCGCGGTCGTAGAACGCCAGGGCCTCGTTGGGGTGGCCCAGCCGCTCGGCGACGAACCCCGCGCGCAGGAGCACGTCGGTCGCGGTCGGGGTGAGCGCTAGGGCGTGAGCGTAGGCGTTCGCCGCATCCGTCCAGTCCTGGCGGGCGATCCCCAGCTCGCCGAGGCGGACCCAGAGGGCGAGGCTCTTCGGCAGCGCGTCGATCCCCTTCCTCACCGCCTCGGTCGCGACGTCCAGATGCCCGAGGCCGCTCTCGGCCTCCGCGAGCAGTAGGTAGAGCTTCTCCTCGGGCGGAAGCTGCTGGATCGCCTCGCGGAGCGAGGTCGGCGGCGTCGGCGTGACGCCCCTCCGCGAGCATCGACTGCGCGACTCCGGCACGGGCGAGCGGGGACTTGGCGTCTCGCTTGAGGACTTCCTCGTAGGCGGTCCGAGCCTCGGCGGGCCGCTCGAGGGCCGCCATGATCTCGGCGCGGAGCAGCAGGGCGGATACGCTGGGCACGGTGCCCGCGGGGATCGACTTGAGTCCCTCGTCCATCACCTCGAGCGCGAGGTCGGGCCGACCGGCCGCGAGCCGCAGTCGGGCGCGCCGGACGGAGATCTCGACCTGGTACGCCGGGTCGATCGCTGCCGCACGCTCGTAGGCCACGCTCGCCTCCTCGGTCAGGCCGAGGGCGGCCGCGAGGTCCCCCCGCTCGAGGTGGAGGGTCGGGTCCTGGGCCTCCGCGGCGTTCGAACGGAGCAGGCGGCGTCAACGCATCGTACGCCTCCCTTCGAATCCCCGGCGTCGCGGCGAAGCGGTACATCTCGAGGAGCGCCGGGCCGCTGTCCGGCTCGAGGAGGAGGATCGCCTGGAGCGAGTAGAGGACCTCCGACGGTCCGTCCGAGCGCTCGCCACGCATCGGCCCGGGCCTTCCATGCCGCGAGGTCGTTCGGGTCCTCCTTGAGGAGCGGGTCGAGGATCGAAACGACCTCGGGGTACTGTCCGGCGAGCAGCAGCGTCTCGGCCAGCGCCAGGCGCCCGTGGCGGTTCTTAGGCTCGACCTCGAGACCCCGGCGATAGTACGCGATCGCGTCCGGATAGGCGCCCTGCGCGCGGAGGGCTTCGGCGACCTCGAAGTGGGCGTGCGGGTCCCGTTTGGCGACCCCTGGACCGCCTGCTGGAGAACGCTCAGCGCCTCGTCGCAACGGCCGGCCTTGAGGAGGAGCTGTCCCTTCTTCCGCAGGATACATCGGGTTGGTCGGCTCGCGTTCACGAGGAGCGTTCGAGCAGGCGCAGCGCGGGGGCGTCCTGGCTGAGGTGGGCGTAGCACCTCGACGGTGCCCCAGAGCAGGTCCGGGTCCTCGAGGCCCCCGTTGATCGCCCCTTCGTACTCGCTCGGCGCCTCGGCGTACCGGCCGTTCTCGCGGTAGGGCGTGGGCGAGCTCCTTGCGGACGTCCTCTCGCTCGTGGTTGCCGTCCTGGGCGAGGAACTCCGTGTACACCTTGAAGGGCCCGCTCGTGGTCGTCGATCAGGCGCGACGCCCGGGCGATCCCGAGGAGGCTCAGCCGGCGGCGGCCAGGGGTCGGAAGAGGCGCGTTCGTAGGAGACGAGCGCCGAGCGGGCCGCTCGAGTCCCGCTCCGCCGAGCCTTCGGCGAGGTCGTAGGCGATCGCGAGATAGAGGTTGCCGCGGTCGACCGCGACGTCGGTCCGCGTCGGGTCGAGGCGGAACAGCTCGTCGAGGAGCGGCCCGAGTCCCGGATCGGTCCGTTGACGCGGGCAGCAGGTCCCGCTTCTCGAGCAGGTAGGGGAGGTCGGCGGGGTGGGCCGCGAGCAGTGCGTCGTAGTCCTTCAGCGCTTCCGCGGTCTTCCCACCGGCCGCGAGGCCCCGAGCGAGCGCGACGCGGCGCCCTGCATGTCCCGGGTCGACCGACAGGATCGCCTCCGCGAATTCGCGGACCGCGTCGGGTCGCTGGGCGTCGCGCGAGAGTTCGAGCGCCTTGTGCAGCTCGCCGATCGCGTGCGGGTGGGCTTTCGCGACCGCGCGATACGCCTCGATCGCCTTGGGCGGTCCGGCCGGCGCCGGCCTGGAGCTCGGCGATGCCGCGCATCGCCTCGAGGTTCTCGGGCGACGCCTGGAGCACGCCCTCGCACGCGGCCAGGGCGGTGTCGACGCGGTCGAGCCGGGATGGCGAGCGCCCGGAGCTGCAGCAGATTCTGGACGTTGCGCGGCTCGACCTCTCGGAGCCGCTCGCGGGCCGCGAGAGCGAGCTCGGGGTGCTCCGACGCCCGCGATCGCCGCGATCTGCTCGAGGGTCGCGCCATCGGGGGGGTCCTTGCGCTCGACGAGCGCGTTCGCGAGCGGCACCGCGTCGTCGGCGCGCTTGAGGCGGAAGAGCACCTGCGGACGTGCAGCAGCTGCGAGCGCGACGTCGTCCGGGGCCGCCGTCCGGACCCGGGCGATCGCCTCCAGCGACCTCGGCGGGGCGCGCGAGGGCGGCCAAGACCCGCGCGCGGGCGCGGAGGAGGTCGAGATCGTCCGGGTTCGATCCTTCAGCAGCTCATCGCAGGCGGCGAGGGCCTGGAGGTCGCCGCCGCGCGCGCGCGCGAGGTCGAGCTTCAGGCGGAGCGCTGCGGGATTGTTCGGTGCGAGCTTGAGCGCCTGGTCGACGTACTGGGTCGAGGTCGCGTCGAGGCGCTGCGCCCGCAGGTACGCCTGTGCCGCCTCCGCGTTCCTGCTCGAGGAGGCGCAGGGCGTCCCCGCGGGTCGCCCAGAGCCCCTTGTCGTGCGGGTTCGCCTCGAGCGCCTGATCGACCAGTTCGACCACGGTCGGCAGGTCCTCGTTGAGCGCCAGCAGGATCAGCGCCTTGTGATGGAGGAGGGTGGACGTACCCGGGCCGAGTCGCAGACCGAGGTCGATCGCCCGACGGGCGAGCTCCGGGATGGACGCACGGTAGAACGCCATCGCCGCCTCGTCGAGGAGCGCGGCCACCTGACCCCGTCCTCCCCCAGTGCCCCGGCGTGCTGCTCGGCGACGGCGAGGAATGCCTTGAGCGCCTCGATGTACCGCGCGCGGTTGTCGGCCGACTCGATCGCCTCCGCGGCGCGGAACCGCTCCCGGATCTCCTCGGAGGGGGACGTCGGCGGACGGCGCGCGATGCGTGGGCCATGAACAACCTTCGACCGGCCTGACGCGATAAATACGTTCGCGCCGAGGGCGCGGGCTGCCCGGGCGGTCCGCTTTAAGGACCGCGGGACGCTCCGCGGCGCCGTGGCGCGCTCGACGGGCGCACCGCGCGGCGAAGAAATCGATCTTCGACCCCGTCCACGGGCCGATCCCGCTCGACGGCGTCGCCCTCGCCCTCCTGGCGACACCCGAGTTCCAGCGCCTCTGGGGGATCCGCCAGACGGGTTTCGCCCACCTCGTCTTTCCCGGCGCGAACCACACCCGGCTCGAGCACTCGCTGGGCACCTACTGGGTCGCGGGCCAGATGGCGGCCCGGCTCGACCTCACGCCGGAGCCGACGCCGAACGGGTGGCGGTCGCCGCGCTGCTCCACGACCTCGGCCACGCTCCGTTCTCCCACACCCTGGATGGCCCGATGCAGGAGGTGCTCGGGAGCGCGCACGAGCAGGTCTCACGCGCCCGCGATCGTGGGGGACGACCCCGGATGGCCGGTCGGAGCGGTCCGAGATCCCGGCCGTCCTCGAGCGATTCCACCTCGTGCCCGCGCGAGGTCGCGGACCTGATCGACCCTCCGGCCCGGCCCCGGGCACCGCCCCTCTTGCGGGCGATCCTCCACGGGCCGATCGACGCCGACCGCATCGACTACCTGCAACGCGACGCCCACTACACCGGCGTCGGCCACGGCGCGATCGACGCGGTGCGTCTCCTCGACACGCTGCCGACCGCTCCGGCGGGCGCCTGGCGTTCGCGGAAAAGGGGCGGAGCGCCGTGGAAGGGTTCCTGGTGGGCCGGGCGCTGATGTATTCCACCGTTTACTACCACAAGACGGTCCGCGCGGCGGAGATGATGGCCCAGGCGGCGGTCGAGCGGATGCCCGGATACCCGGACGAGGCCCGGGAGCTGTTCGGGTTGAACGACGGGGAGCTCCTCGTCCGGCTCCGGGCGGCGGGAGGTCCGAGCGGCTCGTTGTCCGAGGGCTTGCTGCGACGGCGCCTGTTCAAGCGCGCCCACGGTTGGCGCACGGTCCCCTCCTCGGCTCGGTCGGCGTGGCGACGCCTCGAGCGATCGCCGCCCGCCCGTCGGGAGCTCGAGGACGCGATCGCGCGGAAGGCCGGGCGGTCCCCCCGGGCACGGTGCTGGTCGACCTCGCCGGTCTCGACGCGCGCACGGAACCCGGGGAGGACTGGGAAGGAATGGGCCTCCTCGTGGGGGGAGAGGTCACGTATCCGTTCCGCGGACCGGGCCCGTGGCGCGCGCTCGCCGACCGAGCACCGGCGGATTGGGCCGTGAACGTCTACGTCGCGCCTCGATATCGCGATGCGGTGGGGCGGCTGCTCGCGCGGGTCCGCGACCCGTCCGATCTACCGGGGCGCTGACGACCGCCGGGCCGGCGGGGCCGAGGGCGGCCCGGTCTTTTCGTGGGCGAGGATCCGACGCCAGTGGGGATCGCTCACCGGTACAACGGACAGCCGCGAAAACGTGAGGAGGGCCAACCCGTCGAGGCCGCGGTCGGTCCGAAGCTCGGCCAAGGTCACGGCCCGGCGCAGAGGCCGGACCGGCCGTACGTCGACCGTCCACGAGCCGCGGGCGTCCTTCGGGTCCGGCCGGGGCGTGGACGTGACCTCGGCGATGCCGATCGCAGACCGTTCCGATCCCGTGTGATAGAACAGGGCGAGGTCGCCCACGGCCATGCGCCGCAGGTGCTGGAGCGCGAGGGCGTTGTGGACCCCGCTCCACTCGGTCGTTCCGTCGCGGACGAGGTCCGGCCAGGAGTAGTCGGTCGGCTCCTGCTTCAGAAGCCAGTGACGCATGGTCGAGGGAACCGGGCGGAGGTCTTAGGGTTGCGCGCGCCGAGGCTCAGCCGACGACGAGACCCTGCGGCGTGATGGCGAACGGCCGTCGCTCGGGGTCGTGGGCGGCCCCGCGCATCCGGAGCACCTTGATCTGACGCACGGAGCGGTCGCCGATCCACTTGCGCGTGAGCAGGATCTCCCCCCGCGAGAGGATCTCTTCGGGAGCGAGCACCGCCGGGTCCCCGGGCGTCACGGTGATGAGCGTGGTCACGCCCAGCTCGGCCAGGAACCGGAGCAGCGACTGGATCTCCGTCCGCTCCGGCTGGACGTCGTTCGAGTACCGGACCGCGTACCTCCGGATCGAGGTCATCGAGTCGACCAGCACCCGTCGGAACGGCGTTCCCGCCATCTGCTGACGGAGCTTGAGGTGGATCGACTGGATCGAGATCTCCTCGTCGACGGCCGGTCGCTTCGTGTCCTCCGCGATGTCCCGCATCGACCGGAGGTCGGTCATCGAGCGGATCTCCTGCACGGCGGCCGTCCGCTTGAACGCTTTCAAGCCGGGGTTGGCGTCCAGCGTCTTCACGGCCGAGATGTCCCACCCGAACGCCCGGACGTTCTCCACGATCTCGGTGGGTGGTTCGTCCGCGGCGACCAGCAGCACCTCTTCACCGTTCCGGATACCCTCCAACAGGAACGAGAGGCCCAGGAGCGTTTTCCCGCTCCCCGATCCCCCGGAGATGAGGTAGGGGCGACCGGCGAGCAGGCCCCCGCCCAGCATTCGGTCCAGTCCGGGGACCCCCGTCCGAACTCGTTCGAGGTTCCCGGCCCGTTCGTCGCTCACGGAGCCCCCTCCGCGGACGGCGGGGGCGGAGAGGGCGTCGACGGCTCAGGGGTCGAGGATTCCGGCGTGGACGACGCTCCCGACGCCCCGGGCGGGGCGCTGTCCGAATCGGTCGGCGCCCGCGTTTCGACCATGGCGCCGACGACGGTGGGGGCCTTGCGCTTGCGGGACGCTCGGCGCTTGGGTGCCGACGCGGGGCGATCTCCCGGCGTGGTCCCCTCGGCGCCGACCTCCGGGGCTTCCGCGGATATCGCGGCGGGCACTGCCGCCGTTCGGCGAGTGGAGGGGCCGCGTTTCCGGCGGGCCGCGGGTGTCGCGCCGGAGGGGCTCGGGGCGGATCGCGAGGAGCGCACCGGCCGCGCGGGGGAGGCCGACGCCGGAGCCGAGGCCGAAACAGCACCGACCGCAGCGTGACCGGTCGGGGTCGGCCCCGGTGCTGCCGGATGTCCCGGCGGAGAGGGCTCGCGTGTCGTCGACTTGAACAGGTTGGGCAAAGGGGGAGGTGCGGGAAGCGACCGTACCGGAATCTCACGTCGCCGGGCCGTGGACGCCCCCGCCTCCGAAGCGGGTTCATGGCCCGCGGTCGAGCCGATCCGGGAATCGGTGCCGGAGGTTGCGCTGCCGGGGGGGGCGGGGGGTTCGTTGGCGCGTCCCCCCACTCCCGGCAGCTGAGGAGTCCCCCCCGGGTGCTTTGCCCGGGTCGGGGTTCGGTGGCCTCCGTGCGTGCCCGGTTGCGGCATCGGCTCCCCGTCGACCAACGGTCGTTCGCTTGACGGGGGAACCGCCGGGGCCGTGGGTGCGACCACGGCGGGGTGTGCGGCTTCGGGTGATGGCGCGGCGGAGGGCGGGAGTGGACTCTCGATTTCGCTTTCTTGGCCCGCGGGCGGGACACTCGGAGCGGGAGGGGAGAGCGCCGGCGGAATCGGACTCGGCGTCTCGAGGGGGGCGGGTTCCTTGGAGAGGACCTCAGGGCCACTTTCGGGGGTTGGGGCGGGCGTGGCGACCTCCGGTATCGGGTTTGATTCGGCGATCGGCTCGGCGGGTGCTTCGGGCGCGGGCGATGCGGGCGGCTCCACCTCCTTCGGCGTCGGCGACGGAAGCGCAACGGCGGTCGGCGCTTCGGCCGGCGCCGGGGCCGCGGCAGGGGACCCCTCGGGAGCGACGGCTGGGACCGGTGCTTCTCGGTCGGCGAGCACGGCGGGGGGAGAAGATCCAGAACCGAGCGAAGCTGCTCGGATAGCTCGTCCCGTTCCGGAAGCTGGGTCGGGGGTACGCCGCCTCGGGCGGCGTCGGCCCGCTGAACGATCCTCTGGTACGCCTCTCGCTTGGGCTTGCTGAGAGTGCGTTCGGCCGGAGGGGCTTGCAGCAGCGTTTCGGCAAGGGAGATCGTCAACGTGGAAACGCGGGCCACGCGGTCCGACCAATCCTCCGACCGTCCCCGTTTGACCGCGGCGAGCGTGGCCTCCACCTCGGCCCGGACCGGGCTCACGTCGACGCCCAGGGTCACGAGGTCGCGCACTTCCTCGGAGAGGGATCCCAGCAGCACCGCCGGGGACTCCACCACTTCGCCCAGGGCCGATTCGACCAGGGTCGGGATTACCACCGAGAACGCCGGCTCGACGATCCGCCGCGTGTCGCGCGAGATCGTGAGGTCGAGATTGATGTCGAGCCCGTGGGGCCCGATGCGGTACGGGTGCAGGCGCACGTCGTGCGAGCTCCCGCGGAACTTCTCGACCCCGACGGCGCGGACCGTCGCCCCTTCGAGCTCCCAACGGAAGAGCCGGATCTCGCCGCGCGCGAGGCTCCGCTCCGCCGACTCGACATCCTCCAACGGGGACTCGACCGTGAGCAACGAGGTCGTACGCAGGTTCGAAAGGAAGCGGAGGAACGCCTGGGCTCCCGACATCGGCTCGATCCCCTTCATGCAGAAGTATTGGAGCGCGGTCAGCGAGTCGATCACCACGCGGACGTACCCGCGCCGCTGGACCTCCGTGCGCAGCAGCTGCTCGAGGGCCGAGATCGTCACTTCGACGCTTGTGAACTCGGGCGTCTTGCGGATCTCGGCCGGCACTTTTCCGAACGGGACGACGTCCCGCACGGACGAGATGTCCTTGAACGGGATGTGCTCGTAGCGCATCACGTCGGGGATCGCGTCGAACACGTCGATCCGGTCGATCTCCGCGCCGAGCGAGCGGTGGTCGGCCCGGACCTCGTTGGGCGGGTCCTCGACCGTGACGTACAGCCCGGGCTCGCCCCGTCGGACGCCTTCGCGGAGAAACTGCAGTGCGAGGGTCGTCTTCCCGGTGCCCGACGGCCCGACGATCAGGTACGGCCGGTGCGGCATCAGCCCGCCCTCGAGCATTTCGTCCACGGCGGGGACTCCGAACGGGACCCGCGGCTCGACGCCACGGGGACTAGCCCTCGGTTCAGGCACGGTGGGTCTCTTCGCGGGCGTCCGCCGGGAGCAGCCGCCGCGCGCAAGGCATGGGCGGGTAGGATTCATCTACTTTCTTGCGCGGCGGCGGCGCGGGCGCAAGGGATATCTTCCAAGGGGGGCCCGCGCCCCCGTGCCGAAACGGGAGGCGCCGGGCGTCGCGCGCGTGCGGGCGCTCGCGGCGGATCTTCCGAACACCCTGCGGCGCGGTTTTGAGGTGGGACGCGAATTGGCCCTCCCGAACGGCCAAGTTCCACCCCGGGTATATGCCGTGGGCATGGGAGGTTCGGGCATCGCCGCCGACCTGGCCCGCGGGATCGTGGAGTCGGAAAGTGACTGGTCGCTCGCGGTCGTCCGGGGTTCGGAGCTGCCCAAGTTCGTGGACGCGCGATCCACGCGTCGTCTTCCTGAGCTACTCCGGGGACACGTCGGAGACGATCCGAGCCTACCGGGCGGCCGGTCGAGCGGGGGCCGACCGCACGGTAGTGACCTCGGGCGGTGCCCTGGCCGAGCGCGCCGAAGAGGACGGGGTGCCGATCCTTCGGGTGCCTCCGGGCCTGCCGCCCCGATCGGCCGTAGGACACCTGTTCGGAGGGGTCCTCGGGCTGCTGGACGCGGCGTTCCCGGAATCGAACGACGCGCGGGTGGCGAGGGTCGCCGACCGGACCCGAGAGGCGATCGGTCAGCACGCCCGCCCGGGCGGGCCGGCCGCGACGCTCGCGGAGGGGATCGGCGATCGGTTTCCGTTCGTTTACGCGGAGTCCGGGTTCCTTTCGCTGGCGCGGCGCTGGAAGACGCAGTTCGAGGAGAACGCCAAACGCCTTGCGGCGTTCGACGAGGCCCCCGAGCTGTTCCACAACGCCGTCGCCGGCTGGGCGGCCGTGCCTCGGGCCGAGGCGGAGCGGTTCGCAGTGATCCTCCTCGAGTGGCGGGAATCCGACCCGGCGACGGGACGGGGGTTCCGGTATCTCGAGCGTCTCCTGAGGTCGCGCTCCGTGCCGGTGCTCCGTGCCGCACTGGAAGCCGAAGACCGATTGGAAGCGACGGTCGCCGGGATCTCGCTGGGGGACTTTACGAGCCTCTTCCTCGCGGATTACCACCACGTCGACCCGTATCCGGTCGATGCCATCGCTCGAATGAAGTCCGCCACCGCAGGATCCACCGAAAGGCCGGGAGACCTTCGCCCCGCGGGCGGCGTCCCTCGGGGAAAGGCCGCGGCCTCCCCGCGAGGCGACCGGTAGCCTTGCCGTGGCCTCGGGTTCCGCCCCGCGAGCGCGAGATCGTCAACGCGTGGGCCATCGGTGTCGCGGCCTGCCCCGAAGCCGCGGATTTCGTGCCGACTCCGCCGCCGCGCAACGAACGGGAGGCCCGGCAAAGGCCATATTCGGCTCCAAATGCTGACGGGCCGGGTGCTGAGGTAGCCTAGCTCGGCCAAGGCGCCAGATTCGAGATCTGGTGATGCGTATGCATCGCGGGAGTTCAAAGGGCGGTCGCGGAAAGGCCGCGACCCCGGAAAGTCTCCCCCTCAGCGCTCCCTCTCGTGCGATCGCGGTGGACGTGGAGATCGTTCGCGCCGGACGCTCCGTGCGCCGGCGCGTGTCCGTTCCCGCGGGGAGCCTGGTCCGCGACGCGGTCCGACAGCTCGGTCACGCACCGGAAGGATGCGCGGTCCTCGTGGACGGTACCTCGATCCCGCTCGACACTCCTATCGACGCACCGCTTCGGCTCACCGTCGTACCGACGTTCTCGGGCGGCTGGGCTTGCGCCCGAGGAGGTCACGTCCTCGAGCGAAAGCGGTTAAGAACGCCCGGCTCGTCTCTTCACCCGTCAGGGGCGGATCGTGGGCGAGTCGTGTCCGGTCTGCGATCAGGCAATCCCCTCCGGGGTGTCCCGGTGCCCCACCTGCGGGTTTCCGACCGCGCTCATGTGGCCCGAGCTCGGGCCCCTGCTGGCCCGAGGCGATCCTGGAGAGCCCGCCAACGGGTCGGCGGTCCCGACCCCGGACCCCGCGTCGACCTCCGCGCGACCTCCGTCTCCCGAGGCCGAGCTCACGGCGATCATCGGCCGGTCGCTCGCCGGTCGGATGGAACTGCTGCAGCCGTTGGCGCGCGATGCGCCCGACGTCACGAGCGAGCTGTGCGAGGCCGCCCTCAGCGAAGCGGTCGGACATACCTCCGAAGCGCTCGCGATCCTCCGCAGCGCGCAAGGGCGGCTCGAACGCGAGAGCCGCCGCACGATCGAGCGGGTCGTCACTCGACTCGACGAACGTCGGCGTACGCTCGAGCGCTCCGGCCTCCGAGTCGACGTTCCCGAGCTCCCCACGTCCGCCACCGGTATCGAACGCGAGAACCCCGAGGTGCTCCTCCCGAAGCTGCTCGAGGTCGATGCGCGCCTCGGGCGGTTCGAATCGGACTGGAAGGGCGTGCAGGGCCTTCTCGAGCAGATCGACTCGTTGCGCACCGAAGCCGAGAACCTCGGGATGGCGCTCGGCGACATCCCCGACCGCGTCGCCGCGGTGCGCCAGACGCTCTCCTCGGAAGGGGTGACCGAGGAGGGCCTCGACACGATCGTACTGGAGGCCGCCCGGGTCCTGATGGACCTCCACGAGGCTGTGCCGGACGCCCTCGGTGAGGAACTCCAGCGTCAGAATGCCGCCTTCGCCCAATTCCCCGACGGGCACCCGGGCGTCGATTCCGCGCGGCGAGCCCACGGTCGGGCGAGCCAGCACCTCGTGGAAGGGCGTCTGCCCGAAGCGATCCGGGGCGTGAGCGAGGTGCGATCGATGATCCTCGCCCTGGAGCCACCGCCGGCAGTCGAGCCGCAGGTCCGGATCCCGGCTCCGCCAGCGCCGGTCCCGGCGGCACCCCCGACCGCGGTCGTCCCCGCTCCCGCGGCCGTGATCCCGCCTCCACCCCCGAAACCGCCTTCTGGGGCGCCCGCGGCGCCCCCCGCCGCGCCGCCGCCCCTCACCCCGGAGGAGGAGGCGATGCTGTCCAACCTGACCATGAAAGCGCGCAGCCTCGCGGTGCGCGTCCGGAGCCTGCCGACCGATAGCCCCCAGGCGACGGAAGCCGCCGCACGCATCCGCGAGGCGACCGATCTGCTCCGGGCCCGACGGCTCTCGGAGGCCGACATCGCCTTAACGCGCCTTATGCGGTCCCTCGCGTACCGGGATACCTCTCCCTAGGAACCATGCCGCCGACCTCCCCGTTCACGGAACTGCGCCACCGGCTCGAGCCGGTCGAGGAGCGCGGGCGGGCGCTCCAGGCCGAGGGGCTGCCGTTCCCCACGATCCAGATCCGGGACCTGTTCGAGGCCGCCGTCCGCAACGGGTCGGTTGAGGACGCGAGCCAGGTCGTCAAACGGTCGGAGACCCTCCTCGCCCGGGCGACCCGCGACTGGGTCTGGATCCGCGAGCTCCTCAACCACGTCGACGAGCTGCGGTCGATCGCCGAGACGATCGGCGTCGACATCGCCCACGTCGACTCGCGCGTCGGCAACCCGCGCGAGCAGCTGATGGCCGAGCCGCTCAGCGTGACCTCGCTCCAGAAGACCGCCGCCGGCGCGACGCTCGCGCTCGCGGTCCTGAGCGACGCGGTGCCGAAGTTCTGCGTACACGAGGCGGAGGCGCTCGGGGTCTCGATCCGTCGGGCCCGCGATCGCGGGGAAGACGTCACGGACGCCGTGGCGTCGTTCTCGCGCCTGTTGCGTTCGCTGCAGGAGGACAACCTTCCCCTCGCGGCGGAGCGGCTCAGCGAGTCCCGACGGGTCGTCGCCCGAATTCCCCGGGCCCCGGCGGTCGCTTCGCTCTCCACCGAGGAGGAGGAAGAGATCCTTCTCGAAGCTCGCAATCTGGCGCGACACCTCCACCGCATCCGGGGACGCGCGCGCGACGCCACGACCGCGGCGCGACTGATGACGCAGGTGCGGCACGCGCTCAGCGAGGAGCGACGTCCGCGATCGCCCGAAGAGGAGATCGAGGTACTCTGGAGCGAAGTCGCCCGGCTCACCAAGCAGAAGAAGCTCGCGGGCGCCGGGCCCGCGCTCACGTCGGGGGAGGGGGAAGCGGAGTACCAGTCGGAGGGCGAGCTCGCCGACGAGACGGCGGACGGGCCCGAATCGTTCGAAGCCGACGCGGAACTCCGGCCCGCTCTCACGGTCGAAGAGGAACCGGCGCCCGCCGCCCCCGCGCCACCGGCGCCCCCGCCCGAGCCGGCACCGGCGGAAGCGGCCGAACCGCACGAACGAACGGCCGAGGAAGTGGCGGAGGCCCGGGCCTCCGCACGGGTCGCCTTCTACGCGGCGTATGTTCCCCCCGAGCCGGCAGGCGCGCGTGAGGAATCGAAGGAGTCGACCACGGCCGGTGGAGCGCCGCGCCGGACCCGGTCGAAGCACCGCGCGTAGCGGCTTCGAAACGGCTTTATACGTTCCGCAAGTGGCTTATAATACTTGTCGCGGGAGCCCGCCCGTCTCGCATCGCGAGTCGTCGGCACGGTGGTCGCGTTCACCCCTTCTGGATTTATCACGGCCCGTGCCCCTGGCCCCGACGTGGTGACCGAAGGGACTCGCGTCGCGGACGCGCGAGGAGTTCTTCGCGGTAAGGTTGTCCGCGTCTTCGGACCGGTCGGTCGCCCTTATCTCAGCATACGACCTCAGCGCGTTCCCGCCCCGGCGGAGGGCGCGGCCCTACTGGGCGCCGGGCTTCAGATCGAGTGAACCCCATGAAGGAGGCAGCGGACCCGCCGGTCGAGGCGCCCTCCGAGCCCGACGGCGGCCCAAAGAGTCCCGGAGACCTGGTCGTCTCGACCCGGTGCACGAGCTGCGGTTCATCGCACCTCACGCGCGATTACGAGCGGGGCGAGGTGGTCTGCGACGAGTGCGGCCTCGTGCTCGAGGAGGCGATGATCGACCAAGGCCCCGACTGGCGCGCGTTCGACGCCGAGCAGGGCGAGAAGCGCGCACGGACCGGAGCGCCGTCCACGCTCACCATCCACGACAAGGGACTCTCCACCGAGATCGGCTGGAAGAACCGCGACCCGTACGGCAAGTCGATCCCCACGCGCAACCGGGCCCAGCTCTACCGCCTGCGGAAGTGGCAGCGTCGTATCCGCGTCTCGAACGCCACCGAGCGCAACCTCGCGTTCGCGCTCGCCGAGCTCGACCGGGTCGCCTCGGGGATGGCCCTCCCGCGCAACGTCCGTGAGACGGCGGCGATGATCTACCGCAAGGCGGTCGGCCGCAACCTCATCCGGGGGCGGTCGATCGAGGGCGTCGTCGCGGCGTCGCTCTACGGTAGCTGCCGCCAGTGCAACGTTCCCCGGACGCTCGACGAGATCGCGTCGAAGTCGAGGATCGGGCGGAAGGAGATCGGCCGGACCTACCGGTTCATGACGCGCGAGCTGCACCTGCGCCTGATGCCGACCCGGCCGCAGGACTACATCCAGCGGTTCTGCTCGGAGCTCAAGCTGAAGGGCGAGATCCAATCGCGCGCGAACGAGATCCTGAAGGAGGCGACCGACCGCGAGCTCACGAGCGGACGGGGACCGACCGGGGTCGCCGCCGCGGCGATCTACATCTCGAGCGTCCAGTGCGGGGAACGCCGTACGCAACGCGAGGTCGCCGAGGTCGCGGGGGTCACCGAGGTGACGATCCGCAACCGGTACAAGGAGCTCACCGAGAAGCTCAACCTCCGCGTCGTCCTCTGACCGTGACGCGCCCCCTCCCCATCGCCGTCCTCGTGTCGGGCGAGGGGACGACCCTCGAAGGGATCGCCGAGCAGGTCAGCGGCGGCCATCTGCCGGCGCGCATCGCGCTCGTGGTGGCCGACCGGGCCCAGGCGCCCGCGATCGAGCGGGCGCGCCGCCGGGGGCTGCCGACCCTCGTCCTGCCCTCGAAGGGTGTGGAGCCGGAGGGCTGGTCGCGTCGGCTGTCGGAGGAGCTCGACGCGAAGGGCGTGGAGCTTGTCGTGCTCGCCGGGTTCCTCACGATCCTGCCCGCGTCGTGGGTCGACCGATGGCAGGGCCGCGCGATCAACCTCCACCCGTCCCTCCTGCCCCGGCACGGCGGCCGCGGGCTGTACGGCGAACGGGTCCACCGGGCCGTGCTGGCCGCGGGGGACCGCGAGACCGGGGCCACGGTCCACCTCGTCACCCGCGACGTCGACCGGGGCCCGACCATCGCCCAGGAGCGGCTGGAGGTGCTGCCAGGCGAGACCGCGGCGTCGCTCCGCGAGCGGTTGCATCCCCTCGAGGTGTCGCTGCTGTCCACGACCATTCGGCGGTTCTCCGAAGGGGCGCTTCCGCTCCCATACCCCGAGCGAGGCGCCGCCGCGCCCGGGGGGCACGGCCGCTCGAACCCGCGCGGCTGACGCCGTCGCCGCCGGTCAGGCGAGCAGCTCGTCGAGCGGGACCGACCGGGGCGGCAGCTCGATGTTCACCCGGTGGCGCGTCGATTTCGGCGGGAACGGATGCCCGTTCTCGGCCCGTCGGAGGACCTCCGACTTCTTCATCGGCCCCCCGCCGCGCCAGTGCTCCACGTGGATGACGTCGCTGTCGTAGTCGAACAGCCACGCCGGGATCCGCTTCGCCCCCATGCGCCGGAGCGCTTCGACCCGGTGGTGGCCGTTCAGGATCACCCACGAACCCTTCGCGACCCAGATCGGGTCGGCGAACACCCCGGCCTTGCGGATCTCCGCCTCGAGCGGACCGAGGTTCGACTCCTGGACCCGTTCGTGGACCCGAAGGCGGTCGATCGGGACGATCGCGTACTCGTAGGGCGGGCTCATCCGGCGGTCCCCTCCCGGGCTTCGGCGATCGCCCGCCGCACGTACACCGCCACCATCCGGCGCCGATAGTCGGGGAGCAGGAACGTGTTGTGCACCGGACGGACGCTCTTCCCGATCGCCTCCGCGAGCTCGCGCACGCGCGCGTCGTCGAGGCGTTCGCCCGACCAGCGCGTCCGTCAGGTCGTCGAACCGGCGCGGCCGCGGCTCCGCGCCACCGACCGCGATGCGCAGCTCCTCGACCTTGTCACCGGTCCATCGACCCGCGACCGCGACGCCCAGCTCCGGGAAGTCGTACGCCGGCCGCACGCGCAGCTTCTTGTACCGTCCGCGCCGGCCCCGCGCGGCGCGGGGAAGGTGGACGGCCACGAGCAGGTCGCCGGGCCCGAGCGTCAGGCGACGGATCCCGTCGCCCTTCGCGTCGTACAGGTCGGCGAGCGGCAGGCGGCGCCGCCCGGAGGGCCCGGCGATCTCGACCTCGGCGTCGACCACCATCAGCGCCGGAGCGAGGTCCCCCGAGTGCGTGGCGTAGCAGAGCTCCTTCTGGGGCACGACGTGGCATCGGTCGCCGTCCGCCTTGAGGCAGAAGCCGAGGCTGGCCCGCCAGAAGTAGCTCTGGTTGAAGAAGAAGCATCGGGTTTCGAGAAGGAGGTTCCCGCCGACCGTTCCGCTCGCGCGGACCAGCGGGGTCGCGACCTCCCCCACGGCGTCCGCGACCGCCGGCCAGGTGGCCCGGAACGCCGGGTCCCGCTCGAGGTCGGCGAGCCGCACCATGGCCCCGATGCGGTCCGTCGAGAACCCCCGAAGCTCGTCGACGTCCTCGAGCGCGACGAGGTGCGGCTTGAGGTTGATGTGCATCTTGTAGTTGGGCAGCAGGTCCGTCCCGCCGGCGAGATAGTCGAACCGCCCGGCGAGCGCCCGGCCAGGCGGACCGTCTCCTCGACGGTCGTCGGGCGATGCAGCTCGAACGGGTCCAGGTGCATTCCGCTACGCCCCCTTCCACCGGTCGGCCTTCCTTCGCGCGGAGGTCCAGCCCCTTCAGCACCCGGTCCGGCGTGATCGGCAGCTCCATGAACCGGCAGCCGATCGCGTCGTAGAGCGCGTTCCCCACCGCCGGGAGCGTCGCGATGAGCGGCCCCTCGCCCGGCCTCCTTGGCCCCGAACGGACCCTCGGGGTCGTCGTCCCCGACGAGGAGGATCTCGACCTCGGGCATCTGCTGGGGCGCCGGGACCTTGTACTCGAGCAGCGACGGGTTGAACAGCCTCGAGCCGCGGTAGTTCATCGACTCCCCCATCATCTGGCCGAGGCCCATGTGGATCGACCCCTCGATCTGGCCCTCGACCGCGAGCCGGTTGAGAACCCGGCCGCAGTCGAAGGCGGCCCAGACCTTCTCCACGCGGTACTCGCCGGTCTCCACGTCGACGTCGACCTCGGCGACGTAGGCGGAGAACGTGTACGCCGGGGCGGTGCCCGCCCGGGCGCCCTTGAACGTGCCGCCGAGCGTGGGCGACCGGTACGCGCCCGTCGCCTTGAGCGCCCCGGTCGACTCCATCGCGCGGTGGAGCGCGTCCATGAAGGAGACCCCGGCCCCGGGCTGGCCGACCGGATGGATCCGCTCGTGCCCCACCTCGAGGCTCTCCGCCGGAACGCCGAGCAGCGCCGCGGCGCCCGCGACGATCTTCCCGCGCAGCTCCTCGGCCGCCTCGCGGGCGGCGTTGCCCATCATGAACGTGACCCGGCTCGAGTACGACCCGAGGTCGATCGGGCTCACGTCCGAGTCGACGCGCTGGACGTGCACGCGCTCGAGGTCGACCCCGAGCACCTCGGCGACGATCGCCGCGAGCAGGGTGTTCGACCCCTGGCCGATGTCCGCCTGCATCGAGTGCACCGCGATCCCGCCGTCCATGTCGACCTTCAGATGCACGGTCGACTGGGGCATCTTCGGCGTGAAGTGGATCGGGCTGTTCGACCCCGAGATGTAGAACCCGCAGCCGAGCCCGACCCCCCGTCCGAACGGGAGCTTGCGGAACTTCGAGTCCCATCCGCTCCGCTCGCGCGCCACGGCGAGGCACTTCAGGAACGAGGTCGAGGTGATGCGGAACTCGTTGACGGTGAGCGAGTTCGGCGGGAGGGCGTTGCGCACCCGGAGGTCGAACGGGTCGAGGCCCATCTCCTCGGCGAGCCGGTCGAGCGCGACCTCGACCGAGTAGCGAATGTTCGTCCCGCCGTGCGCCCGCATCGCGCCCGACGGCGGCTTCGTCGTGTAGACCCGACGACCGCGGTAGCGGAAGTTCGGGACCGGTACGGGCCCATCGCGAGCACGCCGTTGTAGTACGTCGTGACGGTCCCGAACGAGCTCCAGGCCCCGCCGTCGATGACCGCCTCGATGTCGTATGCGAGGATCCGACCGTCGGCGTCGAGGGCGATCCGGACGTCGTTCTGGGTGGGGTGGCGACCGTGGTTCGTGAAGAAGACGTCCTCCCGGTCGAGCAGCATGCGGACCGGCCGGCCGGTCTCGAGGGCGAGCGCCGCGCAGACGATCTCGTGCGGGAGCGGGTCGGACTTCCCCCCGAACCCTCCGCCGACCTCGGGCTTGATGACGCGGATCCGGTGCATCGGGATCCCGAGGACCTCCGAGAGCGACCGGTGCAGGTAGTGGGGGACCTGGGTCGCGCTCCAGACCGTCAGCCGTCCGTCCGGCGTCGCCTCGGCGAGCGTGACGAGCGGTTCGGTGAACGCGTGGGTGACGCCGGCGAACGTGCCGCGGACCCGCACGGTGTGCGCCGCGCGCGCGAACGCCGCATCGACGTCCCCGAAGTGCTGGACGACCTCCTTCTGGATGTTCGTCCCGTTGAGCCCGCGCGCGTGGATCGGCTCCGCCACCTTGGTCAGCCCCGTCTGGGGGTCGGGATACTCCGGGAGCGGCTCGACCTCGAACCGGATCTTCGCGAGGGCCTGTTCCGCGGTCCGTTCGTCCTGGGCGGCGACGGCCGCGACGATGTCGCCGATGTAGCGCGCCTTGCCGACGGCGATCGCGGTCTCGTCGTGGGTGATCGGAAGGACGCCGAACGGGGTCGGGAACTTCTCCCCCGTGAGCACGGCGAACACACCGGGCACCGCGCGCGCCGCCGACACATCGATCGAACGCAGGCGAGCGTGGGGCCACGGGCTCCGCAGGAGACGTCCGACGAGCTCGCCGGGGCGATGGATGTCGTCCGTGTACTCCGCCCGGCCGGTCACCTTGAGCGGCCCCTCGACGTACGGGATCTTCGTCCCGAGAAGGCGCGTGGGACGCGAGGGGGCGGACGCCATCAGCCGGAGCTCCGCGAGGCGGCCTCGATCGCGTCCACGATCTTGATGTAGCCCGTGCACCGGCAGAGGTTGCCGGAGATCGCCTGCTCGATCTCCGCGCGCGTCGGGTGGGGGTTCTCCTCCAGGAGAGCGGTCGCGGTGACGACGAACCCCGGCGTGCAGAATCCGCACTGGGTCGCCCCGTGGTCGACGAACGCGCGCTGCACGTCGGAGAGCCCCTGCGGCGGGGTCAGCCCCTCGATCGTCGTGACCGAGCGCCCCGCCGCCAGTCGGGCGAGCGTGAGGCAGCTGAGCGTGGGGCGCCCGTCGATCAGGACCGTGCAGCACCCGCACGTACCGAGGTCGCAGCCACGCTTGGTCCCGGTGAGGTGGAGGTCGTCCCGGAGCAGGTCGAGCAGGATGCGGGCGTCCTCGCACGGCACCTCCTGGGGGTGCCCGTTCAGGAGAAACTTAACCCGGACGTCGGCCAACATCACCCTCCGCGGTCAATCTCCGGGCCGCACGCGCGGAACTACGTAAGCTCGGGGGGTGGAGGTCGCGGATCACCTCGGCGACCATGCTGACGGCGATCTCCGCCGGGGTCTGGGCGCCGATCTCGATCCCCACGGGCGAACGGACGCGGGACAGCGCCTCGCGCGATACCCCCGACTTCCGAAGCCGGTCGAACAGGTGCTCGCGCTTGGCCGCGCTCGCGATGAGCCCGATGACGTTCGGGAACCGCTTGAGGGCCCCGGCGAGGACCGCCATGTCCTTCAGCGCGTCGTACCCGAGCAGGTAGAGATGGGTGAACTCGGTCGGCTCGAAGGTTTCGAACACGTGGCCCGGCGCCACCACCTCCAGTCGGTCCGCGTCGGGGAACCGGTCCCGACCCACGTAGTCGGGGCGATCGTCGGCGACCGAGTAGTCGAACTCGAGCGGAGGAAGGAGCGTGGCCACGGCCTGCGCGACGTGGCCCCCGCCCCAGAGGAGCAGGTTCGGTCGCGCGCCGACGTACTCGAGCGCGATGTCCACCGACCCGCCGCACAGGCTGGGGAGACCCCCCTGCCTCCACGCGGCCAGGTCGAAGTGGACGAGGTCGCCGGCACGTCGCTCGAGGGCGTTCCCGGCGAGCCGCTTTACCTCCTCTTCCAGGGCGGCCCCGCCGACGGTGCCGAGCGTGGTACCGTCCGACCGGACGATCATGCAGGCCCCGAGCTTGCCCGGGACCGATCCGTTCGCCCGCACCACGGTCGCCCGCACGAACGACTGGTGATGTTCGATGAGACGGACCGCTTCCTGGGCCGTCCTGCGGTTCACAAGAGATCTCCCCGCGCTCTGCGAAGGCGTCGAGGGCCGAGCGATAGCTCTCGGGCGTATCCACATTGGCCAGAACGCCGGGATCCTCTACCGCGACCCGGCGGACCTGGGGTCCGAACTCGGGCAGGAGGGCGCGGATCGGGGCGTCGGGGCGAAGCTCGAGCAGGTCGTTCCGGACCAGCGACCTCCACAGCACGGGGTGTCCCCCACGACCCTGGTAACGTGGGGATGAACCAGATGCCCAGCAGGTCGGCGTCCCGGGCGCTGAGCAGGGCGTCGACCGTCCGGGCGCCGACGAACGAATGGTCCACGGGCCAGAACAGCACGTCCCGGTCCTCGGGGATCGCATCCAGGCCGGCCTGGATCGAAGCGGTTCTCCCCTCACGCCACCGGTCCGCCACCACCACCGACACGTCGAGGCCCCGCAGTTCGTGCGAGATGGCCATCGAATGGGCTCCGGTGACCACGACCACCGGGTCGAATCCGTCCACGAGGCAGATGTCGGCGAGCCGTCGGACGGCCGTCCCCTCGCCGGTCGCCAGGAGCGCCTTCGGGTACCCGCCGAATCGGCTGGATTCGCCGGCGCTGAGGATCATCGCCGCGGTGGTCATCGGGGAGGGGGGGCCCGACCTCCTGACGGAGGCGCTCTCGGTTCGGGGTCCTCGCTCCGACCCCTCGCCCCTGCTGCCTCCCTGGGCGAGTGGGTCCGCGATCGACGACCGATGGACGTGGCCCCGCGCCGCAGCACCGACCGGCAGAATGTCCTCTCGACCTTTAGCGCTTCAGGAGGACGGAACCGTGAGCCAGGTCCGGCCGGCTCCCACCGCCGAGGGGCGGGAGGATTCGTGCTTGTTACCTTAAATAGGCGGGCCGGGTGGGCGCGCCGCCCGATGACCCATCCGAACGACGTCCCGACGTCCGCCCTGCTTCCGAAGCTCGCGGCCGAGCTCAAGAGCCGGAACGCGGTCGCGCCACCGCCTTGGGCGGACTTCGTGAAGACCGGCGTCCACAAGGAGCGCGCCCCGGAGACCCCAGGACTGGTGGTACATGAGCAGCGCCTCGGTTCTTCGCAAGATCTACCTCAAGGGCCATATCGGCGTCACGCGATTGAGCGCCGAATACGGTGGCAAGCGGGACCGGGGCAGCGCCCCCTACCACGCTCGGTCCGGGTCGCGCTCGGTCGCCCGGGAGATCGTCCAGCAGCTCGAAAAATCCGGGCTCGTCCAGCGGTACAAGACCTTAGGGCGACGCGTCAGCCCCGAGGGCCAGAAGCTCCTGGACAGGGTCAGCCGGGACATCCTCACGGCGCTGGCCGCCGACCGCCCCGCACTCGCCAAGTACTTGTAGCGCCCCTGCCGGAGCACGGGAGGTTGAAGGCATGGCGTATTCCGAGGACGCCGAGCTCACCGAGCTTCGACGCCGGCGTACCCGGCAGCTGCAGGAGATGCAGCTCTCGGAGAACGCCAACGCCCAGGCCGCGTACGCCCAACAGGAGTCCGAGGCCCAACGCCGCGAGGCCGAGCGGACGGAGATCCTGCGGCGCGTCCTCACCCCCGATGCCCGGGAGCGGCTCGGCCGGATCCGGCTGGCCAAGCCCGACGTGGCGTCCGCGGTCGAGCAGCAGCTCATCGCGCTCGCCGCGAGCGGACGGATCCAGCGTCCGATCGACGACCCCACGCTCCGTGCCCTTCTCGAGCGGATCGCGCCCGAGCGCCGAGAGATCAAAATCACGCGACGTTAGGTAAGGGGTACATCATGGCGAATCGCAGGAAGAGTCACGCGAGAAAGGTCCGCTTGTTCCGCATCGTCAAGACCAACCGACGCGTCCCCGCCTGGGTCATCCAGCGGACGAACCGCAAGGTCACCCGCCACCCCAAGCGGCACACGTGGAAGCGCGGCCACTTGCACAAGTAGGAGGGACGGACCGTGGCGACCAAGGAAACCCCCCGCAACATCGAGGAGCTCGAGCGCGAGTACACCATTCCGCTGCGCGCGAGCCGCCACCAGCCGTCCCGACGGCGCCGGGCCGGCCACGCCCTGCTCACCGTCAAGCGGTTCGTCGTGCGCCACATGAAGGGCAAGCCCGAGAACGTGTGGATCGACCCGCGTCTCAACGAGGAGATATGGGAGCGGGGGATCCAGAGCATCCCGAGCAAGGTCCGTGTCAAGGCCATCCGGTTCGAGGACGGCCTCATCGAAGTCGACCTCCTCGAGACGGAGTGAGTCGACCGGGAGCCCTCTCGCGTGCCGGTCGGTCGCACGCTCTTCGGCGGGAGCCCCTACCTCGGCGTCTTCATCCGGGCGAACGAGCGGGCGGCGATCGCGCCCCCGTCCCTATCGGGTGCGCTGGAGCGCGAGCTCGAGCGCGTGCTGGGAGTGCCGACTGTGCGCACCACCGTGGACGACAGCGAGCTCGTGGGGGCGTTGGTCGCGGGCAACTCGCACGGATTCGTGGTGAGCGACTCCGTCGACACCAAGGAGCGGAAGGCCCTCGAATCGATCGCGCACGTGACGGTGGTCCGCCATCGGCTGAACGCGATGGGGAACAACGTCCTGGCCAACGACTCGGGGGCGCTCGTCCACACCGAGTTCTCGAACGAGGTGGTCGCGGCCATCGGCCGCGCCCTCGGGGTTCCCGTGGAGCGCGGCACGGTCGCGGGCCTGGCCACCGTCGGCATGGCCGGCGATCGCGACGAACAAGGGCGTCGTGCTTCACCCGAAAGCGACCGCCGGCGAAGCGGCGAAGGTGGAGGAACTTCTCGGGGTGCCCGTGCACCGGTCCAGCGCGAACTTCGGGGTGCCGGTCGTGGGCGCCTGCCTGGTGGCAAATTCCCGCGGAGTGATCCTCGGCCTGCCGACGACCCCGGTGGAGATCGTCCACATTCAGGAGGGCCTCGCCCTCTTCGAGTAGCCCGCGGTCGGCCCTAGGTTCCGCGCTTACGCTTCATGTATCGCGTGGCGTGAACCCCTGCGATACGGTTTGCCAGCTTCTTGTGCGTTACCGTCATCTTGCCCTCGACGATCACGCCGAGGTCGGTGAGCTCCAGGACCTTTTGCTTGTTGTGAGCGAAATCCCCGCCAAAATCGGCAGGGTAGTGCCGGATCAGATCGATCGCGACACGCTTGATGTACGTTTGGCGGATGTTGCCCATGCGGGGGGGCGCGACCCGGGTTCCGTTTATAACCGTTGCCGCGGGCGAACGGACAGCGTCCCGGAGCGTTCTCTCCGGCGGTGGAAGCCCCGCGGAGTCCGTAGGAAGTCACAAATACCCTCTTCGGGGTTAAACACACCGTGGACCGCGGGAGGCCCGGCCGGGTTTACGCTTGGGACTGAACACCGGGCGCCGCTACACAGGGCGCGGTCCTACACTTGATGCAAGAAGCGAGCGAAGCCATCGCGGTGCCCGTTGTGCGGGAACGCAATGTCCTCCTGCTCGACCTCTCGAAGAGCATGCTCGCCCCGCTCCCGGACCCCCAGGGGTCGCGCGGGGAGCGGCAGAAGATCGAGGTCGCGCGGACGGCCGTCTACCGCATCCTCCATGACGGGGCGAAGTCGGGGACCGCGTTCGGCCTCGTCACGTTCACGAACACCGTCCGGGTCGCGGTACCGCTCGGCACGGTCGAGGGAGACCACCTCCCGTACATCGAGAACCTGATCTCGCTCCTGACTCCGAGCGGTCGCTCGGCGATCTGGGACGCGATCGGGGTCGGCGCCGACCTCCTGCGCACCCCCGAGGGGGGCGTCCGTGGAAACCTGGTGCTCGTCACGGACGGGTGGGACAACGCCTCGGCCCGGTTCGGCGTCCGCGACGCCCCCGGTGCGCCCCTGCGCGAGGGGCTCACGGACCTCGTGCCCCACCTTCTCCCGGAGCATTCCGAGGTCAATCTCCGGATCATCGGCATCGGCGAAGGGGCCGAGCGGGACAAGGGGGTCGACGGCGGCCGGATGAACGCCTTTCTGGGCCAGTTGCGGAGTCGCGCGACGGCCCTCGGGATGGCCGGCGTCTTCACGTTCCAGGAGGTCCGGACGGGCTCCGAGCTGTTCGCCCAGATGGTCCAAGCGTTCCTCGATATCACGTACGGCGACGACCAGGCGCTCGAGGAGCTGCACCCTGAGGAGCTCGCGCAGCGGGCCGCCTCGGCCGCGATGGCCCTCAAGGCGCCGAGCGAGCACGGCACGGTGGCGCGGCTGCGCAGCGAGCGCACCGTCTCGGCCGTCGCGGGTTCGGCGGCGGCCGCCGCCACGGCATCGTCCGAGCTCGAGGTCGGCGTCCTCTCGACCACGGGCGGCGCGCCGGCCTACCTTCGGGACCGGTACGGGCCTCTCGGGGAGGTCGTGGAGGCATACATCGCCACCAACTACGACGAGGCGCTTCGCCTCCTCTCGGCCGGGGCCCGTTCCGTGCCGGCGGTCAGCCGGCTGTACTGGGAGGCTCGCATCCAGTTCGCGCGCGGCGCCACGGACGAGGCCACCCGCGCCCTCCTCGGGGCGTGGGAGGAGGCAGAGAAGTTGCCTCCCGCGACCCAATCCCAGGTGCTCCGGCGGCTGGCCCTACTCCAGGCCCGCATCCAGAACGACAAGGAGACGGAGACGCTGGTCCGATTCCTGGACGACGCCCAGCAACGCCTCAACGGCGCGAAGCCCGCCGTCCGGGAACGTCTGCAGGATCTGTTCGGTCGCCTCCTGGAGCTCCGGGGCACGTACCAGCTGACCCGGCTCTCGGGCGCGGGCGATCTGCAGGACGCCGCGCAGAAGCACGAGGCCGCGGTCGAGGAGGTCTTCAGCCGGCTCCAGGACGCGCGGCTGGAGTTCGCGGCGGCGGACGCGGCGATCGAGGGCGCGCTCGACTTCATTGAAATATGCCTCGCGGAGATGAGGTAGAGGTAGCCTCGGATGCCGGAAGTCAAGGTCACGACCCGCACCCGGCGCACCGCAGCCTCCCGCCACGAGACGAAGCCGCCCGCCGGCGAGTCCGCGCGCATCGCGGTCGTCGGGATCCCGGCGTCCGGTAAGACCACCTACTTCCGATTCCTCTCGGGCCACTTCGGGCTCAACCTGCCGATCCTGTTCGTACCGGCGCGCGCGGACGGGGGAACGCTCCCGATCTTCGGCGACCTCGACAACGACGTCGCCCTCGAGGAGACGACGTACGAGACGACCGACCCGACGGACCCCGAGGGCGGTCTCGAGACGACGACCCGCTACTACGTCAACCGCCCGATGGAGGACCGACGCAAGCTCTGGGTCGAGCTCTCCGCCGGCCGCGAAGACCAGGGCGTCCTGACCAAGTACCCGCTGCCGACGAAGTTCAATCAGTTCGTCGACATGCGTCTTCGGTTCCGCTACGGCGCGCCCGAGGAGGTCACGGGCTCGAAGCCGCTCGAGCTCGAGACGATCGACGAGGCCGGCGGGATCATCGCCGACTACTTCACCTACGACCGGCTCTGGCTCACCTCCGCCCAGGGTGAGGTGAGCGAGAAGACCTGCCGGGTCATCCCGCACTTCGACACCTGGCGACCCGACCGGCAGGACCTCTGGCGCCGCGGCCTCACGCTCCTCGGACGGTTCGTCTACGGCGCGGACGCGATCATCCTGCTCCTCTCCCCCGCGCTCACCTCCCTCCGCGACCAGGCCCAGCAGATGAACCTCGCCCGCGGCGTCTTCCGGTTCGTCCGCGAGCGGAAGATTCCGCTCGTGATCGCGATCTCGAAGGCGGACAAGCTCAAGGAGTTCTACTCGGAGATCGACCAGTCGATCCGCGAGCGGACGTTCCACAGCCAGTTCGATTCCGTCGACTTCCTCCTTCGGCGGGACGGCGCCGGGATGGGCACGATCCTCGTCGCCCAGGAAGGGCGCGGGATCTCGACGAAGGAGGACGTCTTCCTGATCTCGAGCGCCGTCTCCACCGGCGAGGGCCACCCGATGTTCGTGGGCGAAGGGGGCCAGCCGGCGTCCGACGTCGGGACGCCGACCCTGGGGGTCCCGATCATGGTCAACACGACCCTGCCGCTCGCCCGGGCCTGCGAGCGTATCTTCTCGAAGCGGGCGACCGAGGGAGGTTGATGGCGGCCGTCGAGGTCGGCGTCGCCCGGAAGGTTACGCCGGTCGCCTCGGTCTGGTGCCGCCAAGTCGACAACGAGGCCGAGAGCCCCGGTTACACGGCGATCCCGGACGAGTTCCCCGGACGCCGGGAGACGCTCGACACCATCCGGATCGTCGGGAACCTGACGATCAACGTCGCCGACACCCACGACTACTGGGATCCCTCGCCCACGCAGTCGCTGTCGTTCTACCCGAACCTGTTCCTCTACCCGGCGGCCGGCGGGCGCTACACCTGCGTGGGCCGGATGTTCCTTTCGACCGAGGACCGGCCCCGGCTGGGGATGAAGACCCTCGTCTACACCACCGCCGACCTCTACGAGACGGCCGAGTTCGGCCCGACGATCCTCCGGGCCTACGCGAGCATGGACGGCCACTCCGTGGCCCGCCGGCCGTCGGTCCCCCCGGACCCGTCGATCTTCCAGACCGTGGGGGAGGGGTTCCTTTTCCACCGCGGGTCGACCGAGCCGGTCGTCGTGGTCGCCAGCGACCAGTGGGAGTCCGTGGCCGCCGCCGTGCTCCAGGTGCTGGGGGCGATGCCCTCGTCGCTGGTGGCGATGGGCGCCTTCCTCGTCTTCCCGTACTTCCTGCCCGCGACGAAGATCGACATGCACGAGTTCGCCGAGCAGCTGCCGCTCGCGCTCGCCGTGATGCGGGTTCCCCGCTCCGAGGCCGCGGGCGAGCGGCACGCGAAGCGGATCGCGAGCTGGGAGGACCAGCCGGTCACGCTCCGCGACCTGACCAAGCCCGCCCCGGCGGGGAAGACCCGGGAAACGCTACCCCTCGTGCTCCAGTACGTCCGCGACGACGACGAGACGAAGAGCTCCGAGGTCGCCCGCCGCGTCGACACCGTCGAGTTTCCGCGGTTGGGCCGTTCCCTCGGGGACGCCGAGCGCCAGACCGGGCACGAGCACCGAAAGGAGATGTGGCGTATCGGGACCGCGATGGAGACCGCCGCCCTCCTGCTCAGCAAGCCGAGGGGACGTTCCCTGCCCGTCTCGAACGAGACCGCCAAGCGGGCGAACGCCTACCTCGAGGCAAAACCCGGGGAGAGCCCTATCTTGGTCCCCGTTCCCGCGCCCCCCACTGCCGCTGCGGCTCCGGCAGCGGCTCCGACCGCACCTCCCCCGGGGGCCGGGACGGGCCTACCGGCTTGGCTCCGCGCTCCGGCGACGCCCGTCCCCGTTCCGGGGGAATCGGTCGCCGGGGTGCCGGTTTCTACCAGCGAGGATCCTTCCATGCTCCGAGCGGCGGCCGCCGCCGCATCGGCAGCTCCGGCCACGACGCCCCCGGGGCCTTCCGCCCCGGCGGCCGCAGCGCGCCCAACCGTTCCCACGGCTCCGCGGGCGGCTCCGGCGACCGGCCCCGCAAGCGCGGCGGCCCCTGGGCCGGTTCCCGCGACACCCGGGGCGGCCCCGATGCCCGCGCGTCCGCCGGGCTCGCTCCGCTCCCCGATGGACGCGGCCTTCCCCCTACCGGCGCCGGCCGCGCCCGCCCGACCTTCCGTGGACCTTGCGGCCGTGGACGAGCGCGTCGCCCGGGCGGTGCGCGACGCGGAAGCACGGTGGACCCAGACCCTGGACGCGCGAGCGCGCGAACTCGCCGAAGCCGCCACGCGGACGGCGAACACCGTCCGATCTGACCTCGAGGCGCGGATCGGCTCGGCCGAGGCCGCCGCCACCGCCCGACCCCCGGTGCCCGCTACCACCCTCACGGACGAGCTCTCCAAGCAGCTCGACGCGCGCGTGGCCGAGGCCGTCCGCTCGACCTCCGAAGGGTGGGCGGAGCGGTTCCGGCGCGACCTCAAGGAGACGGCCGACCAGATCTCCGCCCAGTCGGCGAACGCCGAGGAGGAGCTCCGCGCGGCCCTGGTCGCGCAGCTCGACCTCGAGATGTTCGAGGCGAAGGAGCAGGGTACCGCGCTCCGGGAGGAGATCGAGAGCCGGGTCCGGGAGATCCTCAAGCAGCACCTGGACGCTGCGGCGCAGTCCTCCGCCAAGGAGATCCGGGACACCGAGCAGCGCATCCAGCTCCTGTTCGAGGGCCGGACGAAGGAACTCGAAACGAAGCTCGACACTAGCCTTGCTGCCCAGTCGACCCGCCTCTCCGCCGCGCAAAGCGAGCGGGTCACGGAGACCGAACGGCGGCTCGCCGTCGAGCGGGACGCCCGACTGGCCGAGATCTCCGAGGCGCAGACGGCCGCGGTCGCCGGCCTCCAGGTCCGGATGCAATCGTTCTTCGAGCTTAGGATCCGCGAGGACCAGGCCCGCGCCGAGGAGAAGTACGTCGAGCTCTTGGCCCGTCTCAAGGCGGACCTCGAGCAGAACGTCGAGCACTCGCTCGCAGTCGCCGCAGTTCGATGCCTCGCTGCGCGAGCGTCTTGCCCGCATCGTGGAGGCGAAGGGCGTGGAGCAGCGCAAGGCGTTCGCCGAGGCGGTCGAAGCCGCCGAGGAACGGATCCGGCAGCAGGGCGACGTGACGATCGGCCGGATCGAAGCCATCGATGCGAAGGTCGAGGAGCGGAGCGACGACCTGGCCCGGGTCGAACTGACCGTGCGCGGCGAGCTCGACGACCTGGAGCGGCGGCTCATGGTCGTCAACGACCACGTGCTCCCCGTCGTGCGCCAGACGTGGCTCAAGGTCTCCGGGGCCGGTGCCGAGAACCAGGAGAAATCGCTCGATGCCCGATTCGATGCCTTGCGCAAGGAGGTCGAGCAGGAGCTGCGCCGCCTCGAGGGCGACTCGCTCGAGCGGGCCGCGGAGCTCCGGGACCGGCTCGAAGCGTCCGTCGCGACGCACGGACGGATCTGGCTCAGCCTCCTGCGCCAGCTTTCCCCCGGCGGCGGGCTGCCGCCCCCTGCGTACCCGACCTCCCATCGCCAGCCGCGTCGGGGATCGCGGCCCGGTCCGACCCCCTCCTCCGTTCCGCCCGCCCGTCGCGCCGCCGACCCGATGGACCCGTACGGGGCCGGCTACGCCCTCGACCCGCCCAACCCGATGGACCCGCAGCTCACGGACACCTCCGACCCACCGCCGAGCCAGGATCCACGCCGCCGACCGCGCCGCCCCTGATCGCCCGCGGCGGCGGGCGGGGTAACGATAAGGGGACCGCCGACCTATTCGGCCCGCCGTGGCCGCCGAGGAGGATCACCGTCATTGCAAGGTCTGCGGCCGCGTCTGCGGGACGGGGTCGGAGACGTGCGGCAAGGCCTGCGCCCAGGTCCGGGAGAACCAGGCCCGGACCCGCCGGAACTACACGCTCCTCCTCTACGGCTCGATCGCGCTCCTCCTGATCGTGTTCCTGGCCCACTTCGTCTAGGGAGGGGCCCGTGCCTCGGTTCGGCCACGTCGTGCTCGGCGGAACGTTCGACCGGTTCCCACGTCGGGCACGAGGCGCTCCTGAGCACCGCCTTTCGGGTGGGCCGCCGGGTCTCGATCGGGATCACCACGGACCGGTTTCTGGCGGCCCACCCGAAACCCCGGCGGGAGGCGATCCAGCCGTATGCGGCGCGGTCCCGCGCCGTGCGCCGATGGGTCCGGTCGAGGTTTCCGGGCCGGCCGTGGCGAGCCGTGCCGCTGAACGACGGGGTCGGTGGCTCCGCGGCAGAGGGGGTGGACGCGCTCGTCGTTTCGGCCGACACCGTGCCGGGAGGGGAGGCCGTGAACGCCGTGCGTCGCCGTCTCGGCCGCAAGGCGGTGCCCCTCGTCGTGGTCCCGCTCGTTCTCGCCCAGGACCTGATGCCGGTGAGCTCGCGACGCATCCGCTCGGGGGAGATCGACCCGGACGGACGCCGCCGTGGGTCCCTTTCGATCGGGGTCGGCCTCGAGAACAGCGCCGATCGAGCGGCGGTGACGACCGCCCTTCGAAGGGCCTTCCCCGGGGGTCGCGTTCATTTCGCCCGGACCGCCGGGTCGACGAGCGGGGCGGCGACGCGCCGCGCCGAGCGGTTCGCTGAGAAGGCCCTGGGGCGCCGGGACCTGGCGTTCGGCGTCGCGCGGACCCCCCCGCGGGCTGGGTGGTGGTCGAGAGATCGTCGGCGATCGCCCTTAGCCCGCGGCTCGTGGGGGGCTCGAGAGCTTCGGACCTACGGGAGTCCGTCTATCGGCTGGCCCACCCCTCCCGGCCGAAACCCCTTTGACACCCGGGGGCCGTTCCTGCGCCGATGGAGACGTACGTCCGCGTCACCTTCGACAGCGAGGGCGCCAAGCCGTCGGCGGTTGCCGACCGCCTCCTGTCGTTCGGGTTCCGGCCGACCCACGGGAACTACGATTTCGTCTACGACTGGCGGGGGACCGCGTCGCGGGAGCAGGTCCTCGGCCTCTCGGACGAGCTGACGCACCAGCTGAAGGGCTTCCGGGTCCTCCTCGAAGTGGAAACCGTCTAGGCCGACGCCCTGCGCCGGCAGACTTATTATTGCGCGTCCGGCTCGGCGGCCGACCGTGCAGAACTACCCCGTCCGGGCCCAGGCACGAGGGAACCTCGAACCCGAGGCCCTCGAACGGATCCTCCGCACCCACTTCGGCACCGCGACCGTCAGCGGCGACGTGGTGACCGCCGCCTACGGTGCGATCGAGCAACTCCGTGCGCGCGCCGACGGCAAGGAGCTCAGCATCGACCTCCGGATGAACCCCAAGGTCACGGAGGAGGTCGCCCGCGAGACGATCGCCCGATACAACCGCTTCCTCGAAGAGGCGACCGGCTACTCCGCGAAGGAGCGGGCCAAGCGATTGCGGAAGTCCGCGACGGCCGGTGACTGAGCGATGGGAGGACGGTCGGTCCCCCTCGGGGGTTCCGGCGGGACCGAGCTCGACCGAATCCGCGCGACGGTCTCGGCGTACTTCCCGGTCTACGAGACACGGATCGCGCCGCAGTCGCTGCTCCTCGCGGTCCACACCGACCGCACGACCCTCGAATCGAAGTTCGATCGGCTCCGGCAGGCGCTGTGGACCCAGGGGTACGTCCCGTTCCTCCGACGCTCGGCCGGGGAAGAGTTCATCGAGGTCGTCCGACGGCCGAAGCTCGGCCCGCGCCGCCTCTGGGTGAACCTCGCCCTGCTTGCCGCGACGTTCGGAACGACCGTCTTCGCGGGGAGCCTCATCTGGCTCACCTACGAGGGCCAGCTGACCCTTACACTGCCCGACTTCGGCTGGGGTGCCCTCTACTTCGCCGCCCCTCTGATGGCGATACTCGGGATCCACGAGTCCGCCCACTACGTCGTGGCCCGTCGCCGGAAGCTCGACGCCTCCCTGCCGTACTTCATCCCGATCCCGCCGCCGCTGCTCATCGGCACCTTCGGGGCGTTCGTCAGCATCCGTTCGCCGTTCCCGGACCGCAAGGCCCTGTTCGACGTCGGGGCGGCCGGGCCCCTGGCCGGATTCGCTGCCGCGATCCCGATCGCCCTCGCCGGGCTGTACCTCTCCGCGCACTCCTCCTCCGCGCCGCTGAGCTACTGCGGCATCACGATCCTCGGCCAAGGGTACGGGAACCTGCTCCTCGGCTCGTCGTTCTTCTGGAGCCTACTCTCGCTGTTCTTCCCTCCCGCGATCGCCACGCTTCACAACCCGCTCGCCTTCGCCGGATGGGTCGGCATCCTGGTCACATCGATCAACCTCCTCCCGGCGGGGTCGCTGGACGGCGGCCACATCTTCCGCGCCCTCCTCGGCGACCGTTCGCGATACGTGAGCTACGCCGCCGCGATCATGCTCTTCGGCCTCGGGTTCCTCTACACTGGCTGGCTCCTGTTCGCGTTCCTGGTCCTCTTCCTCGGGCTGCGGCACCCGCCGCCCCTGAACGACCTCACGCCCCTCGACACGAAACGCTACGCGCTCGGCGTCTGCGTGGCGGCGATCCTCATCGGCGGTTTCGTCGTGGTACCGCTCGCGGCGGCGCCGGGATCCGTGGCGTTCGAGAACCCGCAGGTCGCCTACCCGGCGCACGGTTCCGGGGTCGCGGCCAACTTCTCGGCCACGGCTCAGAACAAGGACCCGGTGCCCCACGGCTTCCTGTTCTCCATCGCCGTGCAGACCGTTTCGGTGAACGGGTCGGGCGGAGTGGCCACTCAACTGAACGGGAGCGCCCTCGCGAGCTGGGAGGCGAACGCGAGCTGGACGTTCGTTCTCCCCGGCCCGGTGAGCGTCGGACCGTTCACCGGAGGATCGGCGAGCGTACCCGGATCGGAATGGATCACGATCGACGCGGCCTCGAGCGCTCCCATCGAGGTCCTGTTCTCGAACACGGAGCCCGCTCTCCTCGTTGTGGTCGACCTGAGCACGAACGAGGTCTGCGCCCCCGCGAACGGCGGGAGCGCGTCGATCTCCCTCTCTGCCTCCTTCCCCTAGTCGGCCCGTTCGTAGACGCGGAACTCGCGTGTCAGACTACGGTGGACCGGCACCGGCACGGCCAGCGTGGGGGTCCAGGGTTCCCCGAGCGGCTCGAATCCGGTCGGAACGACCGCGACCACCCGGCCGCCGGTCTCGACCCGGTCCGCCCACCGCGGCACGACCCGGTGCCAGACGGCGGGGGCGCCCTCCCTACCCGCCTTCGAAGCCCGGCCGTACGGGGGATCCGTCAGCACGGAACTGAACCGCAGGCCCGGGTCCGCGAAGTCGACCTCGCCCGCGTCCCCTTCCAGCAGCTCGGCCGCCTCCACCCCGAAGTGGGCGAAGTTGGCGAGCGCGCCGCGGACCATCGTCGAGTCGCGGTCGATCCCATACACGCTCGCGCCCAAGAGACCGGCTTCGGCGAGGAGGGCACCGGTGCCGACGAAGGGGTCGACCACGCGATCGCCCGGTCGGACGCGGGCCAGGTTCGCCGCCGCCCGGGCCAGACGAGGCGCGAGGGACACCGGACGCTGGAACGGGAGGTGAGGCATCGCGCGACGTGCCGACTCTTGTCGGTTTACCGGAGCCACTTCGTCCAGGAGGCGCACCTCTCCCGTCTCGGTCGTCGCCAGCCAGTACCGCCGTTCCGGGGTCTCGAGGTCGATCGCACCGCCGCCGGCCCGATACGCCTTCCCGGCGGCTCGGACTACCGCATCGCTCGAGCCTTCCGACCGGCCGATCCGTCGGAACACCGCCGACCGACCGTCCTCTCCCTCGAGGGCCGCCGCCGCCTCCGCGTCCTGTCCGGGGCGAACGGCTCGTAGGCAACGGTGGGCCAGCGCGATGCGCGCGGACAACGCCCGGATCGAGGGGACGTCGGGAACCAGGACCGCGATCAACGGGGACAACGTGAGAGGATGGGGAGCGAGCCCGCCCCCGAGCGCCTCCGCGGCCGCGGCCACCTCGGCACGGGCGAGCCGCGGCGACTCCCCCGACGGTTCCACGTAGCAGGTGATCATGGCGGCAGTCCCTCGGACCAGGCTTGGAGGCGCTCTCGGATCCGTGCGGTGTGGGACCCCTCCCAGGTACAGGTGTCCGCAGGAGGCGCACTCGAAGACGATCGGCGCCTCACCCCCGGCGTGACGGGGGAGCGCCGCTTCGCGTTCGGGGTGGCTGCCGAGCCGGGTACGGTCCGAGGACACCGTTGCATTCGGTGCACCGCTCGAACCGAGGTTCGACCGGAACCTCGGGCCAACGTCCGCGGACCGCCCGGAACTGCTCGGAGATCTCGGTGCTGTCGATCCGGAAGATGCGGGGCGACCGACGCGCCAACGCCCGGTCGCGCGTGAGAATCACCCGGTTCTCGAGCTCCGCCGTGCGGAGCAGCTGGTCGTCGGGGAGTCCCCGCACGTAGGCGGTATCGCAGCCGACGAACCGGAGATACCGGGCGAGGCGCCCCAGCATCTCGTCCGCCAGCCACCGAGGAGGCGCCACCGGCCTGACCGGGAACCGCGGTGGATAACTGTTCCCGCGCTTATAGGTCCGGTCGCTTCTCCGCGGGAGAGCGGAGATGGCCCGACTGTTCGGAACCAACGGCATCCGTGAGGTCGTTGGCGAAACGTTCACCGCCCCGTTCGTGACCCGGGTGGCCGGCGCGATCGCCTCGATCGTACCGGCCCCCTCGACCATTGCGGTGGGCCGGGACGGCCGAACGTCCAGTCCGGCGTTCGCTCAGGTCGTGGCCGGGACGCTCGCGGCCGCGGGCCACCGGGTGATCGACCTCGGCTTGCTCGCGACCCCCGCGATCCAGTACAACGTCCCCCGAGTCGGGGCCCGCCTGGCGGTGATCGTCACCGCCTCGCACAACCCGCCCGAGTTCAACGGCATCAAGTGCATCGGCGCGGACGGCCTCGAGGTGCCGCGCGAGACGGAAGAGGGGATCGAGGCGGCGGTGGAACGGGGGGTCAACCCCACCGTCCCATACTCCCGGATCGGGAGCGTGGTCGTCGACTCGGCCGGGGCGGAGCGTTACCTGGACGGGATCCTCGCCCACGTCGATCCGGCGCGGATCGCCGCCAAGAAATTCTCTGTAATCCTCGACTGCGGCAACGGCGCTTCGATCCCAACGAGCCCCGTGCTGCTCGGCCGCCTCGGATGCCGAACGGTCACGCTGAACGCCCACGTTGACGGAACGTTCCCCGGGCGCCCTTCGGAGCCGACGGAAGCGGCGCTGGCCGACCTCTGCCGTGTCGTCCCGGCGGTCGGCGCGGCGATCGGGATCGCCCACGACGGCGACGCGGACCGCGCCGTCTTCGTGGACGCCTCGGGTCGGTACGTTCCCGGCGAGCTGATGCTCGCCCTCCTCGCGCGGGACGCCGTCGAGCGGCACGGCGGGGGGATCGTGGTGGTGCCGGTCGCGGCCTCGCAGGCGGTGGAGGACAGCGTTCGACCCCTCGGAGGATCGGTCGTCTACACGCGTGTAGGGTCCCCGTCCATCACGCACGAGATGATGGTGCGCAAGGCCGTTTTCGGTGGGGAGGACAACGGAGGTCTCGTCTTCCCGCAGTTCCAGCTCGCACGCGACGGCGCGATGGCGGCGGCCGCCCTGCTCGACCTCCTTGCACGCACCGGCCGGTCCCTTGCCGACCTAGTCGAGGGAGATCCCGCGTTACACGCTCGTCAAGGAGAAGGTCGACTGCCCCGCGGAGTATCGGGACCGGGTGATCGGGAAGGTCTCCGAGTCGATGCGCTCGACCGCCGAGCGGGTGGAGACGATCGACGGAGTCAAGGCGTACCTTCCGGGAGGCTGGGTCCTTCTCCGCCCGTCAGGGACCGAACAGATCTTCCGGATCTCCGCCGAGGCCAAGGAGCCCGCGCGGGCCCGTGCGCTGGCCGACCTGGGCCTGGAGCGCGTACGCCGCGCGCTGACGGAGCTCGGAGCCGCGAAGTAGATCGGCGGGGCCCGATCGCCCGGCTGCGGCGGCGCCCGCTACTTGACGAACGGACCGAAGACGAGGATTCCGAAGAGGATCAGGGCAAGCACCGTGAGCGTGATCGCCGCCATCGTGCGCTCGCCGCCGCGGCGGAAGTAGTAGAACCCGGACGCGACCCGGACGATCGGGGTCGCCACCAGTACCGAGGGTGCCGAGCGTCAGGATCGCTTCCGGCGATCCCCGGGCGAGCCCTTGGCCGAGACCGCCCACGGAGAGGAATCGCGCGATCGGGTTGGTCGCCAGGACGCCGGCCGCGGTCGCACCGGGATGCGCGGAGAGGTACGCCGCGATCCCGGCGGCCAGGAGCAGAAGCGCCGCGACCAGTCCGGCACGGAGGACGACCGCCATCCGTCGATAAACCTCGGGCGGAAGAACGCGCTCCGCCTCGACCGGGACCGGGCCGGTCTCGTTCGGGTCGGTCACGGCAGGCCCACCCCCCGGAGGATCGTCTCGATCGCCAGGGCGAGGACGACGGGGAGGGCGATGTACCGAACCGCCTGGTTCGTCAGGGTTGGAAGCAGGCGGGAACCGGTGTAGGCACCGAGCGCCGTCCCCATGGCCGCCGGGGCCGCCACGATCGGGTTGACGTAGCCGGCCGCCAGAAGGACCCCGGCGCCGGCGGCCGCCGTCACCCCCATCATGAAGTTGCTGGTCGCGGTCGAGACCTTCATCGGCAGCCGGAGATAGTGGTCGAGGGCCAGCACCTTGAACACCCCGGCACCGATCCCGAACATCCCCGAAACGACGCCCGCGCCGAACATCACGCCGAGCGCGGGGTCGGTGTTCGCGGCCTCGTAGGCGACGTCCTTGCCCGTGGGTCCGTCACGGTACGAACCGCGCAGCCCGAGCTTCTTCGAGCGTCGGTCGGGCACCACCCCCTGAGGAAGCTCCTCGTTGCGTCGCCGTAGGCTTCCCGGCAGGATAGCCAGCAGGACGCAGCCGAGGGCGATCTCGAGGGCATCGTTCAGGTTCGCGTGGGTGAGCAACACCGTCGCGGTCGCGCCCAGGATCGCGCCCGGCACCGTCGCGATCTCGAAGAACATGCCGATCCGCAGGTCGGTCAAGTGGTCGCGCACGTACGCCGACCCGGTCGTCGAGGACGTCGCAAGGATCGTGATCAGTCCGGCCCCCGCCGCGACCGGAAAGCTGGCCCCGAACCCGACGATCAGCACCGGGATAACGACGACCGCGCCGCCGAGCCCCGTCAACGAGCCGAGGAGACCGGCGAGGACCCCCGTCACCCCGAGGAGAAGGACGAAGTCGAGGAGGTCCACGCTGCGCCGTACCGCCGGGGTCGGAAAAGGCCGGCGGCGGCGTCCGGCCCGAGCGGGCGGGGTTAAACCTCAAAGAGCCGGGTACTCTCGTTCGCGCGGAGGCCTCGAGTCGTGCAACCCCGCGGAGACCGCCTCGCGTTCGGTGGTCCCGGCATCGAGCCCCGGTGGTCGCACAGCAACAAGGACGGGGTCGGCACGGCCTACTCGTCGGACTCCCGACTCTGGTACACCCTCTGGCGGGGTACCGTCACCGAGGTCTACTACCCCCGCATCGACCGCCCCCAGCTGCGCGACCTCGAATTCCTGTTCTCGGACGGTGGTTCGTTGTTCCACGAGGAGAAGCGGCACCTGATCCCGAGGACGGAGCGGCCCCATGATCACGCGCTCGGATTCTCGGGTCCACTCGGAGGAGCCGGAGGGCCGGTACCGGCTCACGAAGTGGGTGATCGGCGATCCGCACCAACCCTGCCTGCTCATTCGGTCCCGGCTCGAGATCCTCGACCGTCGCCTGGTCGGGAAGCTCCGGCTGTACGCCCTCGTCGCCCCGCACCTCGAGGTCGGCGGATGGGGCAACAACGCCGCGGTCTACAGGCTCCTCGGCCGCTCCCTCCTGGCGGCGGAGAAGGGCGGGACCGCGATGGCCGTCGGGTCGACCACGCCGTTCGCCCGGACCTCCGTCGGATACGTCGGGGCGAGCGACGGATACACGGACCTCTCCCAGCACGGCACGATGGCCTGGGAGTTCGACCGGGCGCCGGACGGCAACGTGGCGCTCACGGGGGAGATCCCGCTCGACGAGGTCACGGAGTTCACGCTCGGACTCTCGTTCGGCGACTCCGTCCAGTCGGCCGTGACGACGCTGCACCAATCGCTCGCCACGCCCTTCGAGCTGCACCAACGGCGGTTCCTCGAGCAGTGGCAGCGCACCACGGCCCACGAGCTCCCCCTCGCCGGTCGGTCGCACGACGGCGGGCGTCTGTACCGGGCGAGCCGAGCGACGCTCCTCGCCCACGAGGACAAGCTCTTCGCCGGGGCGTTCATCGCGTCGCTCTCGATCCCGTGGGGCGCGTCCAAAACGGACTCGGAGCGGGGCGGCTACCACCTCGTCTGGACGCGCGACATGGCACATTGCGCGACGGGCCTCCTCGCTTCGGGCGCCACCGAGACCGCGCTCCGCGCCCTCGTCTACCTGGCTACGCAGCAGCGCCCCGACGGTGGCTTTCCGCAGAATTTCTGGGTCGACGGCACGCCGTACTGGCAGGGTATCCAGCTGGACGAAGTGGCGCTTCCGATCCTCCTGGCGTCCAAGCTGGGGGACCTCCGTCAGGAGTCGCTCATCGATTCGGAGCCGATGGTGCTCCAGGGGGCCCGATACCTGATCGAGCGCGGCCCGGCGACCGAGCAGGACCGTTGGGAGGAGGTCGGCGGCTACTCTCCCTCGACCCTCGCGACCAACATCGCGGCGCTCACGGTCGCCGCCGGCTTCGCCCGCGCCCGGGGACGACCGGGACCGCAGCGTTCGCTCAGGAGTACGCGGACTTCCTCGAAGCGCACGTCGAACGATGGACCGTCACCCGGCGCGGGTCCCTCGTGAAGGGGATCCCGCAACACTATGTCCGGATCCGACCCGCCCTGCCGGCGAACGTCGTACCGGACGAAGGGCCGGACCTCGGCACGGTGCGCCTCCCGAACCTTTCCCCGGGCTCGCCGAGCGAGTTTCCCGCGAGCGAGGTCGTCGACGCCGGATTCCTCGATCTTGTGCGCTACGGCGTCCGAGCCCCCGACGACCCCCTCGTGGTCGACTCCCTTCGGGTCGTCGACCAAATCCTGCGCGTGGAAACTCCCTACGGACCGGTCTGGCGGCGGTACAACCACGACGGCTACGGGCAACGGGACGACGGGGGTCCGTACGCCGACTGGGGCAGCGGCCGCGGCTGGCCGGTTCTCACCGGGGAACGCGGCCACTACGAGATCGCGGCCGGTCGGGACCCGGGCCCATACCTGGAGGCGATGGAGAAGTTCGCCACGCCCACCGGACTCCTCACGGAGCAAGTGTGGGACGAGGCCGACCGACCGGCCCTGCACCTCGAGCTCGGCCGACCCACCGAGGCCGCGATGCCGCTCGCCTGGGCCCATGCGGAGTACCTCCAGCTCCTCCGCTCGGCGTCGGACAGAAAGGTGTTCGACCGGGTCCCCGCCGTGGCGGAGCGGTTCCTATCGCGCGGGCGCCGACGCTCGACCTTGGAGGTCTGGAAGTTCGACCGGCAGCCAGGACGCGTCCCGGTCGACGCGACGATCCGTGTGATCGTGGGGGCCCCGTTCCGCCTAAGGGCCAGCGACGACGATTGGCGAACCCCGCGGACGATCGACTCCCGGGGAACCGGGCTTGGGCTGCATTACGTCGACCTCCCGCCGCTCGACCGCCCCGGTCGGTCGTGGAGGTTCACGTTCTACTGGCCCGAATCGGATCGGTGGGAAGGGCGGGACTTCGAGGTCGGGGCTGCGTCCCCCGTGTCGACCGCCAGCCCCGGCGTCACACGCCCGGAGTAGCCAAGCTCACTCGACCCGCAGCCACCGGCTGGAGACGAAGTATCCGATCGCCAGCATGACGCCGGAGAAGATCGCGAGGTAGCCGAGGTACGCCCAGTTCGTGGGCGTTCCGAGGACGAAGCTGCGCCCCAGGAGGGCGGAGAACGTGATCGGGTTCACGCTCGAGATCGCCCGCATCCACGGCGGGAAGTATTGGGAACCGAAGAGCGCCGCGCTCGAGAACATCAGCGGCATCGTGATGAAGTTCGAGACGACCCCGGGGGTCTGCCAGTCGGTCGCGCGGGCTGTGATCGCGAGGAAGAGGCTGCAGAATCCGATCGCCAGCAGCATGAGGGCCGTGACCCACGCGGCCCACTGAAGGACGGTCAGGTGGAACGGAACGCCGAAGACGAGCGCGGCAGCCACCATCACCGGGAACTGGACGAGACCCCGGGACGCGGAGCCGAGCGCCTTCGTCAGGAACACCGTCCCCTTTGAGGTCGGCGTGATCAGGATCCGCTTCATGAAACCAAACCGCTTGTCCTGGATGGTGCTCATCGAGCCGAACATCCCCACCGTGAGCATCGACGTCGACAGGACGCCGGGGAGCAGGAATTGGATGTAGTTCGACGAGTGGAAGATCGCCTCCAGCGTGCTCGCCGGCGCCTCCGTGAAGCTGCTGCCGAAGAACGCGAGCCACATGAACGGCTGGACGATCGTGATCAGCAGCACGAACGGGTTCCGGAACGTCCTTACAATCTCGCGCCAGTACAGTCCCCAAAGAGGGCTCCACTGCGACCTCATTTTCGGGCCCGCTGCATCTGGGCATAGAACCGGCGCACGTCCCGGATCGGCTCGTCCTGGCCCAGACGTCGACCGGTGACCTCGAGGAACACCGTTTCGAGACTGGGCTTCTCGACGCTGATCCGGCGGATCTGGTCGGTTCGCACCGTGGCGAAGAGACGCGGGAGGAAATCGTCGGCCGTGCCGACGCGGATCGTCCAATCGTTCCCTTGGGCGCGTACCTCCTGGACGCCCGGGATGCTCGACAGTCGCGCGGGGTCGAGCGGCTCGACCGTCTCCAGCTGGACGATGTCGGCCTTGACGCGTCGCTTGAGCTCGGAGGGGGTCCCCTCGGCCAGGATCTCGCCCTTGGTCGATGATCGCGATCCGGTCGCAGAGCGCGTCCGCCTCCTCGATGTAGTGCGTGGTGAGAAGCACGGTGACCCCGAACTCCTTGTGGACCCCCGTCACGATGTCCCAGAGCATACGACGGGTGCTGACGTCGAGACCGATCGTCGGCTCGTCCATGAAGATCACGAGCGGCTGGTGGAGGAGCGCGAGGGCGATCTCGAGCTTCTTGCGCATCCCCGTGGAGAACGCTTTGACCTTCTCGTCCGCGCGGTCCGCGAGGGAGAAGAACCGGAGGAGATCTTCGGCGCGGGATTCCCAACCCTTCAGGCTCTGGAGCTTCGCCTGGAACCAGAGGTTCTCGCGCGCGCTGAAATCGTCGTCCAGGATCACCTCCGCCGCGACCCAGCCGATGCGGGCCCGGACGTCCATGGACTCGCGCCGAACGTCAAAGCCTGCAACAGTCGCATCCCCGCTCGTGATGTCGGTGATCCCCGTGAGCACCTTGATGAGGGTCGTCTTGCCGGCCCCGTTCGGTCCGAGGAGCCCGAAGACGGTCCCGGACGGGATGGTGAGTGTGACGTGGTCGAGCGCGCGCACGCCGCGCTCGCCCGACCCGTAGTGCTTCGAGAGGTCCTGGACGACGATCGCGCTGCTGTTGCGGGGTCCGTTCATCGGGCACCCCCGGCCTTCGCACGGCCCGAGCGACCCGCCGTCGCGATCCGCGTTCGGGCACCGGCCAGCTCGCGGACGACCTGCCCCCGAAGCGAGCGGCCCGCAACCGTCCCGGCGGTCCGGGCGAGCTGGGATTCGATCCCGACGAGCGTTCGATGCAATCGATGGAGTAGGAAGGGACCCAGGTCACGCCGACCCACGACGTCCGCCCACAGGGCGGACAGATCGGGCGCGGACCGGCCGCCGGACTCGGATTCCAACCGGAGGCGCCGCAGCGCGCGGCGCCCGGCGAGCGTGATCCGATACTCCAGTCGGCGACCCCTGCCGGTCCGGGAGGCGAGACCCCGCTCCACCAACGCTTGAAGGGCCGGATACACCGCCCCAGCTCCCGGCCGCCACGCGCCGCCGGTCCGTTCCGAGATCCGGTCGGAGATGAAGTAGCCGTAGACGGGGCCCTCGCGCTCCATGCACGCGAGCGAGTAGAGTCCGATGATCCGGGCCGGCATGCGTCACCTGGGGCGGCGGTTCCGCACTATATCGATTTCGATATAAAGTTGGCGCGCGGGGATCCCGCGCCACGGAGAATGCGAGCCCCTGCTCGGTTCGAACACCCCTTCGACCCAGGGTCAGCCTCAAGTCGCCGGGGTGCCTCGAACACTCCCGAGGCAGCTCCGGTCGGAGCAGGAGAGGCATGCGGTTCCGGCGTCGTGGGTTCCCCGGGTCGAGGTGGGCGCGATGAGGCTTCTCGGGGCCCCACTTCCGCTGGGAGCCTACCCGTGCGCCTCGATACCCAATCGACGGTTCGGGGAGGCCGCGCTCTCGATCCCGGACCGGATCTACCTGCCCCCGTCCATGGCGCCGTTGCTCGACGAACGGCTTTGGAGTCGGTCGAATTCCTCGAGGACGACAACCGCGGTGCCGTCTCCCCCGAACCGGTGGCCACCCTTGACGGACGGGAGTTCTACCTCTCCGTAAAGGGGGTTGGCTCGGCGATCGATCCGTACGCCTCGAAGCCCCTCGACGCCCAGCGGGTTGCGGCGCTGGTCGACGACCCGGACGTGCGGTCACGGCTCGAGCGACCCACCGCGCCAGGGATCGATCGATTCATCACGGGCGAACTGTGGCTCCGCGGTTCCCCGTACGGAGGACAGGGGCTGGAGCACGCCTCCACCGCGTTGCGAGTCTCGGAGCGCGCCGACCTTACGTCCATTCACGGTTTTCTCATCGCCCCGCTCGTGAAGATCTGCCTCTTCCCACCCCCGCTCGAGGAGCGACTGCGCAAGATCCACTGGTACCGTGCCTACGACGGGCGGATTGTCCAAGAACTGCGCCTTGTGCCGTCGAACGTGCGGATCTACTTCCACGCTCGCAGCACCGTGGGGAACGACGTGCGCCACCTCTTCGAGCGATTCGGGTTGGACTCGAGCGACAAGGCGCTCCGATTCGAGGTCCGGTTCGTCCGGAGCACGGTGGCCATGATGACGCTCTTCGCCCGGACCCTGGCGCGAGACGCTGGCCGGGGACGGTACACCGGTCTGGATTTCAACGACGTTTGGCTCGACAAGGACGCGGTGGTTGCACCGGACGGGTCCGTCTACTTCGTGGACCTCGAAGGCATCGACGAAGTGGCCGTGGAGCCCGAGGGCGTGCGCGAGAAGTTGGAGGACCAGATGTTCCGTTCGCTCTACGAGTTCATGTTCGCCTACGAGCAGATCGAGGGGGAACGGGCCCGCCGCTTCGGGACGTTGGGCTCGCGAAAACGCCATTTCGAGGGGGTGTTGCGCGAGGCTCTCGCCGAGGATCCGACCGTTCGGCTCGAGGAGACCGGGCGTCGGCTCGAGTTGGAGGTGCGTAACAAGTGTCAAGAAGCGTCGCTTTATACGCGATTCCCGGCGATAGACTGGTAACCATGGCGAACTGTCAGGCCGTGTTCACATTCCTCACCAACGTCCGAAACCGCGCGGCGACCCCCAGCCTGGCGCCGGCCGACATCGCCTCGCTTCAGCAGCTCCAGCTGATCTCCTACCTTACGGCGGACCAGTACGCCGCGATGCGCTCGGAGGTCGACACGATCTCGCAGGTCTCGGGGGATATCGCCGCCCGCGCTCAGGAGCGCGCGCGACTCTCCCAGCAGGCAGAGGTCGATTCCCGGAAAACCCATTCCATTCTCTTCCACCTCGAAGCGAAGGACAAGCGGGACGCAACCGTCCAACAGGAAGCCCAGGAGGAAGGCGCCGTCCGCGCCGCGGACAGCGACCTGGCGGCCCGCGAGCAGGGACTCGACAGTCTGATCGCCAGGAAATCGCTCCTGGACACGCTGACCCCGTGCAACGGGGCGTACGTCGCCTTGACCGCGCTCGGCGCCAAGGAGCTGAGGGACCTGAGCTTCCGTCTCTACCGCTCCTCCGACGTCGATTTCACGGTATACTCGGCCCAGCGACGGGCGGTCGACCAGGAGCTGAACGGCATGGCCGATCGCGGGGCGCAGTACGTCGGGGGCCTCATGGCCCCTCTTGAGAAGGTCGACCGCTCCAACCTCTGGGCGGTCGGCATCGGGCTCGCCAAGCTTCAGCCCGACGTAGCACAGGGCGAGCGGGTCTACTTGGACGCATACGGCCGGATCGGCGGGCTCGCCCACAACGTGGAAAACCAGATCATGGCCGCCGAGATCCTCTCGTGCCTGCCCCGCGGCGTAGCGGATGCGATGCCCGCGCTCGAGCAGCTCGAGCACGACGCGCGCCATGACGCGCGGGTTCCGAAGGAGTCCTCGCTCGGGGTGGCCTCGGTCCTGCTGCTGGGTCAGCGAGCGGACGGAACGTTCGCAACGAACGAGCTCGTCCGGTTCCTGCAAATGACACTCTCGTACGAGTCGGCCGCCCTCATGGCGATCGTCAACCGTCCGGACGTCGCCTCGAAGTTCGCGGCCCTACGGTCCACGTTCGCGAGCTGGGGGTACCAGGCATCCGAGGACGTGGAGCTCGCCTCGGCCTACCTTGCGATCTCCGAGCTCCCGGTCGAAGGGATCACCACCAAGCTCGCGATCCTCGCGAAGGGTCTCGGCACCTACCTCGAGTACCCCCTCGTCGCCGCGGCGATCCTGGCGTCGGTTCCCGTCCTCGAGGCGAACGAATCCCTCAACCTCCTCGAGGAGGCGTACGACATCGTCGGGCGACGCGCGATGCCGTCCTCCCAGGCCGAGCTGATCTGTCTGGCCGTCCGCATGGTCCACGGAGTCCGGACCGAGACGATCACCGGCTTGGATTCGACCCAGGTCCCGGCGCCGACCGCCGCGGGCCTCGGCTACGGGGGGCCGCGGCCGATGTTCATGGGGGGCTTCTTCTACGGCTCGATGATCGTGATGCACGGTGGGTACTACTCGACCTTCAGCGGCATCGGGGGAGTCCACCCGGGCCACGTTCACGGAGGCGGGGGAGGATTCTCCGGGTGAGCTCCTTCGTCGCCGCAGTTGCGCTCCTCCTTCTGCTCGCGCCGCTCGCGCACGTGCCCGTCGCCGGCCACTACGACCCACACACCGGGGACAGCTTCACCTACCACGAAACGATCTCCCTGGCGAACGGGACGGGGGCGAACTACTCCGGCTACTTTGAGAACTACTCGGTGGTCGGCACGGAGACGGTGACGGCCACCGCCCCCAGCGGGACGGAGTCGGCGCACTATCGGTACTCGGTCAACTACACCAACAACTCGGGACCGTTGCACTGGACCGCGGAGGGGAACTTCACCTTCTCCGCCGTGTCGTTCCTCTACGTGAACGGCACGGACAACCAGTCGGGCCTGAACGGCACCGGGGTCTGGTTCTACTTGAACAACGCGTTAGGCGTGGGCGACGGCTTCACGGTCCTCACCTACCCCATGACGGTCGAGTCGCTGAACACCAGCTACCATCTCGGGAACGACCCGGGACGGTGGGTCGCCACGATCCTCGCCGAGGGGACCGGGTCGTACGAGCGCAACGACGAGTACGGCGTTTTCAACGCGAGCTACGACTGGAAGGAGTACTTCGACCCCGCCACGGGGTACATCGTGGGGTACCTGTACACGGAGCAGGACACGAACGCCTCCAACGGGAACGGGTTCACCTGGACCGACAGTCTTTACGTCACGAGCACCACCTACGCTTTGACCCCCGGGACCCCTCCGGCCGCGGCCATGACACCGACACCGTTCACGCCCGAGGTCATCGTAGCGCTCGTCCTCGTGATCCTCGTCATCGTAGTAGTGATCGCCTGGGCGGTCGCCCGTTCGCGGCGCCGCCCGAAGCTGCAGGCCCACTCGCCGACCGGCCGCGTCAGCTACTATCCTCCCCCCGGGGCGCCGCCCCCGGTGCGGCTCAACCCGTCGGACCAGCCGGCGGTCCAGCAGATCGTCATCCACGACACCGTCAAAGTGAACTGCAAGTTCTGCGGGACCCTCATCGACTCGACGCTCGACCATTGCCCCAACTGCGGGGCGCCGAGGAACTAGGGCCGGTCGTAGCGGAAGGTGAGCCCGGTGGGGCGCATCCCGCCGCGACGCGCGATGGCCCGGGAGGCGGTGTTCTGCTCCGGTATCTCCGAGATCATGTGCCGGACCCCCACCCGGGCCGCCCAGAGGACCCGCGCCCGCCACAGGTCGGACCCGATGCCGAGCCGTCGGTATCGGGGGCTCACGGAAAGCGAGTGTAGCCGCCCGCGGTCGCCCACCCGGCTCACCCACGCGGCTCCCGCCATGCGCCCGCCGGCCTCGACCACGAAGCACTTCTCCGAACCGTTCGGACTCGTGCCGAGCCAGCCCGCGTTGAACCGCTCGTAGACCCCGTTCATTAGGTCGAGCAGCGAGGCGCGGTCCTCCTCGAGCGCCGCGCGCACCGGGTGCCGGAACGGAGGGGTGGGCGTCGGTCCCGGAAGCGGCAGGGAGAAGACATCATACCGTTCCCGCGGAGGCCCCAACGGGAGCTCCGAGAACACGCTGACGTGGTCCCGGAGCACGTACAGTGCCGCCGCCACCTCGACGGAACGGGTGAAGATCGAGGCGGTCCGCTCGATGGGGTCGTGGAGATAGACTCCCTTCACCTCGGGTCCGACCCGGGCCAGCAGGACCTCGCCGGCCGCGCGCAAGGTCTCGCGCATGAAATACGGCAGGAACGGGCCGAACTCGTCGGAAAGGTCGGGTAGGACCAGCTCGTCCACCTCCTTCGGTAGGCCCATCGCTCGCACCGACACCCGAGCGACCGGCGGCGGGTTTGGCGCTCCGTTCATGCTGCCCCACTCCTCCACCGCAGGCGGTTGCCGGGGCGCGAGCGGACAGTAGGGGATATCCTCCGCGTCCGGGAGAGAAAGAGGGAGGAAAGGGTTGGCCGCTCCGGGTCGCCCCGAGGCTCAGCTCGAACGGTTCACGACCTCGTTCAGAGGCGCAGGACGACCTCGATCGCCCGCACGACTGCGCTCAGAGAGGTGCCCACGGTCGGTGTCCCGGCCGCGGGCGCATGACCCGTCTTCGGCGTGAACGTCACGGACACGCTCGCCGGCCCGCCCGCCACCACCACATGGCCCGGGGGCATCGAGGTCTGCTTGTACCCGGAGACCGCGTGCACCGTGTAGCCGCGGGTGCCGTTGGTCAGGTAGAGGAGCGCGGTGGTCGTCGTCGACGTGAGGGTCTGTCCCTGCGACGTTACGCTCCAGGAAGTTCCGCTCGTAAGACCGGTCTCCGTGAACGTGACCAGGAACGCGTACCGGAACTGGACGGTCGTTGCCTTCGAGTAGGTCACGTAGACCTGCGACTCGACCACCCACGACGAACCGACCTTCACGAGATCGGTCTCGGCGTCGTTCTGGACTCCATCGATCGCGTACGTTCCCGGGGTCATGTTCTTGAACGCGATCGTCGCCGTGGTCGAGCACAGCTCGTACCCCACAGTCAGCGACGGCGTCCCCGAACTGGTCGTCGACGGTAGCACGATCGCGCACCACTGGACCCCCGCGCCGATCCCAGTCTCGTGGACCGAGAGCGTCGGCGTCGGGCCCTTGACCATCGTCACCGCGACCGGGAGGGCCGCACCCGCAACCGTGAGCGTTCCGCCCGCCGGCGAGGGGGACGAGACCTGGTATCCGGACGGCCCGATGATCTCGTAGACGTAGCTCCCGTTGAGCGCGTCGAACTCGATGGTAGTATTCGTGGCGGTGTGGGCCGTGACCGTCGTCTTCTCCACGGTGCCGTTGAACATCACCGACCAGGCCTTGCCCTTCGCGGGCAGGCCCGTCTCCGTGAACGTCACGGGGTACATCGCCTTCGAGTGGACCGTCACCGTCGCCGTGACGTCCGAGACGCTTCCGACCTTGTCCGTCGTGTTGTAGTAGACCGTGTACGTCCCGACCGCCGTCGGCGTGAACGTATCGCCCGAGAGTCCCGGACCGCTCGCCTGGAGCGTGTAGGTGACCGGGGCGACCCCGCCAGTGTGCGAGAGCGTGTAGGTCACGGCGCCGTCAAGGTGGATGGTCGCCGTTGCCGGCGAGATGTGCGCCACCAGGGCGGGCTCGACCGTCACGGTCGCGGTCGCGTTGAAGACGCTGCCCACCGAGTCGGTCCCGTTGAGGTAGATCGTGTACGTTCCCGCGTGCAGCGGCGTGATCTCGTAGTTGCCGCCGTTGTCGTTCACGCCGGACTCGAGGTTCATCCCGCGGGAGTTGTTCTCCTGCAGGGTCCAGGTGTACGGGGCGACGCCGTTCCCGATGTCGAACGCGAGGTTCTCCGACGCGCCGACCTGGAGGGTCGACGTGGGCGGCGAGATCCCCGCGGACGCCGGCGCGTTGACCAGCACGGTCACTTCTACGTTCGAGGTGCTACCGACCGAGTCCGTCGCGTTCAGGTAGAACTGGTAGTTCCCCTCCTGCGATGGCGAGAGCACGTAGGTCGCCGTGGCCGCCGTGCCGGAGTCGACCAGCGTCGCGTCGGACGACTCGTAGGTCTCCGTCAGCGTCCACGCGTAGGGCGCCACGCCGTAAGCGAGGTTGATCGAAAGCGTGGACGACGTCCCGACCTGGGTCGGGTTCGGGGTCGCCGTCAGGGTCGCCGTCAACGCGGTGTTGACGATGACGGTCACGGTCGAGGAGGCGACGCTGCCGACCGAGTCCGTCGCGTTCAGGTAGAACGTGAACGTTCCCGAGATCGCGGGCGAGGACGAATACGCCGCGGTTGCCGCCGTGCCCGAGTCGACCAGCTCCCAGGTCGCGCCGTAGTTCTCGACCAGAGTCCACGAATACGGAGCGACCCCGTTCGCGAGGCTGATCGAGAGGTTCGACGGCGTTCCGAGCTGGGTCGTCGTCAGGCTCGCCGTGAGCGAGGCGGTCAGCGCCGCGTTCTGGACCACGGTGGCCGTGGCGTCCGAGATGCTACCGACCGAGTCGGTGGCGTTCAGGTAGAACGTGTACGTTCCCGAGATCGGGCCTTCGAACGAGTAGTTGGCGTAGGCGGCGGTCCCCGAGTCGATGGGGCCACCCTCCCCGTTGACCACCTGGACCAGCGTCCAGGAGTACGGTGCGACTCCGTTCGTCAGGGCGATCGCCAAGATCGACGGCGTCCCGGCCTGGGTCGTCGTCAAGCTCGGGGTCAGGGTCGCAACCAGTGCGGCGTTGACCGTTACGGTCGCCGTCGTCTTGGCCGTTTGGCCGCTCGAGTCCGTCGCGTTGAGGTCGAACACGTACAGGCCGGGGGTCGGCGGAACGACCGCGTAGCTACCGCTCGCCGCCGAGCCCGAATCCACGAGGCCTACCGATGGACTGACCTGGACCAGTGTCCAGGAGTACGGCGCCGCGCCACCGCTGACCCCTATCGACAGCATCACCGAACCGCCCACCTGCGTGAGCGACGAGCCCGGCGTGAGCGAGTCCTTGAGGATCGGCGTGAACGTCACGGCGATACCGGCCGGGGTCGCGCCTGCGACGTTGACCGTGCCCGTCGAGGATCCGGTCGTGATCACGTAGCCCGGTACCCCGCCGACGTGGTAGTTCCAGGTACCGTTCGGCAGAACATCGCTGATGGTCTTCACGCTCGCAGAGGTTGTCCCCGACACCGCGACGCGGGTCGTCACGTTGAACCACCAGACGGTTGCTGTGGGAAGGCCGGTCTCGGTGATCGTCTCGGTGAACCCTTCGCTGAACCCGACCGAGATGCCGACCGAGGCGCCGTTGACCGTCACGGTCCCGTTCTGGGGGGTCGCCTGGCACGTCGAGCCGCAGCCCGACGGCACGGTCGAGACCTGCCACGAATAGGTGCCGTTGGGCAGCCAGAAGCCGGTCGGTCGTGGTCGTGGAAGTGCTCGTCGGACTGGAGTGATAGGTCGTGACCAGCGCCGGTTCGTAGATCGGCACGCCGAGGACCTTCATCGTCCACGACTTGCCCGAGCCGAGCCCGGTCTCCGTGAACACGACGTGGTAGAGCCCGAGGTTCTCCTCGCAGGTCACACAGCTGCCGGGCAGGGTCGCGAGCGGCGAGGTATCTCCGCCCTTCCCGATCTCGGCGGTGCCGGTCGGGCTCGAGGCGCGTCCGACGTACGGGAGCACGCCGTACGGATTGGGCAGGGCGCCGTAGTCGCGGTAGTAGTTGCCGCCCTGGACCGCTCCTCCGAGGATGCTGCCCGAGAGCGTGACCCCGTTGACGACGATCGAGTTCGAGGCCGGTTGGTAACCGCCGGTCGCGTTGTAGTAGTTCTGGAGCGACGTCGAGGTGGACGTCAGCGTGTGGTTCGTGTAGAACGCGTTGTTGTAGATGTGGTCGCCACCCTCGGCGAGCACGAGCCCCGTCGACGGGGTCTCCATGCCGCCGTAGGCCGACCCGCCGACCTCGGACCCCTCACCGGGGAGCGTGAACGGAACGAACGAGTTGTTCCACACGTAGTTGTGCTGGGCGGTTCCCGAGCCGAGCATGTCCAACCCCTCGCTCGAGACGTTGAACGTGTTCGAGGCGATCAGGCCGTCCGTGCACAGGTTGCAGTAGAGCGCGAACCGCTGGCCGACCTCGATGTCGGACGACCACAACCCGATGTCCGAGCCGTGCTCCACGACGAAGTTCGAGGTGTGGTAGAAGTACATCGGCAGGTGATTGTACGTCAGGGTGCCACCGTACGACCCCGCCAGGATGTTCGTCTGGAAGTACCACCAGCTCGGCTCGGTGAGCTCGAGGCTCGGGACCGGGTTGAACTCGAAGTAGGCGGTGGTGGAGTTGACCCAGATCCCCGAGTAGATGATGAACAGATAGTCGTTCAGGATCCCGAACACCGGCGCGAGCGACCCCGTCTGGGTTCCCGGCAGAATGTACGGGCTGCAGCGAGGTCCCGCTGCCCGAGGTCGAAAGGTTCGCGAGGTCCGCGTTGCTGTACGCCCATTCCGGCGTGTAGACGGTGGGCGTCGCCTGGTGCGTCATCGTGACGGAGAGCGCCTGCGGCGAGTTCATGACGACGGCCGTACCGTTCGTCAGGTTGACCTGGTTGTAGCCGCTCAGCATCAGCTGGATCGAGTACGTCCCGGTGGCGAGCCAGATGTTTTTGCCGATCGCACCCTTGCCCGGTGAACCAGCCGAACGTCGGCGCGATCTGGTAGAACGACTGATTGGCGGGGCTCGAACCCTGCGCGACCGCGATGAACGCGTTGCCCGGGCTGAGCGAGGCGTAGCTGAGGGGGAACGCTCCTGCGGCCTCGAAGGTGATGGTCGGTGCGCCGTCCGTGCCGCCCGAGACGTTCCAGAGGCCGGTGACGAACGAGGGGCCGGTTCGGTAGTAGGCTACGGGCTGGCTCGCGACCGTGTTCCAGGTCGTGAGCGCGCCCTGACCCGTCTCGCCGGTCTCGCTGCCGAAGTCGTAGGTCGACACCGGGGTCTGGTACGTGTGCGTGGTCGCGTTGAGGACGTAGAGGCCCACCGTTCCGTTCGCGTAGACGACGTTCGCGTTCGCACCGTCGCTCTGGCCGATCCCGACATCCATCTCCATGTCGGACGGGAGTCCGAGCGGCGTGTACTGGTAGCCGTTCGCCTGGATCTCGGCCGAGCCGTGAGGAACCGCTACGTTCGAGTTGAAGTAGACGTTGTCGTACATCCCGCAGACCTCGCCCGTGGGCTCGGTCGTCGGGCACTGCACCGCGTGGGTGGTGCCGTTGATGACGGTGTAGTTGAAATAGACCTCGTTCACGAGCGGCGAACCGGAGTAGCTTCCGACCGTCGTGTTCAGATAGAGGTCCAGGGTGAACGGATACGGGATCTTCATCGAGGGTCCGCTCTCCTCGTAGACCTCGCCCGATTCGACGCGCCCGAGGCCGTGGAGGATCGAGTTCGACGGGAAGTCACCGGACGGGCTCGAGAAGTTCCAGATGTTGTTCTCGAAGCTTAGGGTGTTGGTGGAGTCGGTGTAGGTGATGACGTTCTGAAGCCAGTAGTCGTAGCCGCCGTGGGAGAAGATCGTCGTGTTGTTGAGGACGGTGTTCAGCTGGTCGCCGTACGCCTGGAGGGTCCCGTAGTACGGGGAGATCGCCTGGATTCCCAACGGGTCCGTGGTCGAGAATGTTCCCTCGAGGCTGGTCGTGTTGAGGATGTACGGGGTGGTCGTGCCCGGAGGTGTTCTCGAGCCCGAACGTCGAGATACCGATTGGGGCGGCCGCCGAATTGTAGAGAGGAACGATGTGATTGTCGGTCTCGGTAACGGGGCCCGGCGCCGCGTTCAGCGTCGGGGGAAGGAACAAGGAAAGATTGACGCCGTTGTCGATGAACGCTTCGCGCGCGCTGGAGACCAGCGCCGCGCGGGACGCATCGATCGACGGAGCGCGGACGGTCGACGTCGGCGCGGACGAACCCGCGGCGGCCGAGTGAATCGCACCGGTCACGGCGGTCGTGGTCGCGGCGACGGACGAGCTCGACGAGCTCGCGGCCGAACCCACCCCGGCTGTCAGAGCCGCGAGCGACGAGCCCGCCATGACCAAGACGATCAATACGGCGACGAACCCCCGGAGGCGAAGCCTACCCACCATGCCGGGGCGCACGGGGTTATACTACAAGAACCCTCCATGTGTTATCGGATAAGCCCGGTCGGTGACCTTCCCTCTCTCCCGCGGAACTGACGGTACGCCTCGATCCACTGCGCCCCGACCGGCCTCTTGGTGAGCTCGATGTCTTGGAGCCTCACACGGTACCTACGCCCGTTCCGCTCGCAGATCGCCATCACGTCGAGCCCGTCGCTCTCCTCGACCTCTAGCACCGAGACATCCTCCCCCACTACTCTTCCGGAGATCGGGAACCGAACGTGCTCCTGGATAGCGTAGCCGAGACCCATCGCCACATCTTCGTCGGTCTCGCAGTCCTGCTCGGCGATCGAATCGATCAGTCGTTCGAGCTCGGGGTCCTTCCGGGCCATGGCCTCCTTCGAGTAGAGGCCTCTTGATTCATACCTCGCGCCATGAACTTCCCGGGTGCCCGCGATCGCTCGAGGCCGCCGAGGCGCCCTTCCGCCGACCCTTCTCCAGGACACCCTGCTCGAACTCTACCCTCCCGAGGTCCTCACTCGCCTCGCCGAGGAGAGTGGTTTCATTCGCCGCTATCGGAAGATCGACCCGGTGGCATTCTTCTGGTCCGTTACTCTCGAGGCCGGGGTCTACCTCCAGCGCTCCCTCGACCAACTCCGACACGTCTACAATCAACGAGCCGCCAAGCCGATCCACAGCTACGCCAGCTTCTACGACCGGTTCACCCCCGAGCTCGTGGAGTTCCTCCACCTCTGCGTGGCCCATGGCCTCTCTCAGCTGAAGAGCGCACCCGGAAACCGCCTCAGCCCAAAGCTCGCCGCCTTCGAGGACGTGCTGATCCAGGACTCCACCATCGTGCGGCTCTCCGCCTCCTTGATGACCCAGTTCCCTGCCACGAGATCGAGCCAGCCGGCGGCGGGAGCCAAGATCGCCACTCTCGTCAGTGTGCGGGCCAATGGCCCGAAGCGCGTGGAGCTGATGCCGGAGAGCGTCAGCGAGCGCGATACGTTGAAGCCCGGACCCTGGGTCAAGGGATCCATCCTCCTCTTCGACCTCGGTTTCTACAAGCACCAAGCCTTTGCTCGAATCGCTGAGAACGGTGGGTTTTACCTCACACGACTGCAGAGCCCGGTCGACCCGACCATCGTCCGCTCCCTCCGAGTCCACCGGGGTCGGGCCATCGATCTCGACGGGAAGTCCTGGAAGGAGGTCCGACCGAGGCTCCAGCGGGAGGTAATGGATGTCGAGGTGGAGATCGCGTTCTCCCGAAGGGGATACGGCGGCCACCGTCGAGGGGACACCCTCTCCGCCCGGCTGGTGGCGGTGTGGAACGAGGAGACCCGGAAGTACCACACCTACCTCACCAACCTCGGCCCGGAGGTGTTGAGCGCCGAGGAAGTGGCGGAGCTCTACGGGTGCCGCTGGGAGATCGAGTTGGTGTTCAAGGAACTGAAGAGCCAGTATGCGCTTGATCGGGTGAACACCACTAATCGTTCGGTGGCGGAGGCGCTGATCTGGGCCTCCTTGCTGACGTTGGTGGTCAGCCGGAGACTGCACAGTGAGATCCGCTCCCGACTCCCCGAGGAGGTGCGGGTCCGGTATCCGCCGATGCGTTGGGGGATCGCATTCCGGGAGCAGTCGGGGAAAATCCTCGAACTGTTGATGAAGCGACTCCGAAAGAAGCATGTGGACCCCGAGCCCATGCTCGAGCTGGCCCGGACGCTGATGGCTCGGGCCTTAGATCCGAACGCCGGTCGGGAGAGATTCAGGGCGGAGTGGTGGGGCTAAGCGATAACACATGAAGAACCCTCTGTCGCCGACCTCTGCACGAACGCTCGTGCCGACGGAGCCTCATGAATTTTCGAGGGCCGGTCGAGGACGAACGAATCGGCAGTTCGACGATACTCAGGCACTGCAGAGATCGAAAATCGCCCACTCCCGGCCCTACCCGCGCTCGGCCCGGCTTGCCCACCGCCGGCTCGACGATCGGTCGGGCAGGACCCCTCACGCCACAAGAAAACGGCAGGGAAGGGGTTCGCGCCAACCCCCCCGAGGAGGGGCTGGCCGCGTCGGGTTCGATGAACCGGCCAGGTCGAGCGATTCCGGTCCCCTTCAGAGGCGCAGGGCGACCTCGATCGCCCGCACCACTGCACCCAGGGCAGAGCTGACGGCCGGGGTTGCGGCCGCCGGCACGCCACCCGGCTTGGCGGTGAACGTCACCGACACGCTGCCCGCGGCGCCCGATATGATCACCGGCCTGGGCGTGGACGACTCCCGGTAGCCCGACACCGCGTGGACGGTGTACACGTCCGACCCGTTCGTGAGGTAGAGACCGACGGTCGTCCCGGTGGACGACGCGGTCTGGCCCTGCGATGTGACGCTCCAGGACGTGCCGCTCGCGAGACCCGTCTCCGTGAACGTGACCAGGTAGGCGAACCGAACCTGGATCGTAACGGCCTTCGAGTTCGTGACGGTGCCGCTGGATTGGACGGTCCACAGGGAGCCGACCTTCACCAGCGTCGTGGCCGAGCCGATGGTCTTGATGCTGTAACCGTAAGTCGTAGAGCCGGTCAGGTTCTTGAACGATACTTTCGCCGAGGTCGAGCACGTCGTCAACGCCGACGCAAGCTCCACGCACCACTTCGACCCGGTCGCCAGCCCCACCTCGTGGAAGCTGACCGTCGGCGTCGGGCTCTTTACGAACACAAAGTCGACGGTCACGGCGTCTCCGGCCACGATGACGCTCCCGTCCGGAGCGGCCGTCATCCCGACCGAGTAGCCGGACGGCCCCTGGATCAGGTACGGGTAACTCCCGTTCGGGAAGCTGAGGACGATCGAGGTGACCGTGGGCGAACTCGGAGTTCCGGGCGTCTTGTACGTAGTGCCGTTGATCGTCAACGACCACTCTCTTCCCTTCAGCGGCAGGCCGACCTGCGTGAACGTGACGAGGTAGACACCACGGCTCTCCACCGTCACTTTCGCCGTCGTATCCGAGACGCTTCCCACCTTGTCGGTCGAGTTCAGGTAGAACGTGGAAGTCCCGAGTTCGGTCAGGGTCGGTGAGAACGCGTACTGGTCTCCGATGACACCGGTCAAATTGGCCGACGGGCCGGACTTTTCAAGGGTCCAGTGGATCGGCGATACTCCTCCCGAGAATCCGAGCGTCAGGGTGTCGGTCCCACCGATGCGCACCGAGGAGTTCGGGGGCGAGAGTGTCGCCACCAGCGCCGGCTCGACCGTCACCGTGGAGGTGACCTTCGAGACGCTGCCCACGGCGTCCGTTGCGTTCAGGTAAATCGTGTACGTTCCCGGCGCGGTCGGCGTGAACGTGTTGCCCGAGAGTCCGCGCCCGCTCGCCTGGAGCGTCCAGGTCACCGGGTCGACACCGCCGGAGTATCCGACCGTGAACGTCACCGAGCCACCGACTTGCGTCGTGGCGGTGGGCGGGGACAGTGCGGCGACAAGGGCTGGCATGACCGTCACCGTTGCCGTCACGTTCGATACGCTCCCGACCGCGTCGGTGGCGTTGAGGTAGATCGTGTAGACGCCAGCGGTGGTCGGCGTGAACGTGCCGCCCGAGAGGCCCAGGCCGTTCGCTTGGAGGGTCCAAGTGATCGGCGCGACACCGCCCGAATAGCCAATCGCGAACACGACCGAGCCACCGACCTGGGTCGTCGACGTCGGCGGCGAGAGGCTCGCGACCAGTGCCGGCTGCACCGTCACCGTCGCCGTCGCGTTCGAGAGGCTCCCGACCGAGTCCGTCGCGTTCAGGTAGAACGTGTACGTCCCCGTCGCCGAGGGAGCGAAGACGTAGCTGCCGTCCGACACCCCGGACAGGTTCGCCGACGAGCCGTTCTCCGTCAGCGTCCAGGTTATCGGAGCGACCCCGCCCGAAAAGCCGAGCGTGAGCGTGGAGGTGCCGCCGACCTGGGTCGTTGCCGGTTCCGGTGCGAGCGACGTGGCCAAGGACGACTCGACCGTTACGGTAGAGGTGACGTCCGAGGTGCTACCGACCGCGTCCGTTGCGTTGAGGTAGATGGTGTACGTTCCCGTAACCGTCGGGGTGAAGACATCGCCCGAGAGGCCCGGTCCGCTCGCCTGGAGCGTGTACGTCACCGGCGCAACTCCGCCGGCGGTGCCTACCGTGAACGTCACCGAGCCGCCGACCTGGGTGGTCGCCGTCGGGGGCGAGAGCGTCGCGGCCAGCGCCGAGTTCACGGTCACCGTGGTCGAGACGTCCGAGATGCTCCCGACCGCGTCCGTCGCGTTCAGGTAGAACGTGTACGTCCCCTGAGCCGAAGGGGCGAACGCATAGCTGTCGCCCGACACGCCCGAAAGGTTCGCTGACGAGCCGTTCTCCTCGAGGGTCCAAGTGACCGGCGCCACACCGCCGGCGAAGCCGAGCGTGAGCGTCGAGGTACCGCCCACCTGGGTCGTGGCGGGGCTCGCGGACACGGAGGCGTTCAATGCCGGTTCCACCGTCACCGTGGACGTGACGTTCGAGACGCTGCCGACCGCGTCCGTCGCGTTGAGGTAGATCGTGTAGACGCCCGAGTCCGTCGGGGTGAAGACGTCCCCCGAAAGCCCCGGCCCGCTCGCCTGGAGCGTGTACGTCACCGGCGCAACACCGTCCGACGTGCTGACCGTGAACGTCACCGAACCGCCGACCTGGGTCGTGGCCGTCGGCGGCGAAAGCGTTGCGACCAGCGCGGGTTCGACCGTCACAATCGAGAGGACATCGGAGACCTGGCCCACGGCGTCCGTCGCGTTCAAGTAGAACGTGTAGACCCCCGGATGCGCCGGGGCAAACGCGTATTGCCCGCCGATCGCGCCCGAGAGGTTCGCCGACGATCCGTTCTCCGTAAGGGTCCAGTGAACCGGGGCCGCTCCGCCGGTCGTGGCGATCGACAGGGTGACCGGGCCGCCGACTTGGGTGGTCGCCGTGCTCGGCGACAGGGTGGCGACCAACGTCTTCGTGAAGGTGATCGACACGCCCTTGGCGGCACCGTCCACCGTCACCGGTCCGGACGACGGGGTGGCGTAGTAGCCGGGCACGCTCGGGATCGAGTAGGTGTACGCCCCGTTCGGGGTTTCGGTGTAGGCGTTCGTGGTCGTCGTCGAGGTCTCGGTCACGCCCAGCACCGTCGTGTGCCAGGTGGTGCCCGACGGGAGGCCGCTCTCCGTGAAGGTAAGCGTGAATCCCGCGAGCGGTACGTAATCGCCCCCGACTCCGATCCCGGGGTTGTCGGCGGTAAACCCGGGCGGAAGTAATCCGCAAGATCCGTGTAGTCCACCACGTTGGTGTAGGGCGTCGTCGTCGCCGGGTTCAGGGAGTTGCCGTAGTTCCACCACTCGTTCCCGCCCTGGAACGGCTGGGTGCCGCCCATGATGTTCCCGGACAGGGCGAACCCGTTCACCGTGTTCGCGACGTCCGTCGCGGCCTGTTCGGTGATGTTCCACGTATCGGAAGTGGGGGCGACGGCCCCTCTTCCGTGTAGATAGTCCCACGGCATGAAGAGCACGGGGTTGTCGATGTCGAAGTAATTGTCGTAGATCAGGTCGCCGTTCTCGGCCTCGCCGATTCCGGCGTAGGTTCCCGGCGTCGTGGGGCTGCCCGTCGGGTCCTTGAACGTGTTCCCCCAGACGACGTTGTTCGAACCACCGAACAGCAAGAGCTGAGCCGGCGAAACGAAGCCCGAACCCGCCGCGACCGCAAGGAAGAGTTGTGGTAATGAGGTCGTTCGACGAGTCCCAGATCATCAGACTCGCCTGTGGGATCGGGTTCTGGGCCGCCGGAGTGCCGTCCAGGCTCTCCATGTCCTTCCAGCCGTTGATCGGACCCCGCGTTCGCGATCGTCACGTGCTGGGCCTGGTAGAGCTGCTGCTGGAGGTAGAGGCCCGATGTGCCGGTGTAGAAGTAGACCTCGTTGTGGGCGGTCACGTAGTCCGTAGTCCCCCACAACAGGATCCCCGCGAACGACGGGAAGTCGTAGTCGTCCTTCGTGTTGAAGACCGAATTGAGCGCTTGGCTCGTCGCCGTGTCGTTGTTGTTGAACAGAACGAACTGGCTCCCGAGGGTACCGGTGCCGGAAGTGGAGATGCCCGCCAGCTGGGCGTTGCTCAGCGCCCACAGGGGCGTGTAGACCCCGTTGCTGGTGGCATACGGCAGCGTGGCCGTAAGGGTCACCGGGGACGACCTGACCGTGATCGTTCCGGTCTGCTCGGTGTAGTCCGCCAGCATCGCCTCGTAGTTGTACGTTCCCGGGCATGAGGTACCACGCCGCGGTGTCGGGCGCCCAGGCGAAGTTGTCCGTCGGGGTCGTGACCGACGTGTCCTCGAGGAAGACGAAGATGTACGGCTGCGCGGAGAGGGTCAGCGGGAGAGCCGAGACACTTGAACGTTGTTGATCACTTCGGTCGCTCCCGAAGCGACCCCCGCCTCGGCCGTGTAACCCCAGAGCGGGTGGAGGTTGAGCGGACCGGCGGCCCAGACGGCCGTCGTGCCAGCATACTCCACGCTGATCCCCACGGCGCACTCCCCGGTCTCGACTTCCGAAGTTCAGCGCCGCCGGTACCGGCATGAAGACCGGCGTAGCGGGCGGCGTGCAGGAGCTCGGGGTACCCGAAACGGCCTTGGTGCAGTCCGCGACGTAGCTCGAGGCTGGCGGTCCCGGATGCCGTTGAAGTTGTCCTGGTTTGCCCCGTCGTACGCGCCGATCCCGAAGTCGAGCTCCCAGTCGTTGTCGACTCACCGGGCCGGCCTTGGCGCCCTCGGCTTCGAATCCGGCAAGCCGGGTGTTGCTCGGGTCGAAGACGGAGGACGGGCTGGACGACTCGGGCCCTGTGTGGAAGGTGAGCCAGTCGAACGTCCCCGACACGTTAGCGGACATCGAGGCGTCCACGAAGGTGTAGTTGTAGAACAGGGTCTGGTCGCCAGTGTAGTTGCTGGTCCCCGTCGACCGGGTTGCCGCAGTTGGCCGAGCTGTACACCGAACTTTCGGGCGTGCAGATGAACGGGTTGTGGAGCGAGGTGTTCAGGTAGAGCGTGATGCTGAAGGGGGCGGGCGCGTAGAGGTAGGGCCCCTGGCCGATGTAGAGCTCGCCTCCGTAGTTGAAGTCGCTCGTGTCGTTCGCCACGACGGTGGTCGTGCCGCTCGCGGGGAACGTTTCCGACGTCGGACGTGAAGTTCCACGTGTTGTCGACCAGGTCGAGCGTTTGGTTGAGGTTCTGGTAGCTCAGCGACGTTCTGTGCCCAGAAGTCTCCGGTGCTGACCCCTCCGATCGAGGTGTTCACCAGCACGGCGTTCAACTGGGTGCCTACTTGATCGGGGTTGTCGGTGTCGAGGTAGAGGGTGGAGACGTTGGTGACGTTCAGTTCGCCCATAAGGCTGGAGGTATCGAGCGAGGTAGTCACCCTCGAAGCGGAGACATCGGTCCCGCTTTCGCCATAGTACGCGATTCCGGCGGGGCGGGGGATGCCGAGTACCCGGGGGTGACCCCGACGAACGTGTCCTGCGCGTACTCTGGACCCGGAACGACCGCTCCGTCGACCACCGGCGACGGCTCGGTGGACGGAAGGTGAATAAGGTTGGGCTTAGCACCGTGCGCTTCGGCGGACTGGGCGATGGCCTCGTCCTTCGCCGTGTTGGCCGAGATGGCCGCGCTTTCGGCCGCCGCCGCCGCAAGCTGGGCGGTGCTCGGGGCCGGCGAGCCAACCGCGCTCGAGGAAGCGGCCGACGACGCTGGCGTTCCCAACGCTCCCGGAACGTCTGCCGCGGTCGAGAGCACCGCGAATGCGGAGAACACCATCACGGCCATCAACGAAATCGCCAAGAGCTGCTTTACCCGGTTACCTGTCGCCATCTGAGATCACTCTCTGCTCCACCGAGTCCTTGCGGACGGTGGAATGTGAACAGTGGAGTCCGGTGGGAACCCCGAGAAAACTCGGGCCGGCACGACGCGGCCGTAGCGACCCTTCCGAACGGGGGTGGGACGAGGGAGGATTCGATTTTGGCGACCGCCCCAGCAGGCTGCGGATCGGCCCCACCCACCGAAACGCACGATGACCCCGGAGTTAGGGCTGGTAAGAGAATCTCGTACTTAAACTGCGGGTCGCGAGCTTGGATCTCGAGGGAAAACGGGCTCGATTCTGTCGTGGGAACCGGCCGACTCATGGCGGCTCGCTCGCGCGCGGACGTTGCCCCCCCCATGCGGAAGGGGCCGCTCACACGGAGCCGGCGACCGTCCGGGCGATTGCCCGTAGGCTCGCCGGCACCCCTTGCCTTGTTCTTCCTTCCCTTGGACTCCTCGTCGGGACTCTCACGCGCTCCGTCGGCGCGCGAGCCCGACCAGTCCCAGACCGATCATCGCCACACTCAGCCCGATCAACAGTCCCAGACTCGGACTCGCGACGCCCACGGTGCTGGTCAGCGCCGCCGGGACTCCGGGGCCCGTGAACGTCACCGACCACGCCCCGACACCTACCACGATGATCCAGCCGGGCGCTCCCGAGTAGCCCGCTCGCGGCGTCGTGAGCGTGAACGTGTACGTCCCGTTCGGCTCCTTGAAGCTCATCGACCTCCCGGTCGTGCAGTGCGTCGCTCCACCCGTGATCACGACGCACCACTTGGCCCCGTGTGGCAGTCCGATCTCGGTGAACGTCTGCTTGAACTCGTTCAGCTTGAACTTCGCCCCGAACGAGAGCGCCGCGTGCGGTTTCGAGAGCGGGCTGTGTACCGTGAAAGTGCGGCCCGCCGCCGTGTAGTCGGAGTTCGCCGCCGCCACTTTGTAGGACCACGTACCCGCCGGCATGTAGAACACGTCTGTCGTCCCCGTCGAGCTGAACGACGGTCCCCCGTTAGTGAAGTTGACCCACCACTCCATGCCGCTCGGTAGCCCGTGCTCCGTGATGATCACCTGGCGGACCTCCGTGAACATCGGGGTCTCCGTCACCGCGTGCCCGTTCACCGTGAACGAACCCGCCAGCGCCGAGTAGTACTTCGGGAACACCGGCGTCGCACCGAACTCGTAGGCATACGACCCGTTCGGCTCCGTGAAGCTGATCGAAGACGACATCGTGCTGAACATCTGCCCGTCCGACAGGTTCAGATACCACATCAGCCCCGACGGCACGCCCGTCTCCGTGAACGTCACCGAGTACGTCACCGGGTGGAACGTCACCGACTCCATGACCGCCGCGCCGCTCACCGTGAACGACCCCGGCGCCGCTTCCCAGCTCGTGTTCGCCGTTCCGAGCGTGTAGTCATACCCGCCGTTTGACGCCATGAAGCTGATCGTGTTCGTCATCGAGCTGTACGCCGACCCGCCCGTGATGTTCACAAACCACTCCGTCCCCGACGGCAGTCCGCTCTCCGTGAACGTCACCGCATAGGACCCCGACACCGCGGGCATCACCGTCACCGACGCCGTCACGTCCGAGTGGCTCCCCACTGCGTCCGTCGCGTTCAGGTAGACCGTGCAGACCCCCGTCGCCGTCGGCGTGAACACGTCGCCCACCAGCCCCGCGCAGCTCGCCTGCAGCGTGTAGGTCGCCGGGTCGACTCCGCCCGTCATGCCTACCGAGGACGTCACCGATCCGCCGAGGTTGATCGTCGCCGTCGGCGGTGAAAGGCTCGCCACCAACGCCGCCTTCACGGTGATCGCCACCGAGACGTCCGAGGTGCTTCCGACCGCATCCGTCGCGTTGAGGTAGATCGTGCAGCTCCCTGCGGAGACCGGGATGAATACATCGCCCATGAGACCGGCGCAGCCCGCCTGCAGTGTGTACGTCACCGGATCGACTCCGCCGGACAGCCCCACGCTCAGCGAGACCGGTCCACCGACCTGAGTCGTCGTGAGGTTCGCCGTCAGCGTCGCCGCCAGCGCCGCCTTCACGGTGATCGTCACCGAGACGTCCGAGGTGCTTCCGACCGCGTCCGTCGCGTTCAGGTAGATCGTGCAGCTCCCCGCCGAGACCGGTGTGAACACATCGCCCGCGAGGCCCCCGCAGCCCGCCTGCAACGTGTAGGTCACTGGCTCGACCCCGCCGGAGAGTCCCACGCTTAGGGAGACCGAACCGCCGACCTGCGTAGTCGTCACGTTCGCCGCAAGCGTCGCGAACAGGGCTGGCTCCACCGTGATGGTCACGGTGGCGTTCGACGTGCTCCCGACCGCATCCGTCGCGTTCAGGTATATCGTGCAACTACCCGCCGACAGCGGTGTGAACACGTCTCCGGTCAGGCCCGCGCAGCCCGCCTGCAACGTGTAGGTCACTGGCTCGACCCCGCCGGAGAGTCCCACGCTTAGGGAGACCGAACCGCCGACCTGCGTCGTGGTCACGTTCGCCGCAAGCGTCGCAAACAGGGCTGGCTCCACCGTGATGGTCACGGTGGCGTTCGACGTGCTCCCGACCGCATCCGTCGCGTTCAGGTATATCGTGCAACTACCCGCCGACAGCGGTGTGAACACGTCTCCGGTCAGGCCCGCGCAGCCCGCCTGCAACGTGTAGGTCACTGGCTCGACCCCGCCGGAGAGTCCCACGCTTAGGGAGACCGAACCGCCGACCTGCGTCGTGGTCACGTTCGCCGTAAGCGTCGCAAACAGGGCTGGCTCCACCGTGATGGTCACGGTGGCGTTCGACGTGCTCCCGACCGCGTCCGTCGCGTTCAGGTAGATCGTGCAGCTCCCCGCCGAGACCGGTGTGAACACATCGCCCGCGAGGCCCGCGCAGTCCGCCTGCAGCGTGTACGTGATCGGGGCTACGCCTCCCGACAAGCCGACGCTCAACGATACCGACCCGCCCACTTGAGTGGTCGTTACGTTCGCGGACAACGTGGCCACAAGGGAAGACTCCACCGTGACCGTCACCGTGGCATCCGAAGTGCTTCCGGCCGCGTCGCTGGCGTTCAGGTAGATCGTGTAAATTCCTGGGGTCGTCGGCGTGAAAGTCGTACCCGAAAGACCCGGCCCGCTCGCCTGGAGCGTGTAGGTCACCGGGGCCACTCCGCCCGAAAGGCCGACCGTTAGCGACACGGATCCGCCCACTTGGGTGGTGGTCACGTTCGCCGAAAGCGTCGCGTCCAGTGCCGGCTCGACGGTGATCATCACCGTCGCGTCCGAGGTACTCCCCACGGCATCCGACGCGTTCAGATAGATCGTACAGGGGCCCGCAGCGGTCGGCGTAAACGTGTCGCCCTCGAGGCCGGCGCAGCCGGCCTCGAGCGTATAGGTGATCGGAGCGACTCCGCCCGAGAACCCGAGGCTTAGCGATACCGAGCCGCCGACCTGCGTCGTCGTCACGTTCGACGTGAGCGTTGCAACTAGGGCGGGCTCTACGGTCACCGTGGTGGTTACGTTCGCAATGCTCCCGACCGAGTCGGACGCGTTCAGGTAGAAGGTGTACGTACCCGTGTGAGAGGGTGCGAAGCCGTACGCCGCGCTCGCGGCGGTACCCGAGTCGAGAATCGCCGAGGACCCGTTCATCTGCAGAGTCCAGCCGTACCAATGGTACTCCATGACTCAGTCCGATAGAGAGCGACGAAGACCCGCCCACCTGGGTCGTGGCGGGAGCCGCGGAGAGCGTCGCCACTAGCGCCGGGTTCACCGTCACGGGAACCGTGGCATCCGAGGTGTCTCCGTGCGCGTCCGTTGCGTTGAGGTAGATCGTGTACGAGCCCGAGGTCGCCGGCGTGAACGTGCCGCTCGATAGGTTCGCCGGCGAACCGCTCCGCTGTAGGGTCCAATGGTCCGGGGCAAACCCGCCCGAGACGCTGGTCGTAAGCGTGACCGTCCCGCCGACCTGAGTCGTGCTGGGGGTCGCTTGCACAGTCGCCGAGAGCGCCGGGACGAACGTGATCGCCACCGCCACAGCGGTTCCGTTCACCGTCGCCGTCCCCGAGGAGGGGCTGGCGTCGTAACCCGCTGCGCCCCCGACCGAAAATCCGTACGGCCCAAACGTCCCGTTGAACTCGTGCGTCGTCAGCTTCTGAGAGTCCGTGGTCGGGTTCGTGCAGGTCGACCCGCTCACGACGCAACTGGCGTCGCCGACGTGGGGCGTGAGGACCACCGACCAGGTGGTACCGCTGGGGAGACCCGACTCCGTGAATACGATGGGGTACGTCAACGTGTTCTGGGTGTAGTTCCCAGCGTCGATCACACCCCATCCCGTCGCGAGATCGTATCCGGCCTTCGCCTCGTAGCTCGCGGTGAGTCCACCTGCGTCGGTGTACGTGTTGACGTCGTAGAACGAGGCCAGCGTGAGCTGGCCCGAGTCGGCCTTCTGACCCATTCCGTAAGCGGCCGGGTCGAGGTATCCGAGCCATCCCTCGTGTGTTGCACTCCCCGTGCTCCCATCCTTGACGGTACCGGCTTGGGTCCACAGCGCGTGGTCTATCGTGGCGACCACGCCACCCATCACCTGGGTCGAGATGCTAGTGCCGATGAAGTAGAACCCTTCGACCGTAGGAGCCGAGCCGGAGGTGGTTCCAACCGCGATCGCCGCGGTCTTGGTGCAACTGGGGCTCACCCAGCACGTGAAGTTGCCCGAAATTGGACCCTGGTCCAGATCGACGAGCGTATCGTTCGCGATCGCCGCCGTGTCCGCAGCGGCCCGGTAGTTGCCACTCCTCACCGCGTTCGCCACGGTGTTCGCATCGGTCGAAGCGTTGAACCAAGTGGCACGGTAGTAGGTCGTGGAGCTCGCGACGCCTTCCGTCCCTCCGTACGTGCTGGTGAATCCGTCCACGCTCCCGGACGGTTCGTACCAGCCAATCTCGCCGGTCCCGACACCGTAGTAGGGCGCACCCGAGCTCGCCAGGTGGGGTGAACCGCGGGCCAAGGTGAGCTCGTTGATCGCGGCGGTAGTCCCGCCGGCAGCGATCACTCCGTAGCCGTTGTTGGCGATCTCGGACGGTGGGTCGAGGGTGGTGCCGGAGTCGCCCGTAGCTCCGATCACGGTGATGCCGCGGGCGGCCGCCGTCTGGAGGTCTGTCGTGAACGCGGCCGGCAGCGTCCCGGTCGTCGTCCAAGAGTTCGTGATGACGCTCACGTTGGAGAGGTTGTACATGTTCGACTGCGTGTCGAACCCGCCGCTCGTGCTGAAATCGCCGGTCGCAGGGCTCAGTACGTCCGCGAACACGGTGTCGATCGCAGTCGTGCTCGAAGAACCTCCGAACGCTTGGAACACGTTCGCCCCCGGCGCCAGAGCGCCGAGCATGCTGACGTCCAGGGTATTTTCACCCTCGGCCCCGGCGTCGTCGCACGACGCCGAGTACCCGTTCGAGCCGGCTGGGTACGCGTAGGTGTAGCCCGTGATCGGCATCGAGAACGCGTGGGACATCGGCTCGCCGCTCGGAATCGTGTAATTCCAGAACGACGTCACGTCCGGCATGAAGAAGTCGAACGCCGCGTTGCCGCTGGTAAGGGTCGAGCAGAAGTAATTGTAGTAGCTGTCCGAAGAGCACGTTCCTGTGTTCGCGTGGCAGATCGTATCCGACCAGAGGATTGCGACCACGGTCGAGTTCACAGGGTAGCCGTACTTTTGGAACAGCTGGGTCTCGTCGTAGGTAACCTGGAGGTCGGGCGCCTCGAGGAATTCACCGCAGGTGTTCGTGTCGCACGTTCCGGACTTACCGTTGAGGTTCGACAGCACGGGTTGGTCGAATGTCTGGGGTACCCCGTTGGTGGTCACGGTAGTGTTGGAGAAGGGATTGATTAGTCCGCCGGGCGCGCAGGTAGTGCCGCACGGTGCCAGGATCTTCGATGGCGCGCTCGTGGCAGCATCCGCCGCGAGGGCGGAAGGAACGCTCGAAACGGAGGCAAGCGGGGCATAGTGGTTCTGGTACACGGAGAAGTTACTGAAGCCCTGGACTTCCGCCAGGTAGGGGACGACCATCGCCGGCAGTTCCGGAGTCCCGACCGGGGCGTAATACGGCTGGCCCGAAGTAGAAACGTACGACCCGAGGGCGGTATGGAAGATCGAGTCGATCTGGGCCGAGGTCGCCTGGAAGCTGAGGGATGTCCGGTCCGGGTGCGGGGTCAACTGCGACACGCCGAAGGACGAGAAGTAGTTGACGAGAGAGGTGTAAACGGCCGGGTTGCCGCCGAACTCGGCGTCGAACTGGGCGGCGGTAAGGTAGTGATGGAAGAGTGGGGATGCGGGGTCGGATAGCTCGGTCAGGAGTTGATCGAGCGCACTCTCGTTCGAGGTTGCGAGGGAAACGAGGATTTCGGTCGTTCCGAGGGGATTTGCGTCCGGATTTGCCATCGCCAGATCTCCCGGTCCGAGATAAGCGGAACCCGGGAGGTCGATTCCGCCTTCCTGGTCCGGAACCGCCGCAGGAGGCGCTACATTCAGCGCCGCTACGGTCCAAGCCGGAGCCGACCCCGTCGGCCCTGCGGCTACGGGCAAACTTCCTGTGTTCGAGCCAAACGGCTGGGACGAACTGCCCTGAAACGCAGCGCCGACCCCGAAGCCCACCGTCATGACTACCACTATTGCGACAATTCCAACACCCTTCCACAACCCCTTCATTCAGCCACCCGGAATCCCCGGTCCACGAGGACTTGGGCGGGAACGGCGACGTGCTAGTTAAATCCGTATGGCCGGCGAAGGTGTTTCGAAAGTTACGACGCGCCCGTGTGGTGGAATTGATACAGGCCGGCTCCAGTCATAGCAGAAGCGGAGAAGATCGTTTAGCAACGGGGACGGCGGAGAGCGGCGGTTGCGATGCTTGCGGGGCCGTCGCGTAAGTGGCCGCAGGCAGCTTTGCGCACTCGACCGCAGTGATCCTCCAGAAGTCTCTGGATGTTACCTTCGACGCATATTCGATGACTTGGATCGGCCCCTCTCGTCGAGGGTGAAAGCGGATCCGAAGGGGATTGCTGATCTCGGATTTGGCAGGCGCGGCCCCGGAGTACAAAGCGAGGACGACCGGAAGGACGAATCGCCAGGCTTCGAACTCGCGGCGCTTGCGGGCCCGAATGCGGCTGCGGTGAGCCCGTTCGGACCCTCAATCGACGCAACCGTAGTCCGGGCCAGGATACTGGTATCGGTCACCCAATGACTGGAAAGTGCGCCGAGTGCACCGGTCCGGGCTCGTCGCGTTCCGGAAAATGGATGCGATTTACCGTCAGAGAATCAGCCGTCGGCGGGCATGAATCTAAGAACCCCCTTCGTCCATTCTCCGACTATGCGAAACTCCGGGTCGCCCGCGAAAACGACGGCAACCGAGTGGCAACCGATCCCCGATCCCGAGGGGCAGTACTCGAGCGGGATTGCCGATTTCGATCGGTTGCTCGGCGGTGGGTTCAAGCAGGGCAGCATGGCGCTGTTCGGCTTGGACGCGACCGTGGGACTCGACGATCTCGACCTTCTCCTCTTTCCGACATTCCTTAACTTTCTCTACCACTCGCGAGGGATCCTCTCGATTCTTCCGTCGCGCGACTCGCCCCACGAGTTCCGGAGCCGCCTGACGCGGTATGTCACCCGACGACGGTTCGACACCCGCGTGCGCATCTGCGACTACGTCGGCGAGGACGAGAAAGCGCCGTACGTCGTGGACATCAAGACCGAGTACGGCGAGAAGCCGGACCCGAGGCGGAGGAAGCAGGCGGTGGCGCGCGTGGAGGAGGCCGAGAAAGCGGTCCGGGGAAATCGCGGAAAGACCTTCCTCGAGTTCTGCGCCTTCGAGGTGTTTGACACCCTGCTCGGCGGAGAGAAGGCGACCGAGGCGTTCTTCTACGGTGTCAAGCGCGCACGACAGCGCAAGAACCTTGTGATCGGTCTGCTTGGACCCGGTCTGGCCTGTGCGGCCGGGGTACGTCGCATGGCGGACACCGAATTCGAACTTCGACGGGACGATGTCGGGCTGATCGTCCGGGGGATCCGACCGTCTTTTCCCGGGTTAGTCGTGACCGAGGATGCAGCGGGGAGGGCGCCGCACGTGGCGTTCGTGCCCCGCCCGAACTGAGAGGACGAAGGGAGCACACAGTCATGTTTGCAATGGCCGATCTGCATGCGACGGTCCGAGCGCTGCACGCGCGGATAGGGAGTACCGCCACGGCCGTGATCTCGCGCAACGGCGGAGTGCTGTTCGCCGAGCTTCCCGCAGGGATGTTCGCCGAGACGTTCGCCATCATGTGCGCCACGGTGTTTGGAGCGGCGGGGGCCGCGGCCGCGGAACTCGGCCGAAGCCCGCCCCGACAGATCATCCTCGAGGGTTCGGGCAGCCGCACGGTCCTGGTCGGGAACGGGGGAACCACCCTTCTAGTAGCGGTGGTGGACGACTTGGCAAACCTGAATCGAGTCCTCGAACAGATCGAGGCGGCGAGCAGATCGATCCTCGCAACGTAGCGGGTCCCGAGGGACTCGATCCGGATTTCGCGGCAAGCCCGGAGCGAGGGAGGGCGCGAGGTGAGCTCGGTCTTGGCGTCGGTTCGGCGAATCGGTAAACCCGCCACGCCCCCTCCCTGTGCCTCGCACCCGTCTTATTGACCTAAGGTCGTGCGTCGGCCGGAGGGAGGCGAGTCGGCGATGGGAGAACCGGTCGTGGTCGGCCGTGATGTCTGGAAGGTCTACGGCCAGGGGGACCTCGCGGTCACCGCGCTCAAGGGAATCTCGCTGGAGATCCTTCGCGGCGAGATGCTGGCGGTGATGGGACCGTCCGGTTGCGGGAAGACGACCTTCTTGAACTGCTTCTCGGGGTTGGACGACGTCACCCGGGGGGAGATCGCGATCGAGGGGGTGGGTCTCCAGTCGATGAACGACCGGTCGAAGAGCGAGTACCGGGCGCGTCAGCGTCGGGTTCGTCTTCCAATCCTACAACCTCCTGCCGGTCCTCTCCGCCACCGAGAACGTGGAGATGCCGCTCCTGATCGCGGGGGTTCCAGGCCGCGAGGCGCGCGAGCGGGCGCGAGCGATCCTCACCGAGCTCGGCCTTGGCGAGCGGCTTGACCGTCGTCCGTCGGAGCTGTCCGGGGGGCAGCAGCAGCGGGTCTCCCTGGCGCGAGCGCTCGTCGGCCGGCCCGCGATCGTGTGGGCCGACGAGCCGACGGGCAACCTCGACGAAGAAGACTCCCGCCAGGTGACTGGACTCCTCCGCGACCTGAACAAGCGGTTCCAGCAGACGATCGTGGTGGTCACGCACGACGCGGTGGTCGCCGGCGCCTGCGACCGGACGCTCCGAATGCGCGACGGGCGATTCGTGAACTAGACCCCATGGCCGCGCTCGACTCCGTCGTGGGAGGTCTCCTTCTCCTCCTCGCGGCCGTGGCGATCGTCTCGCTGGTGCTCGCCCTCCGGCACCCCCCCGCGTTCCGGATCGGGATCCGCAACGTCTACCGCGCCCGAGGGCGGACAGTCCTGCTCGTCCTCGGCCTTCTGGTCGCCACGACGATCGTCTCGGGTAGCCTCGTCGTCGGCGATACGGTCACCGAGGTGAACGTTCATTACACGGTTCTGGCGATCGGCTACAACGACGAGGTCGTCGGCAACGAGTCCCCGTCGGGCGCCTGGTCGCCCTTTCCGTACTCGGTGTTCACCGACGTGCAGGCGGCGACCGCCGGCGACTCGTCGATCCTGGGAATGGCGCCCGAGGTCGTCGGCACCGTCCAGTTGTTCGACCGGACGACGGGCATTCCGCAAACGAACCTCTACTTGACCGGGGTGAACGCCAACCAGAGTTCCCAGCTCGGCGACTTCGTGGCCGACAACGGGTCCACGGTCGTGGACCGGCGCCCGGTGAGGTCATCCTGGACGACCTTGCCGCGTCCGAGTTGAACGCGTCGGCCGGCGACTCCGTGGTTCTGTACGGCGCCGGCGCGATCGCCGTGCCCGCCACGGTGCAAGCCGTCGTGCAAGACAACATCCGCGGCGCGTTCCCGACCGGGGGCCTCGGGAACTTCGGGAGCGTGTTCGTCAATCTCTCGACCGCCCAGCACCTCGAGAACTTCACCAACGCCATCAATTTCCTATCGGTAACCAACGTGGGGAACCAGGCGAACCGCTTGGCGCTCGCGCCGGCCGTGAACGCGACCTTGACGTCGGCGCTGGCCGGGATCCCCGCGGCGCACGGCCTCTCGGTCTACGAATTCCTCTCGAGCGCGCTCGCGAGCGCGAACGCCGCCGGCAGCAGCGTCGCCACCCTCTTCCTGGTCCTCGGCCTCTTCTCGATCGTCGCCGGAGCGATGCTCATCGTCGGTATCTTCGTACTGCTCGCCGAAGAGCGCAAGGTCGAGATGGGCGTTCTCCGCGCCATCGGGCTCAAAGGTCGAGAGCCCGTCTACTCCTACTTCTTCGAAGGACTCGCCTATTCGGCCGGAAGCGCGCTGGCGGGTACGTTCTTAGGGGTCGGGGTGGGCTACGGTCTCGCCTACGCGTTCGGCGCCCTCTACAAGGAACCGGGACTGCCGTCGTCGGCGATCCTCGACTCGTTCACTGTCACCGTTCAGTCGCTACTTCTCGCGTACGTGGTCGGGTTCGTGCTGACCCTCGTCACAGTCGTGGTCGCGAGCCGCCGGGCCAGCCGACTCAACATCGTCCGTGCGATCCGGGACCTTCCCGAACCACCGCCGACCGTTCGCGCCTACACTTACCTAGCGTACATCGGGGCCGCGACCTTCGCCTTGGGCGCCCTGCTCTACGGTACGACGTACCGCGGGACCACCGACCTCTCCTACCCCATCCTGGGGGTTTCGATGGGGATTGTCGGCCTCGGCCTAATCGCGTCGCGGTTCGTGCGGGACCGGCTCGCGTTCTCTGTGACGGGCGTCGCGCTCCTCGTCTGGGCCGGATACGGGAAGCTCCACATCTCGCTCCTCGGAACCGACCACGGGGGCGGGATCTTCGTCATTTTCACCGAGGGGATCGCCATGGTGGCGGGGGCCCTGCTCCTCTTTGCCTTCAACGCCCCCACGATCGCGAACGCGATTGTGAAGCTGGCCGGAGGCCGGGCCGAGCGGGCCCCGGTCGCCAAGATCGCCCTGTCGTACCCGAGCCGACGATCCTCGAGGACCACGATCAGCCTCGCGATCTTCGCCCTGGTCGTTTTCGTCCTGGTGGGGATCGCCGCGACCGGGGCGACCGTCACGGGGAGCCTCAACGCCACCCTGCGGGAGCAGTCCGGTGGCTACACGTTCGTCGCGTACTCGTCGAATCCGATCCCGGACCTTCCCGGCCTCGTGGCGAACAACTCCACGGTCGCCCCCTACTTCACCTCGGTCGTTCCGCTGGCGTACGGCGGGGTCTACGTCAACGTGAGCGGCTTCGCGGGGAACCCGTACTCCGATTCGATCTACTCGGCGCCGGCGGGAGAGCCGCCCTCGTCCAATTTCTACACGACGAATCAGTTCACGTTCACTTCGACCGAGGGCGGCCGGAGCGCCGCGCAGGTCAACGCTGAGCTGAAGACGACCCCCGACGTCGCGATCGTGGACCAGAGCTACGCCCCGGTGACCAACAGCCTGAGCTCCGGCTCGGGATCGGCCCACCCGAAGGTGAACGTCGGGAGTGACGATGCTGCTCCGGAACCCAGCGAACGGCAACGCCACGACGGTCACGGTCATCGGCGTAATGACCCAATCGCTCGTTTCCGGGGTGTTCGTCAGCCCCGCGACGGCCGCCGCACTGGGGATCGCCCAGGAGAAGGTCTTCTTCCTGACGCTCACCCCGGGCGCTTCGGCGACCCGCGCCGCCCAGGTGACCAAGGCCGCCTTCTTCTCGTATGGGCTCGTCGTCCTCAACATCGCCGACCTTCTCGCGTCGTCCATCGCGTCCACCGAGGGCGTGATCGGGCTGCTCCAGATCTTCGTCGGGCTCGGCCTGACGGTGGGTATCGCGGCGATGGGGATCGTCGCCCTGCGGGCCGTGGTGGAGCGCCGGCGCGAGATCGGGATGATCCGGGCCAACGGATTCACCCGACGCATGGTGCTCCGAGCGTTCTTCCTGGAGTACTCGTTCGTCGCGCTGGTCGGGATCGCGATCGGCACCGCGCTCGGACTGTTGATCGTCTGGAACCTGACCCAGAGCCCGTCGGCCGTTTCCATCGGCGTGTCGACGTTCACCGTCCCGTGGGTGAACCTCGCCGTCATCCTGAGCGTCGCGTACGGCCTCTCGATGCTCGCGGTGGCCGAACCGTCGTTCCGTGCGGCCCGCCTGCCGCCGGCCGAGGCGGTCCGACCGACCGAGTAGCGCTCGAGGCGGCGGTTCCTCCTCACCTCGCGCGACGGCCTTACCCCGCCCCATCGGAGGGACCGATCCGAGCGTGATCCTGCGGATTCGCCGCACTGCGGTCCTGGACGTTCGTGTCGAGGGGCGTCAGAGCGGAGGGAGTGGGGCGCCGCAATGTTCGCAGGTCGTGGTGTAGATTGGGATCATATTCTCGCAGCGGTTGCACCAGCGGGTAGTCGGCGGATTGGGCATCGGTCCACCCTCCTCGTCGTCTGGATCGTGGACGACCCCCTTCACGACGACGGCGATCCCGACCAGGATGAGCGCCCAACCGAGCATCCGGAGCAGGCCCGTCGAGGTCACGGCATCGACGAGGCCCAGAGTCACGGAGCTAGTCCCGATTATCAGGTACCGAACGTCCATCCGTCAACCGCCTTCCCTATTCCCGAGGGACCGCAAGCTCGGCGACCGAAGACGGTTTCTTCTCGACTGCTATCGGTTCCGCACGCATCGCGGGCTGGAGATCGGGCTGCATTTGAGACCCGGGTTGGCCGACGAGAACTTCGTCGGGATGGCGATCGGCAACCTCGCCGCCTTCCAGCTCCAGCGGGACCGCCGCGAGTCGCTCGTCTGGCAGGTGATCCGTATCGAAAGCTCCGGCGGTCACCATTTCCGCTTGCTGATCCGCCACCCGGAACGAGTCCTGGATGTCGGAATCGGACAGGATCTCAAGCGAATCCTGGACTCGCTCTCGGACGGAACTATCGAAGATTTGAGAAGGCGGTTCGAAGGCGCCCAACGGGAGGGGCTGGTGCCGGTGACCCTCCGACACCTCCACGAGGAAGTAGATTTCTGGCGAGACGACTTCTGGAACTGGATAGGATAAGCAGGCTCCGGCCTCCCGAATCGCTGCCGATCCATGGCCCGACCGCGAGGATCGCGCTGGGCCGCGCGACGCTCGAAACCCACGCCCGATCCCTTGAACCTGTCCGGGGAGCCGGTCCTCAAATGGCCGGCCGTCTACACGATACGCAGGAGTTGGTACGGTCGATCCTTGCTTCCTTCCGTAAGGACAAACTTCGGCGTCCAAGGCGCCGCGCCGTGGACGAAAACCCTGCCCTGCTGGATATTCATCACCAGTCGAATGGACGTGACCGCGCGGACCGTGTCGAGGAGAGGGGACCCCTTCCGTCCCACGAGGATCGTGTGAAAGGGCCCCGCTTTGGTCGCTGTTTGGAACGCGTCGGGGATTCGCGCCAGTACCCTCGGGTGCGAGGGGAAGACCCATGGACTGGGCGACGCCCACGAGCCCCGGAAGGGAGATCACGATGAGCCCGGGGGACCGCTCGGTCGCCCCCTCCATTAAGAAACGCATGGCCTCGGAATCTTCGGGATTCTGCTCCGGAGCTCCCGGTTCGGGCCGATGAACGGGGAGAACGATCCGCCAGAACTCTTCCTTTCCCTTCGGCACCGGACCGGGACGTACGATCATTCGAACGTGGGAGGTAAATCGACTGCGAGGAACGGAGCCGTTCAACCCCTCCCATATGTCGTAGGGAGTCTCGGTCGTGTGGGGCACCAGCAGAACTCGCCCTCCCAAGCCGAGAACGTGGGCGACCATCGGAAGACAGAGGAGGTTCGGAACCTCGGCCGAGGCGTCCTCGTCCACTTCGAGGAGGGTGATCTTGCCGACGGCTAGTCGTCCGAAGCTACTGGCGAAGTCGGCCGACCCGGGCCAAATGAACCCCGGCATCGGTTCGGTCTCGGGATCTGGAGCGCCCGGCCGAAGCGAATGGAGCGGTCCGAGGGGAAGAATCCCCTCGAACTTCGCGCCTTCCAGGGAGAACGGGTAGTTTGGATTCTCAATCCGAACGCCACGAAGTTTGAGCAGGGACATCCATCGGGTAAGACGCTGGTCCGAGGTCTCCCGTCGGGTGACGACCACGCCGTTGACGAGATAGTCGAGCGCGGTCTGGTCCTCTCGTTCCAATACGAACACCAAGTGCGCCGGCGCCTTCGCCATCTGCCGAATCAACAGGCGTTCGATTTGGCCGCGGTCCGGGACGGGTTCCCGCGTGGACGGCTCTCCGCCGAGATAGCTCTCGACCAGAGCGTCCCATGAGTCGATGACCACGAGGCAGGGACGGTCTTCGCTCAGCCGCGACCACGCCTCTTGTATCGGATCGGGGAGCCAAGCGAATCGAGCGGCGTCCCGATCTTCCGTCCCGCGCACCTCCAACATGGTCTCGCGTCGCTGGCGCAAGGTCCGAGAGATGTCGTGGGCGGTGACCTGCATGTCCGACGTGTCAATGATCTGAATGGACCGACCGCCGTTGTTTCCCAGCCAAGGAAACTCGCGGCCGAGCTCTCGGTCCGGGACCCGGCTGGTGACGAGAATCTTGCTTCCCTTGAAGGCCTCGAGAAGCGCGAGCGACAACGTCGTCTTGCCCGCGCCCGGCGGGCCCCGCACCAGGAGAGTCTGCGGACCGGGAAGGTTCAGGAATTCCTGAAGTTCCTTGGGAATTCGAATCGCGGTGCTCACGGGCCCTCGCAACGTGGATTTAAGTCACGGCAGGGTATTTAAATCCCTGTCCCGGGAGCCCCGAATCGGACGAGTTCGGAGGGGATTTGTCAGAAAACTTCGCCGTTCGTTAAGACCTCGGCGAGTGGGGCTGTGGTCGCTGGACCCGCGGGCCCTCTACGTTTAAAGTGGATTCGCCGCGAGCTACGGTCGAATCCGCTCGGGCGTAGAGAACCCCCGGGGGCGACCGGCCGCCCGTGAGCGTCTGATAGCTCTCCCTTTCAAGACGAAGCTGCGAAGCGTAGGTTGTCCCGAACTCCCGCAACCGGGGACGGACAGCGCGCGCCGGGTCCGAGAGTTCACCCGCCGGTCCGGACGGGGTCGCCGGCCCCGTCGCGACTCTCGCGCAACCGGTGGAATTCGAGGGCGGGCGTCGCCCTCGGGCCGCCCGCGTAACGCCCAGGATCGCTCCGAGAGCGATCAGGATCGTAAGGACAAGCCAGTCGGTGACGATCGGCAGCTCGAAGGGCAGCATCGCCAACGATACCAGGCTCATCGCCGCCGGCGAGGGGCCCAGCGGAGGGTTGCAGGTGCTCGGGACCCCAATCACCCCGTGCGTGTTCGCGCCGAACGCGGTGATGTAGTTGGGCGTTCCGCAAACGGCGCCTGTCAGGTTGGCAGACTGCAGATTCGCCCAGTTGAAATCAGTCTCTTGGCTGGACGCGGGGCCGAGACCGGTCAGCACCGCTCCCGCCAGGTCAGCCCGCTGCAGATTGTCGAACTGGAGGTTCGCCCCCTGGAGGTCCGCTCCGGCGAAATCAGCGCTCCCGAGGTTGTCGCCCGCAAAGTTCGCACCTACCGCCAGGTCTCCCGCGAGGTTGGCGGACTGGAGGTTCGAGGATTGGAGGGTCGCGCGGTCGAGGTCCGCTCCCGCAAGGTCCACACCCCAGAGGTTGTCCGACTGGAGGTTTGCGCCCACGGCCTGAACGCCGGCGAGGTCAGCGAACTGTAGGTTGGCGAAGTCGAGGCTCGCCCCGTCAAGGTCGGCTCCCGCGAGATCAACGAGCGCGAGATTGTCCCCTTGGAAGCTCGTCCCCACCGCCAAGTCGCCGGCAAGGTCGGCCCCCTGGAGGTTGGCGAACTGGACGTTGTCTCCCGAGAGTTGGTCGCCGTACACGGTCAGGGTAGAGAATCCGAGGCGCGACGAACCATCGACCGTTGCCGTGACGGTCAGGATGAAGGTGCCCAGGTCGCCCGGGGCCGAAACGTCCGCTCCCTGCATGTTGGCTGCAAAAAAGTCCGTTCCGGACGTGTTCGAACCCGAGAGGTTCGCATACTGCAGGTTCGCCCCCGCCAGGTTGGCGTCCGAAAGGTTCGCGTCCACGAGGTTCGCGTTCGCGAGGTTGTCTCCCTTCAGGTCGTACCCGGCAAGGTCGCAGTGCGCGAGATTGGCGTCCCGTAGATTCTGGCCACCGTGGTTGTTCGAGACCTGAGGGCAGCTGATGTAGCTGCCGACCGAGGACGTTTCCAATTTGAAGGTCTGACTGCCGCCGGCGACGAGCGAGGAGGGGAATCCGACGGCGATGACTCCGCTCGGCAGACCGGTGAGCGAAAGGGAGACGCTGGGCAGTCCCACCGTGGTCGAACCAGGGTCCAACGGGAGGCTCACCTTCATCGTCACCGACTCTCCTTGAAACAAGGATTCGGACGGCGTCAGAGTGGCGGCAAAGTCGAAGATGTGCAGGCCGGCCGAACCGGAGCGGGATCCACCGTTGACCGGGTCGGTGGTCGTGACCGTGAACGATGAGTCGCCCAGAGGACCGGACGGCGGACCCTGGGTCGTGACCGTAAGGGTCGGGCATAGGGGAGGCGAGCAACCCGCCAGCGAAGGCACGATGGTGGGCGAACTCAGGGTCGGGAGAGGCGTGCCCGAGGGCAACCCCGAGACGGAGATCACTTCTCCCGGGATCCCGAACGTGGAGGACCCGGGCACGAGGGTCAGGTCCAGGTAGTAGGTGGCCGGATTCCCGCCCCGCAGGACCGTCTGGCCCGAAGGGATCACGGCCACGGTGTAATCGTAGATGCGCAGCGTCGCCGATGCGTTCGCCACTCCGTCCGCGTACCCCTGAGCAGTACCGGTGACGCCGAACGGGAAGTCGCCGAGCGAGCCGGACGGTGCCGGCGCCGTCTGGACGGCGAACGGGACGGTCGTGGGGACAAATGAGCTCAGGACGTAGCCCGAGGGGTTGAACCCGGAGAGGCTCGAGTCTCCCGGCAGCCCAGGGTCACTGAGCACAATCGGGGGTACGCCGACGAGCGTGGAGCCGGAATCCAAGCTGAGCTGGACGGCGTAGTCCGCGGTGAGCCCCCGAAGGACCGTCTGGCTCCCAGGGGAGATCGATACGGTAAAGTTGAAAATGTGCAGGCTGACCGTTGTCGTCGCGATCGGGCCCCCGGTGAGGCTCGCGATTTGACCCTGGACGGTGAACGTGTAATCGCCGAGCGGTGTGGTCGGCGACGTCGTCAGGGTCAGCGCACCGGAGGTCGGCGGCGTGACGGTGACCGGGAACGACTGGGAAACACCCGAGGGCAGAGGGGAGACCACCGTGAGCTGCACTGGGGCCGGGAATCCGGCAAACGACGTGAAACCCACGGAGTAGGCCGCGGGCTGACCGGCTTGGACCGTGGCGTTCGCTGGCGTCGCCGAGAGGCCAAAGCTCTCGTTCGCTTCCCAGAACAGGATACCCGCCGAGCTCGCGCTGCACGGCCAGAGGTAGAGGTTGTTGTCCTCGACGGTGTGCACACCGGGGGCGCTGGCGCAGCTCGGAACGAGCGCTCCGCCGCCTTCCGTCGCGATTTGGGTCTGAACCTGAAGCGCGGCGCCTGCGTTGAAGGCCGCCTGGCTGCCGCCGTTATCCCCGAACACGTTGAACTCCGCTACGGTCCACCCGTAGGACAGGTTGATTGCGTCGGAGGCCGAGGTCGCCGTGCAGACCGGCCAGCCTGAGATCGCCGGGTTGACGCAAAAGACGAGCGCATCGTTCCCCGACTGGTTGGCGTACGCCGTCATCGTCACTGCGGAAAGGTCGGTGACCGGGACCGTCGGGACCGAGACGAACGGCGAGTGCGCGTAGCAGTTGCCTAGATCGAGGTCCCAAGAGCTGTAGCCGGACGGTGCGGCGCTCGGACACGTCGTGAAACCGTAAAGGATCACCCAGATTGCCATGACGTAGCTAGTGCCGTTGTCCTGGTAGACGAACTGCTCCGACCCTGTCGTGGCCGTCCCGTCGTACGTGAGGGACCACTGATTGGTGTTGATCTGAAGCCCGTAGCAGTTGGAGGCCCCGAGGGCGCAGATGGGCCCACCGCCGGGCCCGTTGGCGGAGACCTCGCCCGTTACCCCCGCTTCCGCCGGGAACGTACCCGTCACCACGCCGATGCTGGTCCCCGACGGTGTGTCCGCGTACCAGTCGTTCCCGTCACCTACCGAGGGGGCCGAACCCGGAACGGCAACGTCAAGCTGCCTGGGACTGGCCGACAGTGACCCGAGGGCTGCCACGTCCGCGGCCGGTGTCAGGGACGCAGGGTTGGTTGCCGACGCTTCCACCACGCCTTCGCGACCAACCGTGGATGCCGGGGAGGCGGGGGTCGAAGAAATCGAAGCCGAGGGTGCGGTCGGCGCCGGAGCGGGAGCGGTTCCCGCTGGCGAGGGGGCGGACACATTGTGAGCCGCCGCCGTGAATGCGAGCACGGAGGAAAGCACCAAGACTGCGAGGATGGCGATCGCGAGCGCACGGGTCGAATCTCTCGTTTCGGCGGTCATCGAGTAACACTCAGGCGCGGAACGGAATTCTGCTATAAGAATGGGGTAGGCACCTGGGGTTTTCAGTGGGCCGGACGCGGTTCCGTTCTCTCCGTTGGACCCCGTAGGGCTATGTTCTTAACCGGTCCCCTCGGAGCTACCAAATTCAAGGGACAGGTTCTCCGTACCCGGAGGGAAGCTCACCCCGACGTTTCCTGAAACGCACCTTCCCGAAGGGCGACGCCTCGGGAAACCACTCAGCCGGGAACGGACGAATCGGGTGAGCCTTTCCGAGCGCCCTTCGGGACGTAATCGAAGAATCGTTCGGTCCTACCCTCGTGCGTCCACTCCGACCTCAACCGAGTTCGCTTCTCGACACGCCGAAGCTCTGAGAGCAGGAATCGATTCAGGTCACGAGCGTTCGAGCCCTCCAGCGCGCCGTCCACGAGGAACTCCTTCCCGTCCTCCGAACGGGTCACCGTACCATCGGGAACCATCCGAGTGAGAACGGGCTCTATTGCAGCGGGATTGTCGGAATTGATCCGGGCGTGGAGTGAGAAGCGCATGGGACGCCGACCGAAACACGAAAAATCGAGACGCGTAAGACGGTTGCTTCACCGTGGGTGGATTCTAAGCATGCCTTGGCGAGAAGTCATGACGGGGCCGAAGGTCGAGATTTGGCATGAACTCGCCCGACACCGCCCGAGTGGTCAGCATCGCGGTAGTTTCGGATGGGCACGTTCTGCTCGTTCGACGGGCCACGGCGGATTCATTGCCCGGAGTTTGGGAGATCCCAGGCGGATCCGTGGAAGCGGGAGAATCTTTTGAGAACGCGGCTGGGCGGGAGCTCATCGAGGAGACCGGAATTCGAGGGGAGAACCCTGCGGAGCTGATTCGCCTAATCGGTCCTTCTCCTTCGGGCTTCAACCGCCCTAACCTTGAGGCCGGCCTGTTCCGTCTCACGCTGGGGTCGCGGCCGGCCGTTACGCTGACGCCGGGGAAACACTCTGAGTACCGTTGGGTCGCCCCGGAGGATCTGAAAAAGCTCAAGATGATGGACATCAATCGCTCCCGAGCGGTTATTGCCTGCGCGTCGCTGAGATCCAAGTCGAGGGAGTGATCGCCCCCGCCTGGTCAAGGCACAGGCTTCGCACGGGAACCGGGTCGGCATTATCTCCTCATCCGGGGCGACCGACGGGTCTCTCAGGGTGGTAGCCCCGGTTCGATCCGAACCCTGTCAAAGGCTCATCACGGGGCAAACTCTTGGCGAGACAGGTTAGGAAGGAGAGGGGGCTGGCCCACCGGTTCTTGCTATACCCCGCAACCGGCGCCCCTTCAGCTACCGCCGCCGCCCGACTCCCTTCGGGAGCAACCGATGTTCCGGCGCTTGGATCGGGCTCCGCTCGGTTAGCGATGAGGCGAGGGGGGCGAGACGCCCACATTTCTTAGAAGCCGTAGGTTTTCGGAAGTACTGGCCCAGGGTGCTTTCAGGTATCTCCGCAGATACGAGTCCGGAACACCGAGGCGACGCGCCTCAGCTACCGAGAACGAGTAGGCCTCGATCTCGGTGGGCCGATCGACGTACAGAGCTTGGCCGACGGCCAGATGACTCGCCCTTGCCTCCGTTGGAGAATGTGCATAAACTCGTGAATGATATCGAGGTACACATCCATCCGTGGGCTGTTTCTGAGGTGAGACGCTCCGACCACGATCACGTCCTCCTTCGTCTCGACCATCCGGAAACCTGCAGCTCGAATCTCGGGGGGTGTGCGCGGAGGCGCTACGTACATGTACCCGGGACCTGGGGTGACTTGTGCCCAAGTCTTGCGGGCCGCGGCAAGTATCTTGGCGTCGTCCCCCGGATACTTCCGGAACGGAATGGTGTGCTCGAGCCCTCGGAATACCTGGAGCAGAGGATGACGTCCGGGCGTGGAGTCTCCACGCGGGGCGAATTCCTTCGGTACCCGGTACCGTTCTTGGAACTGACCCGGTCGAATCTCTGGAATCCTCACACGCCGAGCGGGTAGTTGCGGGTCAGGCACTGGTCATCCACCCCTCCGTATGGTTTGCGACCGCTGCGAGTCGAGAGCCGGCCAGTTCATCGGTCAGCCGGGAGAGTTGGCCGCATAGATGTTAACGACTCCCTAGTCCCGTAACCCACCCTTTCGAGACACGCTCGATGGGTAGGCAGATTCGAACCCTTTAGGGTTCGAATCTAAGGCGGGCGCGGAGGGATTTGAACCCTCGACCCCCGGGTTAGGAACCCGGTGCCCTATCCAAGCTAGGCTACGCGCCCCAAAGCCGGTTCCCGGTTTCGCAATTAATCTCTTCTCCCGGATGCGCCGCACGACGGATCAACGCTTCGGAGGAGGCGTGGGTATCGTGGGAGCCGGTTCGGGCAGCAGATGATCGTAACGGTGGTCCACTCGCGCGGAGAACCCGGTGGCGGCCTCCTGAACGATCTCGATGCCTTCCAGGTACTCGCGGAGCGTAGGCAACACCGGCCGTGCGCGACGCGATGGTCTCGGGCGGTGCGGGACCGGATCCGCCGAGAGCCCCGAGCAGCCAACGGTCCGGGCCGATAGCGAACAGGAAGGGAAAAACCTTCGATTCGCGGGTGAGCGTGCTGAAGAGAAGCTCCGGTCGGGCACCGCTGCGCGGTGTCCCGGTGAGAAGGACGACTTGGTCCGCCGCGCGACCCGAGTACGGCGGTAGCTTCGAAGGGTCGAGGATAGTCCGGTGGACGATCCAACCCCGCTGCAGGATCCGTCGCTGGGAAAACGGCAACCCGAACGGACCCACGAGGTGGCCACCCTTCCCGGCCTCCACCGCGACGAACGGCCGCCGGAGAAGCTCGGAAATCGCCCAGCGCTGATGCGAGGTAAGGGCCGGCGTCGGTTCTGCTTCTGAGTCCTCGCTGTCGTGCCCGCCCCCCAGACCGTGGGGATACGCCAGCGTCCCGTCCAAGCCGGCAAGATGCGTCCACAGCCCTTCGAAGTCGAAGTACACGGGCACGTGGGGACCGTCGGCACGAACCGTCACCACCGCGGGCGAGGCGGCCAACTTGGCGGACTCGATCCTCTCGATCAGCTTCTTCGGCTGGGTCGGTTTCGCGTGGAACAGGACCGCGAGGGCCACCTGGGCTCCAGTTCCGACGAATACCGCCCCCGGATCGGCCGACAGAGTGCGTACGAGGTCCTCGAACCTGTCGGCGTAGGGCCGCACCAGAAGGAACGAGACGACCGGATAACCGAGGGGAACGGGGTGGGGGACGTACCGGTCCTTCAGCCATCCCTCGTCGTACGCGCGCCGCCGAACCGCATGGTACGTCGAGCGGGGCACGTTGACGAGCCGCAGCCGCTCGCGCTCCCGGTCCGGGCGGGCGGCGAGGAGGACGGCGATGACGCGGGCTTCCGCTTCCGTCAGTGCGCGCAACGAATCCGCCCCTCTCGGCTGCTACAGTGTAGCATTCGGTCCAACGGAGAAACCTAGGCGCGGAACTTCGCCTTAAGTGCCGCGCCCCGCATGCAACTATCCGAGGCTCCCCCGAGGAGAAACGACGCGATGAAGTTCCGACGGTCCCCGTTCATTCCCGCACTAGCAGTATCGGTCGCCCTCTTGACTGTGCTTCTCGCCTCGCCACTTCCCGCGGCCGCCTCCTCCCCCGGCGCCGGCGCGTCCGTTGCGACCTGGGCGTACGGCGCGGTCAGGACGGTCGACTTTCACGGGACCACCGACCTCGGCCTCTGGACGTACCAGGGCACGGCGACGTGGGGGTTCGCGGTCGTCGTCAACGAGACGAATCTTTCCAATTCGAACTACCAGCTGAACGTGACGCGCACGATGGGCGTGCTTCTCAACGTCACCTACTGCGATCCGAACTGCGCAAGTCCGGTCGCTCAGGTGAACCTCTCCCACCACGCGTGGGAGACCGTCAACTCCACCGCCAACCTCACCACCGCGGGATCGGTCACCGAACCGAACGGTACTGTCCCGGCGCTCGCGCTCAACAGCTCGCAGTTCTCCGTGAGCGGGAAGTTGCGCGAATCGGCCAACTACGTTCTCCGCGGCGTACTGGAGAGGTCGAAGATCCTTGACGTCAATGTGAGCGCCCAGGGCGGCGTGGCGTTCACACCGGCCCTCGGTCTTCTCCCCACGGACCTCGTTCCGGGCTCTTCATGGTACTCCAACAGCTCGTTCGTGGGCCACGGAAACTATTCCTGGGCGATCTACCTGCACGGTTCCGCCCTCCTCGTCCCGTATACGTACCGGGACTCCGGCGGCGGAATGGTCAACCGCTCCGGGTTCGTGAACCTCTCCGGCAGCGACGGGAACCCGTCGGTCACCCTGGCCGGGGGCCACTACTCCCAGGTCAACTACACGCTCACCGGTCCGTTCGTTCTCCGGGAGGGTTTCATCCTCGTCCCGGCCGGCGCGGACCTGTTCGGCGGCTCGCAGCCGTGGGCGAGCAACGAATCGGGCAACGCCACCATCACCACGCCCACCGTCGATGTGGCCGACCACGGGTTCGTGGGCGGCCACCTCGGGTTCGTCGCCTCGGGGACATGGTGGCGGTCGAGCTCCTCCAACTTCGCCACCGACGAACCCCTCGGGCCGGGGATCCCCGCCGCGAGCACGGCGCCCGCCGCCGACAGCGGCGGCTCTGAGTTCGTTCAGGGAGTCCCTGAGTCCGCCCAGCAGGCCCATGCGAGCCAGGCGTGCCTCGCCACCGGCCTGGGATGCCCGCTCGCGGGCTCGCCGCGCGGGGTCTGGGGCGCGGTCCTCGTGGTCGGGTCCGTCGTGGTCGTGGTCTCGCTCCTGGCCGCCGTGGTGGCGACCCGCCGGCGGCTTCCGCCGCCCCCGTACCCGAACGCCTCGCTCTACCCCCCCGGTCAGGCTTCCGTTGCGCCCCTGCGCGCCGGCCCCCGGCGGCTCGCCCGCCCGCGAAACCCCCCGCGGAGGACGACCCGCTGAGCCACCTCTGGTGATCGGCCGGCGCGCTCACTCCTACGCTCACCACAAGTACGCGGAACACCGGTAACAATAGTACCGACCGTACTCCGGGATCAGCGACGCCCGTTCGCCGCACCGCAGGCAAACGGGCGGGGTCGTGGGTGGCGGCGGGGCGGCCGGTTGCGGAGGGAGGTCGATCCTTACCCACGCGATCGCCAGCACGATGCCGACGACCCCGAAGAACACGAGGCCGAGCACGATCCACACCAGCAGCCGCTCCTTCAGCGGGCCGAAGTTGCGCTGGGAGGCAAGGATATCGAGCCGGGGGATCTCCCGCCACGCCAGGAAGTTCACCGCCGCCGCCATCAGGCAGTAGACCGCGCCGATCAGCGTCGCCGGCCCGCCCCGGAGGAGAATCGCCAGGATCCCCAGGGCGAGCAGGACGAGGAAGAACAGCGCGGCGACGAGGGTCACGAGGAACGCCAGGCTGCGCGCGAGTCGGAGGAGCGAGCGGACCGCATCGTCCTCGGGCGGGGGCGGCGCCGCCGGAGGAGGGGGCGGGACGACGGGGCTCGGTTCACCGCTCATTCGAAACCTCACCTCACGACCCGGCGGCGTTCGGCGGCGGCGACCGGGCCCGCACGACGGCGGCCGACGCCACGGGATAGCGCAGGAGCGCGGCGACGCCCTGGAATGCCTTGGCCAGCATCTCGCCCTCCTCGCTCTCCGTCGAGACGAGCCGCGTGCTCGCGCCGGATTCCGCCGCGCGCCGGAACAGGCCCTCCACGTAGTCCTCGGAAGCCGATTCCGTCAACGAAGAGGCGCCGCAGTGGGGGCACGGACCCGCGAGGACCCCGTCGACGGCGTCGTCCTCGAGGGAACGGGTGAACTCCGTCTGGCACGACGTGCATTTGAACGTGATGCGGCGGCGGCGCAGCCCGTCGGAGATGAGCAGGGTTTCGACGGCGCCCAGCTCGAGCGCATGGGCCACGTCGCGCTCGCCGTAGGCCGCGAGGCCGGTCTCCGCCTTGCGGATCTCGGCCAGGAGGCGCTGGACGATCCGCTTCTCCTCCGTGAGCTCGAGGCCGTGGAGCGTCTGGGTCGCCTTCTCGACCAGCTCCCGCAGCCCGTACTCGTCCGTGTAGCCGGTGTCGAACAGCGGCGTGACGACCTTCTGCTGCAGCTCGTACTGGAGGAACCCTTCCTTGAAGAAGAACTCCTTGGTCGCGCCCGGCCCGCCGAGCAGGATCCCCTTCAGCTCGTCCTTCCTCGGGAGGAACAGCTCCGTTGCCATCTCGGCGACCCGCACGAAGAACTCGTGCGCGGCGTGTTCGATCAACCGCTCGAACCGGTGCTGCGATTGCCCGCCGCGTCCGTGCTTGCTCGGCACGAGGGACTGCTTGTTCCTCAGCGGCTCGACGCGCTTGCCCCGGAGCAGGCCGAGCGTCACTTCGGCGCGGTCGACCACGATCAGACCCCAGACCTCGGGCGCGTGGACCATCGCGAGCAGCGGGTCGAGGAAGAACGACGAGTCGCAGCGGTAGAGGTAAGTGTTCAGCGGCTCGGGGGGCTCGACGATGAACGTGACGGGCTCGGATTTGTCCGCCCCGATCGCCTTGCTGCCGACGAAGAAGGCGACGCCGTGCACCGGTAGCTCCTTGAACGACCGGACCCGGCCCATGAGCGACTCGATCGCCCACATCACGTTCTTGCGCGTGGTGCGGCTCTTGATGTTCGAGCTCTGGGCGTACTCGTTCCGAAGGTAGGCCATCACGTCCGAGAGCTGCTTGCCCGGCGAGACGTAGAGGCTGATCAGCTCGGTCGCGCGGCCCCGGCAGGCCGCGATCTCGTCGAGCTTGCGCTGGAACGAGTAGCGGGCGAGCTGCACATCGGCGGTCGCGGCCGTCATGCCGATGACCTCCCGGTCGACCCCGAGGTTCAAACGAAGCGGTCGGAACCGAGTCGTGCCGAGTTTCGCGCGTCGCGAACAGACGCGCCCGTGCCTCGGGCGGGGGAGTCAGAGCAACCGGCGTACGTGCTCGTCGATGACTTCTTCGGGGTAGGCTCCCACGATCCGGTCGACCAGCTTCCCTTGCTTGTAGAAGAGCAACGTGGGGATGCTCATGATCCCGAGGGCGCCGGCCTTCTCGCCGTTGTCGTCCGAGTTCATCTTCGCGAACGCGACCTTGCCGTTGTACTTCTCGCTCAGCCGATCGACGATCGGCGAGACGACCCGGCACGGTCCGCACCACGGTGCCCAGACGTCGACCACGGCAGCGGGGTTGGCCTGCGCGAACTTGTCGAAAACGGGTCCACCGATCTCCTGAACGGCCATGAGATTACACCGTACCCATCGAGACGGCGCGGCTATTAAAAAACCCAGTGCCCGGACGGTAACCGGGGGGCGCTGACTTCCGTCGACTTCCGTCGCCTGGCGCCAAAGGCCCGCCGCTGGGGGTTCCGGCCGCGCGTCGTGGGGCGAGAACTCCCGGTCCAACCAAACAGTCTTTTACGACCGGCGCCATGAGTACGACGTGAGTTCTACATCGTTTTCTCGTGGCCCCGACACGCTCGTTCTCTGTGGCCCGAACCGCGGCGGCCGCCGCCGCCTCCGCCCCGAGCTTCGACCGGTCCGCCGACCGGCCGTCGATCCTATCGCCCGCCGCCCGCAAGGCCGATCGCCAACGGATGCTGTTCTACCGCCAGGCGTCCCTCGACCGCGTCGCCGCGCTCGCGGGCGTCGCGCCCTCCGAGCTGCCGCGCTACCGCCGGGAGCTCAAGGAGAGCGGCCTGCCGGACATGCTGCTGCAGCGGGGCGCGGGGATCGCGTTCACCCACGAGCTGCCGCAGGGCGCGCTGCTCTACCTCCTCGTGCGCGCCTCGCGTCCCGAGCACGTGATCGAGACGGGCGTCCGCCCCGGGTACTCGACCGCGTGGCTGCTCGCGGCGCTGGACGCCAACGGTGCTGGCGACCTGGTCTCCCTCGGACCCGGCCCGACGTCCGACCGGGCCTCCGCCGTCCAGAACGTCTCGGTCGGCCAGTTCGTCCCGCCGGGACTGCGCACCCGCTGGACCCTCGCCCTGGGGAACACCGAGGACCGCCTCCGGGAGATCCTCTCGGGGACACATCGGGTCGACCTGTTCTTCTACGACAACGGACCGGACGTCGCGCGGGCGCGGTTCGAGATGCGGGCCGCGTGGGACGCGCTCTCGGAGCGCGGCATCCTGCTGGCCCACCACGCGGACGCGTCCACGGCGTGGACCGACTTCTGCCGCGCGCAGGGCCTGCCGTCCCAGCTCCTCGACCCGGGGCCACCCCCGCTCGGGGCGCTCGGGGTCCGGACCCGCCACTAGCGCTCGAGTTCCTCGACCAGGTGGATGCACGCCGGCAGGATCAGCCGCTCCATGGCGAGGCGCACGCCGCGCTCGCTTCCGGGGAGCGCGAAGACCGGCTTGCCCTGTAGGAGGTAGAGGCCCGCGCGGCTGATGAGGGCGAGCGGACCGACCTCGCCGAAGCTGAGCGATCGGTAGATCTCCCCGAACCCATCGATCCGCCGTCCCCCCATCGCCTCGAGCGCGTTCACCGTCAGGTCGCGGGAGCTGACGCCCGTACCGCCGACCGTGACGCCGACTTCGACCCCGATCTCGGCGAGCCACGGTTCGAGGCGTTCGCGGGTGTCCGCGATCGAGTTCGCGACGAGCCCGTAATGCCGGACCGTGTGCCCGGCGGCCGATACCAGGTCGCGCGCCAGGTGGCCCGACGGGTCGTCGGCCTCGGTGTGCGTGTCCGACACCGAGAGGATCGCGAACCCCAACGACCGGCTCCCGCCGAGGTGGTGCCGGGCCGAGGGATCGGGGCCGGAGTGGTCGGGGTCATGCTCGCTCCACGGGAACCTTGGTCTTCGAGAGGACCCGGACCGGGCCGAGGGAGGTCGCCGGATACCGACCCCGCGCATCCTTCTCGAGGTACTTCACCATATCCCATACGGTGAGGAGCGCGATGCTCGCGCCGACCAGGGCTTCCATCTCGACCCCCGTCCGGTCGAGCGCTTCCGCCTCCGCCCGGACCCGAACGCCGGACCTCCCGACCTCGAGGTCCACCCGAGAGCTCGTCGAGCGCGACGGCGTGGCAGTGCGGGATCAGCTCGGGCGTCCGCTTCATCGCGAGCAGCCCCGCGAGCTCGCCCGCCGCGAACGGGTCGCCCTTCGCGACCGCGTGGCGCTGGATCGCGCGGCGGGTGCCGGCCGAGACGCGGAGCTCGCCCACGGCGACCGCTCGTCGACGCAGCGGCGGCTTCCCGGCGATGTCCTTCTGCCGGGCCATCCTTTAGCGCCTCGCCGAGCTGCCGGCCGCGATGTGGGCGAGGACCGCCTCCAGCTGGATGCGGTCGGAGGCGCCCTGGGCAAGGCGGAAATCGACCTCGCCCAGGAACTCGACGAGCCGCACCTTGTCGCGCGGGGGCAGCACCGTGTCGCTGATGTCCGGAAGATAGCTGTGGATCGCGCGGAGGATCTCCTCCCCCGAGGCGCCCCGGTCCGTGATGATCGCGTAGAGACGGCGCCGCGCCTCCGCGAAGTTGTCCCGGAGCGCCGCCTCCAGCATCGCCTCGACCTCCCGGCGCAGCGGGACGGTCGCGTACTCCTTCACGGATTCGGCGGTCACGGCGTCGGAGTGGGTCGCCGCGAGCTGCAGCAGGTTCGTGGCGCGGCGCAGATCGCCCGCGGCCGCGGCCACGATCGTCTCGAGCGCCTCCGGTGTGACCGTTCGCGCTTCGGCCTTGGCCACCCGCTCGAGCTGGGCGCGGACCGCCTCAGGAGAGTACGCCCGGAACCGAAAGACGGCGCAGCGGGACTGGATCGGGTCGATGATCCGCGAGGAGTAGTTGCACGACAGGATGAACCGGCAGGATCCCGAGTAGCGCTCCATCAGGCGTCGGAGCGCCGCCTGCGCCTCCGCGGTGAGGTTGTCGGCTTCGTCCAGGAACAGCAGCTTGAACCCCACGTTCCCGAGGGGCGCGGTGCGCGCGTACTGCTTGATCGTGGTCCGGACCGTGTCGATCCCGCGCTCGTCGGAGCTGTTCAGTTCCAGGAGGTTCTGCCGCCACTCCGCGCCGAAAAGGTCACGCGCGAGCGCGAGCGCGGCGGTCGTCTTCCCGGTTCCCGGCGGTCCCGCGAACAGCAGGTGCGGCATCGAACGCTTTGCCGCGTACGATCGCAGCAGGGGGACGATCGCGTCCTGCCCTACCATTTCCTCGAGGGAGGCGGGTCGGTACTTCTCGACCCAGATCGCTTCGCCGGCCCTGCTCACCATCGCTGCGCGCCTCGCCTCGCGGCGGGCGTACTTATCGTTGCTCGGAAGGCAGCCCCGCGCGCCGCGCCCCGTCCCCGACCGGGTCGAAACCACCCACACCCCGCTCCTCCGCGCGATGGCGTCGGAGCGCTTCGCAGACGAGCCGGCCGTACTGCCCCAGGGCCTGCCGATTACCCCCGTGGTCCTCACGCTCCACGATCGCGTAGAACCACCATAGCTGCTGGACCGAGGTTCGAAAGCGTTCGTGGTCGGCGGCGAGCCCACGACGAGCGTCGATCCTCGTCGGAGGGCAGATCCGAGCCGAACCGGTTCTTAACATCGGGAAGGTCGCCGTGTACGGCCACCGCGGATGCGACCGCCGAGACCGCGGCCCGGACATCCCGGAGGGGGACGGTGTCGAGCAGCACGAGCCCGGAGCAGACCCGGTCGAACCACTCGACCAACGCATCGAGATCGTCGGGCGGCGTTCCGGGGTCGCTCCGTCGCTCCACGGCCGACTCGCGAGTCGAGCGGCGCCCGTTGAAAAGACGTTGCCGGCCACCGCCGCGACGCGCTCCGGGTACTCACCGGCGGTGTGCGCCGCCTGTGCGCCCGGTCCATGGTTGTTCACGCCGTGCACCCTTCGATGAACGGACTGATGATCCGGCCTCCGACCGACTACGCCTCCCTGAGCAAGGCCGCGCTGGAGAATCCGGACCCTCGGCACACCCCGTCCGCGATGTGGGAACGGACGGTGGACCGATTCCGTCGGTTGATCTCGCGACCGCAGTGATCGCCTAGGGACCCGACCCGGGCAGGGGGGCGATCGCGCCGGCGGTACCCGGCCGTCGACGGTCGGCGTTCACGACGGTCCAGCCGCTTCCAGAGCCAGTAGAGGAAGTACGCGAACCCCGCGGCGACCAGGAGGATCCCGGGCTCGCTGAACTCGACGACCCCGTCCCACAGGAAGAGCGGAACCAGCATCCCGGCCGCGAAGTAGAATTTCGCTCGGTCGAGGTCGGTCGACCCCACCCGCCGGAGGACGATCGCGACCGCCGAGAGGTTCGCGGCGACGACGATCACCGCGGGCACGAACGCGGGAAGCGGGGGATGCGAAGAAAGGACCAGGACCACGAGCCAGGCATCCCACTCCAGACTTCCCGCGAGCGCCAGGCCCCACGGGCCGAGGGTTCGGGGGCCCGGGACGAGCGGAGAGAAGATCGCCCGGGAGCCTCCACGCCAGCGCGAGGAGCACCGCGACGACCGCGAGGAAGAACGCGAAGGCTTCGGGCGAGGGCCCGTGCCTGGTCGTGAAGGCGAACGTGGCCACCACCGCGAGGTACACGCCGGCAACGAGAGCGAGAGCCCCCGGTCGAGCCATCGGGCTTGCTTCGTCTCGGGGAACACCAGCTGCGTGAGCAGGATGGGCAGAGCGATCGAGTAGGTCGCGTGGAACACCGTGAGGCCCAGCGCCCAGAGCCAGTTGACCCCGAACGCGTGACCGTACCGGCCGAGCGCCCCGACCGGGGCCCCGGAGGTCTCGAAGAAGGTGTGGACGGCAAACCCCTCCTCGGCGATCCCGTACGCGGCCCCCAGCAGGAGGATCGATGCCCACCCCTTGCGGTAGTGGACCGCAAACTCCCGGATCAATAGCGCACCGGTCCCGTACAACCCGATGTCGAACAGGAAGGAGACCGCGAATTGGATCGGGTTGACGAACAGCGGGGTGATCGGGGTCGAGCCGGTGAGGAGTTCCGGGATCGCGGGGGCGAGGAGCAGCAGCGCCAGCACCGGGAGGCGGGGACGGATCAGGATCCGCACGACCTCGTGTCGGCGGAGGACCTTCTTCAAGGGTGCGCCCGTCGGTCGCGGGGTCGCCGTTATACACCGTCCCGGATTTCCGTCGGGGGCGAGAAACGTGCGGGACCTCCTGGCCGTCGTGCCGTTCCGCGGGACGATCCGGGAACGATCCGTGGACCCCTACGTCCGCCTGCTCAGGGTCCTGCGCACCCGCCGACGCGTGAAGGGCGTCCTCCTCGACATCTCGAGCGGCGGAGGCGAGGGCGTCGCCTCCACCGACTTCTACCTCGCGGTGAAGCGGCTGAACGCGGTCAAGCCCGTGTTCGCCTCGATCGGGTCGATCGGCGCCTCCGGCGCCTACCTCGCCGCGCTCGGGGCTCGGCGGATCTTCGCCTATCCGGACTCGCTGGTCGGTTCGATCGGCGTCGTCTATCCGCACCTCGCGGTGCGCGATCTCCTGCGACGGGTCGGCATCTCGGTCGAGCTGCTCCACGGAGGCGAGCACAAGGACGCCTACCAGGGGTACCGCCCGCTCACCGAGGTCGAACGGGGCAAGATGCAGGCGGTCATCGAGGAAGAGTACGGGCGGTTCGTGGAGCTGGTGGCGCACGGGCGGCACCGACCCCCCGAGGAGATCCGCGGCCTGGCGACCGGCGAGGTTTGGACCGGTGCCCGCGCGCTCGGCCTCGGGCTGGTGGACGCGCTGGGGGACCGGGAGTCCGCCCTGGACGAACTGGCCCATGCCACCGGGGTCTCCGCCCGCAAGGCGGTGCGGGTGCTCCCGCCGCGCCCGTTCTTCGAACGCCTGATGGCCGGAGGGTCCGGCATGGTCGTGACCGCGTTCGGCGACCGGTTCCGCGAACTGTTCGAGGACACGGTCCTCGACCTCGGCGGCCTCGGTCGGTAAGGGTTATGTAACGGGAACCGGGTCTCCGATTCGATGCCCGACAGCAAGCGGTCCGGCTTTTCGAGCGCGGCCGGTCTCATCCAGGTACTACGACATGGAGGAGACGAAGTCGCTCAAGGTCAGCCCGTACATCGTGCTCGGCATGGGGTTGGCGGCGGGGGTCTTGGTCGAGATCCTCAGTTGGCGCCTGGTGTAACGGGTTCGTCGCCCCCCCTTGCGCTCCGTCCCGGGTACTGCCGGCTCCGACGCGGGAGCCGTTCGTCCGCAAGCATCCCGTCAAGCGATCACTGGGAGAGGAACCAAGCGTTCCGCGGTGGGCTCTCGACCCGGAAGGTAGCGCCCCTCGGAACTCCGACCGAGCAGGACGACCTTCGAGTCCGGCGACTCGTCCAGGATCTGGTACGACGTCCGCGCCGCGAGACGTCGCGCGAACTCGGCGATCTCCTCGTGTTCGGGAACGTGGTCGCGCCCGAGGCGCTGGCGCGACTTTCCCATGTAGACGTACCCCTTCGGTTCGATGAAATCCGGGCGGGCGATCGAATCGAGGTCGGCGTAGGCATCGACCCATCCCAGGTTCCACCCGCGCACCAGCGTGTGCCGGACGACCCGCCGGGTCGACAGCCCCCGGACGATCTCGAGCGATTCCAGGAGCCGGTCCCACGCATCCTCCTGCGCCGGGAGCGTGAGCTTGCGGAAGACCGCCTCGTTGGGCGCGGTCACGGACACGTAGAGTTGGGTCGGCAGCGGGTCCAGGGCGCGAAGCCCGTCCGGGTTCGTCCCGTTCGTCACGAGGAACGTGGTGATCCCTCGCTCGTGGCAGAGCTCGAGGTACCGGTTCAGCTTCGGGTAGAGCGTCGGCTCCCCCGTCAACGAGATCGCGACGTGGCGGGGCGCCTGCGACTCCTCCCACCGGTCGAGAGGGACCGACGCGTCCCCCTTGAAACCGGAGAGGATCCGTTGCTGCGCCTCGATCGACCGCTCGAGGAGTTGTTCCGGGTCGTCGTACTCCGGCATGACCCCGTCGTTCTCCCACCCCTGGTTCCGCCAGCAGAACCGGCAGTGGAGGTTGCACGAGTCGATCGCGGGGGACATTTGGAGGCAGCGGTGGCTCTCGATCCCGTAGAAGCGGCCCTTGTAGCAGTCGCGTCCGCGGACGAGCGACTCCTTGGTCCAGTAGCAGAGCTTGACCGCGCTGTGGCGGCCGGTGAGCTGGTACCCCTGGCCGACCAGTTCGCTCGAGAGGTCCTGGTCGCCCATCCCGCGAGCGCAGGACCGACCGCAGGTCGATAAACCTTTGGAGCCGGGTCGTCGCCCTACGTAAACTCCTCGCGCTCGAAGAGGAGCAACCCCGCGATGGACGTGAGGACGAAGTAGCCGGCCATGATCGCCAGCCCCTCGGGGTATGTGGGGTTCCACATCGTCTCGGGGCGTCCTGTGGGGCCGAACCCCACGTACTTGTGGAAGGGGAGCGGGGAGGTGAACGGATACGCGATCACGGCCCGGGCGTAATCGATGATGAACCAAGGCTCGATCTTCACAAGCCCGACCAGAAGCTCGTCGATGATCGAGAACCCGAAGAGGAACAGGACCGCCACGACGAGGACCGCGTAGAGGCTGTTCTTGAACATCGAGCTGAACAGGAAGACGGCGCCAAGGAGGGCGAGGAGGTAGAGCACCGCGATCGCGAGCGACGCGAGCAGGGCGAGCGGGAGGGCGCCGACCCCCAGGTAGTAGGCACCGTTCGCGACCAGGATCGCGAGATAGAACAGTACGGCCACGAGCGACGCCGCCAGGGCCGCCAGGAACTTCCCGACGTAGACGCTCGTCCGGCGGATCGGGAGTCCCATGAGGAAGTAGCCGGTCTTGTTCTGGAACTCCCCGGCGATCGCGTCGCCGCCGAAGATGATCCCCGAGAAGATGATCACGACGTAGACGCCGCCTCCCCACAGCGAACCGTAGAACGCATCGGGGTCGCCGCTCAGGCCGGCACCGTGGAAGTGGGAGAGGACGAACGTGAGGATGGCGCCGATGATCGCGACGATCGCCATCATCAGGATGAATCGGCGCGCCCGAAGGTAATCGCGCAACTGGTAGCGGGAGAGGAGCAGGGCCTGCCGCCAAGTTCCGGGAAGGGCCCCGACGTGGTCGGGCGGGGCACCCACCGTCACCGAAGGGACCGAAGGAGCCGCGTTCACGACTCACCGTCCGTGATCTGGCTCAGATAGACGTCCTCGAGCGCGCTGCGCGACTCCTTGAACGAGACGAGCCCCTTCCGGAGGCCCACGAGCCCCTCGAGGACCCGGGACTTCGCCGGCGGACCCCCCGCGATCGTGAGCGTCAGGCGGTGAGCCTCCGTTCGGGTCCAACCCTGAACGCCGGGCATGGAGGCGATCGTGCTCCCCGCCACGTCGTCCCCGACCGGCTCCAGGAACTCGACGTCCACCTCGGTCGCCCCGGCCGTGAATCGCCCCGTGACGTTGGCCAGCGTGTCGTAGAAGAGCAGCTTTCCATGGTTGAGGAGCGCGACCTCGTCGCAGACGTCCACGACCTCGCTCAGGAGGTGGCTGGAGAAGAACACGAGCCGGCGGCCCTGCTTCAGCCCCCGGATGATGTCGCGGACCTCGGCCACGCCGCGGGGGTCGAGGCCGGTGCTCGGCTCGTCCAGCAACAGGACCTCGGGATCGTGGAGGAGCGTGGAGGCGATGTTCACGCGCTGCTTCATTCCCTTGGAGAAGCGTCCCACCTTTTGATCCGCCCATTCGGACATCCGCACCTCGGCCAGCACCTCGTCGGTCCGGGTGCGGATCGCCGATCGCGCCATGCCCCTCAGGTCACCCACCATCTCGAGCGCCTCGCGCGGGGTGAGGGAGCCGTAGATCTCGGGGGTCTCGATCAGGACGCCGCAGCGGGCGAGGGCCCGCTTTCGGTCGGCTTGCACCGAGACGCCGTTGATGAACGCCTCGCCCTCGGTCGGAAAGATCAGGTCGGTGAACATCTTGAGGGTGGTCGTCTTCCCGGCTCCGTTCGGGCCCAGGAAACCGACACACTTCGACCCCTGGACATTCAGATTCAGGTGGTCGAGCGCGGTGAAGGTGCCGAACCGGCGGGTGAGGCCGCGAGCCTCGAGAGAGGGGCACATCGTTCGATTCGCAATCTCCGGTCTACCGTCGCAACCGGACGGTTAAAACCTGACCGGGTGCCCCTGAGGAACTCCGGTTCGTTCCCGGCCCGTCAACCGGTCGAGGGCCCGGGCGGGACCGGCGCCGGGATTCTCGCGGTCGGCCCTACGGTGCCCCAACGGAGGGCGAGCGAGGCCAGGACGACCGTCGTGGACGAGAGACCCATCGCGAGCGCCCCGGCGATCGGCAGGATCCGATAGACGGAGAGGCCGAACAGCGGTACAAAGGCACCGGCCGCCACCGGCAGGAGGGCGACGTTGTAGCCGATCGCCCAGCGAAGGTTCGAGCGGACTCGGGCGACGGTCCGCCGGGCGATGGCGATCGACCGGGGACCCCGGCGAAGTCGAATCGCACGAGAAGCACCTGGCCCGCTTCGCGCGCCACGTCCGTACCACTCCCGATCGCGATCCCCAGATCGGCGGCCGCGAGGGCGGCGGCGTCGTTGACCCCGTCACCGACGAACGCCACCCGTCGTGCCGGCCCGGGCGTATCCCCGGACGATCTCCACCTTCTCCGCCGGGCTCGCACCGGCGTGGACGATCCGGATCCCGAGCTCGTCGGCGACCCGGCGCACCGCCCGCTCGTTGTCGCCCGAGACGATCCCGACGTCCAGCCCTTCCTCTCTCAGCGCGCCGACCGCTGCGCGCACGCCCTCGGCGAGGCCGACACGGAACGACAGCCCGCCCCGGGCTTGTCCGTCCTCGATCAGGACCGACCAGGTGTCCCCCGCCTCCTCGACCGACCCGATCCAGCCGCGCAGCGGAGAGAGGTCCGCGCCCTCCGCCTCGGCCGCGTCGGACCGGAGGAGCGAAAGGCGGCGGCCTTCGGATCGCCCCCGGACCCCTTGACCCGCCTCGACCCGCACCTCTTCGAACTTTGCCGGAGCGACGCCGCGCGCCTCGGCGCACGCGATCACAGCCCGGGCGAGCGGGTGATCGGCGCCCGCCTCAAGGCCGGCCGCCGCGGCCAGCACCCGAGCGGAGGTGTACGGAGCGACCGTTCCCACCGACGCGACCGCGGGGAGGACGGTCGTGAGCGTACCCGTCTTGTCGGTGAGGACAAGGTCGACCCGCGCGGCGCGCTCGATCGCGTCCTCCCCACGAAACAGCACGCCGTCCTCCGCGGCCCTTCCGGTTCCCACGAGGATGGCGGCGGGTGTCGCGAGGCCGAAGGCACAGGGACAGGCGGTGATCGCCACGGTCACGAAGACGAGCACGGAGACGGCGATCCCGGCATGCTCGACCAGGCCCCAGAACAGGGACGCGGCGATCGCGAGGCCCAGAACGACGGGTACGAACACGGCGGCGATGCGGTCGGCGGTCCGGCGGAGCGGCAGGCGGGACGCCTCCGCGTCGGCGAGGAGCCGGCCGACCTGGGCGAGGAAAGTATCCGAACCCGCCGCCGTCGCTTCCACCTCGATGGCGCCCTCAACGTTCATCGACCCGGCCAGCACCCGGTCCCCGGCCCGGCGCCCGACCCCGAGAGGTTCGCCGGTGAGGAGCGACTCGTCTACCGTCGTGCTTCCCCGCCCAACGACCCCGTCGGCCGGGATCCGGCCGCCGGGGAGAACACGGACCCGGTCTCCCGGGACGATCTCGCTGACGGGCACGGTCAACTCCGCTTCGCCGCGTACCACGCGAGCCTGCGAGGGAAGGAGTTCCCCGAGTCGCAGGAGGGCGGAGCCCGCCTTCGCCCGCGTGAGTCGCTCGAGGTAGTTTCCCGTGAGGATCAGGGTCACGATCAAGGCCGAGGCGTCGAAGTAGGTTCCCCGCGGAAGGTGCGCGGGAAAGAGCAGCGTACCGAGGCTGTAGGCGAAGGCCGCGCTCGACCCGACGGCGATGAGGACATCCATGTTGGCCGTTCGCTGCCGGAACGCGTCGCGGGCGCCCGGCGTAGAACGCCGACCCCGGGTAGACCTGCACGACCGCCGCGAGGGCCGCGCACGCCCAGAGGGCGGGGAGCGTTCCCCAACCGTACGCCAGCACCACGATCGCGATCGAGAGGGGCCACGCGACCGCGAGCCGCTGACGCAGCGCGCGCCGCTCGGCGGCCGGGCTCGCGAAGGCTCGAAGGCAAGCGGCGGAGCAGAAGTAGTAGGTTCGGTTCTCGCGCTCCAGCCGCAACGAGGTCTCGGAAGGGCCGACGTACATCCCGCAGACCGGATCGGTCGGCATGGTGGGGTCGACCGGACCGGGCGGTGGGGCGGCCGGCGGCTTAGGCGCCGCGGGGGCGGGCGGTCTTCTCGAACGACTTCTGACAGCCGACGGAGCAGAAGTAGACAGTTCGACCGTCGTAGGTCCCTTTCGCGGCGGCGGTGACCGTGTCCACCGTCATCTTGCAGACGGGGTCCTGGACCTGCATCGCTCGTCGAAAACGGCTCGCCATTTAAGGGGCCCGGCGCCGGAGTCGGAGTGCGAAACCGTAAGACCCGGCGCGCTACGCAGCGACGCCATGGCCGCCGAGTTCTCCCCGACCGACGTTGCGAAGCGCCTGCGCGAGGCTCCCGACTCCGTGGTCCTCCTCGACGTGCGCGAACCGTTCGAGCGGGATCTCGCCACGATCCAGCCGTCCCTCCACATCCCGATGCGCGAGGTCCCGGGGCGGACCGGCGAGTTGCCCAAGGATCGCGAGATCGTGGTCTACTGCCACGGCGGGACGCGGTCGGCGATGGTGGTCGCGTTCCTGGAATCGCACGGCTTTAGTTCCGTCTCGAACCTTGCGGGCGGGATCGATGCGTGGTCGCGGATGGTCGACCCCAAGGTCCCACGGTACGACTGACAGCGGGTCCCGGCGTCAGCGCCGCCGACGGCCGCGTTCTTCGGGCGGTTGCTCGAGGACCTCGACGTAGGCCCGCATCTTCCAGTAGGTGTCGAGGAACTCCTGACCCCGGGCCGTGATGTCGTAGATCGGGCGGCCGTCGAGCTCTTCCGACCGTAGGAGACCCAGCGCGAGGAGGCGATCGACGAACGTGCGAAGCCGGTCGACCGGCATCCCGGCCCCGTAGGACACCCGGGTGATGCGCGCGACGCCGCGGTAGCGCTTCACGACCTCGAGGACGGTGGCGTACAGGTCGGTGACCTCCCGCCGTCGAGGGGCACGTGACCGGTCCGGAGCGGTCCCCGATCATCGGGCCGACGGTCCCTACCTACAGCGGGAACTTCGGTAGGCGAAGCGACCTTCTGCGGCGGCGTGCGGCATCGACAATCACGACCCATTTCGACCGTATCGGTGTACTGGACGGTGTCCACGCTCGCCCCGTCCCCCAGCTTGACGGAGCGCGCGTAGATGTTCCGGGCCTCGGCCCGGTCGCGGAGCTCGACCCGGCCGCCGTAGACGTCCTCGACCTGCGCTTTCGCGTCGATCTCGACGTCGTTCGCCCACGAGCGGTCCGGTCGCGCGGGCCTTCCGCTGCAGCCGCAGGCGACTCGCCTTGAGACCCTCCTGCGGTCGATCGCCGCCCCGCCGATCTCGGCCGAGCCGGTGAAGATCGCCCGGCGGGCCTTCAGCTTCCCGCCGATCTCGGCCTGCGTGCCCGACGAGCCCCTCGTCCACCGTGATCGCGCCTCCGACCTCGAGCGAGCCGCGCAGGGTCAACGAGCCCCGGACCTCGAACTTGCCGCCGATCTCGACGTCCCCGCCGTCCGCGTTCCCGAGGATCGAGCCCAGACCCCCCATCTCGAGGGAATCGAACGTCAGGTCCTTGTCGGCGGAGAACAAGCCGCCGACCTCGACCGAGCCGCCCTTCGAACTCCCGCGCAGCTGCGCCACGCCGCCGACCTCGAGCGAGCCGAACGTGAGGGGAGCCTCCGAGACGAACTTGCCGCCGACCTCGATCGACCGGCGAACGGTCCCTCCGGCGAGATGGATCACCCCACCGACTTGCAACGTCTCGAGGTCGACCTCGGCGAGGTCGACCGAGCCGCCGGCCTCCACCTTCTGGGCGGTGAGCTTGCCGGCGAGCCGGAATCGGCCCCCGACCGAGACGGACCGCGCGGAGAGAGTTGACCGACCCTCGAGCTCGCCGCCGACCTCGATCTCTTCGGCCGTCGCGGGGCCACCGATCTTCAGCGATTGGTCGACATCGATGCCTCGGGCGGAGAGCGCGCCGCCCACCTCCACCCGGCTGTCGCGGGCCCGAAGGTCGGCGTGGACGACCAAGCCGCCGTCCACCTGAACCTCCGCCTCGTCCGCGTCGAAGGCCCCGCACTCGAGGTCGCCCAGAATCTGGGAACGGCCCTCGAACCGTGCGGTACCGGAGACGACCAATCGGCCGTCCACCTCGATGATCGTGTTATGGTCCACCCTCAGGTCGCCGTCCACGACGCCGAGACGGGTGCGTCCTCCGCTGGGGGGCCGTGTCTCGCTCACGAAGACGGGATACGAACCGGCTTCTATAGGGGTAGGTCACGCCCGGTGACCACGGGGACTTCCTCCGGGGGCCCGAATCGGATTATAGGGCGGGCTCTCCCGGGAGACATGGCCGATTCGTTGGACCTCGGATCCGGGCCGAGGTGATCGCCTGCGCGCGGTGCCCACGGCTGGTGCGGTACCGCGAGCGAATCGCCACCGAGAAGAAGCGGGAGTTCCGCGACGACGAGGACCGGGGGCGAGGCGTTCCGGGGTTCGGTGACCCGGCGGCGCGGCTCGTGGTCGGTGGGTCTCGCCCCGGCCGCGCACGGCTCCAACCGGACCGGGCGCGTCTTCACGGGCGACCGGTCGGCGGCGTTCCTCGTTCGCGCGTTCCACACCGCCGGGTTCGCGAACCAGCCGACTTCCGTCCGGCGGAACGACGGCCTGCGGTACACGGACCTCTACCTTACCGCCGCGGTCCGTTGCGCGCCGCCCGGGAACCAGCCCTTCCGGTCGAGCGGGCGAACTGCGCCCCCTACCTCGAGCGGGAGCTCCGCCTGCTCACGAACGCTCGAGCGATCCTCGCGCTCGGGGGGTTTCGCCTGGGAGGCGGTTCGCGCGGTCGCCGCCTCGTGTCTACGGGGCCTGCCCCGGCCGACGACGCCGTTCGGGCACGGCGCCTGCGCCCCGCTCGGTCCGGGTCACCCCTTGCTGTGGGGCTCCTACCACCCCAGCCCTCAGAACACGAACACCGGGAAGCTGACGCAACCGATGCTGGTCGAGCTGCTCGAACGGATCCGATCCGGGTTCGAGGTCCGGTCCCCGCCGCGACCGCAGCCTTAACCGGCGCCGGCGGGTCGGCGGAGCCATGGTCGGAGTTCGAGCTCCTCGAGCGGGACGGGCTCGCCCGGCTCGGTCGGTTCTCGACGCCGCACGGCAGGATCGAAACCCCCGCCCTGCTGCCGGTCGTCCACCCGGACCCAGACCGCCAGCCGTGCCCCGCCTCCGGAGCTCCGCGACCGCTTCGGAGTCCGGCGCGGTGATCACCTCCTCGTACATCACCTGGCGAACGCCGCCGCCTTCGCGAGGTCGCCGAGCGCGACGGGATCCACGGACTCCTTCGATTCGACGGGCCGGTGATGACCGATTCCGGCGCGTTCCAGCAGCACGCCTACGGCTCCGTCGAGGTCGGCCCGGAGGAGATCCTGCGATTTCCAGGAGCCGGATCGGCTCGGACATCGCCACCGTGCTCGACGTCTTCACCGAGCCCGAAGCCTCCCACGAGGAGGCGGAGGCCGCGCTCGAGCGTCACGATTGACGCGGATCCGGGCGGCCCGCGCCGCCGCGCGACGGGCTCCTGGCAGCCCCGGTGCAGGGCGGCCCGTTCCCCGATCTCCGCGCCCGGTCGGCGCTCGGCGGCGAGCGAGGGCGGCGACGTGCTGGCCGTCGGCGGGGTCGTCCCGCTGCTCGAGCAGTACCGGTTCCGCGAGCTCGCGCAGGTGCTGCGCGCCGTCCGCCCGTCCCTGACACCGCGGCGCCGCGGTCCACCTGTTCGGAACGGGCATCCGATGACGTTCGCCTTCGCCGCGCTGTTCGGGGTGGATCTGTTCGACTCGTCCGCGTACCACAAGTTCGCCCGTCGGGGGAAGCTCCTGTTCCCCGAGGGGACCGTGGCCGATCGAATCGGTCCGGGAACGGATCTGCCGATGCGGCCTCTGCGCGAAGACTTCCGCTCGAGGTCTGGCCACGAGTCGCCGACCCACGAGCGGGAGCCGCGCCTCGCGCGGCACAACCTCCTCGTCTCGTTCGAGGAGGTCGCGCCGGGTCCGGCAGGCGATCCGAGACGGGACGCTCTGGGAACTGGTCGAGCGCCGCGCGGCCGCCCACCCCGCGCTGCGCGCGGGGCTCCGCGCCGCCGTCGTCGACGCCCGGAGACGTTCTGGGCCGACCGAGCCGGATAGCCGCCGCGCGTTCCGGGAGGTCGAGCGGCGACAGCCGCCACCGGCCCTTCGGTCGTGCGGTTCGTGTCGACGGGTCCGAGCGTTCGTCGCCGACCGGCCGCTCGGCCGCGAGATTCCTCGCCGTCGCGCTCCGGCCCGAGTACCTCTCCCGGGTTCCGACCCGGGACCGCGCCGGCCGAGCCACTCCGTTGGAACGCCACCACGCCGCTCGGCTCCGTTCCGCTCGAGCTGCACGGAGCTCTATCCGGTCGGGCCGTACCTCGGGATCGACGAGTTCGAGTCCCCGCGCGCGCACGTCGCGCCCACCCAGCTCTCGCGCGCCCTCGCGGAGCGTCCGGACCTCGACTCGGACCTCGCCTTCGATTGGACGGGGGCCTGGACGGAGCGACAGGTTCTGACCCTCCTCGACTGGCGTACGGCCGAGACGTGGCCGTTCGCCTCGCGCCGGCAGCTTCGGGGCGAACGATCCCGCCGGACCGGCCGGCTGAGAAAGCTCGTGCGCAACGGCTCGCCGCAATTCGTGGTGGGCGATGACGGACTCCCCCGACCCACGTTCCGGGGTGCCGAGCTCCTGCACGCCCACCTCGGACCCGGGCGGTTCCGAGTCGTGGTCGCAGACGACGCGGTTCCGTTCGTCCGAGAGGGCCGGAGCCTGTTCTCGAAGTTCGCGCTCTCCTCCGACCCGGATCTTGTGCCGGGCTCGAGCGCGCTCCTCGTGACCCGGTCCGACGAGCTCGCTGGCGACCGGCCGCTTGCTGCTCGCGCCGCACGAGATGGGGCGGCTGCAACCGCGGCGTCGCGGTGTGGGTCACCGCGCACCGGTCGCGTCCGGACACGGCGGAGGGCGAGGCCGCGGACGACGACGCCGGGCCGCCGCGGGCCCCGACTACCCGGATCCCGCCGAACCCGAGTGAACGGGGACGGGGGCGCGCGGCTCCACCCGCGAGCCTTTATGCGGGGCCAGGTCGATGGAGCGGCCGCGGGCCGACGGTCCGCCGCTGGATCATGACCGAGACCTTCCTGCTCCTCCAGCTCGACAGCGAAGGGGCCCCGGTACTCGAAGGTCGCGGAGATCCTCGAAGACCTCGGGTTCCGCGCCGAGACGGAGGGGTACGACTTCGTGTACGAATGGGGCCGGACCGCGAGCGTCCGCGAGACGCTCGAGCTGGCCGATCGGATCCAGGAGGCGCTGCGAGGCTCGTGCGTCTCCTTCCGCATCGAATCGACCGAGGACTAGCGGCCGGAGCCGCCACGGCCCGGCCGAACGGGTGACTTCGGTACCCGTCCGCGCTAGCGCTGAAAAGCCCCGCGTAGGTCCCGGTCGGCACGAGCGACCCCCTCTCGCCCCCGAAGGTATCGCCGCCGTCGGACGGCCGCCCGCTGTCGCTGTTCGTCCCCGAGGAGGACCCGCACAAGCGCTCCCGGGACACGGTGGACTCGATCCTTTCCGACGGGTTCATGGCGTTCCTGTCGGTCCTGCTGATCCCGATCATTCTCCTGCCGTTCTTCGTCACGCTCTCGAAGTCTCTCCTGAGCTTCGTCGACGGCTGCGACCTTGTCATCGTCCTGTTCTTCGTCGTGGAGTACGGAGCGAAGCTCTACCTGGCCAAGGACCGCCGCGCGCACTTCCGGGCCCCGTGGCACCTCGTGGACCTCGCCATCGTTCTCCTCTCGGTCTCCTCGTACCTTCCCCTGGTGGGCCTCAACACGAAGGGCTCGCTCGCGTTGCTGGTCCGACTGGTCCGGCTGCCGCGCGCCTTCGCGCTCGCCGGCCGGACCGCGGGGAGCCGTATCCAAACGACCGAGGGCCCGGCCGAGACGAAGGCGGGAGAACCGCCGACGGTCATCCGCCAGGTCGACCCGGACCTGACCACCCGGCACGAGAACCTCTCGTGGGACGACCTCGCGCACCGGCTCAAGGACGACCGGCAGGAGTGGATCGACCTCCACCACCTGGGGCCCGAGGGCGTCGTGCGGCTCGCCCGCCTGCTGGGCGCGCCCGAACCGCACTTCCAGAGCCGGTTCGTGGACGAGATCTACCCGCACGTGGTCTTCACGCAGGAGCTCTCGTTCGTCTTCGTCCAGTCGGGCGAGATCCGGTACCCGGAGCGGGCGGGCCGGTTCCTGACCGTGGACCGCACCGGGGTCGTCGTGATCTGCGCCGGCCCGAAGATCCTCACCGCGTCCGCCCACGGGGAGGACCTGTTCGACGAGGTGCTCGCGCGCGCCCACGGACGACTTTCCGAGGGGAGCTTCGTCGTCTCCACCCTGTACGGCATCCTCGAATCGACGTTGAACGATTACCGCCGGATCTGCGCCGAGATCGAGCTCGAGGTCGGCCGCATCGCGACCGTGCCGAAGTCGAGGCTCCCGCGCGACTTCCTGGAGAGGATGTACGCCCTCAACCAGGAGACCGCCCGGGTCGGCTCGAACCTCCTCCACTACCGCCAGATGATCGGATCGCTGGACGCGAAGCGGATCTCGCTGGACGGGTTCGATTCGAAGGCCGAGGAGGATTTCGGGGAGCTCCGCGACCAGGCGCAGTACCCTCGACGAGACGGCCGACGACCTCACGGACCGGATCCAATCGCTCATCGACCTCTACATCAACCAGGAGGCGTTCGAGACGAACCGCATCTTGAAGATCCTCGCCGTGATCACGAGCCTCGCGGTCATCCCGGCCGTCGTGAGCGGGATCCTCGGGCAGAACATCCTCGGGGAGCCGTTCAACGCCCAGCTCTGGCAGATCGTGGCGGGGATGGGGATCGCGATGGCGTTCGCCCTGTACCGCTTCCTCAAGATGGGCTGGCTGCGCGCGTAGAAGCCCGGCGCCCGCCCTCCGTTATAACCGCCGCCCGGCTCGACGGCCCGATGGTCGTGCTGGGCGTCGAATCGACGGCGCACACCGCGTCGGTCGGGGTGGTCGACGGGGAGGCCAAGGTCCTCGGCCTCGCGTCGGACATGTACCGCCCTCCTTCCGGCGGGATCCACCCTCGGGAGGCCGCGAATCACCACGTGGACGTACTGCCCGGCTTGGTCGCGAAGGCGCTCGAGGCGGCGGGGGTGCGTCCGCGCGACCTGGACGCGGTCGCCTTCGCGCAGGGACCCGGGCTCGGGCCGTGCCTCCGCGCGGGGGCGACGGTCGCCCGCATGCTCTCGCTGGCCTGGCACCGCCCGCTCGTTCCGGTCAACCACTGCGTCGCGCACGTCGAGATCGCCCGCGTGCTGAGCGGGCTCGACGACCCGCTGCTCCTCTACGCGAGCGGCGGGAACACGCAGGTGATCGCATACGGTCGGGGACGGTACCGTGTGCTGGGCGAGACGCTCGACATCGGCATCGGGAACTTTCTCGACAAGCTCTGGATCGGGCTCGGGGGAACGTTTCCGGGGGGCCGGCCCTCGAGGCGGAGGCCCGGCTGGGAACGGAGCTCCTTCCGTTGCCGTACTCGGTGCACGGCATGGACGTCGCGTTCTCGGGCATGCTGACGGCCACGCTCGCCCTCCGCGACAAGGGAGCCGCCCTGCCCGACCTGGCGTACTCGGTCGAGTCAACCGCGTATTCGATGCTCACGGAGATCACGGAGCGGGCCCTGGCGCACCGGCGGAAGACGTCGGTCGCCCTGGGCGGCGGGGTCGCGTGCAACGAACGGCTGCGCGCGATGGTCCGGACGATGGCCGAGGGCCGTGGCGCGGAGATGTTCGCACCGCCGCGGGCTCTCTGCGTCGACAACGGGGCGATGATCGCGTGGGCGGGCGAGCTGGCGCTCTCCTCGGGCCGGTCCGTGTCCGTGGAGCGTTCCGCGGTCCAGCCGCGGCAGCGGACCGACCTGGTTCCCACCCCGTGGCGCGAGACTTCGGAGCGCGGGATCGACCGATGAGCGCGGTCGGGGCGGAGCGGGACGCCGAGAAGGTCGACGTCCTGGTAGTGGGCGCCGGCCCGGCCGGCTCGACCGCGGCCCGGACGATCGCGGAGGCCGGTCGCTCGGTCCTACTGGTCGAGGAGCACGCACGGGTCGGCCGCCCCGTCCAGTGCGCCGGACTGATCTCGGAACGCGCGCTCCGGCTCGCCGGCTCGCCCGACATCGTTCGACGGCGGGTCCACGGCGCGTCGGTGTTCGGTCCTGCCCTCCGTTCGATCTCGTTCAGGGCCCCCGAGCCGCGGGGCTACGTGATCGACCGCGGGGCGCTTGACGTCCACCTCGTCGACCGCGCCGCGAAGGCAGGCGCGGAGGTCCGGACCGGTCTCCGCTTCGATCGGGTCACCGCGCCGGCCGACGGGCGGGTCACCGCCGAGCTAACCGAGGCCAACGGGCGGCCGGTACGCGTGGCCCCGCGGCTGGTGATCGGCGCGGACGGGGTCGCGAGCGCGGTCGCCCGCGCGTTCCGCCTGCGGCGCCCCGTCGAGATCCTCCCCGCGTTCGAGGCGGAGTATCCGGACAGCCCGGGCGACGACGAGACGGTGGAGGTGTACCTGGGCCGGCGGTTCGCCCCAGGCCTCTTCGGATGGTGGATCCCGGACGGGGCCGGCGGGGCGCGCGTCGGGACTCGCCGCGGACGCCGACGGGACCTCGGCTCGCACGTACTTCCAGCGGCTCCTCGAGCACCTTGAGAAGCGATTCGGGCGGCCCCTTACGAACCCGACGGCGTACCTCGTGTCGGGCATCCCGATCGGCCTCGTGCCGAAGGTCTACGGCGACCGGGTCCTTCTCGTCGGGGATGCGGCGGCCCAGGTGAAGCCGCTCAGCGGCGGCGGCATCTACACCGGGATGCGGGGCGCGGAGCTCGCGGCCCGGGTGGCGATCGAGGGCCTGTCCACCGGCGACCTCTCCGCGAGCTACCTCGCGCGGTATGCCGCGGCCTGGGACGCGGAACTCGGCGAGGAGTTCCGGCGCGCGCTCTACGTACGGCGCGTCTTCACCCGTCTGACCGACCGCGATCTGGACACCCTGGTCGACGCGCTCCAGGACGGCCGCCTCGCCGGGACGATCGTGGCGTTCGGCGACATCGACTTTCCCACGCACGTCGTCCGCGCCCTCCTTTCGGAAGCGCCGTCGCTCGTCCGGCTGTTCCCGAAGGCGCTGGGCGCCTGGCTCTCCTCGTCCAGCGCCTACCCGGCGCCGGAGCTCGAGCCCGGCTTCCGCCGGAAGTAGACGTACGCCCCGATCCCGACGAGCACGAACCCGCCGACCAGCAGGGCCGCCAGGGCCACGTCCCAGCCGGCGGGCGCCACGAGGATCGCGGTTTCGGGAACGATCCCCGAGATGTTCCCGAGCGCCGACAGGTTGAGCACGGCGTTGCCGTTGGGCGCCTCCGTCCCCTTCGCCCACTGGCTCGCCGTGAACCAGCCGCGCGATTCGAGCCGGTACGCCGTGCTGTTGAGCGTGAAGTTGACCGCGGTCCGGATCGCGAACGTCCCGGCCGGCGAAGCGGCCGAGGTGACGACCCCGACGGACCCGGTGCGGGAATGGCCCGACGGCAGCGACCCGATCCCCACCGTAACGAACGCCCCCGACGCGGTGGCGTTGACGAGCACCGGCGCGTCGGCCACCGAGAGGTACGCCGTCGCGTTGCCGGGAAATCCGTTGAACGCGTAGACCTCAAACGAGACGACCACGTCGGAAAGCGCCGCCCCGATCGCCGTTGGGTCGGTGACGTTGAAGGCGATCGAACTCGAACCCCCCGGCACGACCGACGGAACCGAGAGGTCCGAGAGGAACGAGGAATCGAACCCGACCGGCAGGGCGGGGTACCCCGCCGCGGCGGCGGGTCGGGCCGACAACCCCGGCACGAGCAGGGCGACCACGAGGGCGACGACCAGCAGGCGCGCGACGAGCCGCCGGAATCTACCCGACGGGTTCCTCATAGAATCCGCCGTTCTCCGCGAGCAACATCAGACGGCGGATCCGCTCGTCCGCCTGGCGACGGCCGCGGACGCCGCCCGGTCCGAGCAGGCCGGCGAGGGACCCGGGATACGGCGGAAGGTGTCGGCTGGACTTGTAGATCGCTCGGGCCAGCGCGCGGGGTCGTCCCGTGAGCACCACCGCGTCGGCGTCCGCGCGGAACTCCTCCCGGCGTGTGAGCGAGTCCGCGAGGAGCGCGAGGATCGGGTCCCAGCGCATCATCCGGGCGAACGTTCGGAAGAACGTGAGGTACCGGCCGTCCAGCTCGCGCACGTGCCCGAGCTCGTGGGCGACCACGGCCTCCCACTCGTCGGTGGAGAGCTGCTCGACCAGCCCGTCGGAAACGAGGATGACCTCCTCGCGACGCCACCCCCGCCGCCACGACGGTCGCAGCAGCGTGAACGTGAACGCGTCCGGGACCGGAGAGTCGAACGACAGGAGTCGCGTCGTCGTCGCCGGAACAGGGAGCCGCTGGGGCCACGCCAGCGGGCGGGGGCGCAGCAGGCGCAGAAGGCTCCGGCCGACCGCCTGGCACATCGCGAACGCCGCGCAGAAGAGGAGGAACGCCCCGACGGCCCCGAGGGCCCAGATCCCGAGGGTTCCTCGCTCGAACAGGGCTCCGGGAGATCGGACCAGGGTGGCGACCGCGCCGACCCCGCCACCGACCAATACCCAGACCAGCACCGTCGTGGCCAGCAACGACCAGGCACCGAGCAGGAGCGCCGTCAACCGGAAGAGCGCGGCCGAGCGGGGGCCTCGGATCGAAACGGCGAGCAACACGCCCGCGGCCACTCCCGCCAGGATCGGGACGAACAGCCAGGAGTAGGCCGGGAGACTCATTTCCCTCGAATCGTGCGTTCAGGGGAGGCCCAATCGCCGTCGGAGCTCTCGTTCCTCCGAAGGGTCGAGCTTGGCGATCTCCTCGTTGAGGTGAACGACCCCGGCGGCCCCGAACATAGCGACGACGCTGCGGAGCAGGTTGGCGAGGTATTTCTGCTCGACGTTGCCGGCGCGGTACACGTACCGTCCGCCGCCTTGGCACGGCTCGCGGCGGCGCTTGACGAGCTTCTTGGTGTACAGTCGGGAGAGGATCGTGGCGACGGTCGTGTAGGCGACGCGGTGCCCGTGCCGCTCCAGCACCTTCCGGACGTCGCGCGCGGGGGCCTCGCCCAGCTCCCGGAGCGTGGCCAGGACCTCAGACTCGAGCGAACCCAGCACCGCGCGCTCCCCGAGCGAGCCAGCGACGCCCCCCGCTTAAGGGGTGTGTCGTATGCGAACCAACCGGTGCTTACCGGACGGATTCTGGGCCGTCCTCGGCCGCCGGCGGCCGCGTCGCAGTTCCAAACCGTTAATTCGGCGGTTCCGCTCGCGCGGCCGTGACCTCGGGGCCGCGGACCGTCGAGAGCATCCTCGACCTCGTGGGGAACACTCCGGCCGTCCCCCTGCGACGCGTCGTGACGGGACTGCCGTACCGCGTGATGGCGAAGCTGGAGTTTCTCAACCCCGGGGGCTCGGTCAAGGATCGGATCGGTGCCCGGATGATCGCGGAGGCCGAGCGCGACGGCCGCCTCAAGCCGGGAGGGACGATCGTGGAGGCGACCAGCGGCAATACCGGCGTCGGCCTCGCACTCGTCGGCGCCGTCCGCGGCTACCGAACGATCTTCGTCATCCCGGACAAGATGAGCACCGAGAAGATCCGGCTTCTTCGGGCGTACGGCGCGCGGGTGATCGTGACGCCCAGCGGGGTGGCTCCCGACCACCCGATGAGCCACTACTCCGTCGCGGCGCGCATCGCGAAGGAGACCCCCGGTGCGTACCTACCCGAACCAGTACGAGAACCAGGGAAACCCGGAGGCGCACTACGCTACGACCGGCCCCGAGATCGACCGCGGGTTCGGAAAGGAGCTGGCCGCGGTGGTCGGCACGATCGGAACCGGGGGAACGATGAGCGGCATCGGACGGTACCTCAAGGAGCACCGGCCCGAGGTTCGGGTCGTCGCCGTCGATCCGGTGGGCTCCGTGCTGGAACCGTACTTCCGTACTCACCAGACTCCGCCCGCCGTGCCGTACCTGGTCGAGGGGATCGGGGAGGACAAGGTCCCGAAGAGCATTCACTTCCAGTACCTCGACGAGATCGTCACCGTGGACGACCGCGAGTCGTTCGCAATGGCCCGGCGGTTGGCGAGGGAGGAGGGCCTGTTCGTCGGCGGCTCCTCCGGCTCGGCCGTCGCCGGGGCCGTCAAGTGGCTCCATGGCCGCCCGCTCCCGGACGGCGCCACCGTGGTCGTCCTACTCCCCGATTCGGGGGATCGGTACCTCTCGAAGTTTTACTCTGACGACTGGATGCGCGAGAAGGGGTTCCTCGGCGCCGGCGCCCGGGCGCGAGATCTCTTGGCCACGAAGCGGGGGACGCCCGCCCTGGTCGCCGCCGACCCGACGACGGTCGTGCGGGACGCGCTCGCGAAGCTGCGTCAGAACGGGATCTCCCAGATGCCCGTCCTCTCGGGTCGCGACAACACAGGAAGCGTCCAGGAGGACGAGGTCCTCCGCCGGAGCCTGGACGACGGCACCGTCCTCGACCGGACCGTGACCGCGGTCCTCTCGTCACCGTTTCCCGAGGTCCCGGCCGAGGCGACGGTGGCCGAGCTGCTGCACCGATTGCGAGAAGAGCGAGCGGTGCTCGTCCGGGACCCGGCATCCGGCGCGGCCCTGGGCGTGCTGACCCGCCACGACCTCGTCGGGTACCTGTCGGAGGAAACGCACCATGAGGTTTGACACGCGACTCATCCATTCCGGCCAGCCCGCGGACCCGCTGACCGGCGCCGTCAACACGCCGATCTACCTTTCGAGCACGTTCAAGCAGTCGGCGCCGAACCAGCACAAGGGCTACGTGTACAGCCGGACGGCCAACCCGACCCGTTCGGTCCTGGAGGCGGCGCTCGCCTCGCTCGAGTCCGGGCGCGCGGCCTCGCGTTCTCCTCCGGCCTCGGCGCCCTCACCACCCTCCTGGAAGCCTTCCCGTCCGGCAGCCGCATCGTCGCGATGGACGACCTGTACGGGGGGACATGGCGGCTGTTCGAGCACCACCGCAAGCAGTTCGGGATCAAGGTCGACTACGTCGACATGCGCGACCTGGCTAGGACGGCGGACGCGCTCCGGCAGCCCGCGGACCTCGTCTACATCGAGTCCCCCACGAACCCGCTCCTCAAGCTGGTCGACCTGAAGGCCGTCGGCCGCCTGGCTCACGCCGCCGGCGCGTCCGTCACGGTCGACAACACGTTCGCGACGCCGGCGCTGCAGCGACCTATCGAGAGCGGTGCCGACATCGTCCTGCACTCGACCACGAAGTACCTGGGGGGCCACTCGGACATCCTGGGCGGGGCGCTCGTCCTGAAGGAAAAGCGCACCGCGACGGAGTTCGCCTGGCTCCAGAACGCGGTCGGGGCGATCCCCAGCCCGTTCGACTGCTTCCTCGTGCTCCGCGGGCTCCACACGCTCGGGGTCCGGATGCGCGCGCACGAGGCGGCCGCGCGCGCGGTGGCCGAGGTGCTCGCCCGGGACCGGCGGGTGCTCCGCGTGCTGTACCCCGGCCTCGCGTCGCACCCCCAACACGCGCTCGCGCGGCGCCAGATGTCCGGCTACGGCGGCATCGTCAGCGTCGAGCTTCCCGGCGGGATCCGCGGCGCACGACGGTTCCTGAAGCGCCTCAAGGTGTTCACGCTCGCCGAGAGCCTCGGCGGGGTCGAGTCGCTGGTCGACCATCCCGCGACCATGACCCACGCGAGCGTACCCCGGGCCGAGCGGGAGGCCCACGGGGTGACCGACGGTCTCCTGCGACTCTCCTGCGGCATTGAGGACCCCGCCGACCTCGCCGACGACGTGCGGTCCGCCCTCGGGGGGTTGTAGTCGTGCGACGGGTCACCGTCTACGACTCGCTGACCCGCGAGACCCGGCTCCTGGCCCCGCTCGTGCCCCCGCGCGTAGGGCTCTACGTCTGCGGGCTCACGCCGTATGCGCCGGCGCACATCGGGCACGGCCGGACGTTCGTCGTCTTCGACGTCGTCGCCGCGCGCTGCGACGGTGGGGATACCGCGTCTTCTACGTCCAGAACGTCACCAACGTCGACGACAAGTTGATCGCCCGCGCGGGAGAGGATGGCGTCGACCCGCTCGCGCTCGCCGAGCGGCATTTCGCGTCGTACCTGCGCACGATGGAACGGCTCGGGGTCCGTTCCGTGAACTATTACCCGTTCGCGACCGATTTCATGCCGGAGATCATCGCCCAGGTCCGGCTCCTCATCGACCGCGGATTCGCCTACCGGGCTACGGACGGCTCGGTCTACTTCGAGGTCGCGAAGTTCTCGGGGTACGGAAAGCTCTCCCACCAGAAGGTCGGAGGGCTGCGCCCAGGCGCGCGCGTGGAGGTCGACGCGCGGAAGAAGGCCCCCGAGGACTTCGTCCTCTGGAAGGCCGCGACCCCGGGCGAGCCGTCGTGGGAAAGTCCGTGGGGACCGGGCGGCCGGGCTGGCACATCGAGGACACGGCGATGACCGGGAGGCTCCTCGGGCCCCGCTACGACATCCACGGCGCCGCGATCGACCTCATCTTCCCGCACCACGAGGCCGAGATCGCGCAGTCCGAAGCCGCTACCGGCGAAGCGCCCCTCGCGAACTACTGGATGCACGGCGGACTGCTCCTCCTCTCCGGCGAAAAGATGTCGAAGTCGATCGGGAACATCGCCGCGCTGGAGGCGGCGATCGACCAGGTCGGGCCCGGCGCCCTCCGACTCTACTACCTGAACGCCAACTATCGTAGCCCGCTGGATTTCGACCCCGACCGGACCCTCGCCGAGTCGGCCGAGGCGTACGCCCGGCTCCGCCAACCGTTCGACCGGATCTCCGAGGTCCTCGAGCGGGAGGGCGCCGACCGGCCGGGGACGAGCCTCCCGGCGCCCTGGGCGACGACGCCGCGGCGGTGGTCGACCGACTCGACGCGACCCTCGCCGAGGATTTCAACACCCGCGAATCGATCGCTCTCCTGTTCGGTTGGACGAAGCGCCTCTCCGAGCTATCCGGGGCCCTCGACGCAATCGCCGGCCCCGACCTCGAGCGGCTCCGGGCGCCGTACGACTGGGCCCGGGAGGTCCTGGGCCTGTTCGACGACCGGTCCTCCCACGGCGAGGGCGCCTGGGGCGAGGTCGTGGAGGTCGCGCTGGCCGCGCGTGCCCGGGCGCGCGCGCGGGGCGACTTTGCAGAATCCGACCGCATCCGGGACGAGCTCAAGACGGCCGGGATCGAGGTCGAGGACGGCGCCGGGCGGAGCCGGTGGCGACGATCCGGACCGGGGTGAAAGGGCGGGCGTGCGCGGCTTCGGGTTCGCCGAGCACGGCGGGCTGGACCGCCTCGCGTACGTCGATATCCCGGAGCCGACCCCCGGGCCGGGCGAAGTCCGCATACGGGTGCGCGCCGCCGCCTTCAACCGGCTCGGACCGGTTCACGCTAGAAGGGGATCCCCGGCGTCGAGGTCGCGCGGCCCCACGTGCTGGGATCCGACGGTGCCGGGGTGGTCGATAGTATGGTCGGCTCGACCGAGGGGTTCGCGGCGGGCGAGCGGGTCCTGCTCAACCCGGGGATTTGGGACGGGACGTGCGAGGCGTGCCGAGCCGGACAAGAGGCGCTCTGCCGCAACTACCGCATCGTCGGCGAGCACCTGCAGGGGACCGCCACGAGCTACGTCGTCGTACCCCGGCGCAACGTTCACCGGCTCCCCGAGCGGTTGAGCTTCTCCGAGGGGGCCGCGGCGCCGCTGGTCTTCCAGACCGCCTGGCGGGCGATGCGGACCGTGGGCCAGGTCGCCCCCGGGGACCGGGTCGCGATCGTCGGCGCGGGCGGCGGGGTCGCCACGGCCGCGATCCAGGTCGCGAAGCTGCTGGGCGGCAGCGTCGTCGTCGCGTCCCGGTCGGCCGAGAAGCGGGAGCGCGTGCTCGCGTTGGGGGCCGACGCGTTCGTGACGTTCGATGCCGACCACCCGCTCGACCGGGTCCTGTGGCAGCACAGCGACAAGCGGGGCATGGACGTCATCTTCGACTCCGTGGGGGCCCCGACGTTGGCCCGGTCGCTCCGGGCGGTCGGCCGCGGAGGGCGGATCGTGGTGATCGGCGCCACCGGGGGCCCGATGGTGGAGCTCGATGTCCGGACCCTGTTCTGGCGCCAGGCCTCGATCCGGGGCAGCACGATGGCCAGCGCCCGCGAGTTCGACGAGGTGCTCGGGCACCTCGCTTCCGGACGGCTCGAACCGGTGATCGACTCGGAAGTGGCATTCGAGCGCGCCGAGGAGGCGTTCCGACGGTTCGGTGAGGGCGACCCGTTCGGCAAGATCGTGGTCCGCGGGCCGGACGCTTAGCCGGTCCGCCGCCCCGATCGAGATCCACCCCATTGCCGGCCGGCCAGCGCGCCCGAGCCGATGCGCCGGGGTGGCTTTCCGGGCGGTTTCGGGGGGCGCCTACTAGTACAAGGGATAACCGAGCCCCGGGCCGACCGACTCGACGCACCTACTCTCGGGGGAGGGCGGGGTCGCTCCGGCGAGTTTTACCCCCCGTTTTCGAGGAATTTCTTAAATAGGGGATGCCAGACTGTTCTGCTACGTGAGTCGCTCACGGGAGTATCCTCCCGCGCCTGGAGGCCCGGTGCATTCCTATCGCCGAACGTCCCGAGGAGCCCTCGCGGCCGTCGGGTTGATGCTCCTGCTTCTGGCCAGCGCTGTTCTGGGGTTCGGGCTTACCGCGCTCTCCGGCAGCGGCTCGCCCGCGGCGTCGCTCGCGGCCTCGCCCGCGGCCGCTTCCGCCTCCCCCGCGGCCATCGTGACGCACGGCGACCTCTGGGTCACAAGCGGCGAGACCTTCGTTATCCAGCCGCCGTCCGGCTTCGCGACGTACTACCAAGGAGGCAACATCACGGTCCTCGCCGGGGTACGCTGATCGTCCGCAACTCCACGATCTCGTTCGTCCAGTTCGTCGGGACCACCGGCACCGCCATGGAGAGGTTGTCCCACGTCTTCCACTTCATCGACGAGGGAACGGTCAAACTCTACAACTCCTCGATCACGACCGACCTTCTCCAGATCAACGACTACCCGAAGCTGCCCGTTACCGTCGAGGGCACCGGCCAGCTGAACCTCTGGAACTCGTCGCTCGACTTCCCCGGATGGCTCTCGGTCGAGGGCGCCACCGCATCGGTGACGCTGAACGGTTCGACCATCGGCCCGAACCCCGCGGCGGCCGGGCTCGACGAGCTGACCGCGGTCCAGGGCGATGCCGCGTTCGCTCCCGTCCTCAACGTCTCGGCCGGCGGCAGCATGAACGTCTTCGGGAGTAACGTCTCCGGTCTCTACCAGGACAACCTCACCGAAAACGGAACCCCGAGGCCGCTCGGCGACGCCCAGAGCGGGCTCTCCATCCTCAACACGTCGCGCGTGAACGCGACGGACCTCTCGACCCCCAACGACACGGCCAACCTCACCCAGGACTGGCTCTACCCGAGCGGGGTCACCGGCGGCGAGGTCGTGGTCTACTACAACAACTCCGCCTCCCTCCCGACGATGTCGGACGTCACCGTCTACTTCGACGGCGGGACCTACGCCCTCGGTACGATCACGTTCGAGGGCAACACGTTCAGCGGGATCTCGACCATCCCGTTCACCCCCGGGCTGACGGCGGCGGTCAACGCGGTCGGGGTGCTGGGCTACCTCAACTCCACCGGCGACTTTGGCGCCGGATCGTCCCGCATCGCCATCGCGTTCTCGGGAACGACCGGCCCCTCGCTCCCCGGCGTCACGGCGGGCTTCGTGCTCAATCCGCCCCTCTCGTACTCCATCACCGTCACGGGCGCCCACAGCAAGCTCAGCACGTTCGACACGTCGATCGGACTGACCTTCGGCCCGACGGCCGCCTCCCCGCTCTCGCTCGTCACCCCCTTCCCGTGGAGGGCCGTCCGACTCGTCCTGACGGACGGCGCGACCGCCTACCTCGCGAACCTCACCGTGCCCAACGCCCTGCCGGCGATGTCCGCGGGCGCGATCTCCGCGGACGACACGAGCCAGGCGTACCTCTACCGCTGGGCGGAATTCAACCTGACCGGAAAGGGCGGGATCCTCCCCGTGGTCGGCGGCACGGTGACCCCGTATTACGCCTACCCGTCGAACGAGTCCAACAACGCGACGGTCACGGCTCTCAACGACCTCGCGACCAACAACACCGCGCTGGAGGGGTACCTCCAGTACCTCGACCTCATCAACCACGCGCCCGCGTACGGCACGACCAACACGTCGGGAATCGCGAACCTGCTGCTCGCCTCGAACGAGATCACCGGCGGATCGCTCTGGGACGGTTACTTCCTCGGCAACTACCACATCGTCGCCACCGTACCCACGGCGACGGGCAACATCCAGTCGTACAACTGGGCGGTGAGCGCCTACCCTGCCGGCGTGGCGCTCGCGCACGCTGGGATACGGTAGGGCCGATACCTCGCCGGGGCTGACATTCCCGTCGTACTTCGCGGCCGTCGGCGTGGAGACCGTTACCGTGGCCGCCAACGGAGTGATCGTCGCGAACAGCACGGTCATGATCGGCCAGCGGTTCGGGGCGAACGTTACGGTCGAGGACATCGGGGCCGCCCCGATCTACTCCGTCCGGGTCCTCCTCTTCTACGACTCCACCGAATCGATCCTGCTGGACACGACGAACGCGTCGACTCACCTCACGACGATCGGCGAGACGGTCACGCTCAACGCTTCCTGGGTGGTCAACGACACGGTCACCGGCCTTCACGGCAGTTTCGTGAACGACTTCTGGGTCGTGGTCGTCTGGAACAACCTCGAGCCGATCCTCGGCGGCGGCCAGGTCAACCAATCGGTCGCCACCACCATCAACCCGAGCCAGGTTACCGTCGTCTTCACCGCACCGTCCTCGGTCCTCGACCGTGACGTGTTCATCCACACGTTCGGAACCGTGGTGTTCAACGGCTCCCTGGGCGCGAAGCTGACCCTGACCGCCACCCCCTCGGGCGGCGGCACGCCCATCTACCTCGTCAACGCGTCGTCCATCAACGGCACGTTCGAGCTCACGTGGTCGACCTCGGACCTTTCTCCGGGGGTGAACTACGTGCTGACGCTCACGGCGACGTACAACACCTTCGTCGCGCACCACACGGCGGTCGGGACGTTCTCGCTTGCGCCGGTACCGTCCCCGTCGGCCTCGAGCTTCCTGGAGCACAAGTACCTCGGCCTCCCGCTCTGGATCTGGCTCGCGATCATCGCGGCGATCGTCGTCGGAATCGTGCTGTTCTTCATGTTCTCCCGCCGCGGTGCGGCCGGAAAGCTGGTCGAGTGCGGCGAATGCGGGGCGCTCATCCCCGAGAACGCCTCGGCCTGCCCCAAGTGCGGCGCCGAGTTCGAATCCGACCTCGTTCGCTGCAGCCGATGCGCGGCCACCATCCCGGCGAGCTCGAAGTCGTGCCCCGAGTGCTCGGCCCAGCTGCTGGGCAAGCCCGGCGAGGGGACGGACGACCCCGAGCGCCAGGGGTACGAGGACTTCATCGAGCGCTACCGCGCCGAGGGCAAGAAGGAGCTCGGCGACAACTACACCGAGGGCGCGTTCTGGGACTGGTGGAAGCGCCAGGCTACCTACACGCCGTTCAGCCAGTGGAAGCTCCAGCAGGGCGCGGGCACGGCCCGGGCCGGCATGACGGCGCCGCCCGCCGGGCCCGCCGCGCCTACGACGCCCGCCCCCGCTCCGCGACCCCCCGCGCGCCCACCGCCGCGCACGGGCGCGCCTCCGGCCGCCTCGGCCCCGAGGGCCGCGGCTCCGCCGGCGGCCGCGAGGGCGTCGAGTGGGCCGGAGGCACCTCCCGCAGCCGCCCCCGCGGCGCCCGCGGGCGGCCTGAAGCCGTGCCCCACGTGCGGCAAGGAGATCCCGCCCAGGTACCTCGTCTGTCCGTTCTGCGGGTCGGTGACGCAGTAGCCGTCGGGCCCCCCGCCTAGCGCGCCCTCGCTCGCCGGGCTCCGCGGAGCCCGGTCCCTCACGGGGGCCGAGGTTGCGGCGGAGCGGCCGGGCGATCCGTCCGGCTCGGCGAGGCTTTATCGGTCCCGACCTCTGACGCGTCGCCGCCGATGGTCGGAGATCTCGGGCGCGGCCGGTTGAAGATCGAGTGGGCGCGGGCCCACATGCCGGTCCTCGAGGGGGTCCGGGCCCGGTTCGCCACGGAGAAGCCGTTCGAGGGGTTGGTCCTCTCCGCGGTCCTCCACGTCGAGGCGAAGACCTGCGCGCTCGCCCTCGCCCTGCGCGCGGGCGGCGCCGACGTTCGGCTCGCCGCGAGCAACCCGCTGACGACTGACGACGACGCCGTGGCCGCGGTCCGCGACGAGGGAGTCGAGACCCACGCGGTGCGCGGGGAATCGCTCGCGGAGTACCGGCAGGGCCTCACGACGCTGTTGGCAGCGGACCCTCACGTCATCGTGGACGACGGGGCGGACCTGGTCGCCCTCGCCCACGGGCGCGCGGAGGGCCGGGGTCGCATCCGGGGGTCGACCGAGGAGACGACCACCGGGGTGACCCGCCTCCGCGCGCTCGAGCGGTCCGGCAAGCTCCTCTTTCCGGCGATCGACGTGAACGACGCCGACATGAAGCACCTCTTCGACAACCGGTACGGCACCGGGCAGTCGACGATCGACGGGTTCCTCACGGCCACGAACCTCCTCGTGGCCGGGAAGGTCTGTGTCGTCGCCGGCTACGGCTGGTGCGGGAAGGGCGTTGCCGCCCGGTTCCGGGGGCTCGGCGCCGACGTGGTCGTGACCGAGATCGACCCCGTGCGGGCGATCGAGGCCCGCCTGGACGGGTTCCGGGTCCTTCGGATGCTGGACGCCGCCCGCGAGGCGGACATCATCGTGACCGTGACCGGCAGCACCGGCATCGTCCGGGCCGAGCACCTGAAGGTCCTCAAGGACGGCTGCCTGCTCGCCAACTCCGGCCACTTCGACGTCGAGGTCTCCCGCACGGACCTGGAGGGCCTGGCCGTGAGCCACCGGACGGCGCGCCCCAACGTCGAGGAGTACCGCCTGGCCGACGGCCGACGCATCTACTTGCTGGCCGAGGGTCGTCTCGTGAACTTGGCGGCGGGCCAGGGGCATCCGGTCGAGATCATGGACCTCTCCTTCGCGCTGCAGGCACTTTCCGCCGAACTGCTCGCGAAGAAGGGAACGACGATGTCGGTCAAGGTCCACGCCGTCCCGGCCGAGATCGACCGCGCGGTCGCGCGCGCGGCCCTCGGTCCGCTCGGTGCGGCGGTCGACGAACCGACGCGCGAACAGCTCAAGTACGCTGATTCGTGGGAGGGAGGTACCTGATGGAGCCTGGCAAGATCCCGCCCGATCTCAAGTACCGGCCGACCCACGAATGGGTGCGAGTCGAGGGAACGGTCGCGACGGTCGGGATCACCGACCACGCGCAATCCCAGCTTACCGACATCGTGTTCGTGGACCTCCCCGCGGTGGGGAAGGTCGTTGCCGCGGGCCAGGGCGTGCTCGTCCTCGAGTCGGTGAAGACTGTCGCGGACGTCTACGCCCCCGGCGCCGGGCTCGTCAGCGCGACGAACGGCGAACTGACCGCGCACCCGGAGCTCGTGAACCAGGACCCGTACGGAAAGGGCTGGATCTACAAGCTCGAGCTGTCGGCGCCGATCGCGGACGGCGACCTGCTGACCCCGGACGCCTATCGAGCGCTCGTGGTGTCCAGCGCGTAACGGCGCGCTACTTGCCCTCGAACGCCGGCTTTCGGCGTTCCAGGAACGCGCGCATCCCTTCCGTGCGGTCGGTCGTGGAGAAGGTGCGGCCCGCCGAGTCGGCCTCGAGCCGGAGCGCGACCTCGAGCGGGGCGTCCATCCCGCGGTCGATCACCTGCTTCGCCCAGCGGACGCCCAACGGGGCCCGGCTCGCGATCGTCTCCGCGAGCGCCTGGACGTCGTCCCGCGCGGTCGCGGACGGCACCACCTTCGCGACGAAACCGAGCCGGAACGCCTCCTGGGCGGAGACCGGCACGCCGGTGAAGACGAGCATCTTCGCCTGGGCCCGGCCGATGAGGCGCGACAGGCGGGTCGCGCCGCCCATACCGGGATGGATCCCGACCGTCACTTCCGGAAGACCGAGTTGGGAACCCTCCGCGGCCACGATGAAGTCCGCGGCAAGGGCGATCTCGAGCCCGCCCCCCAGGGCGTACCCTTCGACCAGGGCGATGACGGGGGCGGGGAACCGCTCGATCTCCAGCGCGGCGCGCTGGCCGACGAACCCGAACTCCACGCCCTCGGCCGGGGACTTTCGCTCCATCTCCGCGATGTCCGCGCCCGCGGCGAAGACCGGGCTCGACCCCGTGAGGACCACGGCCCGGAGGGCGCCGTCCTTCTCCAGCGACCGGAACGTCTCCTCCAGTTGCTCCAGGAGATCGGTACTGAGCGCGTTCAGCACTTCGGGACGGTCGAGGAGCACCCACGCGACGGGCCCCCGCCGCTCGACCTGGACGCATCGCAGGGGCCACCGTGCCTCGTGCCGTCCGGCTCGCGACCGGAGCTCCTCCGACACCGGGAACTGGCCCGGCCAACGGGCAGCGTACGCCTCGACGAGACCCAAGCCCCTCTTCGACTCCGACGGAGGAGAGCAGCGCGAACGGTCCCCACTTGCGTCGGAGCCCGACTACCGCACCGCGGTCGACCGCCTCGGCCGTGGCGACGCCTTCCTCCACGAGCTGGGTCGCGATGCCGATCGTCTGCCCGAGGAAGCGGTCTCGCACCGCCGACTTCTTCTCCGGTTCGACGGTCGACTCGCGCCACCGCCACGGCTTGCCGTTCCGGAACTGCTCCTCGAGCAGCCGGGCGGGAGCGTACGCCGGACCGAACGACGCGGCGAGCGAGGTCTCGGAGTGGAAAGCGATCGGAATCCCGGTGACGTTCATCAGCTCGAACGGCCCGAGGGTCGCCCCGAACGCCTCGCGACCGACCTCCTCGATCGTGGCCAGCGAGGCGACATGCTCCTCGGCCATCCGGGCGGCCTCGTTTAGGTAGGGAACGAAGTAGCGGTTGACGCAGAAGCCGGCGCGGTCGGCGGTCTCGATCGGCACCTTCCCGAGCCGCCGGGAGAACCGCATCAGGCGACGGCGCGTCTCGGCGTCGGTCGCTTGGCCCCCGATGACCTCGAGGAGCTTGTTGATCGCCGCCGGGTAGAAGAAGTGGAGTCCGGCGAACCGCTCGGGTCGTGGAAAGTCCCGTCCCAGCTCCGTCACGGAGAGCGAAGAGGTGTTCGTCGCAACGATCGTCTCGGCGTCGACCAACGGCGCGAGGGCGCGGAACAGCTCCTGCTTCACACGCGTCTCCTCGAACACCGCCTCGATCACGAGCGCGGACCCGCGGACCGCCTCCGCGAGGTCGGTGGTGAACGTGATCCGGCCGAGCACCTCGTCCCGAGCCGCGGGGGTCATCTTCTTGCGCTCGACCGCGCCCGCGAGCATCTTCTGGACCAGCCCTCGCCCTCGGTCGATCGCGGCCTGGTCGACGTCGCGGACCCGGACCGTGAACCCGGCCTGCGCGCAGCTCTGCGCGATCCCGCTGCCCATATTGCCGCCGCCCAGGACCGCGACGACGCTCGGAGGTTCGAGGGGCGGGACCGACATGGAGCGCGCACGCGGGGGGCGATGCGCCCCCGGCGGCGGCCCCGGAGCCGGGACGGGTATTAACGTTCGTGCGCAGCGCGTCCGCGCGCCGGGGCACGGCGGTCTCCTATACGCGCCATCCCTTCCCGCGTCGGGAAGGTCCATGGAGCTCGAGGTTGAGACCGAGGCGGCGCTCGACGCGGAGCGCCAGCTCGTCCTCACGCTCGGGGGCTTCTCCCTCGAGATCGCCGGGGCGGTCCTGGTCCTCCACGAGAAGATCCCGGTGCCCCGGTTCAACTACGTCCATGTGGTCGACGTGGGGCGCGAGCGCCAGGCGGCGTTCTTCGAGCGGGCCCTCGATCATTACTTCCAGCGCGCGCTGCGGCCGACGTTCCGCGCCGCGTCCCCTGTTCCCGAGCACATCGACCGGGGACTCCGGTCGTTTGGCTTCCGCGCCAAGCCCGCCCCGCTGGTGCTCCTCCTGGGTCAACGCGCACCCACGGTCGTGCCGGACCCTCAGTTCGAGGTGCGCGAACCCGCCCGCGCCGAGATGGGCTCCGTGGCCGCGTTCTGGACGGGGGAAAAGGAGCGGCCCGAGCTCGTCTCCGCGCTGGACGTGGCACAGCATCATCCGAACTCGCGCGAGCGTCTGCTGCCGTTGCTCGCGACGCGCGGCGGCGAACCGGTCTCCGCCGCGGTCGTCTACCGGTATCGGTCGTCCGTCGGGATCCACCTCGTGACGACGCGGCCGTTCGCGCGGGGCCAGGGCGGAGCCACCGCCCTGGTCGGGCACGTTCTCCGGCACCAGCCCCCTCGGCACCGGGGTCCGGTACTCGATCCTATCGGACTCCCCCGACGCCGGCGAGCGCCTCGCCGAGCTGGGGTTCGAGCCGTGCGCGACGTTCGCCGAGTACGAGCTCCCGCTCGATGCCGAGCTCGCGTTCCCCTCGCCCGGGCCTCCCGGACCCCCGCGGTGGCGGCCCCCGAGGACGGCTAGGCGCCGGGACTCCACGCGTCGGCGCAGGCCGTCGAGCTTCATCCGCTGCTCGAGCGAGGCGATGGTGCGCGATCGTGGAGAGGACCGTGTCGGCGTTCAGCGAGATCGAATCGATCCCCTCGCGCACGAGGAACTCGGCGAACTCCGGATAGACGCTCGGCCCTTGCCCGCAGATGCCGACGGTCCGGCCCTCGGCGTGGGCCCCGCGGATCAGCTGGTGGATCGCCTCCAGCACCGCCGGGTCGCGCTCGTCGAAATATCCCATCCGCCCGAGGGTCTCCGAGTCGCGGTCCGCCCCCAGGACGAGCTGCGTGAGGTCGTTCGAGCCGATCGAGAATCCGTCGCAGTGCTTCGCGAACTCGCGCGCGAGGAAGACGATGGACGGGACCTCCGCCATCAGGTAGAGCTTGAAGTCGCGCGAGCGGCTGCAGGCCGGCGGCCCGGAGCATCTCCGCGATCTCCTCGAGCTCCCAGGTGTTCCGGACGAACGGGAGCATCACCATGGCGTTCTTCAGCCCCATCTCGGTGCGCACGCGGTGGATCGCCTCGAGCTCGCACTCGAACGCCGGCTTGAAGACCGGCGAGATGTAGCGCGAGCAGCCCCGCCAGCCGATCATCGGGTTCTCCTCGACCGGCTCGTACGGCTCGCCGCCGGGCATCCCCGCGGTACTCGTTCGTCTTGAAGTCCGAGGTGCGGACGATCACCGGTCGCGGATGGAACGCCTGGCAGACCTTCCCCACCCCTTCGGCGAGCCGTCGAACGAGCTCGTCCCGCTTTCCCTTCTTGATCAGGGCGAGGGGGTGGTCGCGGACGTGCGCCGTGAAGATGAACTCGATCCGCAGGAGGCCGACGCCCGAGACCGGGAGCCGGGCGTACTCCTCCGGCCTTCTCGGGAACGCCGACGTTGACGTAGGATCTTCGTCGCCGTAACGGGGGCGGCGTGCGTGGGCCGACGCCGCCCCGCGGATCCCTCGCCCGACGACGCGCTCGGGCCGGTCTTGGCGGGGGTGCGGAGCCCGCGGTAGACGGCGCCCGGTCTTCCCGTCGACGGTGACCTCCGAGCCGTCCGCGATCACGCTGCGTGGCCTCGCGCGTCCCCACGACGCACGGGACGCCGAGTTCGCGGGAGACGATCGCGGCGTGGCAGGTCATCCCGCCCTCGTCGGTGACGATCCCCGCGGCGCGCGACATCGCCGGGACCATGTCGGGGGTCGTCATCGTCGTGACGAGGATCTCGCCCGCGCGGAGCTTGTCCATCTCCGCCGAGCCCCGCAGGATGCGGGCAATCGCCGCCCGCGACCCCCGGAGCAGCTCCGAAGCCGCGGAGGATCGGGGCGCTCCTCGCCGGCCTCGGCCGACCGGGCGGGCGCCGGGACGCGGCCCGGGAGCCGTCGAGGTCGGGATGGTCGTCACCGGACGTGCCTGGACGATGTAGAGCGCGTCGGCGTCCGCGCACCACTCCACGTCCATCGGACGTCGGTAGCGGGATTCGATGAGTCGGGCGAGGGAGACCAGGCGCAGGAGCCGCTGGTCGGGCAGCTTCTGCTGCGACCGGTCCGCGGCGGGGATCTCCTCGCGCCGGTTCCCTCCGCCGTCCGCTCGGACGATCCGGATCTTCTGCTCGGAGATCTGCTTGTGAACGATCTTCTGGCTCGCCCCGTCGATGACGTAGTGATCGGGGGTCACCTCCCCGCCGACGATCGCCTCGCCCAGCCCCCAGCCGGCCTCCACGATCATGTGGTTCTCGCCCGTGTTCGGGTCGCGCGTGAACAGGATACCGCTCACGGTCGCCTCGACCATCTTCTGGATCAGGACGGCGAGGCGGACGCTCGCATGGTCGAACCCCTTGCTCTGTCGGTAGACGAGAACGCGCGCGGTGAACAGCGAACCCCAGCACTTGCGGATGGCGAGCAGGATATTCTCGATCCCTGCGACGTTGAGGTAGGTCTCCTGGAGTCCGGCGAACGAGGCGCCCTCGAGGTCCTCGGCCGTGGCGCTCGAACGGACCGCCGAGAACGTGACGGCGTGCCGCGCGGACGAACGCCTCGTAGGCGGCGACGATCTCCGACTTCAGCTCGGGCGGGAACGGCGTCGGATTCGAAGGCGGAGCGGATCCGCGTGGCGGCGGCCTCGACCGAATCGGGTTGGTCCGCATCGATCGCGGCGAGCGCGCTCGGGATGAGCGTCTTGAGGTCGGTCGCCTCCACGAACGCCGCGTAGGCGTCGGTCGTGAGGACCATCCCGGGAGGGACGGGGAGTCCCTGGCGGATCAGTTCGCCGAGCTTCCCGGCCTTGCCGCCCACCAGCGGAAGGTCCCTTTCGGAGACCTCGGAGAGATTCAGGACGAGGGCGGCCACCGTCAGGTCCTCGGGGTCCCGTCGCGTCGGAACACGAAGGCGACCAGGTCCGCGCCGGGGGAGTACGGGTGTACGACGTGAATCGGAAGGGTGCTCCAGCCGGGGTCCCGCGGGAGCTCTCTCACGATCGCGTCCGCCCTCCTGTCCATCTCCGTCCGCGGAACGACCTCGTAGTAATAGAGACACCCGCCCGCGGCGACGGTTCGGGCGACCGACGCGACATACTTTATCCCTTCGTGAGGGAGGTTGAGGATCACGCGGTCGGCGGGTTCGACCCCGGGGACGAACTCCTCCACGCGTTCGAGCACCGGCGTCACCCGGGCCCCGTGGGCCGCTCGGGCCAGGGTGCTCCGGAGCAACGCGATCGCCGCCGGATTGGCGTCGACCGCGACCACGCCGCGCGCCCGCCCGTCGCGCGCGATCGTGACGGCGAACGGCCCCACCCCGCAGCAGAGGTCGTAGACGAGGTCGCCCGCGGCCACCTGGTCGGCGACGCGCGCGTGCTCGCGCGCGAGGCGCGGTGAGAAGTAGGCCTGCTCGACGTCGACGTCCAGGTCGATCCCGTTCTCCCGGTGGCGGGTGGACCAGCCACCGGATCCCGCGATCCTCTCGATGCGTCGGCGGCGCTCCGGCCCGTGGACGCCACGGTCCCACCCTACGATCCGGGCGTTCGGGACGAACTTGAGGAGCGCCTCCCCGATCTCCCCCCGCCGCGCCTCGAGCTCCGGAGCCAGCCGGACGAGGACGATGTCGCCGACGACGTCGAACGACCGGGGCAGGTTCCGCTGCTCCTCGTCCGATCCGGGAAGGAAGTCACGAAAATCGGTCGGCGGATCTTCCGGCAGCGGCTCGAACTCGCGCTCTGCCACCCGCCCACCGGTCGGCAAGGGTACGCTGTCGACGACCGGCAACACGAGCGAGTCATCCTCGACCCGGATCGCCAGGTCGGTACGGAGAAGCCCAGCGTCCGCCAAGAGTCGGCGGGTCGCCTCGCCCTGGGCCCTCGGAACGAGGAGCGCCCGCGACTTCATGGAGCGGCCGAAACCGTCGTCGACCGGAGAAGCAGCGCCATCACGTCCCCTCCCCGAAGCCGACCGAGGCTCCCGTGAGCCGCCGCGGCCTCCCCGAACTTCACGGAGGAGGTGGACGTCGTAGAGGGAACCCCGGCTCCCGCGAGCAGGAACGGTACCGGGTCGTCGGAATGGGCGTGGAGAATGCACGGGGTCGCATGGTCCGCGGTGATCGCGACGCGCGTCCGGGCGAGGTTGAGCCCCTCGAGGAACGGGCCGAAGAACGACCGGTCGATCGCCTCGATGACCTCCTTCTTGCGCACCGCGTCGCCGTCGTGTCCCGGCTCGTCCGGACCTTTCAGATGCACGTAGACGAACGGGTACGCGGTGAGGAGCTCCCGGGCGATCGCCGCGCGTTCCCGGTATCCGGCATCGCGATCCGGCCCCATCGGTCCCACGTACCGGTCCGCGAGTTGGAGCGTGCGCGCGATGCCGCGCTCCACCGGCATCTCGGTCAGCGCGGCGCCCGCGATCCCGTACCGGGCGGAAAACGCCGGCAACGGCTCCCGCGGCAGGCGGCCGGCGTTGCGTGCGAGGATCGCGTTGGCGATCTTCTTCCCGGCGAGCGCCCGACGCGCGTTCACGGGGTCGGCGGCGAGGATCGGAGGGACCCGCTCCAGGAAGTGGTTCATCGCCTCCGCGCTCCGACGCGCCCCCGCCGAATCGTCCAGCGCCCTCACCCGTTCCACGGTGGGCCGGTCCGGGCGTCGTGCCATCCCCATGCCGCCGACCTTCTCGTAGAACGGGTCGGCGTTCGAGATCTCGGGCGACAGGGCTCCGTCCCGCTCCGGGCGCAGCCAGAGGACGCCCCGGTGGCCGACGGTCGCCCGAACCTCGGCACGGATCCCCTCGGGGGCGAGAAGGTCCGCGGCGGTCACCCGACCCGCGAGCTGGCGAGCTTCTGTCGTCGTGAGCGACCGGCCGACGCGGGAGTCCAGGACCGTGCCGTCCCCGTCCACCGTGGCGAAGTTCATCCGAAGGGCGATGTCGTCGGGTCCGAGGGGAACCTCGGCCCCCAGGGCCTCCAGCACGCCCCGTCCCGGCGAATCGTGGACCGGGTCGTATCCGAGGAGGGCGAACACCCCCGCGTCGGACTCGGGGGCGATCCCTTCGCCGACCACGACAACCTCGCCGAGCGCTCCGACCCGCGCGAGCCCGTCCAATCGGGGGGTGGAAGCGGCCTCGACCGGGCTCCTTCCTGCGGTGTCCGGATGAGGTCGATCACCGAGCCCGTCCAGCACCAGAAGGGCCAGCGCCGGCCGGTTTGGTTCGGTGGCCGGCGGAGGGGCTGGCATCAACTAATAAGGGAACCGGGAGGTAATCCCCCGTTCCGTGCAGCCGAACAAGCCGGGCGGCTTTAGGCGTTTCCTTCGCTCGCCCCTCGGACGGGCACTCCTGATCGCCCTCGCCGTGGGGGTCGTCTACGCGACCTTCGTCTACGTCAGCCTGCTCCTCGCGATCCCGGCGATGCTGGTCGTCGGGCTGATGGTGCCCATCTATGCCGGCCTCAAGCGACCACGGTATCTTGCGATCTCGGGGCTGGTCATCATCCTTCTGGTCGCTCCGATCGCGAGCGTGGCCTACACGGAGGAGGTCATGACCCCGACGGGGTTCGCCCACTCCAACGCGACCCTTCCGTACGGAAACGGCGGCTCCGTCCTTCAGGACGCGCACGTCTCGCCGTTCGTCGGCAGTACCAGCACCAACTTCACCTGGACCGTGTCGGTCTACGCCCAATACCGCCCACCCGGCCCCGCGACGATCAACTCCCTGACCCTCTACATCAGCACGTGTCCGGGGGCGACGAACAACACGACCCCCTACTGTCCCGGCGGTTACGATTTCTTCACGGTCAACACGACGGCGATCAATGCCACTGGAGTGACGAACGTCACGTTCCACTACACGATCGGGACCGACGGCATCTGGGACTGGCAGATGGGCCTCGCTGTCGAGAACAACACCTCGAAGGAGACCCAGCTCATCCTGCTCGTGGGGGATCCCACGTACAACGCCATCCAGGGACCTGTCGTGGGCGATTTCGCGACCTTCTTCGTCGAGCTTCTCCCGACGCTCTACGTCTACTCGTTCCTCTATCTGGGGGCGCCGTTCTTCTTCGTCCTCCTGCTCTACATGGTGTTCAAATCACGGGAACGACGCCATCATGACCTGCGCCAGAGGACTGCCGGACCCATCCCCCCGACCACGCCGCCACCCCCCGGACCGGGTTCTGGGTCCGGGCCTGCCCCGGGGCCCCCGGCCGCCGCGGGCATCGCGACAGGGCAACCCGCAGACGAAAAGCCGTGTCCCAACTGCGCCGCCCTGGTCTATCCGGGAGAACCCAAGTGCTGGAAATGCGGAGCCAGCCTGACGGGCGGTTCCGGTCAACCGCTCCCCTCCCAAAGCTGACCGAGCGCCCCCTTCCCTGCCCGAGGCTGTATGGAGTGCTGCTGCGGCCGAGCCCGACCTCAAGGCAGGTTGACCGGCGCCGTGGTGTCGGGCGTCCGAGTAGCTAGGGCGACCGTTCGCGCGTCGCCCGTGACCTTGGCCAGCTCAAGTGAGAGTCGCCGTGAAGGTGTCGTAGGCGTACCCAATCGTAGTGCCGGAGTACGTGATGGTGAGCCACATGCTTAAGGTGTACACCGTGCCGGTCGACCCTCCGGGAGACGTCCACCGCGCAGTGGTACTGCCCGCCGTCACGACGTTAACGAACACGGGGGCGGCCGAGGTGAGCGCAGTCGCGGCGATCGTGTATGTGTGCGTGTGCCCGCCGGTCGTGCTGTTGGTGGTCACGGTACCGCTGAACGAGAGCGGCGTGGGGCCGGCCGTGGCGTTGTCGAACACTTCGATGTACAGGAATGGGCACGTGCTTGAGGTACAAGAGTGCGAAAACGAGTTCGTGATGCTACTGCCCGTCGCGCCGGTGCCGGAAGTCGTAAAGTAGACCATTCCGCCGACCGCCTGCGTGCTGAAGGCGATCGTCCCGGTGACCGACCCGATCGACATTCCGAGCGTGGCATTGGCGGTGATGGTGACGGAGGTGTTCAACCACCAGGCGTTGAAGTTGTCCGCGGTCTGGCTGTACACCGTCAGGGTCGAGGGCCCGCTGATGGTGAGGCCGGTTTGGCCGGGAATGGTGACGTTGTGCCAGGCGGGCGCGCTGTTTGGTTTCAGGAGGCCGGATACATGCTGGACGATCGTGAAATTCACGGAGACCGGGACGCCGGCCAGCGAGCCGGGGTAGGTCACCGCAGCCCAGAAGTACGCCGTCGGAGACTGTTGCGGGTAGGTCGGGGGCTGGGGAGACATTCCCACGATGACCGAGGGCTTGGAGGAGCTCGTACCGCCCCCGCTCGACGTGATGATTACGTTGATCTCGGCGGTCGCCGTCTGACCTGCCGTGTTCGTGATACTGACGAAGGCGTAGTAGCTTCCTGCGGTCGTCGTCGAACCGGCCGTTACGTTGTACACGTAGAGCCCGTTGTCCTTTGCCATCGCCGGCGTCCCCGAGAGCCCGGGGATGCTGGTCAGCGAGACCGTGGGTGTACCTCCGGTGATGTTACCGGTGAACCCAGCGTAGATCTCGAACGCCGCGCCGACAGCGGGGGTGGACGGCGTGATGCCGGTCTCCGTGATCGACGGGGGAAGGTTCGAGCTGGGACCCGGTATCGTTACCGAGTAGAGCAGCTCGCTGGTCGATACGACGTAGATCGTGATGTTGTCGGGGAGCCTCGGGAGATTGGGCGCCACAAAGGTGCGCACCCAGGTCTGGCCGACCGACCAGACGCTCGTGTTGTTGATCCCCCACGCGACGGGGATCGCGGAACGGAACTGCGGGAGGGTGGGGTTGGAGGCCGATTTGAGGTAGACCGAAGCGCTCGGCGCGATCAGCGGACCCGCGGTAAGCCGGATGGACACGCTCTGAATGTACGACCCGTTCGCGGTGTCCGTGAGGAACGCCTGGAACTCGTTGACGGCCTGCGGAGGCGGGGGAGGGAAGGCATCCACGAAGGCGAAGAGCGACGCGAACAGGGTCACGGTGATACCCAGGATCAGGATCGTCGCCACGACGTCCGAGACCCCGCGCCGCGGGCTCCGGCCCCGCCACGAGCGGCGAGCGGGCCGAACGGTCCTGAGTCGAGAGAGCGCCGAGGGCGAAAGGTTCCGCATCTGAAGTCCACCGCCCCACGGGGGGTGTACCGGTTTAGAGGCGTGGTAGGTGTATTTAGGCATTTTTGTGAGAACCGTCAAGCGCGCCGACACTTCGGGCGTGGGGCCGATAGTTCCTCCGAGTTCTCGCTGGTAGCAGGGCACGACTCTCGCCTGAGTTGGATAGAAAAAGAGTAGGGGGAAAGGGTTCGCTCTGGGACCTCGCTCCGGTTTCCCGGGGCTCGATCCTAGTGGTCCGGTTCGACGTGCCACCCCGATCTACAGGGCCACCGAGCCACTCACCGACGCCGAGCCGGTCGAGAAGGCCGTCATGTGGTCGTCGATCCCCGTGATGGTCGCACCCGTGACGACAACCAGCGTCTCCGCGCCGGTCACTCCCACGGTGGGCGCGCTCCAGCCCGCCGTTCCGTACCGAGTTCGCCACCGTGCCGTTCTCAGCGACCAGCACGACGTACCAAGCCGTCGACGCGGCCGTGGCCTTCGGGCACGCGGTCGAGCCGAACGTGGCGTAGAGCTTGCACGTGGTGGTCGGGACGGCCGCTCCGGCAACCGTAGCGCTGCTGACGTTGGTGATCTTCAGACCGAAGAGCCCCGTCGTCAGGCCGGCGGTCGGGTTCAACGCGAGGGTAATGAAGTACGTCCCCGCGGCGGGAACCGTCTGGCCGTCGTTCGTCATCTGCAGGCTGTACGGCGAGCTGACGCCGCCGCCCGTGAGCCCCGATATCAGCACGTACAACACCGCCGCCAGTACGACCGTGATGGCCACCAGCAGGATGGTCGCGATGATCGGCGATACCCCGCGCTTTCCCGCGCGTCGGCGCTTCAGGGCGTAGTGGGTCGATTCGGCAAGGTGAGAGACCGGGTGGCTGTTCACGATTTGATTCATGTTTTCTTCTCCTGCCCTTCGTCCTAGAGGCTGACCGATCCGCTGACCGAGGCCGACCCGGTCGAGAATGCGCTCAGCGTGTCGTCAATGCTCGTAATGGACGCACCCGTGACCACGACCAGTGTCTCCGCACCGGTCACCGCTACGGTCGGAGCACTCCAGCCCGCCGTACCGTAGGAGTTGGCCACCGTGCCGTTCTCAGCGACCAGCACGACGTACCAAGCGGTCGAGGCGGCCGTGGCCTTCGGGCACGCGGTCGAGCCGAACGTGGCGTAGAGCTTGCACGTGGTGGTCGGGACGGCCGCTCCGTTAACCGTGGCGCTGCTGACGTTGGTGACCTTCAGGCCGAAGAACCCCGTCGTAAGCCCCGACGTCGGGTTCAGAGCGAGGGTAATGTAGTACGTTCCCGCGGCGGGAACCGTCTGGCCGTCGTTCGTCATCTGCAGACTGTACGGCGAGCTGACGCCGCCGCCCGTGAGCCCCGAGATCAGCACGTACAGCACCGCGGCCAGAACGACCGTGATGGCCACGAGCAGGATCGTCGCGATGATCGGCGATACCCCGCGCTTTCCCCGGCGCACTCGAGCGTTCAGTCCCTTGCCTAGCGTGTTCATTCGAATTCGTTCCTCCAAGGAGTCTTTCCGACCCTCAGATGCGGTATCGCTTAGTTCTCGTATTTGAATGTTATTGGCGGACGAGACGACATTGAACGAAGTTAAATTCGGCAATAGACGTAATACACACCGATGCGCATCCGCGCGCATCGTCCCGAGAGGGTTCGACGCGCCGCGGAGGGCTCGCGCCGGCCATCAGGTCGCGCCCGGAGGGCCGCGCGGGGCGCGGAACGGCTTTCGGTCGAGCGATCGCTATGAACGCGGCTGCTTCTAGATAGAACCAACGTTGGAAGCGAAGGAGGCCGGTTGGCGGCCGCACGCCGTTCCGGGCCTGGCCTCGATCTCGCCCGCTTCGCCACCACTCCGGAGCGAGGTTATACTTTGAACAATCATCACAACCCCATCGTTCGACCCGCTGATTTTTTTGTTCGACACGTCAGCGAGCCGCCCTTTCCTACGCCACCACCCTGTGCCCTCTAAACGTGATACTTGTGTTTAAGTACGTGGAATATGCATTGGCTTGCCTGACCGTGTTCGACAACGCTTCGGATGGGAAGGAGGCTCGCACCCGCGAGCCCGAGGCCTCCCGACGCGAGCCCGAGGACGCGCGCATCGCCCTACGGTGCACCCTCAAAGAGCTCAGGCTGGTCGACTCGTTCGTCGCTTCGAACGAGTTTCCGACCCGCTCCGAGCTTATGAGGGCGGCGCTGCACGCGTTCCTCCGCTCGCGAGCGATGTCGACCGCACCGACCCCCCCCGTGGATGCCGAAGGGTACGTGGAGGTGCCCATTCGGCTGAAGCTGGAGGAGTACGCCGCGATCGAGACCTACGCCAAGCATGTCGCCAACGGAATGAATCCGCGCGATGCCATCGCGATGATCTTCCGCCACGGCGAGAATGCCTTGGACGTTCGGGCGCTGGTAGACCGCGCCCGGACCCGGGTTCGGGAAGCGGCGGACGCGCGAACGCAGGTGGGCGCCCTCTCGGAGAGCGGGCGCGACCTCGAGCGCAAGGGAGTGGTCGGGCGGTAGGCAGCAGGATCCGTCGAGGACCGGTCGGGGTTGGTTGTGACGACCTACGAAGTGAACCACGCGGGGAACGGCCGGAGCCTTTGGACGAACTACGGACCACCGAGCGAGGAGACGTGGGAGACCCGTCTTCGGCTCGGGCATGAGGTCCGTCTGGTGCTCGCTGCCGTCGGCGGCGGCGCCATTCGGGTCGCTCGGGAGGTCGCACGCCGCCGCATCCGCCACCTGGAGACGGTCGCGATCAACTGCGATCCCAGCGTCCACGGGTTCGAAGATTTCGACCGGCGCGTTTACCTCGGCCCCGATTCAGGGCTCGAGACGGACACGGGAGGGTCCCCCGTGGTCGGCGGTGTCCTGGCTCGGGCGGCTGAGCCGTCCCTGCAACGGATCTTCCAGGGCGCCACGTTCGTCATCCTGATCGGCAGCCTGGGCGGCGGCGCGGGCAGCGGGGCCTTCCCGTACGTCCTCGAGGTCGCCGCGCGGAACGCCGAGGTCGTTAGCGCCTTTGTCATCAAGCCGTTCCGCTGCGAGGGCGACCGTCGGGCCCTCGCGGACCGGGCGATCGGCCGGCTGCGCCTCGTCGAGGCGTTTGCCGAGAAGCACGAGCGCGGGAACGCTAGGCCTGCAGATCCTGGACAACGAGAGTCTCGTCGCCCGGTACGGCAGCGTGCCGTTCGCCCGGGTGGGGCAGCACTGGGCGGAGCTCCTCCAGGAGCACATCGAGCACTCGTTCCTGGTCCCGGCGGAGACAATTCTCGAGGCGGTGGGCATGTCCAACTACGTGTCGACGCCCTCGAACGAGGCCCACGTTCCGCTCGAACTACCTGCGCTCACCAGCGGGGGCGGGGTTCCGCCCCTGCCGATCGAGCTTCCCCCCGGCCTCCCCGCCGCCCGCCCCACCGCGGGCGTGGCGGAGCTGATGTTCGAAGTGGAGACCGAATCCCGAACGCCGACTGCCCAGTAGGAAGCGCGGACTCACCGCCGGCCTTCACTACCGCCAGGGTCCCGGCGTTCACGCTTAAGGCGCCAATCTCGAGAATGCCACGGGCGTGGCTCGGGACGTCGCCCATCGCGCGCTGCTAGGTTGTCAGTCTCGCCCGGTCGGCCGGAAGCGAAGGTGGCCCGCGGGCCGTTGGGCGGCGCCCCCTCCCAAGGGCGGGAGGTCGGCGCACCAACCCCTTCTGGATTCACCGGGCGTCTACAGATTGCTCAGCGGGATCGAAGCGATGAGCGTCGCCGGGCTCGTGTCGTTGTCCGTCAAGGTAATCGTGCACGCCCCGGGCGTGGTGAAGCACCACGGAGGCCCGCCGTGGTAGTCGTCCGTGTCGGGCTTGTCCCACGTGGACGACGCTTCGATCGGACTCGGAGCCTCGACAATGGAGCCGGGCGTGTGGATGTAGACGATGATCGTGTCGCCGGCTTCGAGCGCAGGGTTCGTCCCGTTGAGCGGCCGGAAGTAGCCGAGCCGGTTGTAATACACACCGTTCGCCCCTCCGCCGTAGCCGCTGGCATCGAACGTGGCGCAGCTACCCAGCTTGGGGGACGCGGACGTGAGGTTAGATTCCGTCTCCCCGGGGAACCACTGCATCGCCGCCAGGGACCCCTTCACGAGGCTGGTCTGGAGGTACGTCGGCGTCGTGTTGGTGCAAACGAAATTGAAAATGACATCCTTCAGGGGGATCGGCTTCGAGATCTGCGTGATGATGATCTGGGTCGCGTTCATGAAATTGTAAACGCCCGAAGTGCCGTCCTCGCACTCTGCAGTCCAGTCGTTCATGTACGTTGTGTAGAGCGGGTTACCCGTACCGTTGTCGAGATAGTACGTCCAGTTGTACGGAAGGTTCGGGTGGCAGTCGGTCGGGTCCCCCCAGACGGGGATGCGCTGGTTCGAGACCGCGGTATAGCCGATGGTAGGGGTGGTCGCCGGCAGCGGCAGGCGGATCGCGTACAGCACACCGACCAGAACGACCGTGATCAGGACGAGCAGGACCGCGGCGATGATCGTCGACACGCCGCGTCGGGCACCCCGCCGGAAACCGCGGCGTCGCGCTCGGGTCCTGTCCATCACCGTAGTAAATGGCGACCTCTCCCTTTTGACCCCTTTGGCCCCCGGCGGCGCCCGCGAAGCGGGTTTGGGAGGGTACGGGGAGGCCCGGACCGAACCCCCCGCGGAATCAAGGTGAGGTGGCATTGAAGTAGAGCTCAAAGCCGAGTACCCCCACGTCGGGGAGCGGTGGTGCGGCGTAAACATAGACGGCGAGGCGGTAGGTCGTATCCTTCGTGAACTGGATCATCGTGGTGGGCTCGGTGTAGCTCGGGCTGCAACAGTAGACCCCCTGAAGGTGAAACAGGGTGGGGTTCGTCCCGCCCGTCGCCACGGTGTAGTTGGCCAGGGTTTCGATCGCCGACCCGGTGTTGGTGACGTTGAAGTAGAACAGGTAGGCAGCGTAGGGTGGCGTGAAATTGGCATCGCGGAATGGCATGGCAGGGCATGGGCCGCAGAGCTGCTTGTCGTCAAGCGCCGGGAAGTAGCCGCTCGAAGCCCCCTGGTAGACGATCCCGCCGATGAGCCCGCGGATCGTCTCGTTGTAGGGGTTGGGGTTCGGACCGGGAGGACCGGTTCCACCCCCGTTGCCCGTAGCGGCCCCCACGGAAGTCAGGCCGAACCAGTTGGTCGCGAGGCCCGCCCCAAGCACGATCGCCACCACGGCGACCGCCGCGACGAGGAGCGGCCATCGTGTCGAGCTGGCCCCACGGGAGGAGCGGACAAAACGCAAGCGGCCGACGCGGGCCGCACGGATGCCGGAAATCATGGAAGCGCCGGGAGCCGTTTCCGGCTCCCGACTCGATTATAGCGCGATGTCCTCGGATAAATGCTTGCCCGCGAACACGAGGGACTCAGCGACAGCCGCATCCGCGGCGGCCCCCCGCCGCACCGCCCGCACAGAATCCTTGGATTCGTGAGAAATCGGGCCGCTCACCGGGCGTCGGCCGACAAACGCGTCGCCGGCGAGATAGGTTCAAGTCCGTCTAGGCTGTGGGGGCCGCCCGATGGGAGGGGCCGGGTCCCACCGTGTGACGGCCGTCTGGGTCGTTCTGGCGGCCGCCGCGATCGTGGGAGCCTCCGCGATCCTCGCGCTGTCGATGTCCCCCGCCTCGGGACCTCCGAACATATCCTCCCGAGCGCCTCCGGTCATGGGTTTTCCGCCCCCCGGCACCGTCGCCAACGCACCCTCGTGCGGACCGAGCACCCCCGCCGCCATCGCGAACCCCGCCGCGGGCCCCCGGCCCCGGAAGAAGTCGCTTCGGTCGCGGTGGGTTCGAACCCCGTGACCCCGGTCTACGATGGCTCGAACGGGTACGTCTACGTCACCAACTTCGGTTCGGGCAACGTCACGATCCTGAGCGGAACGTCCGTGGTCGCCACCCCCGCGGTGGGCGACGATCCGCTCGCGGAAGCCTACGACAGCTTCCATGGGCTGGTCTACGTCGCGAACGAACAATCCTGTTCGGTGAGCGTCCTCAACGGTACACGTCGTGCTCACGAACATCAGCGTCGGCCAAGTGCCGGTCTGGGTCACCTACGACCCGGCCGACCACTTCGTCTACGTCCTTAACGCCGGTTCGGGCTCGGTCAGTGTCCTCAACGGTACGACGTTCGTGGCGAACGTGAGCGTGGGAGGCTTTCCCGACGGGGCCGCCTTCGACGCCGCGGACGGCGCGGTCTACGTTGCCAATGCGAACACCAACAACGTGAGCATTCTCAACGGGACGACCGTCGTCGGAACGGTCGGCGTCGGTTCGGGCCCGGATTTTGTGGCCTACGATGCGGTCGATTCGGAGGTCTACGTCGTGGACGACGCTTCCGACAACGTGAGCGTCCTCGGGGGCATGAGCCTCGCCACCACGGTACCCGTGGGAGGGTCCCCCGACTCCGCCACGGTCGACACCGCGAACGGGTTCGTCTACGTGATGAACTACGTTTCCGACAACGTGACGGTCGTCCACGGTTCCGCGGTGGTGGGCAACCCGTCCGTGGGGGCCGGCCCGACGGGCGCCATATACGACGGCTCGACCGGCACGGTGTTCGTCGCCGACTACGCGTCCAACAGCACGACCGTCCTGAACGGCACGTCGGCGGTCGTCACGATCCTCGTCGGCCTCGGGCCCCAGGAAGCGGCATTCGATCCGGCGAACGGGTACGTCTACGTGACCGACTCCGAGTCCAACGCGGTCAGCATCCTGGGCCCCACCTACCTCGTGACCTTCGACGAGACGGGCCTCGGCGGCGCGGTCGCCTGGTCCGTCACGCTGGTCGCGACCACGATGACCACGACCAACGATTCGGTCGCGTTCACCGAACTACCGGGAGTCTACGGCTACTCCGTGGCCACGCCGCACGGTTACCGGCTGGTCGGCGCGTCCGAGAGCTCGCCGATCCTGGTCGTCGACGCGAACGTCGTGGTCAACCTGACGTTCGCGGCCAACACGACCTCGACCGCGACCTACGAGGTGACGTTCACCGCCACCGGCATCATGTGCATGGAACCGACGTGGGGCGTCACGCTGGCGAACAGCACCCAGACAACGTCGGCGAAGTCGGTCGTCTTCGTCGAGCCGAACGGAACATACGGTTACACGATCCTCCCCCCGTCGGGCTACACGGTGGAGTCCGCGGTCCCCGCGTCCCCCGTGACCGTCGCGGGCGGGAACGTCACGGTCGACGTGACCTTCGAGAAGGCCGTCTCCCTATCGATCACGTTCCAGGAGAAGGGCCTCTCGCGGGGCACTACCTGGTGCGTCACCGTGAACACGACCGTCTGTTCCTCGAGCCCGACGATCGTGCTCGCGAACGTTACGCCCGGTACGTACTCCTACGCGGTCGTCCCGGTCTCCGGCTACACGGCGACGCCGTCCTCCGGGAACGTGACGGTCACGAACCACGCCGTCACCGTCACCGTGCAGTTCCAGTCGACCTCCCACCACAGTGGGGGCTGCGGCGGCGGCGGCATGGCCCCGAGCGCGCGCGCCTAGGGTTCCTCGCGCCCGGGCCCGGCGGTTGCGCATTCCAAACGTTAAGAAGGGCCCGGCTTCCCGGGCGGAGGCATGGACGGCCGCCTGTTCGTCGTGGTCGCCTTTCTGGTCGTGCCGGCGGCACTGATCGGGGTTACGATCGCGGAGTTCCGGTCCAATCCGGTGTCGATCTTCGTCCTGATCGGCGCGATGCTCGTCGGGGGCCTGTACCTTCTGACGTACAAGGAAACGTTCGGCTGAACGCCCTCACCGCGCGGGGATCGAACGGCGCGCGGGGTCCGCTACCGGTACATCGACGGGTCGGCGTGGCCTTCCGGGGCGGGTGTCTCCGCGGTCGACGGTCGCGATTTCATCGCCGCCCGCAGCATTCGTTCGATCTGCTCGGCCTGCTTGCGCAGGGGACCGGTGTCGATCTTGAGCTCCGGAAGTAGGCGGTCGAGGGTCTCGATCAAGGCTGCGCCGGCGCGATGGTCGGGGAGTCCCTCCGCGGCGCGCGCGCTGACCAGAAGGGCGGCGGCCGGTACCTTGCGCCCCAGCCCTTGGATGAGGATCGCCCCCGAAACCCCCCCTATCACGCCGTCCTCAAGCGGGCGGGCCTTCGTGTCCAGGAACGACTTCACGACCGCCGTGTCCCGCCGCGAGAACGCGACCCACACCTGCTCGGGTGCGGGGCTGTCGGGGATTGGGGCCGCATCCTCCGCTCCGTCCTCGTCCGCCGGGTGCGGGACGACTCCCTCGAGGCAGACGATCAGGCGGGCATCGCGACGGACGGCGGTGTCGAGCACCGTCTTCGCGATCGCGTTGGCCTGGGAGGGCGTGGGCGGAAACTCCGAGAGCACCAAGGCGAGGTCCGGTCGTCCGTAGACGCGGACGGTCGGGCTGACCTCCCCGCCTTGCACGACCGCGATCGGAGCGAGGTCCGGCGATTCGAACCGGCCCACCCGCGGGAGCTTGAGCGTCCGGATCATGTAATGACCGGCCACGATCGTCGCGAGCCCCGCGCTCGGGAACGCCGTCACGACGACCGCGCCCGGAGCGAGCGTCCCGAACTGTCCTTCCTCGTCGCGCCAGGTGAACTCGACCATGCTCCCCCGCCGCCGCACCGGACGCCCGCGACCGTATAGCCTGTCGGGACAACGCAGGCCCGCCCGCAGCACGGCGCGCGCCGACCGGTCCGGCGATGGAGATCGGCATCGGAATCGTGGCGGCAGTGCTCACAGCCCGGCGGCGCGCGGCAATCGCCAAGTACTTCCCGCCTCTCGTCCCACGGCGTGGGGCTTCCCCTCCGCGACATCGTAACCGCCCAGGAACTGCCCTGGGACGCGCTCGCGGGCCGAACGCTCGCGGTCGACGGCTACAACGCGGTCTACCAGTTCCTCGCGACGATCCGCCAGCGCGACGGGCACCTGTTCACCGACGCCCAAGGGCGGGTCACCAGCCACCTGATGGGCGCCTTCTACCGGACCAGCTCCCTCCTGGGCGAGGGGGTCCTCCCGATCTGGGTGTTCGATGGAAAGCCGCCCGAGCGGAAGACCGGCACGATACGTCAGAGGATCGCGCTCAAGGAGCGGGCGGAGGAGGAATGGCAGAAGGCGCTCGCGGAGGGCGACCTCGAAACGGCCCGTCGCAAGGCCGCCCAGACTTCGCGCCTCACGCGCCCGATGGTCGAGGAGCTCGTCTCCATGCTGCACGCGCTCGGAGTGCCGTCGGTCCAGGCGCCCGGAGAGGGCGAGGCGCAGGCGGCGGTCATGACCGCCAAGGGGCAGGCCTGGGCTACGGCGTCGGAGGATTACGACTCGCTCCTGTTCGGCGCGCCGCGTCTCGTTCGCGGGCTCGCGGCGCGCGGTCGGGGCGAGTCGGCCCTCAAGGCGCAGCTGATCGATCGGGCCGACCTCCTGGCCACGCTCGGGATCGACGGGGAGGAGCTGATCACCCTAGGATTGCTGGTCGGGACCGATTTCAACGACGGCGCGACAGGCTACGGGCCCAAGCGATCGCTGAAGCTGGTCCGAGAGCATCTCGGGTTCGATCGGACCCTGGAACGGGCCGGGCTCGACCCGGTCGAGACGAAGGAGGTGGCCGAGATCTTCCGCCATCCCAACGCGGCGGACGTTCCGCCGCCGGCGTTCGGCCCGGTCGACGAGGAAGCGCTGCGGAGGCTTCTGGTCGACGAGCACGGGTTCGCCGAGGGCCGGGTCCGTACGGCGATCGCGCGCGCCCGTCGGCGACCCGCGGCGGCGACCTCGCCGTCCGAGGCCCGGGGGCATCAAACCCTTCTGGAGACGTTCGGAGGGTCGTCGGAATGACGCCGTTCGAGTGCGTCCCGAATTTCTCCGAGGGGCGGGACTCAGCCAAGGTGGACCGTATCGCCGACGCCGCCCGAGCCGTGGCCGGTGTCACGGTCCTTGACGTCGAGCGGAACGCGGACCACAACCGGTGCGTAATCACCCTCTACGGAGAGGGCGACCCGCTGCTCGACGCCGTGCTCGGCATGATGCGAGTCGCGACGGTTTCGATCGATCTCACCGTCCAGCGCGGCGAGCACCCTCGGATGGGCGCGACGGACGTCGTGCCGTTCGTGCCCCTCGGCGCCTCCACCATGGCCGACGCCGTCCGCCTCGCCGAACGACTGGGGGAGACCGTCGGCAAGGAACTCGGCATCCCCGTGTACCTGTACGCGGGCGCGGCCCGTCGGCCAGAGCGCGCCGACTTGGCGAAGGTCCGGGAAGGCCAGTTCGAGGGTCTCCGCGAAGCGATCGTCTCGGACCCGGCACGCGCTCCCGATTTCGGCCCCGCGCGCCTTCATCCGACCGCCGGCGCGGTCGCGATCGGAGCGCGCCCGGTCCTGATCGCCTACAACGTGTACCTCGCGACCCCCGACGTGACGATCGCGAAGAAGGTGGCGAAGGCGGTTCGGGCCCGCGACGGGGGGCTCCCCGACGTGAAAGCGCTCGGCTTCGAGATCCGCGAGCGGAACCTGGCCCAGGTCTCCATGAACCTGACCGACTTCCACGTCACTCCGATCCCCCGCGCGTTCGACGCCGTGCGCACGGAGGCGGAAAAGCACGGGGTCGGGATCGTCGAGTCGGAGGTCGTGGGCCTCGTCCCCGAGGACGCCCTGTTCGACGCCGCGGAGCAGTATCTGGCGCTGCGCTCGTTCGACCGGCAGACCGTGCTGGAGAGAAAGGTCCGGGCGGCCGAGAACGCGCGGCCCGGCCACGAACCGATCGCCTCGGTACGCGTCCCGGGTCGCCGCGCGGACGCCCACGCCCGGTGGGGGGAGCGTCTCGGGCGTCGCGGCGGCGCTCGCCTCGGCGCTCGGAGAGATGGTCCTCGCGTACTCGATCGACAAGGCCAACCCGTCGCCGGAGCTGAGCGGGCTCCGGACCGCCCTGACCGAGGGCCGGGCCCGCTTTCTCGAGCTGGCCGACGAGGATTCCCGGGCGTACGACCGGGTGCGGGCTGCGCGCCGAGCGATGAAGGAGCAGCCTTCGGACCCGGCGGCCTCGAAACGCCACCGGGAGGCCCTCCGCGGTGCCGCCGAGGTTCCTTTGGAAACGGCGCGGCGGGCGCGCGACCTCGCCGCCCGGTTCGACGGTGTGCGGGGCCAGACGCGGGCCGCGCTCTCGAGCGACCTGGCCACGGCGCTCGCGCTGTACCGGGCCGCCGTCGAAGGGGCTCTCGCGAACGTGGAGGTCAACCTGGCCGACCTCAAGGCCGCCGGCGAATTGACGGCCGCGCTCGAGGACGAGGTCGCCCGGATCCGCGGAGCTCGCTGAGGCTCCCATGTCCGACGAGCCGCTCTGGCCCGAGGCGCGGGGCGCCTCGATCTGGGTGAACTGCGCGTGCTCGCTCGACGGGCGGCTCGCGTTCGCCGGCGGCGAACGGGCCCGGCTCTCGTCGCCGGAGGACCTAGCGCGCGTCCAGTCGATTCGCGCGGGTTCGGACGGGATCCTCGTCGGGGTCGGGACGGTCCTCAAGGACGACCCGTCGCTCCGCGTCCACTGGGACCAGCTCGGACGGCCCAAGGGCCGAGACCCGACCAGAGTGGTGGTGGACGGCAGCGGCCGGACGCCGCCCGGAGCCCGCGTGCTGGATCGTTCGTTGCCGACGATCGTCGCGACGTCCGAGAAGTCCCACCGCGTGTACCCCCCCCACGTCCGACGCGTGGTGGTTGGGTCGGCGCGGGTCGACCTGGGCTCGGCTCTTCGAGCGACTGCCCGAGCTGGGGGTTCGGCGGCTGATGGTCGAAGGCGGTGCGGAGATCCTCGCCTCGGTCGTTCGGGGACGGCTGTTCCACCGGCTCACCGTGTACTACGCCCCGGTCGTGATCGGGGGCTCGTCGGCTCCACCGATGGTCGCCGGCGGCGAGGCGCGGGGGCCGGCCGACCTCACCGCCTTGTTGCTCACCGACCTCGCCCGGGTCGGCGAAGGGTACGTCGCTACGTACGTGCCCCGACCGACCCCGGGGTCGGTCGGCGCGTGAACCGCACTCCTTCGGCTCCAACGCTGGATTCATAACCCGGGGAACACAGCGGTCGGTCGGCGGGCGACCGCCGGAACAAACACGAATGTCCTCTTCCGACCCCGTGACCCAGGGAACGCCGCCCTCGACGAATGCCACGTCCCCCGCGACGGAGTCGCTGCCCCCGCTCCGACCGAAGTCGCGCCCGCTCGGGGTCGCCCTCCTGTCGGTTCTGATCGGTCTCTACGGCATTCTCTGGGTGATCCTCGGATTGCTGGTTCTCGCGGGTGTCGCGATCGGTGCGTGGGAACGGTACCTCGGTGCGGTCACGAGCTTCGGGAGCCTGACCTCGCATCTCGAGGTGGGGGCGGTCATCCTGATCGCCGGCCTCATCATCGTCGTCATCGCGACGGCGCTCTGGCGCCTGCGCCTGTGGGCCTTGGTCCTCGCCCTCCTCGTCCTGGTTTTCGAGCTGGTCGTGGACGGGCTCGCCCACAACTTCTACTCGGTCGGGTTCATCCTGGCCCTCGTCCTGTTCGTCTACCTGCTCGCCGTCAACCGCCACTTCCGCTGAGGCCGGAGGCGGTAGCGACCGGGCCCGGCACGGCCGACGGCCCGGGACGCATCCGTTATCCGTCTCGAAAGTTCCCCGCCGGAACGAGAGGGACCCCGTGAAGCTCGTCCACTTCACCCTGCAGGACCAGTTCCACTTCGGCATGATCACGGACGCGAACGAGTTCATCGACCTCGACACCGCCTGCCGCGACTACCTCGGGGTCAACCCCGTGAAGGGCGCCGACCCGAGCCGGTTCCGCGACATGCAGGCGTTCTTCTCCGGAGGCGCCGACTCGGTCGCGCTCACGAAGAAGATCCTTGAGTACATCACCCGCCGCCGCGCCGCGGGCTGGACTCCGCGGGCCGCGACCGGAGCTCGGTACCTGTTCAAGCCGGAGGAGGGCGTGAAGCTGCTCGCGCCGGTCGTGCAGGGCCGCAAGATCTACTGCCTGGCCCAGAACTCGAAGAGCCATCTCGCCGAGCAGGGCAAGCCGACCCCCCGCGCGCCGTACCTCTTCACCCGGTTCTTCAACTCGCTGGTTGGCCCGAGCGAGGCGCTGGTCCTCAGCACCGCGGCCACGTTCCCGGACGTCGAGCTCGAGCTCGCGTGCGTGATCGGCCAGAAGGGCAAGCGGATCCCCGCCGAGAAGGCGTGGGAGTACGTGGCCGGCTACACGATCGCGCTCGACATGGGATATCGCGACCTTCAATACCCGCCCGACAGCCCGGTCGACTGGGTGATGGGGAAGGGGTTCGACGCGACCATGGCGGTCGGCCCGTGGGTGGTGCCGAAGGAGGAGGTCGGCGACCCGTATCCGCTCGCGATGGAGCTCAAGATCGGCGGCGTCGTCCGGCAGAAGGGGGACTCGTCCGACTACGTCTTCCGGATCCCCGAGATCATCGCCCACCTGACGAAGGGGATCACCCTCGAACCGGGCGACGTCATCTCCCTGGGCAGCCTCGGCGGCGTGCCGGGGTTCGAGTTCGGGAAGGAGAGCCGACGCTTGAAGTCGGGCGACCAGATCGAGGCGACCATCGACCGGATCGGTCGGCTGGTCATGCCGGTGAAGGCCGAAGCGCCGCTTCCCCCCGCAGGACCAGGAACAGCGCCTGCGGCGTAGTCAGTTCGACCGTCTCGCCCGCGGCGCCCCTCGCACCCCCGTCGGCGAACGGGTAGCGGACCGCCTGGGCAAGCGTGACCGGGGTGGTCGGCGAGGGACCGGATCGATCAGCGCGTCGGCGAACGGATCGAACCCGTCGATCGCGTCCCGGGCGAGCGGGACGACGCGGAATCCGGTCCCCCCGTGGAGCGAGCCGGGGAGCCGGATCAGCCGGTGGATGTCCGTGGTGACTGGCGCGTCCGTCTCACCCTGAACCTCGACGGCCGCCCGGACGACCATCGCCCGGACCATGCTCTTGAGGAATTCCGCCGAGGCTTCCTGGGGGAAGACGTCGAGCGAGAGCGTCTCGCGGATCTTCCGGGCCCCGCCCTGCTCCACGAGCATCCTCGCCCATTTGCGGGCCTTGAGGGGCGGTATCCCCGACGCGATCATCTCCGCGGCCGCCACCTTGGTGCCGGCGCCCTCCCACCGGGTGAGGATGTCCAGCACCGCGCGGGTCGTCCGCCCTCGCCATCCCAGCGCATCCACCGGAGCGAGCCGCAACGTCACGGGCCCGGCGCGGCCCCGAGGCGTCGGCTCCGCTTCGTCGGAATCGGCGACGGTCCGGCCCGAGCGGACGTCCTCGCGGTGCTCCTCGATCGCCCGAAGGGGGTCGAATCCCAGCCCGAGGACGTAATCGACCAGTTCCCGACGCTCGGGGCTCGAGAGGGTGAGGTAGCGCTCGTCGCGGATGTGGACGTGGTACCCCCGGCCCCCGGAGAAGGCGAAGGAGGTGGTGGCCGGGTCGACCCCGAAATCCCCGAGCAGGAAATCGTCCACGAGGTGGATCAGCCGGTCCTTGACGAGCGCGAGCTGACCCGGATAATCGAGCGACTCCGCGCCGCGCAGGTGGTCGGCGTCCAGGTCGAAGATGAGGTCCGCGCCCAGCCATTCCTTGCCGGCCATGGTCGGCTCGGCGGGGCGTCGGTAGTAGGCCGAGGAGTAGTAGACGTGGCGGGGCACCTCCCGCGCGAGGTAGGCCCTGAGCTCCTCGTCGGACCGAAGGGTGGCGTGGCGGCGCATGAGCGACTCGCCCGCGAACGGAAAGGCCGCGAACTCCCGACGCGTCAGCTTCTCGGGCGAGGGGACGTTGGTGTGGACATAGTACTCGGCGAACCGGGCGCGCGCCCAGGCGAGCGTCCCGGCATCGAGCGGAACGGTCCGGGCCAACAGTCACTCCTCGTCGCCCAGGGCGAGGGAGGGCGCGAGCGCCTCCGCCGCGGCGGCGTCCCGCCGGAGCCGGACGAGAAGGTGGAACACGGTGGAGTGCTCGCTCCCGTGCATGAGGAGCTCGAGGGCTCGGGTGGCCCGGTCGAGCTGGTCCTCCTCACCGATCAGCGCCACGGTCGAGCCGTAGACGCTCATCGAGCAGCCCGACAGGTACTCGATGCGGGTGCGGGCGCGTCCCTGCGTGCCGATCACCCGGGAGCGGACCCGGCGGATGACCGATTTGTCGCGACGGCCGGTGGCGACCTTGATGTCGACGATCCCGAGGTAGGTATTGTCCTTAAGCAGACGGAAGGCGCGCTCCGGCGAGAACCCGCGGCCGATCGCGAGCACGATGTCCCGCGCCTTGAGCACCCCCATCGGGTCCGAGTCCGGGCCCGAGACCCGAACCTCGCCCTCTTCTCCGTCCACCTCGACCGAGGTCGCGGTACGGCGGGCGATCTCGCGCACGGTCCGGCCCCCCAGCCCGATCAAGGCGCCCACGCGATCCTCGGGGATCCGCGCGAAGAGGACCGGCATGGTCACGCCTCCGCCCGCGGCGGCCCGACGGTGTCGCCGCCGACCTCGGCGAGGAGCTCGTCCGCGTCCACGGTCAGCCCGAGGCGGGCGAAGTACTTCGCGAAGTTCGCGATGTCCCGCTCGATCAGACGACGGGCCGCGCTGTGGTCGGCCCCGACGGCCTGCGCGACGTCGATCAGCACGACCCGATCCTCGAAGTACAGCGTGTTGTACGGGGAAAGGTCACCGTGGACCAGCTTCGCGGTGCGGATCATCCGCCCGACCTGGTAGACGAAATCCGCGTACAGGGCGGCCGGATCGGCGATGGGCGCGTCCCGAAGGCGGGGGGCCGCGCCCTCGGCGTCGCCGATGTACTCCATCACCAGCACGTTCCGAAAGTGGCCGTACGGTCGCGGGACCCGAACTCCGGCGTCCGTCAGAAGACCGAGGATCGTATGCTCCCGGCGCGTCCAGGCGGAGATGATTCCCCCGAAGTTGCGAAGGCTGGTCACCCGGCGAAGCTCCTCGAGCGCGTACTCGGGCAGGCGTCGGAACGTGGTGTTGCCGATCCGGTAGACCTTCACGGCGCGGTACTCCCCGCCCTTCGTCGCCCGGAAGACGCCCCCTTCCTTCCCGAGGGAGATCGGATGATCGAGGGAATCGAACTGCCCCTGGTTCACGAGCCGAGAGACCGCGAGGAGCGTGGAGTGGTCGAAGAACTCGTCGAGGAGCTTGCGGTGGCCCAGCTCCTTGCGTCGATCCTCCACCCGCTCGCGGCGCGGGAAGACGAGGTCCTCGGCCTTCGGCATTCGAGGTCCGGAGCGGGCCCGCGCACTTAGGGGTTGGGAGGAGCGCCGCGACGGCACCGGGAACCGGGCACCCCCCGGCAGCGGTAGCACCTGTCGCGTGCGTAACCTGACCTATATCCGCTCTGCCGGACTAGGTACTCAGCATGTCGCCCCTCTTCCTCACCCCTCATCGGGATCTCCCGCGACCCCCCCAGCCCAGCGAACCGAGGCCCCACCCCAGCCCGGAGTTCGGTCTCGGCTCGCGCCTCGAGCGCGCGGTCGGCTTCGACCGAGTCTTCGAGGTCGTCCGGGATGCGGTCCGCCGGACGCTCGGGGTCGAGCGGCCGGGCCTCGGCCTCGCTCTCTCCAACCTTCCTCCCCAGCTCGGCGCCTACTGGCAGGTCGCGGGCAACCTCATCGTCCTGAACGAGGGCCTCGTCGAGACGATGCGCGCCGCGGCCGAGTCGCCGCTCGAGCTCAACGCGTTCGTCTACGTCATCCTCGCCCACGAGTATCTCCACTCCCTAGGCTACCTTGACGAGCGCGAGGTCCGCCGCGTGACCGCCTACGTCACGCGCGCGGCGTTCGGCCCGGACCACCTCGCGACCCGGATGGCCGACGGGGACCTCTGGCAGATGTACCCGTTCCTCGCCCACGCGCCCCGTGGCGACGGCCGACGGCTTAGGATCGTCCCCCGGTTCGACCTCGCGTCGACCCAGACCTACATCCGCTGACGGCGGCCCCGAGCGGCCCGCCGTCGGTCTTTATCCCAACGGGTTACCTGCGCGACGATAGTACCCATGGCGGCCGACGTCTCGATCGGTATCGTGGTCACCGTCGTCGGCATCGCGCTGTTCGCGTTCGAGCTGATCCACCCCGGTGCCCTGCTGTTCATTCCGGGCTCCGTCCTCGTGGTCGCCGGGTTCCTTTACCTGTTCTTCCCGACGTACCTGCTCGACAGCGCGGTCGGGCCGGTCGCCATCGTCGTCGCCGCGGTGATCGCGACCGTCGTGGAGATCTTCTACTACCGGTGGGTCGCGCCGACCCATAGGCCGCTGAGCACGACCAGCGCCGGCCTGGTCGGCGAAGAGGCGGTCGTCCTCGTTCCGATCGTGCCGGACACGCTCAAGGGGAAGGTCCGGGTCCGCTCGGAGGTCTGGTCCGCCCGCGCGGCGATCCCGATCCCGGCGGGCGCGAGGGTGCGCATCGTACAGGGCGAGGGCGTCTCCCTCATGGTCGAACCCGCCGAGAACCCTCCCCCCGCATGAACGGCCCGAACGTCGGGTCAGCAACGGTTACCTACCTCGCGGACTTCGGACGGTCCGTTCGGTCCCGCGTTCGCGGGGGTTGAGAGAGGGTTCGGATGGCGGATTACACGCTCGTCTTCGTGGTCATTCTTCTCGGGTTCATCGTGCTCCTCGTCCTGCTGACGCGGATGATCTACACGATCCAGCCGTACCAGCAGGGCGTCGTCACCTTGCTGGGGTCGTACAAACGGATCGTCAACCCAGGGTTCAACCTAGTCAGCCCCCTGGCGGTGGTCCTGAAGATCGACCTCCGTACCCAGGTGCTGGAGGTCCCCCGCCAGGAGGTCATCACCAAGGACAACTCCCCGACCAACGTCGACGCGATCATTTACATCAAGGTCGTCGACCCGCCGAAGGCGATCTTCCAGGTCCAGGACTACCACTTCGCCACGATCGCCCTCGCCCAGACGACGCTGCGGTCGACCATCGGCGACATGGAGCTGGACGAGGTCCTCTACAACCGCGAGCGGATCAACACCCGTCTTCGCGACATCCTCGACGAAGCGACCGACCGTTGGGGGGTGCGCGTCGAGGCCGTCGAGATCAAGGAGGTCGACCCCGTCGGCCCGGTCAAGACCGCGATGGAGGAGCAAACCTCCGCGGAACGCCAGCGCCGTGCCGCGGTCCTGAGGGCGGACGGCGAGAAGCGGAGCGCGATCCTGGTCGCCGAGGGGCAGAAGCGGTCCCGCATCCTGCAGGCCGAAGGGGTCCGGCAGTCGCAGATCCTCGAGGCGGAAGGGGCGCGAGTCGCGACGATCCTGGAGGCGCAGGGCGAGTCCCAGCGGCTACGCATCCTCGCGCTCGGGGCCGGGGTCCTGGACGCGAAGGCGCTCACCGTACTCTCGCTGGACACCGTCGCGAAGGTCGGCGACGGTCAGGCGACCAAGATCCTGTTCCCGTTCGAGTTCACGCGCCTGATGGAAGGGGCCAGCGAGTACCTCGGCACCGGACGCCAGGTCCCGGACCGGCAGCTCAGTTCGCTCGACGAGCTGGAAAAGCGGATCGGGACCATGGACGACATCCTCGGCCCGATCCCGAAGCAGGAGGAACTGCTTACGGACATCAAGACCATCGAGGCCGAGATCCGTGCCGAGGGCAGCGACGACTCCCTGGTGACGCCGATGGGCGGCCGGGGCGGGCGTTCGTCCGATCCCCACTCCCTTCCGGGACCGGACGAGGTCGCGCCCCCGCCTCCGGATCCGCGGCGCACCGCCGCGACCCCTTCGGCCGTGGGGGGCGGTTTCCCGCCCGCGGCGCGCCTCGGACCCGACCCGCGACGCCGACCGCCGCCCTCGTCTACCACGTAGGCCCGCGGCCGCGCAACGTCCTGGCGCCGACCCGTCGCGACGCGCTTCGTCACTCCGCGGGGGAACGGACCGGGCGCGTCGCGGCCGACGAGCGGTCCTCCTGGACCCACCGCTCGAACGCACCGAAATCGAACTCCCGCCCGAGGTACGACGCGATGAGCTCGCGGGCCGGGCGCTCGCTCCCCGGCATGAGGATCTCCTTCGCGTAGCGCGTGGCGATCGTCCGGTCGGTCAGGTTGCCGGCCGCTCGGAACGGCTCGAGGAGGTCCCGGGCGATCACGAGCGACCAGACGTAGGTGTAGTAGCACGCCGAGTAGCCTGTCAGATGGCCCCACGCCGCGGTCGGGTGGTACTCCGGCTCCATGGGCGTCGGGAAGTACCGGTCGAACACGTCACGGAAGACCACGGAGGGGTCCACGCCGTTGGGCGGCCGGTCGTAGAGGCGGAGCGACACCGTGGCGAGCGCCACCTGGCGCAGCCAGCGCGCGGAGCGGCCGAGGGCGTCGGCCGCCCGAAGCCGCTCCAGCAGCGCGGCGGGGATCACTTCGCCCGTGTCCGGATTCCGGGCGAACCGGGCGAGCGTCGCGGGGTCGCGAGCCCACTCCTCGAAGAGTTGGGACGGCGCCTCCACGAAATCCCATTCGATGTACGATGGCGTCGTGTACAGCCAGCGGCCGTGGCCCGCGAACAACCCGTGGAGCAGGTGGCCGAACTCGTGGAAGAACGTGATCACGTCCGAGTACTGCATCCGCGCCGTCTCGGCGGGAAGGTTCGGGTCGAGGAAGTTGCAGACGAGCGCGTACTGCGGGAGCTGGAGCCCGGCGATCCCCTCGCGGATACCGAAGCAGGCGGCGTGCGTGTACTTTCCCTCCCGGGGGACCAGGTCCAGGTAGATCCGTCCGAGCGGCCGGTCCCCGTGCGTCACGTCGTACGCTTCGACGCTCGGGTGCCACAACGTCTCGGAGGCGACCCGCCGGAATCGCAGGCCGAACAACTCCTCGCAGAGCGCGAACAGCCCGTCGCGCACGCGTCCGTACGGGAGGTAGGCGCGCAGGGCTTTCGAATCCACGCCGAACTCTTCGACCCGCAGTTTGTTGTCGTAGTATCCGTCTCCCGAGAACGACCCGTCCCAGAGGTCGAGTCGCTTCGCGCTCGGGTCATCCCGGCGCTTGCGGGCGAGGAGCAAGTCGAGGTCGCGCAGGGCCGGCACCTTCAGGACGCCGGCGACGCGCTCGAGAAAGGTGCGAACGGCCTCGGAGCGTTCCATCATCTTGTCCTCGATCGCATACGCCGCGAACTCGGGGTACCCGAGGAGCGTGGCCAGCTCGAACCGGAGCCGAAGGAGGTCCGTGAGGATCGGTTCGTTCTCGGGGTAGGCGCGGTTCATGTATTCGGCGAGGAGGCGACGCCGCACTTCCGGCCGGTCCGCGTAGGCCATCACCGGGTGGAAGTCCGGGTAGCGGGTCGAGATCCGGATCGTACCCGCCGGACCGAGGGGGTGCGCCGCGACGTAGTCCGGCGGGAGCCCCGTGAGCTCGGTCGGGTCCTTGAGGTCGATCCCGCGCTCGAGCGTCGCGATGTTCTCGTTGTACTGATTGGAGACCCGGTCGATCTCGTTGCTCAGCTTCAGTAGTTTCCCCCGGGCTTCGGAGCCCTTCTCCGCGCCCGCTCGGCGCATCTCGCGGAGCAGCTTCGAGACCGCGAACCGGGTCGGGCCGTCCGCCCGGGCGAGGTCGATCGAGCGGATCTTTCGATAGATCACCTCGTCGATTCGGAACTCGTTGAAGAACCGGTCGGCGGCTTCGGACGCTTCCCGTCCCGCGGTGCGCACGGCCGCGTCGGGATGGACGGCGAAGACGAAGCTGCCGTGGTATGCCAGGTCGCGCACCCCGATCAGCACGCGGTCGAGAGGCTCGAGGAGGGACGCCTCCGTCGGGGGCGTCTGGGACGTTCGCAGCTCCGACAGGGCGTGCTGGGCGGCCCGAACGATCTCCTCCGCTCGGCTCTTCAGGTCCGTCGCGCCGAGAGACCAGGGCAACGAGCCCATCGACCCGTTTGCGGTCGCAAAGGAATTCGACACGTGGATCGCCTCTCCGACCAGCCACGGGGCCTCATAGTCTCGTCGCGGACGCCGGCCCGGAAACCGATGCGTGACGCCCCGCGCGACTTTTACCCGCCCGGTGGCTCGGCCGCTCGGCCATGCCCGGAATACGAACCGCACGAGACGGCGCGGTGCTCTCGATCAGCATCGACCGCGCCGACCGGCTCAACGCCCTGGACGTCGCTGCGATGAAGGAGCTGCGCACCGCGCTGCAGAAAGCCTCGGTCGACCCGAGCGTCCGGGCCGTGCTCCTTACGGGCGAAGGGTCGGCGTTCTGCGCCGGCGGCGACGTCGCCGTCATGGAGGAGCACCGTGCCCGAGGGGAGCTCGCGTCACTGTTCCACGAGCTGACGGGCGAGCAGGAGCTGTCGATCCGAGAGATCGTCGGCATGAGAAAGCCGGTCCTCGCCGCCCTGCCGGGGGTCGCCGCGGGCGGGGGTCTTTCCCTCGCGCTCGCCGCCGATTGGAGGATCGCCTCGGAAACGGCGATCCTCGTTCCCGCGTTCCCCGGGCTGGGGGCCGTTCCCGACGGAGGGTTGACCTACTTCCTGCCGCACTTCCTCGGCATCGGGCTGGCGCAGGAGATGCTCTTCACGAACGCGCGCGTGCCGGCCGCGCGCGCCAAGGAGCTCGGGCTGGTGCACGAGGTCGTAGCGCCCGCGGCGCTTCGAGCGCGCGCCGCCGAGCGGGCGCGCGAGCTGGCCGATGGCCCCACGTTCGCCTACGGCTGGATGAAGCGCCTGATCGTCAGCGCGTTCCACGAAAGCCTGGACACGCAGATGATGCTAGAACGGCGCGGGGCGGTCGAAGCGGCGGAGGGAAGCGAGCTGCCCGAAGGTATCCAAGCTTTTCGCGAGAAGCGAAAGCCGACCTTCCACTGACCGCGCGGGCGACCGGCGGGGCCCTCGGTCAGGCCGTCGGCCCGGTGGGCCCCGGCCACGGTCGATCCAGGAATCGCTCCAGCCGCCGCTTCACGCTCGGCCATTCGTCCACAAGGATGCTGTAGACCACCGACGATCGATGGTACCCCGACCGGAGCAGCCGATCCTCCCGCATCACACCCTCCCGGGTGGCCCCGAGGCGCGCGATGGCCGCTTGGGAACGTTCGTTCCGCAGGTCGGTCCGAATGGAGACCCGGTGCGCGCCTTCGACCTCGAACGCGTGCCGCAGCAGCAGGTACTTCGACTCCGTGTTCATCGGCGTGCGCCACAACGACGAGTCCAGCCAGGTGCCGCCGATCTCCACGGCCTCGTTGGGGCGGTCGATGTTGAGGAACCGGGTCATCCCCACGGGCACGCGGTCGGGTAGGCGGAGCGTCGTGAACGCGAGCACGTCGCCAGATCGCTGCAGTCGCAGGACGAACTCGAGGAGGGCGTCCAGGTCCGCGATCGCGGGACCGGGCGAGTCGATCAGGTAGCGGTGGATCTCGGGGTCCTTCGCGGCCCGGTGGAGGGCCTCCCGATGACCCCGCTCGGTCGGGACAAGCTCGAGACGGGTCCCGCGCAGGGTGATCGGTGTCCGGAAGCTGTTCGTATCCACACCTAGGATAGCCGTCGCAGCGTTTAATTTTCGGGGTCCGAACGGTGCGGGAACCGGCTCTCCACGCGTCGCGTCCCACCGTCAGCCGGTTGGCCTTAAATAACGCGGTAGGGTCTCACCAACGCTCATCGGCGAGCGAAGGCAGCGACCGTGGACGCAGGGGTCACGACTTTCCTCGTTTTCGCGGTCATCGCCGCCGCTTTTGGGGTCGGTTCCATCCTCGCGAACCGGACCCTGGGCGCGAAGCGCCGGCAGTCCTACCTCCAGCTGACGACGTACGAGTGCGGCGAGGAGGCCGAGGGCGAAGCGCAGATCGACTTCCCGACCCAGCACTACACGTTCGCGATCGTCTTCGTCGCCGTCGACGTCCTGGGTTTCATCCTGGCGCTCTGGGGCCTCACGTTCCACACGACGAACTCGGGCTGGTACCCCGTCTTCATCGCCACGGCGTTCACCGCGCTCGCGATCACGGGGATCTACTACGCGTTGAGCGGCGAGAAGAGGTGGGTCGTCTGATGTCGGCCGCCGGCGCGGTCGCCCTTCCGAAGCCGCCCGCGGCGGCGCTCCCCGGCACGCCGCTGCCGGTCGTCCACGAGCCGGGGGTACCGTTCGTGGAGATCGAGGCGCTCCGGGTCAAGGAGTTCATCCCGGCCGCCAAAGAGGCGCTCACCAGCATGATCGCCGAGCAGGGCCAGTCGAAGTTGATCCGCCCGATGTTCAACTGGGCTGGTCGAAACTCGCTGTTCCCGCTGCACTGGGGCCTGGCGTGCTGCGCGATCGAGTTCGCGGCCGCGTTCGGGGCCCGTTGGGACGCCGAGCGGTTCGGGGTGGTCCCGCGGTCCTCGCCCCGGCAATGCGATCTCCTGATCGTGAACGGCACGGTGACCTGGAAGGTCGCGCACAAGCTAATCACCCTCTACGAGCAGATGCCCGAGCCGAAGTGGGTCATCGCGATGGGCAACTGCGCCACCGGCGGCGGACCGTTCCGGACGGCGTACTCCGTCGTGCCCGGGGTCGACAAGCTCGTCCCCGTCGACGTCTACATCGCCGGCTGCCCGCCGCGGCCCGAGGCGATGCTCGACGGGATCCTCCGGCTCGAGCAGCTGATCCGGGAGCGCAAGGAGTAACCGGCGCGCGCGCCGGTGTCGCAGTTCGGGGGACGAGGATGCAACCGGACGACCTCGCAAAGGCCCTCCAACCGAAGCTGGGCGACCGGTTGAAGGGTGTGGAGCCGTTCGACGGGACGGCCGGGCGCGTGCGGTTCGACCGCGCGGGGGCCCTCGACCTGTTCCGCGCGGTGCGCGACGACCTTGGGTTCGCCCACCTCTCCATGGTCGGCGGCATCGACTGGGTCGACCGCCGCGAGGTGTTCTACGTCGTTTGGTCGGACGCGGCGCGGCAGTACGCGATCCTCTCGACCGACCTTCCGGCGAACGACGCGCACGTGGAGTCCGCGAGCGGCATCTGGCCGAGCGCGAACTGGCACGAGCGCGAGACCTGGGAGATGGTCGACATCGCGTTCGACCACCACCCCGACATCCGCCATCTGCTGATGCCGGACGGCTACGCCTTCCACCCCCTGCTCCGGTCCTTCAAGCTGCACGAGCCCGAGGAATTGGAGGTCAAGACGCGCCGTGTCTGAGATGTGGATCAACATGGGGCCCCAGCACCCCATGACGCACGGTCTCTGGAACCTTCGCGTCCGGATCGACGGCGAGCTGATCCTCGATGTCGACCCGGAGGTGGGCTACCTCCACCGGGGGATCGAGAAGATCAGCGAGGACCGGCACTACAACGAGGTGATCACGCTCATGGACCGGTGCTGCTACGTCGCCGGGCTCGCGTGGGAGCACCTCTACATCCTCTCCGCCGAGCAGGCGCTGCACATCACGCCGCCCGAGCGGGCCCACTATCTGCGCACGATGTGCGACGAGTTCCAGCGGCTCGCGTCCCACATCATGTGGTACGCCGCCTTCGTCCAGGACATCGGGCTGATGAGCCCGTTCCTCTACGGCATGCGGGACCGCGACCTTGTCCTCGACCTGCTGCAGGACTACACCGGCGCGCGCATGACATACGAGTACATGCGCGTGGGCGGCGTCCGCAACGACGTCCCGCCCGGGTTTACGGACCGCTCCCGCAAGGTGCTCGACTGGGTCAGCGACCGGCTGCACGAGTACGACCAGCTCTGCCTCGGCTCGACCATCTTCCGCAAGCGGTGCGACGGGCTGGGCATCCTGAAGGCGAACGACTGCGTTGCGCACGGGGTCACCGGGCCGATGCTCCGGGCCGCCGGCCTGAAGCGCGACCTCCGCAAGGACCGCCCCTACGCCGCCTACGACCGGCTGGAGTTCGACGTGGCCCTCGCCGACGGCGCGGACGTGACCGCGCGCTACCTCGTCCGCATGGAGGAGATGCGCCAGTCGATCCGGATCCTTCGCCAGGTCCTCGACTGGCTCGACCATCACCCCGGCCCGGCGATCGCGGAGCGGCTCCCCCGATGGCTCGGGGCGCCGTACGCGCCCATCGGGAACGAAGGGTACCTCCTCAAGCGCAGCTACCCGAAGGGCGTCGGGCTCTCCTCGGTGGAGGAGCCCCACGGCGAGGCGCAGGCGTACGTGGTGAACGAGGGCGGCGGAGCACCCGTACCGCGTGAAGTTCCGCTCGCCCGTCTTCGCGAACGTCAGCGCCGCGCGCCAGTACCTGATCGGCTACCACGTCGCCGACATCCCCCCGATCATGGGGCAGCGTGGACGTCTGCGTGGGCGAAGTCGACCGGTAGGGCAGGAGGGAAGATGGCCACCACCACGCTCTACTCGGTCTCGTACGACCTCTCCCGGGCGCTCCTCGGCGGTGTCGGTTCGGTGCTACCGTCGGGGGCGCGCGACTTCCTCACGAGCTCCAACGTCGTGACCGCGCTCGCGGTCCTGGTGTTCTGCGTGATCCTGCTCGCGGCGAGCATGCTGAACACGATCCTGCTGATCTGGTGGGAACGAAAGCTCCTCGGCCGGTTCATGGACCGGCGCGGGGCGATGCACGTCGGCTACGCCGGCCTGCTGCAGAACTTCGCGGACGGCATGAAGCTGTTCCGCAAGAACACCGTCTCGCCGCGCGCGGCGGACGGTCTCGGGTTCTACTTCGGACCGATCGGCGTACATGGTCACCTCGCTCGTCATCTTCGGCATCCTCCCGATCTCCTCCGGTTGGAACGCGGGGGCCCTTCCGCTGAGCCTCCTCCTCGCGCTGACGATCTTCTCGTTCGCCCCGCTGTTCATCTTCGTGAGCGCCTGGTCGAGCAACAACAAGTACTCGCTGATGGGCGGCCTCCGCTCCGCGGCGCAGATGATCGCCTACGAGGTGCCGCTCCTCCTCGCGGTGGTCGCGGTCATCATCGTCTCGGGGAGCTTCGACCTGACGACCATCGTCTACGACCAGCGAAACTACTGGTTCTGGGGCCCGCTGTTCCTCGCCCTTGTCGTGTTCGTGGCGGCGATGCTGGCGGAGATGGAGCGCATTCCGTTCGACCTCCCCGAGGCGGAGGCGGAGCTCGTGGAGGGGTGGAACACGGAGTACGGCGGCATGCTGTTCGCGTTCTTCATGCTCGCCGACTACCTGCGCGCGCTCGTCGGCAGCATCCTGGTCGTCCTCCTGTTCCTCGGGGGATGGACCCTCCCGTCGTGGGTCCCGGGCGCCCTCACCTCGTTCCCCCTCGCCGGGATCGTCTGGTTCATGCTGAAGACCTACGCGGTCTTCGGCCTCTTCGTCTGGATCCGCGCGTCCCTCCCGCGGGTCCGCACCGATCAGCTCCTCAGGGTGGGCTGGAACCGGATGATCCCGCTCGCGCTCCTCTCCGTATTCCTCGCGGCGGTGCTCGTCACCGTCCGCTGCGTGCCGGTCCTCGGATGCGTTCCCTCGGTGGGGGCCTGAACCGGGCGGCAGGATCTACGATGGCGAGCGAATTCAACGCGACGGAGAAATCCGACGAGAACCCGGTCCTCTGGGTCGCACGGCCGATGGCGACCGCGGCCCGGCAGTTCGCGAAGAGCCTCTTCCGGCCCTCGACGATCATCTATCCCTACGAGCGGCTCGAGGACCCGAAGTTCCGGACGAAGGTCGGGGTCGGCTCCGGGATGCCGATCGGCGTCGGCCCGATCTGGGACAACTATCGTGGGGTGCACGCGCTCAACATCGCCACGTGCATCAGCTGCAACCTCTGCGCGTTCTCGTGCCCCGACCTGTGCATCGAGATGGTCACGGTGCCGGGCGGGGACCCGAAGCACCCGAAGAAGTGCCCCGAGATCGACTACGGGAAGTGCAGCTACTGCGGGTTCTGCTCGGACGCGTGCCCCGAAGGGTGCCTCACGATGACGACCCGCTACGAGCTCTCGACCACGAAGCGCTCGGAGATGATCTACTCGCCGGCGAAGCTGAACGAGGTGTTCCGCACCAAGCTCCCGATGAACCCGATCCGGATCGAGCTCCCGAAGAACGAGGACGCGATCCTCCTCGACCCCCCGCTGTGCATCGGATGCAACGCGTGCGCCCGCGACTGCCCCACGCAGTGCATCACGATGCTCGACATCCCGAAGTCGGAGGCGAAGCCCGGCGAGAAGGTCGCGAAGCGGATCTGGAAGGAACCGGTCGTGAACGACTCCGACTGCGTCCGGTGCGGCACGTGCATCAGCGTCTGCCCGAAGGAGTGCCTTTTCTGGGGGGCCTCTAAGTGAGCCTGCCCGAGATCGCGTTCGCCCTGCTCGCGGCGGTCGCCGTGGTGACCGCGATCGCCGCCCTCCTCGTACGGGAGCTGGTGCACACGATCCTCTGGGTGGCCGTCTTCTTCGTCGACCTCGCGGCGATCTACTTCCTCCTGGAGGCGCCGTTCCTCGGGGTGCTCCAGCTCGGAGTGTACGCGGGGGCGGTGACGATCCTCCTCCTGTTCGGGGTGATGGTCACGCGCAAGCGCATCTTCTCCCGCGAAGCCGCGACCGGGATCGGCCCGCTCCCGGTGGCGCTGGCGCTCCTCACGGTCGTCTTCGTCGGGACCGCGCTCGGGGAGCTTCCGCAGGGCGAGGTCACGATCCGAGCCTACGCCCCGGCCACGCTCTCGGTGAACCTGTTCGGGCCCAACGGAGCCTGGCTCCTCCTCCTGGGCCTCATCATGCTCGCCGCCGTCTCCGGAGCGATCTTCCTCGTCCGGGAGGGGCGCGAGTGACGACCCTCGGCCCCACGGGGTTCCTCGCGCTCTCGAGTGCCCTGCTCGGGATCGGCCTGTTCGGGATCCTGACGCGCCGGAACTTCGTCCTGCTCCTCATCTCGATCGAGATCGCGACCAACGCGGCGATCCTGAACTTCGTCTACTTTGCGGCGTTCGCGCCGTCCGCCCCGCTCGGGATCACGGGCCAGTCGATCGCGGTCGTCCTCGTCGGCTTCGCGGCGACCGAGGTCGCCGTGGGCCTTGCGATCGTGCTCGCGCTCAACCGCGCGAAGGGAACGATCAACGTCGCCGAAGTGACCGAGCTCAAGTCGTAGGGGGGAAGGTCGCACGGTAGCTCTGAGCGCGCTCTACGGCTGGGCGTTCCTCGTCCCGCTCTTCTCGGTCGCCGCGTTCGTCATCGTCGGCCTCTTCGGCCAGAAGATGCGCCGCCTCGAGTGGGGCGGCTGGGTCGCCGTCGCGTTCTCGGGCGCGGCCATGGTGGTCGGGGTGCTGGTCGGCGTCGGGGAGATGCTCGGGCCGGCGACCTACGTCGACCGGCGGTACACCTGGCTCCACCTGGCGCCGTCGTCTGGTTATCCGAACGGCTTCTCGCTCGTGGTCGGGACCCTGGTCGACCCGCTCTCCGCGCTGATGCTGATCGTCGTCACGGTCGTCGGCTTCCTCGTGATGCTGTACTCGATCGGGTACATGCACCAGGACCGGGGGCTGCCCCGGTACTACGCCGAGCTGTCGCTGTTCCTCGCGGCAATGAACGGCCTGGTCCTCTCCGACAACCTGCTCGAGTTCTTCCTCTTCTGGGAGCTGGTCGGCGTCTGCTCCTACTTCCTCATCGGCTTCTACTACGAGAAGCCGAGCGCCTCGAGCGCGGCGAAGGAGGCGTTCCTCGTCACGCGGGTCGGGGACGTGATGTTCCTGCTCGGGATCTTCTTGTTCTTCTACGAGTACGCGGCCGCCGGACCGGTCGGGTCGGGCGGCTGGGCGGCGAACGGCTTCCTGTTCGTCCAGAACGGAGCTGCCGTTCCTCCGCGGGGCCGGACGCGCGGCCAACCCGACGCTCCTGACCGTCGCCGGGATCATGATCCTCGGCGGGGCGGCCGGAAAGAGCGCCCAGTTCCCGCTCCACGTCTGGCTGCCGGACGCGATGGAGGGCCCGACGACCGTCTCGGCGCTCATCCACGCGGCGACGATGGTCGCCGCGGGCGTCTACCTGCTCGCGGTCACGAGCGTGTTCATCGGGTTCACCGCGACCGACTCGCTCGTCATCGTCGCGATCGGCGGGCTTCACCACGTTCTTCGCGGCGACGATGGCCGTGGTCCACCCCGACATCAAACGGGTGATCGCCTACTCGACCATCAGCCAGCTCGGCTACATGGTGCTCGCCGTCGGGGCCGGGTTCTCGATGGTCGGCCTGTACCATCTGTTCACGCACGCGTTCTTCAAGGCGCTCCTGTTCCTCGCCGCCGGCTCGGTCATCCACGCCGTCGGCACGCAGGACCTGTTCAAGATGGGCGGCCTGAAGAAGGCGATGCCGCTCACGGCGGTCGCGTTCGCCATCGGTGGGCTGGCGCTCGCCGGGGATCCCGCCGTTCGCGGGGTTCTGGAGCAAGGACGACATCCTCGCCTCGGTCTACTCCACCCTGGGGAGCCATCCGGACTACTGGCCGTTCTTCCTCCTCGCGTTCGTGTCCGTCTTCCTGACGGCGTACTACATCTTCCGCGTCTGGTTCCTCGTCTTCTCGGGCAACGGCCGCGCGACCCGGCGCTGCCCCACGCCCACGAGGGCCCGTGGGTGATGCGCGTCCCGCTCGTCGTCCTCTCGGCGTTCGCCGTCGGGGGCGGGCTGTTCGTGTTCTTCCCGGGCTTCTCAACGGCTCCTGCTAAGGGCCGGGCTTCGCCGGGTCGCTCGCGGCCGGGATCCCGCCGACGTACACGACGACCGACCTCCTCCTCCGCGGCGGCGGCGTGGGCCTGGGGCCGGCGGGCATCGGGCTCGCCTGGCTGCTCTGGGGGAACGGCCGCGTCTACGCCCTCCCAGCTCGACCGCGGCCCGGTCGGTCCGGAACGTCCTCCTCGAGCGGTACTACATCAAGGCCGGATACGACTGGATCGGGGCGAAGGGCATCTACACGGTCGCCCGCGCCGCCGACTTCTTCGACCGGTTCGTCATCGACGGGACGGTCCACGGCTTCGAGCGGGCGTTCGCCGCGCTGTCCGACCGGATGCGACGGCTCCAGACCGGGCTCGTCTCGGACTACGCGGCCTACGTCGTGGTGGGGCTGGTCGCGGTGTTCGTCCTCCTGCTGCTGGTCGCCCCGTACCTGGTCGCCCGATTCGGAGGGAGGTAGATGCTCGCCGATCCTCTCCATCGTGCTCGCGACCCTCCTCGTCGGGACGGCCGTCACGTTCCTCGCGGGGGCGAGGGCCCGCTGGGCGGCCCTCGGGCACGGCCATCGCGTTCCTCGCCGAGGACGGGTTCCTGTTCCTCGGCTACCCGGGCTGGCCCGGCTACAACGGCGCGCTCGTCCCCGGCTTCTCCGAGACCAGAGACGTACGCCTGGATCCATCTCCCGTGGCTCCAGATGAACTACACGGTCGGCGTCGACGGGATCTCGCTCGTCCTGATCCTCCTGACCGCGATCCTGCAGATCGCGACGGTCGTCTACTCGTGGAGGAGACGAAGCGGCCCGCGGCGTACTTCGGGCTCGTCGGCGCTCACCTGCCTCGGGTCGTTCGGTGTCTTCGTCGCGCTGGACGTGCTCCTGTTCTTCCTCTTCTGGGAGGCGGTCCTCGTCCCGATGTTCTTCCTGATCGGGTACTGGGGGGGGCCGCGCCGGCGGTACGCCGCGCTGAAGTTCTTCGTCTACACCCACGTCGCGTCGATCGTGATGCTGGTCGGCCTGCTCGCGCTCGTCTTCTACTCGGGCGCGACCTCGTTCGACTTCTCGAGCGTCTACGCGGCGGCCCGGGGGCTCTCGCCGGTCGTCCAGGCGTTCCTCTTCCTGGCGATGTTCTTCGGGTTCGGGGTCAAGTTCCCGATCGTCCCGTTCCATACCTGGCTGCCGGACGCGCACGTCGAGGCGCCGACCGGCGGGTCGGTGCTGCTCGCCGGCCTTCTGCTGAAGCTCGGCGGCTACGGATTGATCCGATGGGCGGTGGAGATCCTCCCCGACGGGTTCGCCCACGTCCGGCCGATCCTCTTCGTCCTGGCGTTCCTCTCGATCGTCTGGGGCTCGGTCGTCGCGCTCTCGCAACGGGACCTGAAGCGGATGGTCGCCTACTCCTCGATCAACCACATGGGGATCGTGCTGCTCGCGATCGGCCTGGACAGCTCGCTCGGGCTGCTCGCCGCGGTCCTGCTGATGTTCGCCCACGGGATCGTGAGCGCGCTCCTGTTCATGACGGCCGGGAGCGTCCACCACACGTTCGGAACGCGCGACATTTCCACCCTCGGGGGGATCACGCCGACGACGCCGATGCTCTCCACGCTGATCATGGCCGGCTCGCTCGCCTCGCTCGGCCTGCCCGCCCTGATCAGCTTCCCGGCGGAGTTCGTGGCGCTGCTCGCGACCTGGAACGGCATCGGCTACTGGGTGTTCGTGCCGCTCGCGGTCCTCGTCGTCACCGCCGCCTTCTACCTGTGGATGATGCAGCGGATGCTGTTCGGCCCGCCGCGAGGCATCCCGGCCGATGCGCCACGACGTCCCGTGGTACGAGGGCATCGGCATGGGGCTGCTGGTCGCGATTAGCCGTCCTGTTCGGCATCCTGCCCGGCCTCCTCGTGAACGTGATCGCGAACTCGCCCGTAAAGGGATTCCCGGGGACCTGAGCCGATGGACGACCTCACGCTTCGCCGGCCCGTTCGCGCCCGAGCTCGTCCTCCTCGCCGCCGCGCTGCTCGTCTTCCTCCTGGACGTCCTTGGGGTCCGACGGCTCGAGGCGCTCGGAGCGATCGGGGCGGCGGCGACCGGGACGCTCGCCTTCTCCTCGTGCATCGCGGACCTCGGGTTCGGGCCGCTGGCGGCGCTGCGGACCCTCGGCGCGGGTCGATCGACGCGATCGCCGGCGCCCGGGACGGCGCCGCTCTACGCGTTCTCGTCCCTCGGGCTCGTCTTCCAGGCGACTGTTCCTCCTCGCGGCGTTCCTCGTCTCGCTCGCCTCGCTGAGCCGGCCCTCGCGACGAGCGCGGCGCGGCGATCTTCTTCGGGCTCCTGCTGCTCGCCACGCTCGGGATGCTGCTGGTCGCGATCGCGTCCGACCTGATCTTCCTGCTCCTCGCGATCGAGCTCGACGAGCATCTCGACGTACATCCTGGTCGGCTACACCCGCACGGGACCCCCGCTCGCTCGAAGCGGCGATGAAGTTCTACATCATCGGCGCGCTCTCCTCGACGCTCTCGTTCTTCGGCGCCTCGCTCCTGTTCGGCGCCTACGGGACCACGAACCTGTTCGCGATCCGCGCGGTCGGCCGGCTCGGTCGGCTACCCGGTCCTCGCGCTCCTCGGGCTTCGGCTTCCTGATCGCCGGGCTCGCGTTCAAGACGACGCTCGTGCCGTTCCACGCCTGGGCGGTGGACGTCTACGACGGGGCTCCGTCCGACGTCAGCGCCTTCCTCGCCGGGGGCGTCGAAGAAGATCGGCGTCTTCGCGCTCTTCCTCGTCTTCATCGGCCCGGTCCTCTTCGTCCGGGTCGGGCGGGGTCGAACCTCGTTCGCGGGAGCCCCGTTCGACATCGGGCCCGTGCTCTGCAGGTCACGCTCGCGCTCCTCGCCGTCCTCACGATGACGGTCGGGAACGTCCTCGCGCTGCTCCAGAAGGAGATGAAGCGGATGCTCGCCTACTCCTCGATCAGCCAGGCCGGGTACATGCTGCATCGGCCTCGCGATCGGCACGCCCCCGCGCTTCGCCGGGGCGACCCTCCAGGTCTTCGCGCACGTCCTGATGAAGAGCGGGGGCGTTCCTCGTGGTCGCCGCGGTCGCCGGGCCTGGGCGTCGGGCCGCTGATCGACGACTGGCGCGGCCTCGGGTCCCGCCGCCCGCTGCTCTCGGTGGCCTTCGCGCTCATGCTCCTCTCGCTCGCGGGGGTCCCGCTCACGATCGGGTTCGTCTCGAAGTTCGTCCTGTTCAGCGCCGCGGTGCAGGCGCAGGGGTTCTTCGTCTGGCTCGCGATCGCGGGGCTGCTCAACAGCGCGCTGTCCGTGTTCTACTACGGGCGGGTGCTGAAGGTGATCTTCTTCGACGACGGCGGCCCCGACGAGCGGCCGGCGGCGCCGTCGTCGGCGCGGCCGGGCCGCCCGTCGCTCCGCGTTCGGAGGGATCGGCTACGGGCGCGCGGACCGCGATCGCGGCTCATCGCGGTCGCGATCGTCGCGCTCGGGATCTACCCGCAGCCGATCCTGGGCGCGATCCAGAGCGCCGCGGCCCACTTCGTGGCGACCGGGGCGTGAGCCGGTGGAGCGGTTCGACGTCGTCGTGGTCGGCGGCGGGCCCGGCCGGGTCCCTCGCGGCCCGGGCCGCAGCCGAGGGCGGCGCCCGCACCCTCCTGCTCGACCATCGGCGGGAGCTCGGCCAGCCGGTCCAGTGCGGGGAGTTCCTTCCCGGCGGGCGAGGTCTCGCCGACCTGTTCGAGTGCCCCGCGCTGCTCGCCGCGGCCTACGAGATCCCGCCGACGACCGTGCTCCGGGAGACCCACTGGATGACGTGCGTCTCGCCGTACGGCCATCGCTTCCGGTTCCCGCTCGAAGGGTTCACCGTGTCCCGCCGCGCGTTCGACAAGGCGCTCGCCGTGCCGCGCCGAGGGCGCAGGGCGCCGAGCTCCGCTACCCGGTCGGCGTCGACCGGGGTGTCGAGGACGACGAGGTCGTCCTCGCCGGGCGGATCCGGGTGCGCGCGGACGTGATCGTCGGCGCGGACGGACCGACCTCGACGGTCGCGCGGTCGGTCGGGTTCGCACCCCGGCGCGGTCGATGTTCCGCATGATCACGGCGACCGCGGACGGCCCGATGTCGCGACGAGATCGAGCTGTTCTTCGGCCGGAGCGCGCCCGCACGGGTACGCGTGGCGGTTTCCCCGCGCTCACGACCTCGAACGTCGGCCTCGGGCGTCGCGCGCGCGTGCCGCCGTCGACCAACCTCGGCCAGCCTCCTCGACCGGTTCCTGGCGCGGGAGGGCTCGGTCGCGCCCGCGAGCGGACGAGCTGGTGGGTGCCGATCGGACCGCCGCCCGAGAGCCTCGTCGTCGGCCGCACGCTGTTCGCGGGGGACGCGGCGAACCTCGTCATGGCGACCAACGGCGGGGGCATTCCGACCGCGATGCTCAGCGGATGGCTGCGCGGGGCTGGCCGCGGCGCGGCACGTACGCGACGGCGCGCCGCTCGCGGAGTACGACGCCGCCTGGCGGCGGGTTCTCTACGCCCCGCTCGCGCGGGCGGCGCGGATCCAGCGCGTTCTCCGACCCGTTCACAGTGTTCGACCCACTCCTCGCGCTGGGAATGCGCTATATCGGGAGCGCGGGTCTGGACGAAATGATGCGGCTGCGCTGGCCCGCCCGTCTCGGAGGGGCGTCGTGAGGGGCTCGTCGGCCGGCGGACTCGCTCGAGCCGTCGCTGCGAAGCCTCGTCGCGCAGACGCTCGGCGCCGGAGGTCGCGGTCGAGCTCTCCGAGCTGCTCCCGATCCTCGTCGGCGACCTCGAGGACGTCGACTGGCGGCTCGCACCAGGTGCTCGGGTCCGCGCGTACGCGCAGCTGACCGAGTCGGCGCGCTACGCGTGCTCGACCGGGAGGGAAGCGCGTCCGCCCGCTCCTCATGGCCGCGGCCGCCCGGGCCCTCGGGCGCCGAGTCGACCCGCGGCCGATCGTCTCGCTCGCGGCGGCGTTCCAGCTGATCCACACGGCGACCCTCGTCCACGACGACGTGATCGACCACGCCGACACCCGGCGCGGCCGACCGTCCATGCCGCGGGCGTTCGGGATCCCGCTCGCGATCGTCACGGGCGACTACCTGTTCGTCCGCGCGTTCGAGCTCGCCGCCGAGTACCCGCGATCGATCATCCTTCGCTGCGGCGAGTCGTGCGCCGACCTCGTCGAGGGGGAGGTGCTCCAGGAGGCGTCCCGGTTCGACCTGTCGGTCGGGCGGGAGCATTACTTCCGCGTCGTGGAGCGGAAGACGTCCGCGATCATCTCCGCCGCGCTCGCTTCGGTCGCCGAGATCTAGGGGCGCCGCACCGCCGATCCGGACGCGCTCGCGACCTACGGACGTGCGCTCGGGATCGCCTTCCAGATCCGCGACGACCTGCTGGACGTCTTCGGCGACGCCGACCTCCTCGGGAAGCCGCTGTTCAACGACTTCCGCGAGGGGAACCCGACCCTGGTCGTGCTCGAGACGTACGCCCGGCTCGACCCGAGGCGCCAGGCGGAGTTCGAGCGGCTGTTCCAGCTTCGCCGCAAGCGGACGAAGCACCTCCTCCGGCTGCGCGAGCTCGACCGAGATGTCGGGCGGCGCCCCGGTCGTAGCGCCGCGAGGCCGCGGCGTGGGCCGGAGCGCTCCGTCGAGCGCCCTGAACGCGCATGCCCAGCTGGGCCGTACCGCCACCTGCTCGAGCGACTCGCCGTACGGCGCCGCCGACCGACGGTCGTAGGCGGCGGGCTCGGCTCGCCGGAGCGCGTCTCGGCCCGCCCGGCGACCCTTCCGTCCGTGCGCCGTTCGAACGAAAGGTACATCTCCCGCCGCCGGGCTCGTTCGCCGCGCGACGGGTCCGATGAGCAGGCACGCAACCGCCTCGGCGCGGCGGCGCGCACCGCCTCCGGCTCGAGTTCGACCGGCTCCCGCCCGCCTGGGAGCCGACCGCCGGTGCGCCCGCGCCTTCCCATCGGCGTCGCGGTCGTCTCGGCCGTGATCGCGATCTTCGCGGTGATCATGCTGCTCGCCGGGCTCCTCTTCGTGCTCAACGCCTACTTCGGAATGTCTTCCCGCCGTCCATCGAGATCTTCCAGTCGATCGACCTCGCTCGGCGCCGCGATCCTGGTGGTCCTCGGCGCCGGCCTCCTCTCGATCGCGACCGCGCTCTGGCACCAGGAGACGTGGGCGCTCTGGACGACCGTCGATCCTCGTCTTCGCGACGACCGCCTACCTGTTCTTCACCGGGTCGATCACGGTCCTGTTCGTGGTCTTCGTGGTCCTGCTGGTGTACCTGCTCGCGGTTCGGCGATACTTCTATTGACGCGACTTCTCCTCGGCCAACTCGCACCCGCGCGAGCGGACCCCGAACGGAACCTCGCACGGCTGGAGGCGGCCGTCAAGGCGCCGGCGCGAGCGATCTCGCCATCTTTCCCGAGCTGTTCCTCTCGGGCTACGCCCTCGGGGACCGCGTGCACGCCCTCTCCCTGCGGGACGAGCGACCGGACCACGCAGAGCCTGCGCCGGATCGCCCGCGAAACGAACACCGCGCTGCTCGTCGGCGCCCCGCTCGCGCTCGGACGGGCGGCGTGGCGAGGTCGAGAACGCCGCGCTCCTCGTGCTTCCCGCGGGCCCGGTGTCGAGACAGAGCAAGCGCTACCTTCCGAACTTCGGGCCGTTCGAGGAGGGGCTCGCGTTCACCCCGACCAACGAGAGCCGCCCGTTCGACGTCGACGGCCATCGGGTCGGGGTCGAGATCTGCTACGACGTGTTCTTCCCGGAGGTCGCCCGCGACCTTGCCCTCGGGGGCGCCGAGCTGCTCGATCAACATCTCGGCCTCGCCCGTGACGAGCCGATCGCCTCTTCGAGCGGCTGCTGCCCGCCCGGGCGATCGAGAACGGTTGCCCCGTCGTCTACGTCAACCGCGTCGGGGTCGAGGACGGGTTGGTCTTCGGCGGCGGGACCGGCGCGTGGGACTCCCGCGGGGAGCCGCTTGCCGCTCGAGACGGTGGCGTGGGAAACGGGGTCGCGCGGAGGAGCGCTCCTCGCGGTGGAGATCGACCTACCCGCCGCCGCCCGCTGGCGCCCGTTCCGGCCCGTGCTGCGCGATGCCGCGACCCGCCCGGCGCCGTCGCGCACTCCGTACGGAGTGACCATCGTTCGATTCGAACGAGTCCGTTATAGCGCCGCTCGCGCCCTCGTCGGCCGGTGCCTCCAACCCCGACGATCGCCCAGCAACTCGCGGCCAAGCAGCGGGAGATCTCGGTCGCGGAGTTCTTCGAGCGCAATCGCCAGATCCTCGGGTTCGACAACCTGCAGCGCGCGCTCCTCACGACGGTGAAGGAGGCCGTCGACAACGGCGCTCGATGCCGCCGAGGAGGCCTCGATCCTCCCCGAGATCACGGTCGAGATCGCAAAAGAGCGGGAGGACCGGTTCCGGGTCGCGGTCAGCGACAACGGGCCCGGGATCCTTCGGCGCGGAGATCCCGAACGTCTTCGGGAAGTTGCTCTACGGCTCGCGGTTCCACTCCCACCGGCAGGCCCGAGGGCAGCAGGGGATCGGGATTTCGGCGGCCGTGCTGTACGCCAACCTCACCACCGCCCGGCCCGCGCGGATCACCTCGAAGGTGGAGGAGGAGGACACCGCGCACGTCCTCGAGGTCTTCCTCGACACGCAGAAGAACCAGCCGCGGGTCGACTCGGAGGACGTCGTGCTGTGGGACCGGCCCCACGGCACGCGGATCGAGCTCGAGCTCAAGGCCCGGTACATCCGTGGCCGCCAATCCCCGTTCGAGTACCTCCGGGGGACCGCGATCGTCAACCCCCACGCGCGGATCGTGCTGGTCGAACCGGACGGCACCCGCGTGACGTTCGAGCGGGCGACCACCGACCTGCCCCCGGCGGCGAAGGAGACGCTCCCGCACCCGTACGGCCTCGAGCTCGGCGAGCTCGGGTTCCTCCTGAAGGCGAGCCGACGCCCGACGCTGGGCGAGTTCCTCGCGAAGGACCTCCAGGGCGTGAGCGCCCGGGCCGTGAAGGACCTCCTCGAGCGGGCGGGCCTCACCGCCGGGCAGCAAGCCGGCGTCGATCCAGGGGGAGGCCCAGGAGCGCCTCCTGGCCGCGATGCACGACACCCCGCTCGTGAACCCGTCCGCCGACTGCCTCTCGCCGATCGGCGCGATGCTCATCAAGCGGGGGTTGCGGAACGTCCTCGGCGACCTCAAACCGGAGTTCTTCGCGCCCCCGGTGAGCCGGCCGCCGAAGGTGCGAGGCGGGTTCCCGTTCATGGTCGAGGTCGGGCTCGTCTACGGCGGCGGTCTGCCAGCCGACCAGCCGGTCCAGATCCTTCGGTTCGCGAACCGGGTCCCTCTCCTGTTCCAGCAGGGCGCCTGCGCGGTCACGAACGCGATCGGGAACGTCGACTGGCGGCGATACGGCCTCGACCAGAAGGGCGGCTCCGGCGTTCCGTCGGGCCCCGCGCTCCTCCTCGTCCACGTCGCCTCCACGAAGGTCCCGTTCACGAGCGAGGCGAAGGAGGCGATCGCGGAGGACCCGGAGATCGACAAGGAGCTCACGCTCGCCCTCCAGGCCGCCGCCCGCCACCTGAGGACGCACCTCTCCCGGAAGAGCCGCCGCGACTTCGCGAGCGACAAGTTCGAGATCATCCTGCGGATCCTTCCGAAGCTCGCCGAGCGGACGAGCCGGATGGTCTCGAAGCCGGTCCCCGACCTCACGCCGGTCATCACGAAGATCATGGACGTGGTGAACGTGGAGACCCGGATCGTTTCCGAGCCGAAGGCCGTCCGTGTGCCCGTCGAGATCACCAACTACACGCCCCGCCCCCGGGTCCTGGAGCTGTTCGCCGAGGTCCCCCCGAGACTCCTCGCCCAGGCAACCTTCGACCCGGCGCCGGACGGAACGGACGCGGCCCTGGGACGGGTCTGGTGGACCCTGCCGAAGCTCCTCCCCAACGGCCGGACCGCGCTCGCCGCGTCGTTTCCCCCGAAGACGGAGGTCGACGCGAACGACTTCGACTGGTACGTCGCCGGGATCGACGAGGCGCACATCCTCGGAGCGGACCCGCTGCCCGGCGACTGGGACGTGCGCCTGCCGCGGACGATCGTCGAGGCCGCGGAGATCGCGGCCCAGGAGGGCGCGGCCGCCGCCGGGCCCGACGAGGAGGTGGATTACGATGCCGCCGAAGCGAGCGCGGGCGTCCGCGACGAAGACTGAGGACGCGGAGCCGAAGATCCGGGCGGACGCGCTCCGCCCGACGGTCGACATGGCCCGCCAGATCTACGAACAGCTCGGCCGCGGCGAGATCCCCCGGATGCGCCTTCCGCTGCGGACCAAGCAGAACCTCTCGTTCGTCACGCGGGACGGGGTCTGGAAGCTGGGCAAGGCGATGGGGACGCGGAGCGCGCGCAAGCTCGACGGCGCGCTGATGCTGCTGCGCACCTTCTACGTGGTCGATTTCATCAACGAGATGGCCCGGGACAAGAAGACCTCCACGCTCCGGGAGCTCTACTACATCAGCGAGGGATGGGAGGACGCGAAGTTCCACAGCGAGGACGAGTCGAACCTCCTCATCGAGGACCTCGAGGTGATGTGCGAGCGCCTCCGCGAAGACTTCCGCCTCCACCCCGAGGAGAACGGGGCGTCCGTGATCGGCGACCTGACGATCAAGGAGAAGAACCGAAAGGGCCTCGTGAAGAAGATCAACTGCCGGGACGACGTGGGCGACGGGGGATACGCGCTCCCGTTCAACGTCGAGAAGGAGAAGATCGAGTTCGTCAGCACGAACGCGAAGTTCGTGATCGCGATCGAATGCGGCGGCATGGTCGACCGGCTCGCGGAGAACGGCTTCGACGAGAAGCACGACGCGCTCCTCCTGCACCTGAAGGGCCAGCCGGCGCGCTCCACCCGACGGTTCCTCCGACGGATCTCGGACGAGCTGAAGCTCCCGGTCGTCGTGTTCACGGACGGCGATCCGTGGTCGTTCCGGATCTTCGCGAGCGTCGCGTACGGGGCGATCAAGACGGCCCACCTCTCGAGCTACCTCGCGACCCCGGCGGCCGAGTTCCTGGGCGTGACGGCCTCCGACATCGAGAACTACAAGCTCCCGTCCGACAAGCTCTCCGAGCAGGATGTGCGCGCGCTCGAGGCCGAGCGGACCGACCCGAGGTTCGCCACGGCGGAGTGGCGCGCCGAGATCGAGCTGATGCTCAAGAACGGGAAGAAGGCCGAGCAGCAGTCGCTCGCGAAGTACGGCCTCAACTACGTCACGGACCACTACCTGCCCGAGAAACTGACCGAGATGGGCGTCCTGTGACGCCCGCCCCCGCCGCGCGCCCGACCGGAAGGTTTATTCCCCGTCGGTCGTCCGGCGCCCTCGATGAAGCCGACGCCGGCCCAGCGCTATCTGACCGAGTTCGTAGGGACGATGGGACTGCTCCTCGCGGTCGCGGGCGCGGCCGTGTTCAGCATCACGGGCGGGATCGCCAGCCCGCTCACCCGAGTGGTCCTGATCAGCATGTCCGTGGGATTCGGCCTCATCGGGCTCATCTACGCGTTCGGGGACATCTCGGGAGCCCACTTCAACCCCGCCGTCACCGTCGGGGCGTGGGCGGCAGGACGGTTCTCCGCGCGGGACGTGGTCCCCTACATCCTCTCCCAGACCGCCGGCGGCGTGCTGGGCGTCGGGATCATAGCGGGCATCGCCTACGGCAACCCCACCTCGTTCCCACGTCGTTCAGTCCAGCGCGCTCGCCTCCCAATGCTACCACACCAGCACCATGGCCTGCGGAGGGTACAGCCTGCGCGCGGTCTTCCTAATCGAGGTGGCCTTCACGTTCTTGCTCGTGACAGCGATCCTCTTCGCCACCCGCCCCGAGCGGACGACCTCGGCGTTCGCCCCCCTCGGGATCGGGCTGACCCTCCTCATGACCAACCTGGTCGCGATCCCCGTCGACGGAGCCTCCATCAACCCCGCGCGGAGCTTCGCCCCCGCCGTCCTCTCCTCGCTGTGGCCGAGCGGGAACTGGGCGATCGGTCAGGACTGGATCTTTTGGGTCGCCCCGATCGTCGGCGGTTTCGTTGCGGCGATGCTCGACCGGGCTCTTCGGCCCCGGCTCGACTGATCCCTTCGCCGAGCTCAGGCGAGGCCGAGCGCCTCGTAGGCGGGGGCGGTGAGCAGCGCGTCGGCCCGGTCGGCGGGAGCGTAGACGAACGTTCCCGACCCGGCGGTCGAGCGTTTCCAGCCGATCCCCTGTTCCTCGAATTCGGTCCGTTCCGCCCCGACCTCGACGACGGTCTCCGTACTGTGCGGCGGGACGGTGGCGCCGTCCCGGGCCAGCGCCAGGATGTCGTTCGGCTCGTCGTAGACGACCCAGGCGATCGGCACGACCACGGCCAGATGAATCACACGCGGCCGGAACTGGCTCTCGCTCTCCGTCTCGGTCCTCGCGAACAGCGCGTACTCGGTGCCGTCCACCTCGACCCGACGCTCGAACTGGAACGACCGCTGACGGAACTCGAGCACGTTGACCTCGAGGTCGGCGTTCGTCAGCACAGGGTTCACGACGTGGAACCGATAGAAGAAGCCGCCGGGCCGTCAGCGGTTCGGCGGGGCAGACTTATTAACCGACGGAACTAGGCGCGCGCGTTCGGACGATGCCGGAATGAAACGATCCTCCCGGGTGTGGAAGAAGCGCGGCCACATGCGCTGGAAGTGGCGCAAGAAGCGGATGCGCCGACGCATGCGTGCCCAGAAGATGCGCAAGCAGTGATCCACCCCGGTGAAAACCCGGGGCCGCGCTCCGCGCGGAGGGGCGGTCACCACGTGAGGCGGTCGAGCTTTCGGCTGTCCCGGGTCGCCTTCTTCCACGCGCGGTAGTGCTCCCGACACAGGGGAGCGCGGCGGCCCTTTTCGGGCAGGTCGGGGAACCCCTTCCTCGCTTCCGCGAGCGACAGATGACGCACGGACGGGTTGCCGCACTTCGGGACGAGACACGGCTCGGGAGCCTCCTCGACCCTCGGACGGGGCCGGTCGGCCGCGCTCATCGACGGGCCCGCGACGCGACGATCTCCGCGACCATGCTCGGGACCTCGTACGGGAACCGGGCGACCCGCGCGCCGGCGCTCTCGAGGGCGGCGACCTTCGTCGCCGCGGTGCCGCGGCCCCGGGCGATGATCGCGCCCGCGTGCCCCATCCGCTTCCCGGGCGGGGCGCTCCGCCCGGCGATGTAGGCGATCACGGGCTTCGTGAAGTGGTGCCGGATGTAGTCGGCCGCGTCCTCCTCGGCGGTGCCGCCGATCTCCCCGACCATCACCATCACGTCCGTGTCGGGGTCGGATTCGAAGTGGGGCAGCGCGTCCACGAACGAGGTCCCGACGACCGGGTCGCCGCCGAGCCCGATGCACGTCGACTGGCCCAGGCCGTGCTCCTTGATGCCGTTCACGATCTCGTAGGTCAGCGTCCCGCTCCGGGAGATCACGCCGACTCGACCGGGTCGGAAGACCACGTTCGGAATGATCCCGACCTTCGCCTTGCCCGGCGCCGCGATCCCCGGGCAGTTTGGTCCGATGATCGTCGTGCCGTGCGCGCGAGCGTACCGATACATCACGAGCATGTCGTGGAACGGGATGTGCTCGGTGACGATCACGCACAGCCGGATCCCGGCGTCGACCGCCTCGAGGAGCGCGTCCTTCGCGAACGGGGCGGGCACGAAGATGCACGCCGCGTTTGCCTCGGTCTTCTCGACCGCGTCCCGCACGGCGTCGAACACCGGGACGCCCTCGACCAGGGTTCCCGCCTTCCCCGGGGTGACCCCGGCCACGACCTGCGTTCCGAACGCCTTCATCTGGGCCGTGTGGACCGTTCCCTGATGGCCGGTGATCCCCTGGACGACGACGCGCGTCTTCTCGGTCACGAGAACGCTCACGTGGCACCTCCCGCCGCGGCGACGACCGCCTCGGCGGACGCGCGGAGGTCGGGGACCGACGTGACCCCGGCGGCTCGTAGGATCTCGATACCTTCCTTCTCGTTGTTCCCGCGGATCCGGGCGACCAGCGGGAACCGGTTCGCTTCGGGGACCTGGCGCATGGCGGCGACGAGGCCGGTCGCCACGGTGTCGCAGCGGGTGACGCCCCCGAAGATGTTCAGGAAAACAGCCTTCGGACGGGCCTCCGCCATGAGGAGGAACGCCTCGGTGACCTTCTTGGGGTCGTCCGTGCCGCCGAGGTCGAGGAACACTCCCGGCCGCCCCCCGAGTTCCATGAGCACGTCCAGGGTCGCCATCGTGAGACCCGCGCCGTTGGCGATCACTCCGATGTTGCCGTCCAGCTGGACGAACGCGATGTCCTTCTCCCGTGCGATCTCCTCGAGCGGCGTGCGGTCGTCCCGGATATCGGCGTACTCCGGGTGCCGGAACGCGGCGTCGTCCTCGATGATAACCTTCGAGTCGAGCGCGAGGAGATGGCCGTTCACGACCGCGAGGGGGTTGATCTCCACGAGCTCGGCGTCCTCGCCCTGGAAGAGGGCCCACAGGCCACGGAGCAGGGCGTCCAGCTCCCCGACCAGGGTCCCGGTAAGCTGGAGCACCCGCGCGGCGCGTCGGCGCTCGTAACCGGTGATGCCGGGGAACGGGTCGACCGGCTGCCGGTCGATCGCCCCGTCGGCGACCGCCTCGATCTCCACCCCGCCCTGGCCGCTCGCGATCAGGACCGGGGCGCGAAGGCTCCGGTCGAGGGCGATCGACACGTACAGCTCGCGGCCGATCGCAACCTTCCCCTCGAGCAGCACTTCCCGGACCTTCTCGCCCTTGAAGTCGAGTGCCAGGACGGCGGCCGTCGCCTCCCGGGCTTCGGCGGCCGAGTTCGCGAACCGCACGGCGCCGCCCTTCCCGCGGCCGCCGGCGAGCACCTGGGCCTTGACGACGCACGGCAACGGGACCGAGCCCGCGCTGACAAGCCGTTCCGCCTCGTCCGCGGACCGAACGACCTGACCTTCCGGGACCGGGATGCCGTACTTCCGGAAGAGCGCTTTTCCCCGCCACTCGGCGAGCTTGACCATCGATGACCTCGCGGCGCGATTAGGGCGGGTCTCTTAAGGGCGGCGGCGCACGACCCCGACTTCGCTGTGGCCTCGATCGATGGGAGCTACCGGATTCAGATTCGCGACCCGGTCCACGACGTCCACGAAGTCTCCTCGGGGTACCGACGCTCTCGGGAGCTCCGCCACGTCGGTGCCCTTCCGAGGTAGGTGCCGGGCCATCGAGCAAGATCCGAGCACGTCGTCTCGACCCGCTCAATCGGGGAGACCGTCCGCGAGGATGCCTCTCAGGAGGCGTTCGTGCTTGGCCTCGTCGTCGGCCATGCTCTGAGCGAGCAGCCGCATGACCCCCCCGAGGCCCCCCTTCAGAGTGTCGCCCCCTTCGCTCTCCGCTTCGTGTTCCTGGCGGAGGAGCCCCTCCACGTCCGAACGATCGATCCCGCTGACGGAACTGCGGCTGGTTCCGACCTCAAGGTAGGTCGCCATCGAAGCAACGATCTCGGCGTGGCGCAGGCTGTCGGAAGCGATCTGACGAAAGATGGCTCGGGTGAGCTCGTCGCGCGCCTTCTGGGCCAGGTGCATGCACGCCGTGACCGCCGCTTGTTCCGCGGCCACCCTTTCCCGGAAGCGCCGTAAGGCCGCGCGGTCTACCGTCACGGAGGGGGTCGGACCCTTCGGCCGGACCCGACCTCCGGCGCTCTCGGCCATCCGAGCGGCTGCCTCGAGAACCACACGAGTGGGGGGATCCACTCCCTTACGAGTCTGGGCGAGGAGCTGGGCCGCGCGATGGGCTATGGCGGTAGTTCCCGGTTGTGACCCGAACTCGGCCAAGAGACGAGCGCGCCGGGTGCCCTTCGGGTACCTGCGAGACCGCCGACGGGGCGATCCCGAGGAGACTCGCGGTGCGCCGTGTCGAGGCTCCGAGGCTTTCCACGAGCTCGTGGGCGACCAACGTTTGTGCCAGAGAGACCCATTGGGCTCCGGACCGAGGTTTGGAAGGCATGGCATAAGGATACCCGTCCAACCTAAAGTGTTCTCTCCGTGAACAGTCGGTGTAGTGCGGTCACGAACAGAACCAATAAATACACACCCCGGAGTGTCCAAATACCGGAGCCACACGCAGTGAGCGATTTTCCCACATTCATGGTCCTCGTCGCGGTCATGGGCCTCTCGATCTTCCTCTCGCTGCCGGTGATCCTGGCAAAGGGGATCCGGAGTCGGACCATCGTGTTCCTGAACGCCGCCGCGATCGGAATTCTGGTCTTCTTACTCGCGGACATCTTCAGCGACGTGGCCCCGCTCATCGCCGGAAGCGCGGTCTACCTGACCGTTCCCGCGTTGGACGCTCTGTTCGTGGTGGCGGTCGTCGCGGTCTACGTTGTTCTGTACTTGGTCGACCAGCGGCGTCCGCTCGAACTTCCCTCAACAGCGGAATCCGACGTGACCCGAACCCATGAGGGGAGTCCGAATCGCTTGGCCCTGATCATCGCCCTGGGTATCGGGCTCCAGAACCTCACCGAGGGGCTCGTCTTCGGCGCGGCGTGGTCGGTGGGCGAACTGAGCCTTCTGCTCGTCATCTTTCTCGGGTTCTTCCTGCAGAACGTGACCGAGGGGTTCCCGATCGTCTCGCCGTACCTCGGGGATCGCCGCTACGACCTCAAGGTCGTGGCCGCGTTGTTCCTCGTGGGAGGTCTCCCGACGATCGTCGGCGGGGCCATCGGATACTTCTACACGAACGTACCGCTCGAAGTGCTCTTCGACGCGATGGCCATCGGCGCCATTCTGTACGTCATCGTGCCGATGCTCAAGGTCGCGTTCCGGCCCGAACCCACGCGCCTCGGGAGCTATCTCAAGCAGAGGCTGGTCTTCATCGGGCTTCTTGCCGGATTCGTCCTTGGGTTCGCCGTGAACGCGATCTAGAGCGCCACGGCGGCCAATCTCGCAACGGAATCTACCGGCGCGGCGCAGGTCGGCGCCGCGTGGACTTGCTCGTCGGTCGCGGGGTGGACGGGCGGAGGTCAGCCAACTCCCGGCCGAGGTCGTCCAGGAGCTTTCCGGCGACGTCGCCCTTTCGTCCGCGGATCCACCGCCGAGCCTCGCCTCGTGGCAGGACGAGGACGCTCGCCTCCTCTCGCCCGACCGTGGCGACGTCGTTGGCCACAACCCAGTCGGCGCCGACTTCCTCGGCCAGGCGTCGACCTTCCTTCTCCATGGCCTCCACGCCTTCTCCTGCCAGCAGTTTGTAGGCGACGAGCTTGACCGGCGGCGGAGCCAGTCGGCGAAGCTCCGGCAACACCTTCGGTGCTCGAACGAGCGTCACGGTAAGTTTCGGCGAATGCCGCGAGGAGATCTTTCCGGGCCGCGGCTCGAGCGTGAAATCGGATAGGGCCGCGGGCACGAGAACCGTAGCCGACCGACGGAGCTCGGCGCGACGCTTGCGCGCGAGGAAGAGCAGGTCCGAAACGCTGCTCCACCGATGGACAGTGATCCAGCTCGGCACGGGAACCTGGAGCGCCCCGGCCCAGAGTTCGACCTCGGCTCCCCGGTAGAAAGCTTGCGTTGCGAGCGCCACCGCGGTGGCCCCGGAACTCTGGTTCGTAACCGAGCGTACCGCATCGATCGGTTCGCGCGAAGCGCCTCCGATGACCGTTACACGCGCTCCCTTCCACGGACCGCTTCCGAGACGGTGCAGCACTGCCGCGGCGACCTCCTCAGGCGACGCGATCTTGGCCTCCCCTTCCACCGACGGACCGAACAGGACCTCGACCCCCCACGCGCGCAGCTTCTCGAGGCTCTCGACCACGGCCGGGTTCAGACCCATCAGCGAGTGCATCGCGGGGGCCACCAGCATGGGGACGCCGCCACCCAAGGCGACGGAAGCGCACGACGTCACGGGGGTGTCGTCGATCCCGTGAGCGATCTTGGCGATCGTATTGGCCGTCGCGGGCGCGATCAGATAGAGGTCCGCCCGGCCCTTCCCCGGTCCGAGGAACGTGACGTGCTCGACGCCCCCGGAGAGCTTCAGCACGGGAGGATGTCCGGTGGCGAACTCGATCGCCTCGGGAGTGATCATCCGCGTTCCCTCGGAGGTCATCACGGCCCGGACGTCGGCCCCGTGGCGGATCAGTTCCCGGATAATCTTCGGGACCTCAACGGCGGCGATCGATCCCGAGATCCCGACCAGTATCCGGCGGCCCTCCAGCAGGTGGGTCGTGGTACCGCGGATCGCTCGACTCGGATGCACCATGGTCCCGTTCGGGACCGACCGCGCCGAGCGCGCCGGCCCCGTCACCGCGAGGCGCACGCCCTTAAAGGTCAGGAGGGCTCGGCGTCCCGATGACCGGCCCTCCCGGAGACGGCCCGGCCGCGTCGGGTCGCGGCACGGACGGACCCACGGCCCCGGTCCCTCTTCCGGTCGTGAACGCGACCAGCTCGTTCGCCGAGATGAGCCGGCCCGTCCTCGCGCGGCGCGAGCCGCCGTCTCCGCGGACGGTCGAGCGAGGCGTCGTGCTGTTCGACCTGGACGGAACGATCCTCGACGACCTGGCGCTCATAGGCCGACGTCGCGGCGGACGTGATGCACTCGTCGTTCGGCACGCCCCCGGAGGAGGCGCGGCTTCACTACTTCGCGACCACGGGCATGCCGTTCGAGGCGCAGCTGTCGCAGTTGTATCCCGAAGCCCCCGCCGCGCTCCGGGCGTCCACCGCGCGCACCTTCCATCAGCGCAAGGTCGCCGAAGCGTACGCGCGGGCGGAGCCGTTCCCCGACGTGCCCAAGGTCCTGAAGCGCCTCGCCGGAGACCGCTGGACGCTCTCGGTCACGACCGGGTCGGAGACCGAGATGGCGGAGCTGATTCTGGAACGGGAGGGGCTGCGCTACTGGTTCGAGGACGTGCTGGGCTCGGCGGACGGTACGAAGCGAGAGCATCTCGCGGAGTACCCGTCGACGGTATCCCGAGGCCCGGATGTTCATGGTCGGCGACTCCCGTTTCGACATGGAAGCGGCCCGCGACACGGCGGGCGTGACCCCCCTCGGCCGGGCGAGCCGGTTCAGCGGTTGGGCGCTCACGCCGAGCGACCTCAAGGAATGGGGTGCCGCCTGGGCCGATTACACGCTCGCCGAGCTGCCGGAAGTGCTGGACCGCCTGGCACGCCCGAAGGGCCCGCGCCGGACCGGCGGCGCGCGTCGTGCGTCACCCCGACGACGGTAGGGCCGGGACCGAGACTCTCCCGGCCGGGGGGGCTGCCCCGGCCGATTTGAACCCGGGTCGAGGGATCCACAGTCCCCCAGGATAACCAAGCTACCCCATCCCGGCCACGTGGGTCGGACGCACGGCCTCGAAGAAAAACTTTGCCGCACGCCCGCGGCGTCATTTCGGCGGTGGCGGGCGTCCCCGGGAGCCGTCGGTACTCCGGTGCCCGCAGCCGCTCGCGGCGGTCCCGACCTTCCTCCCGGCCGACGTGGACGAAGAACGCCCCGAACCCGATGGCGATCCCTCCGGCGAGCCACGCCTCGAAGAACAGGAGGCCGGCTCCGGTCGCGTAGAGCGCCAGCAACAGGGCGACGCCCAGCCCGATCGTGGCGCAGCCCCCGATGACGAACGTCGTCTCCCGCAGCATCGTTTCTTAGGGGAGGAGGCGACCCGGGCCGTGGACCGACCCGATCACTTGTACGCCCATACGACCGCTTGCCCGAAGAACTGCCACGGTACGCCGACGTGGGGGAAGCCGGCTCGGACGAGAGCCGCGGTCTCGGCGGCCAGCGTGCAGGGGTGGTCGAACCGCTCGTGTTCGTGCCAGACCTCCTGCGGGCTTCGCCACCGGCTCTTGCGGGTCGCGCGGACCCCCTCGTCCGACGCGACCCGGGAGTACTGGGCGTCGAAGACCGTGTCCTCGGGCAGATGGTCGTCGCCGTCGCCGAAGTACCCCCCGCGGCCGAGCGAGCGGTAGACGCGACGGAACAGCCGCCACTTGCCGGAGTCGGTCATGTGGTGGATCGCGAGCGCGGAGAGGACGACATCGTACTCGCCGTCCCACGAGTCCTCCAAGCGACCGTCGCGGAGTTCGGCGCGGCGTCCGAACCGGCGCAGCCGGCGTCGGGCCTGGGCGATCATGCGGGGCGAGAGATCGATGCCCGTCAAACGGGCGTGCGGGTATCGGAGAGGATCAGCGACGAGAGCGCGCCGGTGCCGACCCCCAGCTCGAGCACTCGAAAGGCGCGCGTCGAAACGAACGGGATCCCTCGCACGAGCGTCCGGTGGAGTTCGGAGTACCCGGCATCGAGGCCCGGGCCGTGCGGTCGTACCCGGCGGCCTCCCGGTCGAACTCGCGCCGGGCGGCGGCCGAACCCTTCGACTCCGCCATCCCCGAAGGTCCACGATTCCGCCCTCAAAGAGCTTGGGGAGGCCGAGGAGCGACCCCGCAACCGATTTCCGCGGCCCGGCACCGCCTCCGACGAGGACCTTTCGCATGAGCGCGGCAACCGACCATCGCGTGGCATCCCTGTTCGGCCTTCTCGGGGCGGCCCTGCTCATCGTCCAGGGGATCCTCGACCTCGCCAGCGGCGTAGTCTACCTGGCCGTCGGGCACGGCGGGCGCGCGTTCGGCTCCCTGGACGAGAGCCTGATCCTCATCGTGGTCGGCTTCATCGTGGCTTTCTTTGCCGCGGTAGGGCGCACTCGGGGAGAGGAACGCAGCATCGGGACCGGGGTGGTCCTTGTCGTGCTCGCGCTCGTCGGATGGCTGATCCTGGGATTCGGAGGGAACGTCCTCGGACTGCTCGGGACGATCCTGATCCTGATCTCGGGGGTCGTCTACCTGCTCGCGGGCCGGTAACGGCGCCCTCCTCGCGCAGCGGGCCCGCGCGCCCGGGGGTTCCCGCCCCGAGGGCGCTCTTATGAGGGAAACGCGCGCTGGGGCGAGCGTGGTGCTGGCGCCGTTCGCCTCGGTCGACCGAAGCACGCTTCGGTGGCTGCGAACCTCCGAATCCCCGCTGGAGTTCACGCTCTCGGCCGGTGACGCGTCCGTGGCGGTCCTGCGGTGGGCCGCTCATCGCGGCTCATTCGCGACCGCGGAGACCGCCGGAGGGACCTGGACCCTCAAGCGTACGGGGTTCCTCGCCCCGCGCCTCACGGTCCGAAAGGAGGGCGCGACCGAGGAGCTCGCCCACCTAACGGCCCATCTTCGTCATCACACGCTCGAGCTGGGCGGCGGCGGGCGGTATCTTCTGCGCCGCACGAGCCTGCTGCTACCGTCCTGGACCCTTTCGAACGCCACGGGCGTCGAGGTCCTCCACGTCGAGCCGGTCCCGGAGGGACGCAAGCTGGGCGGGGGCGCGGTGCTCGTCGCCCCGGATACGAACTCGCCCGAGGCGCTCCTGCTCGTGGTGCTCGCCTGGTACTTCATCGGGCTGGCATGGTTCGAGGACGAGACCGCGGAGGCCCTCGCTCCGTTCGAGGGACCGGACGCCGCCGAGTCGATGGCCCGTCGACCGTGAGCCGCTACGCCGGCGGGATCGAGCTCGTCCAGAGCGCCTGGAAGCACGCCGGGCAGAGATTTCGCATGCGCGGCCATCCTTCGGTCGGGACCTGGGTGATCCGGCTGATCACCTTGTGACACTTGTCGCAAACGAGCTTGCCGTCCTCGATCATTCGCTCCGGCACCCCCGAGACGTGGCCGCCCGGACGAGGCTCCCCTACTAGAGGCTTGTCGGGCCCGAAGCCTCCGCCCGGAACCCCAGGCCGGCCAGCATTCGGGGAACGAAGATCTCGTACCGCGGACCCCCGTCCGCGTGGACGCCGTCGAACTCCTCGTGGTCGACCGTCGCCCCCGCATCCCGCGCCTTCGCCGCGAAGGCGCGAGCGGCGACGTCGAGCCCGTACTCGTCCCGCCGTCCCCCGTCGACGTACAGGTACCGAAGTCGCCGCACCGCGTCGCGGTACGGATCCTTCGCCACCATGCGCACGGGGTCCGCGGCGAGCCACTTCACCCACACATCGTCCCGCATTGCGCCGTTCTCGGCGTCGAACGGAAGGTCGAACCGCCCCGGCTCGTGGGCGCGGGGCGAGTAGCAGGACGCGTACGCGAAGACACTGAGGGTCTTCGCCAGGGGCGCCCCCGGACCGAATCCGCTGATGGGGCGCGTGAAGATCCGCCGCAGCAGCGGCTCGGGACCACCTTCCGCGCGGATCTCGCGAAACGCGATCCAGAAATCCGGCGGGTAGCAGAGCTCGAACAGCGCGTCGCCGGCGTTGGACGCCACCGCGGGGAACAGATCCGGGTGGCGTAGGCCCAGGGACATCGCCCCGTAGCCGCCGCTCGAGGTCCCCATGACGCCGCACGGTCCGGTGCGATACCGCTCTCGAACGAACGGAACGATCTCGCGCACGATGTAATCCTCGTACGGCCCGGTGGCGGACGAGTTGATGTACTGACTCCCGCCGAGGGTCGTGAGGCAGTCGGGCGCGACCAGGACCGCCTCCGGGCATTGGCCGGTGCGCATGAGCCGATCGAGCCGGCCGACGATCGTGTCGGTCATGTACCGTGGGCGCAGGAAGTGCATCCAGCCGGCCCCGGAGTACCCCGACAGCAGCACGAGCAAGGGCCGCCCCTCGGTCTTCCCGGAAGGTGGCAGGTAGACCGGTAGATCGCGCTCGACGGGGTCCCCCCACGGGTTCCCTTCCAGCAGACGGCTCGTGAACCGATGCGTTTCGACCCGGCCCCGGAGAGGAAGGGGAAAGATCGCCTCGGAGCGGGTTTCGATTGGCACGCGGAACGAGTTCACAGGACCCCCGCAGGCCGATGTCCCAAGGGCTCTTCATCCCGCCGGAGGTCCCATGGGACGGGAACCCTTCCGGCGACCGGTCGCGCTGGCCGGGGAGGGTCCGTGGTCAACCGCTGCTCCCGCGCGCGGCGAGCGAAGGGATTAGAGTCCGTCGAACGTTCCGCCGGTGTGGCCGTCGACTCGATCCACCTTCTGGGTCCGGAGGCGTTCGACGGAACCCGTCTTCGACGCGAAGGAACCTGGGCCGTGGCGTTCCTCGCGGACTGGTGCCCGTTCTGCCGATCGTTCGAACCGGGGTTTGCGAAGGAAGCGTCGCGCGGAGGCGCCTCGTTCGCCGTCGCGGATCTCAGCCTCGAGGAGAACCCGCTCTGGGACCGGTTCCGGGTCGACGTGGTTCCGACGGTGATCGTTTTCCGGGACGGACTCGAGGTCCTGCGCCTCAACGGACAGTCGGGTTACGGCCTCGACGCCGGCGACCTGCGCTCGATGCGAGCCACCCTGTCCGGCAGCCCTCCGCACGCACCCGACGGCCGGGAGTGATCCCTGGAAGGCCCCTAGCGGGGGTCGCCTCAGGTCGACGGGACGTTGCGCTCTAGGAGGAACGCGCCGAGGACTCCCACGACCAGATGGGGGTGGGAGAGCTGCGGAAAATGACCGACCTCCGGAAGGCGTAGCCGGGTGGAATTCCGCAGGAGGTTCGCGATCTGTTCGCCCGTGCGTTGAAGGAACGGCGCGCTCCGTTCCCCCCACGTGACCAGGACCGGGATTTCGATGTCCCCCAGCGGTTCTGCGTTCGGGGTCGCGAACTCCGGGTCGTCAAACTCCCGGAGCCAGTTTCCCGCGCTCTCCAGGAGAATCGACCGGGCGACAGGTGCCAACTGCTCCCACTCGTTCTCTCCCGCCGAGAGTAGGCCCAAAAGCCGGGAGATCCGCGACACCGCGTCACCGGTCGGGGGTTCCTCCCCCAGCTCCCGGATCGACCGAAGCAGACGGTCCTCACCGGCCCGGTCCGTGGGGTCGTCGCCCCTCGGACCATACCCTACCACCTCGTGCACGGCGATGCTACGGACGAGCTCGGGCCGTTCGGTCGCCACGCGGAAGGCGACAGCCCCACCGTAGTCGTGCGCGATGAGGTGGACCGGATGAAAGTCGATCGCCTCGAGCAAGGCGATCAGATCGTCGGCGTCGTCCCGGACCGGCCGATGCCCCGGCTCGCCCGAACTGCGGCCGTGGCCCCGCCGGTCGTACGCGAGGACGTCCAATCCCCCCGCCAGTCCGGGCAGCACGGCATCCCACCCGCGCCGGTCCGTCCATAATCCGTGAACGAGCACAGCCGGGTCGCCCGAGCCACCCGCCTGCTCGTAGAAGATCTCCGCGTGAGGGACTCGGGCGACGCTCATGAACGGTTGGAAGCGACGCGGCGTTCCACCGACCCGCCGCGTTCGCAGCGAGCGCGGAGAGATAACCTACGGGGCGCCCCGGCGGGTCGCGGGGCCTTTTACCCGCGTCGGCGACCGCTCCGGGATCCGATCCGGGTCGTCAACTCCGCTTGACTTCCTCCTCTTGTACCTTCGACCGGGCTCCGCATCGATCTTCGTTCGGAGAACTAGGTTCGGATGACGACGGCGATCGTAGTTTACGACCCGTGGTACGGTTGCACCCAGGCGGCCGCCGAGGAAGTGGCGCGCGGGCTCTCCGAAGACTCGCGGGTCGTCACGGTGGTCGCGAACGTAAAGTCGGTGACGCTCCGCCAGGTTCTCGGGCACGAGATCATCGTGGTCGGCTCGCCGGACCACCGTGGGGGACCCAGCCCGCGCATTCGCCGGCTCCTGGAGGAGCTGCGCGCGGTCGACCTCCGGGGCCGACGCTTCGTCTTCTTCGACATCTCGGTCGCGCTCAGCCACGGCCGGGCGGTCGGTCGGATGGAGGGGATCCTACGGCATGAGAATCCGTTCGTCTCGCCTTCGTTCATGGGACTCTCGGTGATCGCCGCCCACCCCCGGGGCCCGATCCTCCCCGGCGAACTTTCGCGATGCCGGGAGCTCGGACGATCCATCGGAAACCACCTCGCCCTCTCCGCCTGAACGGGGAAACGCGCGTCCTTCCCCTCGTCGCTCGATTCCCGGGCGACCCCGCAGGGTACCAAGGCCGACGGCCCAATCCTTAAAATTCGCAACCGGTTGGATTCGCCGTGGCACCCCGCAGAGCCCGACCGGATTGGAACCTATGGCTGCGGCGATGGGACGAGCAGCAGGAATCGTTCAATCCGGAGCGCGAGCACCGGTTTGGCACCATGCTCGACCTGCTCGAGGCCGGGCTCGGACGTCGATTCACGCTCCTGGACCTCGGCTCGGGCCCCGGCTCCCTGAGCGCGCGGGTTCTGGGTCGGTTCCCGGCGGCGCGCGCGGTCGCCGTGGACTACGACCCCGTCGTCCGGCAGATCGGGGAGGGAGCGCTGGGCACGGTCGGCGGACGGCTCACCTGGGTCGATGCGAAGCTCGGTCGGCCCGGATGGGCCCAGGCGCTACCGCGCCGGAAGTTCGACGCGGCGGTGAGCACAACCGCGCTGCATTGGCTGACCCCGGCCGAGCTCTCCCGGCTCTACGTCGACCTCGGACGCATCCTCCGACCCGGTGGCATGCTGCTCAACGGAGACTACCTTCCGTCGGGCCGTCGCGAACCTCATTTGGCCCGGCTCGAACGCAAGATCGTGAAGATCCGGTTCCCCCGCAAGAACGCCGGTGTGGAGTGGAGTGCCTGGACCCGGTGGTGGACCGATGCCCGCCGAGTTCCAGCGCTCCGCGCGGCGTTCCAGGAGCACGACCGGCGCTCGGCGAGCCACCCGAAGCGAGCCGACCTCACGCTCGACTACCATGTTCGACGTCTCCGGGCCGCCGGCTTCCGAACGGTAGCCGTGGTTTGGCAGGACCTCGCGAACCGCGTCCTCTACGCGCGGCGCTGAGCTCGACCGGCGAGGGCCAGCCGGGATCTCGCCCCGGTCCGTTGGCCGGTTCCCGTGGGAGGTTTGATTCGAAGGCGGAGAGGGCTCCCTGCCGTGCAAGCATCGCTTGACGGCCGCGTTGCCCACGCGCCGAAGGTACTGTTTAGTAGTCCTCCCCAGGTTCCGGAGGCGGACCAACCATGCCGTACTACGCAGTCCTCGGAAGTTGGACGGAAGAAGGGGTCAAAGCCGTGAAACAAGCTCCCCAGCGCGGCGACGCGATGCGCAAGGCGATCGAAGCCGCGGGGGGCAAGGTCCACGCGTTCCTGAACACGATGGGCGCCTACGACGTGATCACCGTCGTCGAGCTACCCTCGGACGAGGTCGCGAACCAGGTTCTCCTTCGGGCGGGAATGCAGGGGTTCGTTCGCACCACGACCCTGAAGGGATGGACTCCCGCCGAGTTCGCGCAGCTCGTACAACGCCTCTGAGCCCGGCCGTTCGTTCCCGACCGAGGGGTACGAGTCGATGAGCGCGATCTTCCAGCGCCCGCTTTGTCAGATGGGCGCGGCCTACGACTTCGCCTTCCGCCCGGTCCTCGGGGATCCGGAGCTCGGGAGCGGAGGGACGTGCGACGACCGCCCGCACCGCGTCGAGATGGTGGGCTCGGGCGCGGACCCGAGTCGTCCGACCGCCGGCTGGCGATCGTTCGACCTATGCCCGGAGCACGAGGCGCAGCTTCGACGCGAGGACGCGCGACTTCGGCAACGTGGCCCTCCCTCGCGATTCCGGACCCCCGATCCGAAGATGCCGGTGTAGGAGCGTCGTCGACCATGCCCGCCCGCGCGGAGAAACTTCCCGACTCTCTCGCCTCGAAGGTACGGACCAGCCAGGGGCTCGAGATCCCGTGGGTCGGCTTGGGCGTCTTCCAATCCCCTCCTGGTGCTGCGACCCGGGCTGCGGTCACCTCCGCGCTCGGAACGGGGTACCGGCTGATCGACACCGCCGCCCTGTACGGCAACGAGGAGGATGTCGGGGTCGCGCTCCGCACGAGCAAGGTGCCGCGCGACGAGGTGGTGGTCACCACGAAGCTCTGGCATTCCGAGCACGGGTTCGAGCCCGCGCAGGCGGCGGCGCGGAAGAGCCTCGAGCGACTCGGCCTGGATCGGATCGACCTCTACCTGATCCACTGGCCCCAGGCGAAGTCCCCCGAGGATCGCCTGGGTTCCTGGCGCGCTCTCGAGAAGCTCCAGCGCGAGGGGGTGTGCCGGTCCATCGGCGTGAGCAACTACACCGTCCGCCACCTCGAGGAACTGCGGAAGGCGTCGAACGTCGTCCCCGCCGTGAACCAGGTCGAGTTCCACCCGTTCGTGTACGACCCCGATCTCCTGCGGTACTGCCGACGAACACGGCATACGCCTCGAAGCGTGGTCCCCGCTCACCCGGGGGCGCCAGTTCGACAACCCCGAGCTGCGCGCGGTCGCCGCCGAGGTCCGCCGAACCCCCGCGCAGGTGCTCATCCGTTGGGGCCTCCAGCACGGGGTCATCGAGCTTCCCAAATCGATCCACGAGGACCGGATCCGCGAGAACGCCCGGGTGTTCGATTTCTCGCTCTCGGCCGCCCAGATGACGCGCCTGGACGGGCTGGCGAACGGGACCCGGGTCGGTTGGGACCCTCGCGAGATTCCCTGAAGGACCCCGCCAAGCGCCGGGCCGCCGTCGTCCCGCGCGCGTCGGCGCGCGGCCCGCCTTTTTGATTCCCGCGCACCCCGGTCCAGGGCGTCCCGGGCGCGTCGCGAGTTGGAGTAATATACACCATTCAGGTCGCAAATTCGATAGCTCATGGTGACGGTCGAGGTCCAGCACGAGAAGTGCACAGGCTGCAGCCACTGTCGGGACGTTTGCCCCGTGACCGTGTTCGAGATGCAGCCGCGAGAGAACTGGCCGAACGTCGTTGACGACCCGGCGGTCGCCGCGAAGTTCCAGTTCCGCGTGGAGAAGTCCGCGGTCATCCACGGCCCGGACTGCATCATGTGCGAGGCGTGCCTCTTCGAGTGCGAAGGGGAGTGCATCACAATCGTCGACGACGAGGGCACGACCCACCAATCGACCTACAAGTAGTCCAGTTCCTCGGGCCGAACCTCGCGATCGAACAGGAGAGCGAAATGTCCGAGTCCGATCCGCCGGTCGGCTTCGTCGGCACCGGCGCGATGGGCGCCCCGATCGCGCGGCGGTTGCTCTCCGGTGGGACTCCCCTCATCGTGCACAACCGGACCCGCGACCGCGCGGAACCGCTCCTCAGCGCGGGGGCGCGCTGGGCCGAGACCCCCAAGGAGCTGGGACGGCTGGCGAGCGGCGGAACGATCTTCACGATGCTCTCGGACGCGAAGGCCGTTCGCGCCTCGCTCTTCGGTCGGACGGGCGTCGAAAAGGGCGCGGCGGCCGGCACGATCGTCGTGGACCTGAGCACCGTGCTTCCCGACGAGAGCCGGTCGTTCGCCGAGCGGCTCGGCCGCCGTGGAATCCACTTCCTGGACGTCCCCGTGGGCGGGAGCACCGACGCCGCGGCGGAGGGCCGCCTGATCGCGTACGTGGGCGGCTCGGAGGACGACCTCGCGCGCGTTCGCCCGCTGCTGGACCGATTCTCCCGACGGGTCGAGCGGCTCGGCCCCGTCGGCGCCGGCGCGTCCATGAAGCTCGTCAACAACATGCTCTCCATCGGCCATGTCGCGCTCGCGGCGGAGGCGCTCACCCTGGCCGAGGCGTTCGGCCTCGGCCGGGAGCGGTCCATCGACCTTCTCCTCGACGGGGGCGGTGAATCCAGGATGCTCAGCTCCAAGCAGGAAGCGTTCCTGCGGCAGGAGTACCCGGCCCGGTTCCGGCTGGCGCTCGCGCGGAAGGACCTGGGGCTCGTCGACCGGGCGGCCCGCGGCGCGGGCGCTTCGGCGCGGATCACCCGCGAGGTTCGGCGCCTTTACGACGAGGCGATCGCGCAAGGGCAGGGCGAGCAGGACGTCGCCGCGGTGTTCGAGGGAGCTCTGGCGCGCCGACGCGGCGCGCCCTCCGCCGCCACGGCGAGCACGGGGGCCCCGCCCCCCGAGACCGCTCCGCCCGGCTCAGAACGCGCGCAGCTTCGGCCGGTAGAACGCGCGGTGGACCTCGGCGGCCCCGCCGTTCGGCGGGAAGCGCACCCGGACCCCGGGGGAGCGCCCGAACATCGTGAACTCGAGGGAGTACCACACGGCGGTCCAGCCGCCGGCCGGCTCCTCGAACGCCTCGCCGAAGTGGTACGTGGACTCCAGCACCGAGCTCGCCTTCCGCGCCAGCGGGTAGGCCCACTCGAGGGCCTGGTCGCCGGAGGTCGGCGCCCCCGCGTGCGGCGTCGGCTCCAGGTCGGCTTGCGCGCGGTACGGCCCCGCCACGATCCCGCGGCCGAAGATGTACCGGGCCCAGGTCGTCCGCTGCCGGCCGGCCTCGGACCGTTCCGAGAGGACGAGCCATACGAACGGGTTGCCCGTGGGCACGACGTGGTCGAAGTCGCCCAGCGCCTTCAGCCGCCGGCCGATGACGACCCGGCCCGCGAGCCGGATCGCGAAGTACGCGCCGTAGAACACCATCAGGGCGTAGACCGTCCAGAGGTAGACCGAGAACTCGACGTGGTTGCGCTCGACCGCGAGCAGGAGGTAGAACGAGGCGATGGAGACCGCGAGGGTTACGAAGTTGATCGCGCGGTCGGCGTCCAGCTCGAGTTTCTTCTCGGAGAACGGAAGGAGCGGCGGGACCGAGAAGTGGGTGAACCCGTCCTGGAGGATGTGGCAGATCCCGCCGACCTCCATCACAAGGAAGTAGACGAGGGGGGAACCGGGGGCGAGCAGCGGCGCGATCAGGGCGCCGACGACCGCGACCACGCTCACCCCGAAGAGGGAGTGCGTGATCCCGTGGTGGCGGAGGATCGGGAACCGGCGCGCGAGCGGGAAGAAGAGCGCGTCCGCGTCCGGGAGCCCCCCCGCGAGCGCGCCCGCCGCGAGGTACGACGGGTTGAACCCGACGATCCCGAAGGTGACGAGGTACGCGACCAGGACGTGGGTGAAGAGGTCCACGGGCCCGCACCCGAGGGCCTACAGGAGACCCTCTTCCATGACCTCGACCGACTCGACGCCCGGGACCTTCGCGAGGGCGTGCTCGAGCGAGTCGAGGACGCCGCCGGTGTCGTCCATCACCGCGGAGACGAGGAGCGACCGGAGGCCGTAGGCGATGTCCTTCACCTGCATCCCGCGGATCTGGACGCCCGCCGGGACCGATTCCTTCACGGCGTTCGCGACCGCCTTGAGGTCGGTGTCCACGCCGTGCGGCATCAACCGGAACAGGACCGCGACCGAACCCATCGTGGCGTTCCTACGGGCCTTCGAACCCGCACTTCGGGCAGCGGTACATCACGCTCTGGTCGCGGCAGCGCGCGCACCGTCCGACGGTCGCCTCGCCGCAGCTCGGGCACGGGAACGACGTCGCGCCCGGCGCCGGGATCGCGTTGCCGCACGAGGTGCACTTGAGCTCCGGTCGGGCCATCATGCTCGGTTGTCCGCTCCGACCGGGCGCGCTACCGTCGCGTCGCGCCCCGCCGGCGCGCGGCCACTCGGGTGGCCAATATAAAGAGTGTCCCCGCGAACGCGACGATGCCGAGGACGACCCAGATCGTGTCGTTGGGCGGCGGGCCGGTGACGTAGAACGTCGCCGAGTAGACCGTCTGTCCGTTCGCGAACGTGACCAGGCCGTGCTCGGCCGCGACGGAGATCGTGAACGTGTGGTAACCGGACGAGAGTCCCGTGGTCGCGTAGTCGTACGTCAGGTTGTAGGTCTCGTTCGCCGTCAGGGTCGGGACCTTCACGGTGCCGACGGTGGTCCCGTCCAGTTCGACGACCAGGGTGAACGGGAGAACGGTCACGACGGGCCCCGCGATCAGCGTGGCCCAGAGGACGTACGGCTGCACGACCTGGACGACGTGCGTGATCGTGGTCGACGCGTTCGCGCTTCCCAGAATCGAGGTGAGCCGGACGACGAGCGTCACCGCCTGCGTGAGGTTCGAGACGGTGAGGGTGGTCGTCCCCGGCGTCGTGCTCGTGATCTGACCGGTCGCCGGCGAGACGGTGACGTTGGTCGTGTTGGACGCCGAGACCGTCACGTTCCACTCGAGGGTCCCGACGATCGTCCCGTTCGGGGCGACGGCGGGGCCCCCCGTGGCGTTGATGTAGTAGACACCGGACGCGCTCACCCCAAGCGCGGACGGGCCGGACACGTTGCCGCTCACGGGCGCCGACGCGGCGGGGAAGACCGGCGCCGCGTGGGCGGTCGGGGCGACCCCGAGGACGAGCCCGAGCCCGGCGACGACGAGCACGAACGCGAGGGCGGCCGAACGGAGCGCCGGCCTCATCGACGCACCCACTTCCGGGTCCGCCACCAGCGGTAGCCGAGAACGAGGCTCGCGAGCGCGATCGCCGGGACGAAGGCGAGGAGGGCGACCAGCGCCAGGGGCAGGACGTAGGGCGCGGTTCCGACCGCCGGTCCCGTCACGTAGAACGTCGAGCTGCTCCCGGGTGAATCGTGACGGTCGGAACCCGGATCGTGGCGCTCGCGGTCGAGCCGCTGATGTTTGTAACGGCCGCCGAGATCGTGACCGAACCCGGCGGCACGAACACCGTCTGGGTGGTCGTGAGGTTGATGGCGAAGGTCTCGTTCGCGCCGCCCGCCAGGGTCACGGGCGACGAGGTGAGCGTCCCGTTCTGCGTAAGCTCGGTCGTCCAGCCGAGCGCGTTGAGCGCGCGCTCGTTCACGACCGTGAGGGCGATCTGCTCGGGCGTGTTCCCGCGGTTGGCGAGGTAGAACGGCACGACGGCCGCCGACGCCCCGACCTGGACCGGGTCAGTGGACATCGGACCGATGCCCACCCCGTAGAACGGCAGCACGTGCACGGTCGGGGCCGGCGCGACCTGCCCGACCGTGGTGCCGTTCGTCGTCTGGAACGAGATCGCGACGGGAGGATGGTTCGTCACCGTACCGGCGGGGACACCGATGCGCACCTCGCCCGAGACAGCCGCGCCGCCGGGCGTCAGCGTCACGTTACCCACTGTGAAGGTGAAGTTCCAGAACGCCGGGGAGCCGACCGGGTGGACGGTGATGGGGACATTGCCCGTGTCCCGGACGCTGAACGCGAACGTGGCCACGCCCCCGGCCGCGACCGTGGCGGAGGTCGAACCGGTGAGCACCGCCGTCGCGGTGGTCTCGACCGGTACGGCGAGGGCGAGGGTCGAGCCGACGTTGCCGGATCGGATCACGACCGTCGCGTTGGCGGTCGCGTTGCCGGCGAAGCCGTGGAGCGTTCCCGGGGCCGTGGCCAGGACCGAGTAGGTCCCGACCGGGAGCGCCACATCGAGGGTGGTGCCGAGCGCGACGTCGGGGAAGAGCGTCATGTCACCGAAGACGTCCTTGACGGTCACCGAGGCCGCACCGACGGTCTGCGAGGGGGCGCCCGACGCGACCACCGAGATCGCCGCGTTCCACGTCGGGAACAGCGTGATCGTGATGTTGCGCGCAACGGACTGAACGACGGTCCGCCCGAACGTGGCGTAGGCGCTGCCCGAGGAGGCGGACGCGTAGACGTGGTAGGTCCCCGTCGCGAGCAGGGCGGCAAACGTCCCGTTCGTAGCGTTCAGGATCGTGACGGCGGTCGACGGGTAGGGGCCGACCAGGCGCAGGGTGCCGGGGACCGTGCTCCCACCGACGGTGCGGACGAGGCTTCCGTTGAACCAAGCGGGCAGGAGCGTGCCGACGAGGTTGACCGAGCACGCCGAGTCCGACGCACCCACGACGCACGAGCTGCCCGGGGCGGTCGCCCAAGTCTCCTGGACGCTCCCGTTCAGGCCGGAGGTCGTGACGGTGGTGTTGACCTCGACGGAGTACGTTCCGTTCGGCGGCAGGATCGCCGAGAAGCTACCGGAGGTCGCCGGCGCGACGATCGTGCTGCCGGAGCCGCTCACGAGGGTGACCGGCGTGGTGAGACGGAGCGCTGTTCCGTTCGCCGCCAGGAGCGACCCCGAGAGCGTCACGGCCGCTCGGTTGAGCACGAGCGTCGGCGAGATCGCCCCGTTCTCCGCGACGTTGACGTACGTCACGTTCGCGTAGCGGAGACCGGCCGTCAGGTTCGTCCCGTTGACGTGGGCGGTGTAGTTGCCCGTGGTGATGCGGAATCCGGTCAGGAAGGCGGTCCCGTTGGCGCTGACGGTCAGGGCGGAGGAGGCGAACGAGATCGTCACGTTCGTAGCGACGATCTTCTTCGGCAGGGTCAGCGAGCCCTTCGCCTTCACCTCGGGAAGGACGTTGACGGTGATGCGCGCGGAGGCCGCCCCGAACGCCACGGTCGCGTTCACGGCCGTCGGGGAGCGGTACACGACCGAGCCGTTGCCCACGGCCGCCTCCGCGGTCACACCGTACCGTCCGGCGGGGAGCGTCAACGCAAAGCCCGGTCCGCCCACGACCGACTCCGAGACGGCGGTCGGGGTCTCGGCGGTCAGGTTGACGGTGACCGGCGTTCCCGTCGGCACGCCGACCACCGACAGCGTCACCGGGACGCCCTGCACCGGCAGGTAGAATCGAGTCAGGTTCTGCAGGCTGTCGGGCGTGAGGCCGCAGCGGGTGACCGGCTCGTAGCCGGGCGCGGACGCCGCGACGCAGTAGCCACCGGCCGAGAACGGAACGCTGGAGGGGAGGTTGAACCCGATCGCGGAGTTGGCGGAGGCGAGCCCCCGCACCCGGACCGGACGGCCCGGCGGTGATCGCCACGTCCGCCCCGGCGGCGGCGAAGAAGCCGGCCGATCCGTTCGTCCCGACGGTGAACTCGGGGACGATCGAGTTCGAGGTGTCGAGGTCGAGCGTGGTCGCGTTGGCGACCGTGGTCGAGCCGAGGGCGGCGAAGCTCTGGGTGGAACTCTCGCTCAGACCTTGCAGCGCGAGCACGGAGTACGCGCCGCTCGGGAGGTACATCCCGTACATCCCCGTGGTGTTCGCCCACGCGGCCACCTCGCCGCCGCCGGAGCTCGGGTAGGCGATCACGACGGTCTCGAAGAGCGTTTCGCCGGGGAGCGCCGGGGCCACGCCCGAGAGGCGGTAGGCCGGGGTGAGGTTCAGGAGCAGGGCGGGGCTGGTCTCGCCGCCCACGACCGTCACGCTGCCGAGGGCGGCCGAGAGCGTGCTCCCCGCGTACCCGAGGGCGTAGACCGAGTAGCTCCCCGCCCGCAAGGAGATCTGAGCGTAACCGGCGGGGTTCGTCATGACGACCGTCGTGTTGCTCGTGGCGTTGGTGATGGCTTCGATGACGTTGTGCCCCACGCCGGTGAACGAGAGGAGGGGTACGAAGCTCACGGGCACGTCGGCCACGCCCGCACCGCCCGAGACCGCCTCGACCGTCACCGTACCGGTCGGCCCGAGAACGAGGTCCGCCGACGCCGACGACCCGCCCGTGGTCGCGTTCACCGCGACGACGTTCGAGCGCTGGGAGGAGTTGGACCCGACCGCCTGGACCGTATAGAGGCCGGGAACGAAACCCCGGAAGGAGTACGCTCCCCCGGTGGTGGTGGTGGTCGTGGACACGACACCGGTGCTGTTCGATAGGCTCACCTCGGCGCCCACGGCCGCGGTCCCGATCGCCGTCCGGACCGTTCCCGGTGATCGACCCGGTCGATAGTCCGACGGTAGCGTTAGTCGTGCCGCCGGCGCTGACGTTCTGGTTCGACTGGTTGTACGTCACACCCCCGGTCGTCACGGAGTAGTTGTAGATCCCGGGCGGGATCGCCGGGAGGGAGAACGAGCCGCTCGGGTCGGTCACCGCGGTGTACGAGTCGATGCCTTGCTGCGAGAGAGTGACGTGGGCCCCCGGGATCACGAGGTCCGTCGTCGGCTCGAACGTCGACGAGTTCGCGGTGTTCCAGTAAACGAACCCGTTCACCGTGCCGCTCGGGATCGTGATCGACATGACCACCGTCTGCGGGTCCAGGCTGTAGCCGAGCGCGTCGGGCACGACGACCTTGATGGAGCGCACGAGGTCGCTGCCGGCCTGGGTGAGCGCGTCGACCGTACCGGTCGTCAGGTTGAGGGTGTCGTTGCCGGGCGGCAGGATGACGGAGAACGTCCCGTTCGCGTTCGTCACGTCCGTCATGTGGGGGATTCCGGACCCGTCGTAGACGGTGACACGGATACCGGGCGCGGGATTCCCGTTCGGAAGGTGGATCGAGCCGAGCACCGGCTCGCCGGGATAGTAGGCCAGCATCGTCTCGCCGCCCTCGAAGTACGAGGTCGCCGAAGTGTCGGCGGTCCCGTTCGTCGCGTTCGCGACCTTGAGCGCGTTGGGCTGGTTGGTCGCGTGGAAGCACGAGGCGCCCGCCGTGGCGTTCTTGATCCCGGGGCAGACGTAGGCGGTGTGGTAGACCATCTGGAAGTGCTCCATCATCCAGCCCGGCTCCAGCGGCGCGGACTGTGCGGCGCCCGACAGGCCCGGGATCCCTCCGCTCAGCCCGATGTCGGTCCCGTTGTAACCGATGTACTCCCGGTAGATCATCGAGTCGTAGAACGGCGGCGCGTAGTTGATCTGGTACTGGACAGGGCTCACGTCGGCGGGGACCTGGCCGAGGGGGTAGGTGTTCCCGTCCGAGCCGAGGACGGTGACGTTGAAGAAGGTGGTCGGGAGCCCGGCGGAGTTGATGACCCGGCCGGTGAGGTCCGCCGGCGCGTAGAAGATCCCGGTGTCGGAGCCGCTGAACGGGAACAGCCGGCTGTCGGTCATCCCGTAGCGGATCGTCCAGCCGGTGTAGGCCTGGAGGTCGTCGTAGACGCGCGCGACCCCCGAGAGCGGGAGCGATCCGGCGAGGAAGTACGACACCGCGAGGTACATCGCGTTGTCGTCGGTGATCGTGGAGGGGTCGACGGGCAGGTACTTGTCGGGGTTCGCGACCACGAGATTGTAGTCGGTGCTCTCGTTGACCAGGTAGTTGTGCAGCCCGGTGAGATTCACGCCGTCCTTCGCCAGGATCGCGTTGAGGGCGGTCGGCAGGTTCGGGTCGCCCGACTTCTCCTGCTCCCCCTGCAACAGGGTGGTCGCGAGGACGGCGATCGCGAGCGACTCGTTCTGGGCGAGCAGGAACTGCCCGGCCGGGTCGATCCCGTTCTGGAAGTTGTCCGCGACGCTCGGATGCTGCCCCTGGTCGATCGCCTGGAAACCGTAGTCCCACCAGCTCACGAACGCCGGACGTTGCGGTTCGGGCAGATTGGTATCCTGTTGCGCGAGCCAGTTGTAGGCCGCGCTGTCGTACTGGTTCGGCGTGTCCAAGGAGGTGCCGGCGGCGCCCAGGATGTTGGAGGCGGGGGCGGACGAGTTGAGCTTGAGCCAGGACGGGAGGGTGTCGTTGATCTGCTGCGCGAAGGCGTTCTTCGTGTTGCCGGGAATACCGGCGTCGATCGAAAGCCAGACGTTCGGGAGGATCAGCGCGACGACCAGGGCGAGGACGAGGACGTGGCGCGCCTTGAACGCCTTGCGGAAGGCGGTGGCCCGACCCCCGCGGTCCGAGAGCGAGGCGACCGTCCGCCGCAGGGCGGGGTAACCGCCGACGTCCAGGGCCCGGTGCAGGGCCTCGGCGGAAAGGAGCGCGAACGCGGGCGCGCCGACCACGAAGAACTTCGCGGCCGAGATCGGAAGATAGACGGAGATGATCGCGAAGACCATGAACGCGATCAGGTAGCGCTTGAACCGTCCCCGCGCCAGGAAGTAGCCGAACAGGGCGAGGCCCACGAAGGCGAGGAAGAAGGTGAACACGCCGTAGCCGATGACGAGCGCATCGACCGACGGCGCCTGGGCCTCCGCGATGGTCGAGTAGATCAGGTTCTTGACGAAGTATCCCTGCCCCGTGATGATGTCGGTGAAGTACCGCGGGAAGACGACCTTGATGAGCAGCGCCGCGCCCCCGACGAACGCGACCAGCGCGGGGATCGAGAAGACCCACGGGATGTCCCGCATCAAGAGGAACGGCAGGAGGATCAGGAGCACGCCGAAGAACAGAAGGATCGGAACCTCGAGGAAGAGGTCGATCTCACCCTGGACGATGTAGTACGGCGCGCACATCGGGAACGCGACCAGCCCGATGATCCACGTCGAGACGTACAGCCCGAACGAATCGACCTTGCGGATCCGCTCGACCAGCATCGCGACGAGCAGCGTGACGCCGATCAGGGCCACTCCGTAGGTGTACCCCTGCCAGGCGAGCGCCAAGGCCCCGAGGCAAACGCCCGTGAAGACCGACCATTTCACCGTCGTACGTTCGGTCACGGAGGAACGCGCGGAGTCCCGGGACGTACTGCGACGGCTTGCCGTAGCTCTCGATCCACCGTCGCGACCCGACCGCCTTCAGGGTCCGTAGGTAGGCGTAGACCAGGACCATGACGAAGAACGTGTAGAACGTGAGGTAGTTCGCATACCCGAACGTTCCCGAGTCGATGGTCGCGGTCATGAACGGGAAGATCAGACACGCGATCAGCCCCATCCGGCGCCCGCTCACTTCGCGACCGATCAGATAGAGCGGGAACACGCCCAACGCGGCCCAGAGAGGGGGTTCCATGTCGAGGAACCACGCCCCGGCGGCCACGGCGTTGCCGCCGAACGCCGGCGCGAAGAGGATCCCGAGGACCGCGTTCAGCCAGTCGAACAGCGGTTCCCGCGGGTTGATCGCCCCGATGGGGAACTTGAGCATCGGGTCGAAAACGAGGTTGTGATGCGTCATGATGATGTACGCCATCACGCGCGAGTGGTAGTACGAGTCCGAGCCACCCGCGTACGTGTACAGCGCGCCGTCACTGCGCGATGATCGGGTACTGCCAGACCGTGTTGATCAGGAGCGTGAAGCCGAAGGCGCTCAGCAGGAGCGCGAGCGTCCACCCGTGGCGGCGCCACCAGCCCACCTGAGTCGAATCCATGCTTCGCACCCTTCCTTCGAGAGGGCGGGCCGCGAGACTTGGGGGCGGTATAAATAGCCTCCTTAAGACGCGACGCGGCTCGAGCCAAAATTGTTCGCCGCGGGGCGTCCGTTCGCCCCCACCGATCGCGGGCTCAGCCGATCGCCCGGAACCGGTAGAAGACCCGACCGTCGGGGATCTCGTACGACTCGACCCGGACGGTCGCCCCGATCTCGAGCTCGTTCCAGGGGCGGCCCTCGACCCGGCCGAACAAGCGGAGCGAGGTGCCGTCAAGGTCGACCAACCCGACGGCGAACGGGACGTCACCCTCCATGCCGAGAGGCGCCCCGGCAAGGACCGCGCTGAACGCGTAGAGTCGCCCCCGGTCCGGCAGGTCCACCCACTCGAGTTCCTCGGTGTGGCACCGGGGGCACGCGGTTCGGGGGGGCCAGTGGAGGAGGTCGTCCTTCGCGCACCGGGTGGTCGACAGGCGACCCTCGCGAAGACGATCGAAGAACCGGGCGAGCCGCGTCCCGGCCTCCGTCTCGGGGGGGAAGAAATCGAGCAAGAACGGCGGCGCCGCCTCGACCACCGGCTTCTTCCGCTTCGGGGCCGGCGCCGCCGGTGGGACGGGCACCTCGGGGACCTCGGGCACTACGGGAAGGGCCACGGCCGCCCGCGTCCGCCGGCGTTCGCGGCTCATGCCGCCCTACCCCGACGGTAGACCATCACGGAATGCACGTTCGCGCTGCCCGAGAGGTTGTGGACGAGCGCCCACTCGGGGTTCGGGACCTGCCGGGCGGCGGGCACGGTCCCGGCGAACTGCTCGAAGACCTCGACCGCTTGGGCGATGCCCGGTGGCGCCGAGCGGATGGCCGCAGCCGAGAAGACCTCCGCGCGGATTCACCACGATGTCGCCGCCCAGGTCGCTGCGGCCCTCCTCCACGAACCGGCCCCCTTCGCCGGGGGCGCAGAGGCCGAGCGCCTCGTACTCCACGATCTCGGAGATCGAGAAGCAGTCGTGCACTTCCGCAAAGTCGAGGTCGTGCACTCCGATCCGGGCCATCTCGAGCGCCTCGTTCGCGGCCCGCTTCAGCCCGGCCCACTCGGTGAGAGAACCGGCGTGGGCGAGGTTGTGGAAATCGGAGGTACTGGCTCGTCCCACGGATCCAGGCCTTCGGCCCGGGGAACTGGTGGACGATGTCCTCCGACACAAGCACGACCGCGGCCGCGCCGTCGGTCATCGACGAGCAGTCGCCCAGGCGGAGCGGCGGAGCAACGACCGGAAGTCGCAGGAGCTTGTCCCGCGGGAACGTCTTCTCGTGGAACTGCGCGTTCGGGTTCGAGTTGGCGAACCGGTGGTTCTTCTCGGAGACGGCCGCCATCTGCTCCTCGGTGGTCCCGTACTCCAGCATGTGGCGCTGCGCCACCATCGCGAAGAACGGCGGCGCGGTCGCGCCCGCCGGGCCGTCCCAGGCGCGGTCCATGACGCACGCCATCGCGGTGTTCGCCTCGGCCATCGAGGGGAGGTTCATCTTCTCCACGCCGACGGCCACGGCGATGTCCGAGAGCCCGGAGGCGATCGCCGCGTACGCCGACCGGATCGCCGACTGGCCGGACGCGCAGGCGAGCTCGGTCCGTTGGATCACACGGGTCGGCCGGATCCCCATCTGTTCGGCGGCCAGGGGTGCGACGTGCGACTGGAACGCCAGCCGCTCGGGCATCGCCGCGCCGACGAACAGCGAATCGACGTCGCGCGCCCGGAGGTCCGGGACCGCGCGGAACAGCGCCGCGCCGACCTCCTGGGCGAGCTCGCTCCAGGTGGTCGCGCGGACGCCGAACTTCGTCGTGGCGCCGCCCACCACGGCGACCGTCCGACCGCTCATCGTGCCTCCGAGCGGACGGCGGCGGCGACCCGGTCCCGGCCCCGGAGGTCGTGGACCGGACCGCCCTGGTCGTAGGTCCGGGCGCTGCCCTCCGCGAGGGTCCGCGCGACCGCGCGCTCGAGCCGGTCCGCCTGCCCCGTCATGCGCGGGTCGGCGTGCCGTTCGCCCAGCCATCGGAGCATCTGCTCGATCGCGAAGAACGTGGCGAACGGGTTGACCTGATTCTTGCCCGCGTGCTTCGGGGAGCTTCCGTGCACCGGTTCGAACATCGCGTGATCCTTGCCGATGTTCGCGCCCGCGGCGAACCCCATGCCGCCCTGCAGGACCGCGGCCAGGTCGGTGATGATGTCCCCCATCATGTTCGAAGCGACCACGACCGAAAAATGCTCGGGGTTCCGTCACGAGCCACTGGGTGAAGGCGTCCACGTACGCGTAGTCCCGCTGCACCTCGGGGAACTCGGCCCCCACGCGGTCGAACGTTTCGCGGAAGAACCGGCACCCCTCGAGGACGTTGGATTTATCCACGCAGGTCGCGCGACGGACGCGGTCCTCGGGCGCCCCCTTCGCGCGGGCTTTCGCGCAGCTCGTAGGCGTAGCGGACGATCCTCTCGGTGCCCTTGCGGGTGATGACGCGGGTGTCGATCGCGACCTCGGTCTCGCCCCCTCGAGCAAGGCGGCCCCGCGCCGGCGTGTACAGGCCCTCGGTGTTCTCACGAACGATCGCCATATCGACGTTCCTCGGTGACCACACGTCCCGGTACTCGCCGCTGATGCGATGGGTCACGCCCGGGTACAGCCGACACGGGCGGACGTTGGCGAACAGGTCGAGCTTCTCTCGAAGCCCGAGGATCAGGGCGCGGCCGGCGAGGTCGCCGTTCGGCAAGGGTCGCGCCCGGCCAGCCTACGGCGCCCGACGAGGATCGCGTCGGCCCGGTGCGCCGCGGCCTCCGCCTCGGGTTCCCACTCGCGGCCCCGCAGCAGATAGTACTGGCCGCCGCCCGGGTATTCCGTCGCCTTCCACGGCGCGGCGGCTCCCTCGGCCAGCGCCGTCAGCACCTTCAGGCCCTCGCGGACCACTTCGGGCCCGGTCCCGTCGCCCGGGAACACCGCGAGGTCGTACGCCTGCGTCCTTCACCGGGTCGCTCCGCCCTGGCGGAGCGACCGCGCGGCGGGCCTCGAGTTCTCAGCCGGACCTTCTCCACGAGCCCGCCCGCTTCGAGGAGGCTCAGGAGATGCGGCCGGGATTGGCGGGAAGTCGAGCACCCGACCGGTCGTCACGTTCGTGATCCGTCCGGCCGCAAGGTCGATGCGGGCCGTTTGGCCCCTCTCGAAGATCGCCCGCACACCCTGGGCCTCGATCGCCAGGAGGCCAAGGTTGATCGCGTTGCGGAAAAAGATGCGGGCGAAAGAGTCCGCCACGATGGCTCCCACACCCGGCCGCGCGCATCGCCTGAGGCGCGTGCTCCCGGCTCGAGCCCGAGCCGAAGTTCTCGCCCGCGACCAGGATGTCCCCCGGCCGCGACGCGGCCGCGAACTCGGGCAGGGCGATCTCGAAGACGTGCTTCTTGAGCTCGTTCGGGTCGATGACCGTGAGGTACTTGCCCGAGATGATCTGGTCGGTGTCGACGTCGCGGCCGAGCGTCCAGACCCGGCCCTCGATGATCTTCTCCACGCGGCGCCCCCGTCAGGCGTAAGTCCCGAGGGTCGGCGATCTCGCCGCGGATGGCGCTCGCAACGACCGCCGCGGGCGACATGAGGTAGATCCGGGCCTCCTTCGCCCCCATCCGACCGGGGAAGTTGCGGTTGGACGAGGAGGCGCACGCTTCCTCGGGCGCCAGGATCCCCATGTTCCCCCCGAAGCACGCCGAGCAGCTCGAGTTCGTGAACACCGCGCCGGCGCCGGTGAACGTCTCGATGATCCCCTCCTTCAGGCACTGGTCGTAGATCTTCGTGGACGCGGGAGAGACGATGAACCGGACCCCCTTCGCGACCTTCTGGCCCTTCATCAGCGCCGCCCCCTCGCGAAGGTCCTCGATCCGCGCGTTCGTGCACGACCCGAGGAACGCCTGGTCGATCCGGACGTGCTCGCGGGCGACGTCCGGCAGCGGGCGGACGTTGTCGGGAGAGTACGGGCAGGCGACCATCGGAACCATCTCGTCCACGTTGATGTCGATCGTCCGCTCGTACGTGCGCATCGGCGTCCGGGCGGAGCGGGTGCATCGCGTGCTTCGCGATCGGCGCGAGATAATCGAAGGTCGTCTGGTCCGGGGCGACCATGCCGGCTTTGGCGCCCATCTCGGTCGTCATGTTGCAGAGCGTGAACCGCTCCGGCATGGAGAGCCGTTCGACCGACGGACCCGAGTACTCGACCGCCTTGTAGGCCGCCCCGGTGGTCTTCACCTCGCCGACGATCCGGAGGACAAGGTCCTTCGCCGTCACGCCCGGCCCGAACGACCCTTGGACGCGGATCGAGATCGAGGTCGGGACCTTCAACCAGAGCCGGCCGAGGGCAAGGACCGCGGCCATCTCGGTCGGGCCGATCCCCGTGGCGAAGGCGCCCATCGCGCCCAGCATGTTCGTGTGGGAGTCGGTCCCGACCGCGAGATCGCCGGGGACGACCCAGCCGTTCTCGGCCAGGATCTGGTGGCAGATCCCGTGCTGCCCGACGTCGTAGAAGTGCGGCAGGTTCGCCTCCTCGGCGAACTTGCGCAGGATCCGGTGCAGGATTGCCGCCCCCTCGGTCGACGCCGGCACCCAGTGGTCGATAGCGATGACGACCCGGTCCGGATCCCACACCCGCTCGGCCCCCATCTGGTGGAACGGGCCGACCGTCTGCGCCCCCTGCTCGTGCATCATCGCGAGGTCGACCGCCCCCTCGACGATCTGGCCCGGGACCACGGAACCGCCGCCGGACGCGCGGGCGAGGATCTTCTCCGCGAGGGTCTGGCCGTGGGCGGCGGTCATGCGCTCACCGGGCGGATCCCCACGGCGTCCACGAGCGTCCAGAACTCCTCGTCCGTCAAACCCGGCCTCTCGAAGATGGATCGGTATTCGCGCAGGAACCTCTTGAGGTCGTCCTTGCTCCGCGACCCCGGCTCGACCTTCACCCGGTAGAGGAGGTCGAGGAGCAGCGGGTCGGTTGCACTCAGGCCGCGCTCCTTGAGCTTCTCCACGAGCGCCGCTTTCCCGGTGTGCTTTCCCAAGATCATCTGCCGGTGCCGGCCCACGACCTCGGGCTGGATCGGCTCGTAGGTGAGCGTGTGCGCAAGGATCCCGTGCGTGTGGATCCCGGCCTCGTGCGAGAACGCGTTGTAGCCGACCCACGCCTTGTTCGCCGGGACCGGGATCCCCGACAGCTCCTCGACGAGCCGGGAGAGCTCGTAGAGCCCCTCGGTCCGGATCCCGGTCTTGAACCCGTACAGGCCCTCGAGGCACAGCACGACCTCCTCCAGCGCCGCGTTCCCCGCCCGCTCGCCCAGGCCGTTGACGCAGACGTGAGGGGCGCGCGCGCCGCACTCGATCGCCGTGAGGGTGTTCGCGGTCGCCAGACCAAAGTCGTCGTGGCAGTGGACCGAAAGATCCGCCGGTCGGACCCGGCGGACGAACTCCTTGAGGTACCATCGGAACGTGAGCGGCGTCATCACGCCGACCGTGTCGGCGACGACCAGCCGGTCCGCCCCCTCCGCCTGGACGGCCTTGTAGAGGCGTTCGACGAAATCGAACGGGGCCCGCACCGTGTCCTCGGTGACGAAGGCGACGTGGAGCCCCGCCTCCTTCGCCCGGCGCACCGACCGGACCGATACGTCCACGACCTCGTCCGGGCTCATTTTGAGCTTGTACTTGAGGTGGACATTGCTCGCGGCCACAAAGATGGCGATGTGGGTCGCCCCGCTGTCGACGACCGCCTCCACGTCCGCGGGAACGGTCCGTGCGGCGGCCAAGACCTTCGCCTTCAGGCCCGACGTGGCCAGGAGCCGGACCGCGCGCGCCTCCTCGGGGGAGACGACGGGGATCCCGGCGTTGAGGACTCCGACGCCGATGTCGGAGAGCTTCTCCGCGATGCGCAGCTTCTCGTCGGGGCTGAATCGGACCCCGGGGGTCTGCTCCCCGTCCCGGAGCGTCTCGTCCCAGAGAACGAACGAGTCGGGGAGGCGACGCTCGCGGGCGGTCTCCCCGTGGTAGTCCTCGACCAGGTCGGGTTCCGCCACGCTCGTTTGATTCCTCGCTCGCATTAATGATTGCCGAGCCCCGTTCGACGGCGGCCGCACGAGAGCATGGAGCACGGTAGACATGTCGGGCCCTCCCGCGAGAAGTTGCCTTAAATATCCACCGTCCCTGAAATGTCCGGAGACTGAGCAGCCGACGCTCCGAGGAACGTAGCATGACCATGCCCGCGGCGCGCATCGGCCCCGTCCCTTCCGAATCCGGCCCCGCCTCGGCCACGCCGCCCCGCGAGTTCTCCGACGTCAGCGTGATGATCGGGGGTCAGGGCGGCGACGGAACGCTCACCGTCACCGACCTCCTCGCGCGCTACTTCCGCAAGCGCGGTCTCTACGTCTACGCTTCGCGAAACGTGCTCTCCCGGATTCGGGGGGGCCACGCGGACGCCTCCGTTCGCGGCTGCCGCGAACCGGTCTCTGCCGTGAAGAACCAGGTCGACGTCATCGTGGCGTTCGACCAGCAAGCGATCGACATCGGGCAGCACGAGCTGGCCCCGCACGGCTTCGTCCTGTACGATTCGACCACGTTCCGCTCCGACCTCCCGAACTCCGCCGGTTTCCCGTTCGCGACGCTCGTCGGCGGACCGCTCGGGCAGCCGATCTTCAAGAACACGGCCGCCTACGGCGCCCTCAGCGTCCTCTTCGGTTTCGACCCTGCGCTGACGCGCGGGGTGATCGAGGACCGGTTCCGGCGACGCAGCCCGGAAGCCCTCGAAAAGAACCTCAAGGCGCTCGAAATCGGGCGTAAGGCCGCGCTGGAAGCGCCCGGGGTTCCGAACCGGTACGCCCTCGCGGGCGGCGACGCGCACGACGTCATCCTCACCACCGGTAACCAGGCCGTGGCCCTCGGCTTCGTCGTCGGAGGCGGGCGGTTCTTCGCCGGCTATCCGATCACCCCCGCCACGGAGATCATGGAGTATCTCCAGCAGTACTTGCCCGCGTTCGGCGGCGTGGTCCGCCAGGCCGAGGACGAGTTGGCGGCGATCAACATGGTGATCGGCGCCGCCTACGCCGGTGCGCGCGTGATGACCTCGACCAGCGGCCCCGGGCTCTCCCTCATGACCGAGGGAATCGGCCACGCGGGAACGGCCGAGATCCCGGTCGTCGTCGCCGACTGCCAGCGCGTCGGCCCGTCCACGGGCCAGCCGACCCGGCACGAGCAGTCCGACCTGTCGCACCTCGCGAACCTCGGCCACGGCGAGTACCCCCGGTTCATCTTGGCCCCCGCGGACCCGCACGATGCGTTCGAGGTGACGATCGACAGCCTCAACCTGGCCGAACGGTGGCGGGTCCCGGTCATCCTCCTTCTCGATCAGGCGCTCTGCCAGAACACGACCACGAGCGCCCGGTTCGATCTTTCGAAGGCGCGGGTCGATCGCGGCAAGCGGCTCTCGCCGGAGGCGGCGGCCGCCCTCGCGCAATACAAGGTCTACGAGTTCAGCAGCGACGGGGTCAGCCCGTTCGCACCCCCGGGGACCCCCGGGCTCTGGTCCGAGGTCACCGGCAACGAGCACGACGAGTGGGGCCACGTGTCGGTGAACCCGACAAACCGGCTGAAAATGATGGAGAAGCGGATGGAGAAGATGGTCCGGGCCCGCGACGAGCTGCCCGCCTCTCGGTTCTTCGGCCCCGCCGACGCGAAGGTCGGGCTTATCGGCTACGGCAGCACCTCCGGACCGATCCTCGAAGCCCAGGCCGTGCTCGCGGCCCGCGGGGTCGCGACCCGGTACCTCCAGGCGCGCACGGTCTACCCCGTGCCCACGCACGAGATCGGGCCGTTCCTCGACCGGGTCGACCTGGGCGTACGTCGTCGAGAACAACTACACCGGACAGTTCGCCCGACTCCTCCGCGAGACGATGCCGGAGCGGCACGACAAGATCCGCACCGTTCGGCGATACGACGGCTACACGTTCCGCGCCATCGACATCCTCACCGGCATGGAGGAGGCGAAATGATCCCCACGATCTCGGCGAAGCCCGTCCCGCCGATCTGGTGCCCCGGATGCGGCGACTTCAGCACCCTGGCCGCCGTGAAGAAGGCGGCGTCGAACCTCAAGATCGCGCCGCACGACCTCGTGCTGGTCGGCGGAATCGGCTGCTCCGGATCGATCCACAACTTCCTCGAGGTCAACGGCATCCACGCGCTGCACGGCCGTCTCCTCGCCCAGGCGGTCGGGGTCAAGCTTGCGAACCCCGGGCTCACCGTCGTGGCGGCCGGCGGGGACGGCGACGGGTATGCGATCGGGATGGGTCATTTCATCCACGCGTTCAAGAAGAACGTCTCGATCCTCTACCTCGTCATGAACAACGAGACGTACGGCCTCACGAAGGGGCAGGCGTCCCCGACGAGCCAGATCGGCTACGAGGGGAACGTCGAACCGCCCTTCCATTCGATCCTCACCGCGCTCTCGATCCCCGCCCCGAACTTCATCGCCCGGACGTTCTCGGGCGACCCGAAGACGATGACCACGATCCTGGAGGAGGCGATCCGGTTCAACCGCGAGGGACGCGGCTTCGCGTTCGTCGAGGACCTCTCCCCGTGCGTCACCTACAACGACACCTACAAGCTCTGGCGCGAGAAGATCATCGACGTCGCGAGCCTCCCGGGGTACGACCCAACCGACCGCAAGGCGATGTTCCGCCTCTGCCTCGAGCAGGTGGAGGCCGGCCGCCTGCCGGTCGGAGTCATGCACCGGCCCAAGGTGAGCTCCCGCGATGGCCTCGAAGTCAAGCTCGTCGGGGACCGTCCGGGCCCCGTGCGCACCGACATCCGGGTCGAATCGAACCTGCCGGCCTACGAGAAGCTCCTCGCCGGCGTGGCGTAGGGCCGAGCGGCGGCATCCCCCGCGCGCACGGAACTCGGGGGTGGGAAGGATCTGGATCGGGATCGACGACACCGACAGCCCAAAGGGCGGGTGCACGACCTGGGTCCTCACGGAGCTCCTTCGCGAGGCGCGCGCGAGCGGGGTTGACCTCCTCGGTGAGCCGCGACTCAGTGCGGCTCAACCCGAACATTCCCTGGAAAACGCGAGGGAACGCGGCGCTGGCCGCGCGATTCGGGCGCGGAGCGGGGCGCCGGACCCAGGTCGCCGCAATCGACGGTCGGCCCGTTTTCGCCCACGCGCGCGGGACGAAGCTGCCGGCGACGAAGCGGGACCGGTTCCGGGAGGCCGCCTGGGCGTGCGTCCTCCGCTGCGCTCCGTCCGAACCCGGCACCGACCCCGCGATGGTCGCGAGCGACCGGCCCCTGCCCTCGTCGCTCTACTGGCGCGCCGTCCGCGAGGTCGTCGAGCCCGGTGAGGTGGCGACGGCGCTGGAGCGCGAAGGGGCCGCGATCCGGACCCGCGGCGACCCGAGGGGGATCGTGGGGGCGGCGGCCGCCATCGCCTGGCCGGCCCGCTACGCGACGTGGGAACTGATCGCCTACCGCCCCCCCGCCCGGTGGGGAACGCGGCGAACGGTCGACGCCCGCAGCGTTCGGGAGGCGCAGCGACGTGACTCCGGGCTGTTCCTCTGTCACGACCCCCGAACCCGACGCCTTCTCGTGGCCCCCCACACGCCGTGCCCCACCCTGTTCGGCCTGCGCGCGGTGAGCGCGCGGACCGCGCGCAACGCCCTACGCACGGTGCGGTCGGAGCCGGTCGATCGGTGGGCCGTGTTCCGTACCAATCAGGGTACCGGGGACCACCTCGTTCCGCGAACGGCGGCGACGTTCGGCCCGTTCCTTTCCGGGACGGTCGTGGGCGTGGTGGCGCGACCTCCGGAACCGTGGGCCGGAGGTCATGTGACGATCACGGTGCGCGACGCGGACGATCGGGAGCTGCCGTGCGTGGCGTTCGAACCGACCAAGACGCTCCCGAAGGTCGTCGCGTCCCTGCTCGTCGGCGACCGGGTTCGCGTCTGGGGAAGCCGCGGCACCGCCGCCGCGGTGCGGCTCGAAGGGGTACGGCTCGTGCGGCTCGTTCCCCGCGTCCGTGCCGAGAACCCGCGATGCTCCGACTGCCGTCGCGGGACGAGGTCGCTCGGGCGGTCGCGGGGCTTCCGATGCCCCGGTTGCGGCGCCCGGCTTCCCCGGAGTCCGCGCGCGTCGTTCGGGAGGCACCGACCTATCCGGTGGGCGAGTACCCATCCCACGGCGTCCGCTCGACGCCATCTCGCGCCGCGTGCGGCCGAAACTTGAGTAAGACCCCCGACCGAGAGCTTTTGTGCCTTCCGCCGCTAGGAATCTCTCGAAGAGCTCCCGATGGGCGAACCGCGTACGCACACCGTCGACCGGCGCGGTGCCCCGCGCTCCCGTCTGACCGCCCGGCCCCCAAGGACGTAGGTCGGGGGCACGGATGGTAGTCTGTCCGGCGTGCGGCGCGGAGACGACCGAATCCGCCGCCGAATGCCCGGGGTGCCACCTCGCGGTCGGCCTCTTCTCCGCGGTTCGAGAGGCCGCCGGACCGTCGGGAGCGGACGATCCCGTCTACCTCCGCACCATCGCGGAGCTGATCCAGTCGGTCGACCTCTCCTCGCCGGCCCCGGAGCCGAGGTCCACGTCGGGCGTCTTCGCCCGCCCCGCCCGATTTCCCGGACTTCGACCGGCGGACTACCTGCGCGACCACCCCGGTCGGGAGACGCATCCGCTGCGGCCCATGGAGGGGCTGCCGGCGCTTCCGGCGGCCTCGACCGGCGCCGAGCTGCGCCGGCGCGCCGAGGAGTACCTCCTGGTCGGCCGCCGCCTCAACCTCGACCTCACCGCCCTCGCGGACCGCGTGCGCGCGGCCTCGATCTCGGACGACGAGACCTCGCTCGACGGCGCGGTCCGCGAGATCTTCGTCAACATCGCGAGCCGGCTCGCGGAAGAGTACGAGACCGAGCTCGCCCGCCGGAACGAGCTCTCCCAGCTCGTGCCCACGCCCAGCGTGGACGTCGAGCTGGATGCCCTCCGACGTGCCATGGCCGTGGGCGACCTCCCGGGCGCGCTGCGCCGGCTCCTCCACGTGCGGGACGAGCTGGGACGCCTCGAGGAACAATGGGCGACCGGCCGCGTGCTGCTCACCGAATGCGACCTGATGGTGGAGACGATGCGTTCCCTGGGCGTCGACCCGACGCCCGCGCTCGGTCCGCTCGAAGAGGGACGGCGCAGTCTCGGAACGGCCCACCGCGACGTCGCCGAGCGCGTGCTCGCCCGGGCCGCCTTCGCGCTCTGGGCGGTGCTCGAGCCGCGGTTCCTCGAGGAACTTCGGCGCCTGCGGGACCGGCTCGTGGAGATGCGCGGAGCGGGGGTCGACATCCAGCCGTCCCTGGCGGACCTTCGGTCGATCGCGGACGAGCTTCGGCGTCGCAATTTCGCCGGGACGATCGCCGCCTACCGCCACCTGCAGAAGTTCGCGGAGCGCAACGAGCCGGCCTCCGCGACGACGGGTCCGATCGAGGCCCCCGCCGGGCCGGAGCGGCCCGCTCCGTCCGCATAGGTAAAGAGCCGCCCTCGGGTCGCGACCGCGTGTCGCCCGGCCCGCTGCGCGGATTCCGGGATTACACCCCGCCGGACGCGGGCGCCCGGTCGGAGATCCGGCGGCGCATGCGCGCCGCGGCGCGCCGGGCCGGCTTCACGGAGCTCGAGGTCCCCAGCGTGGAGAGCTTCGAGCTGTACGAGACGAAGAGCGGCGAGGGGATCGCCGCCGAGACCTGGATGTTCCGCGACAAGGGCGACCGTCCGGTCGCGCTCATCCCCGAGCAGACGCCGTCCCTCGCTCGCATCTACGTCGAGCGGGCGAAGGCGGAGCCGCTCCCGGTGAAGTGGTTCACGGCGTCGAAGAGCTGGCGGTACGAGGAACCGCAGGCCGGACGCACGCGGGAGTTCTTCCAGTTCAACCTCGACATCCTGGGCGTTCCGGGGGTCGAGGCCGAGGCCGACCTGCTCGCGACCGCCTCGCTCCTCCTCGACGAAGTGGGGGCGCAGGGCGAGTACGCCTTCCGGCTCAACGACCGGGCGATCGCCGAGGGACTCGGCCGGCTGTTCGGGGCGTCCGGGGCGGCCCGGTTCTTCCGCGCCGTCGACCGCTATCACAAGGTCGCCACCTCCGAGTTCGAGGCCGACCTCGCCGGCGCCGGCGTCCCGGCGAACCGGGTCGCCGAGCTCACGGAGCTGTTCTCGGGGATCGGGGAGGGGATCGCGCCCGACCGGCTGAGCGCCTTCCTGGAGGGCCTGGCCGCGCGGGGGTTGGATGCCGCGGCCCGGTCCGGCGTGACCCGGGTCCAGACGTTGTTCCGTCTGCTGTCGACGATCGGCCTCGCCGACCGGATCGTCTTCGACCCGACCGTGGTCCGGGGGCTCGCCTACTACACGTCGACCGTCTTCGAGGCGTACGCCCGCGCCGGGGACGCTCGCTCGGTGTTCGGGGGCGGACGGTACGACCACCTGATCGAGCTGTTCGGCGGGCCGTCGACCCCCGCCGCCGGTCTCGCGATCGGCGACCAGACGCTCGAACTGCTCCTTCGGGGGGCCCAGCGGTGGCCGGACGGCGAGCCCGGTCTCGACCGGTACGTGATCGTGGCGGACCCGGCGCGGACGCCCGAGGCGATGGCGCTCGTGGAGGAGCTCCGTCGCGCCGGGATCTCGGCCGACTGCGACCTGATCGGTCGTTCGATGTCCCGCCAGCTCAAGGAGGCGGCACGTCGGCGGAGCCGCCGTGCGCTGATTCTGGGCCTGAAGGAGGCGTCGCCGGGTGCCCTGGTCGAGCGTGATCTCGCGACGGGTGCCCAGCGTGAGGTCGCTCGGGATGCGGCGGCACGACCGGAGTGATCCCTTCGAACGTCTCGGCGTCCCATAGAAGGATCCCGGGGGGCGACTCGGCCCCCTCGACGTAACCGTACCAGTAAACGACCGCGCCCTCGCCGAACAGCTCGGTGTACGGCCCGAGCTGCCGCTTCAGGTTCTTGCGGAGCTCGACGTCGTCGCCGAAGTTCGCCTTGGATTCGATCCACGTGAGCTTCTGGCCGTAGAAGATGATCGGCTCGTCGAGGAGGGCGTCCGGCGTCTTCGCGTACTTTCCGCGGAGGTCCTTCTCCGTTCGGAACCCGATCCCGTGCTTCTCGAGCCAGCGGTGCATCCGCTCCTCGCCCTTGCGGCCGCGCTCCCGCTGGAGCTCCATGCCGTGCGGCGAGTAGATCATGTCGGCCGCGAGGAGCTGCTCGACCTCCGTGCGGATCCGCGGCTCGGGGGACGTCTCGGGATGCAGGAACACCTGCCAGACCTTCTTGCGGGGGATCCCGAGGTCCCCGAGCATGATCTGCCCCATCAGCACCGGCGGGAACTTCCACTCGTGGGCGATGTCCAGGAGAGGGCGGCCCCGCTTCCACTGTCCGACCAGCCGGGGCACCTGGCGCTTGACGACGTAGAACCGCCGCGTGGCGTCCCGCGTGACGCGGTGGGTGTGGATGATGAACAGGACCTCCTCGTCCCGGTGCTCCTCGTGCGCGATGCGGTGGACGTCCTCGTAGGTGACGAGCGCTTCGTACAGTCGCTGGTAGGTGGCGCGGTCCATGCGGTCGGAAAATCCCCTGAGGCGGTTCGCTCGTCCCAGCGCTCGCGCCGTAAAACGTTGCGCCGAGGCCGCCGCCGGCCCGGGAATCGCGACCGGGTCACTCGCGCCAGTCGATTCCGACCGTCCGGAGACCGACCTTGGCCACGGGGGGGAGGCGCCGCTTGTGGCGGTTCGCGTCCACCCGGGCCACGATCGCCCGGACCTTCTCGCGCGGGAGCCCGGTCCGCTCCGCGATCTCGTCCTCCCGGCGCAGCTCTTCCAGGCCCCGGAGCACTCGGTCGATGTCGGCGTAGCTCGCGCCGAGCTCCGCCTCGTCGGTCTGCCCCGCCCACAATCCGGCCGTGGGGGGCCGGGACCGGACCGATTCGGGGAGGGCGAGCGCCGCCGCGAGGTCCCGCACCTCGGTCTTGTAGAGGTCCCCGATCGGGAGGAGGTCGACCCCGCCGTCGCCGTACTTCGTGAAGTATCCGAGCAGGAGCTCCGACTTGTTCCCGGCGCCCGCGATCAGGCGATGCGTCGCACGGGCGAACGCGTAGCAGGCGGTCATTCGGACGCGGGCCTTGATGTTGCCGAGGGCGACACGGTCGTCGCCCGCGGGAACCGCCTCCCGGAACGCGGCGACGATCGGATCGATCGATACCGTCCGGGTCTCGATGCCGAGGGCGCGGCCGTACGCTTCCGTCTCGGCGCGAAGCTCGGCAGGGTACCCGGCGTCGGGCAGGAGGACGCCGAGAACGTGCGCCGGTCCGAGCGCGTCCCGGGCGAGCCGGGCGGTGAGGGCGCTGTCGATCCCGCCGGACAGCCCGACGACGACGCCGTCGAAGCCGGGCGCGAGAGCGTGGGCGCGCAGGAAGGTGTGGATGGTCGTGACGGCGTGGTCGGGGAGCTTCGGACGGAGGTCCGTCACGCCTCGACCCCCAGAGGCGCGAACGTTCTCTCGGCCTCCCAGGTCGCCTGGCAGGCGCACGCGAGCTCGTCCAGGGGCTCGAACCGCTGCGACAGCGAGCTCTCCTCGATCGCGTCCAGAACGCGGCGGTCGCAGGAGCCGCAGTTGTGGGGCCCGCGGGCGACGCCGCCCGCCGTCGGGAACGACACGAGCCGCGCGTCCCCCCGGACCTTCGCCCCCGCGCGGAGCGATTCGACCACGGACCAGAGCCACGGGGGACGGTACCGCCCCCGACGGTAGAGCCACTCGACGACCGTACCGTTCTGGATGTGAACCGGATTCACCGAGAGCGCGTCGAAGTGGGCGGCGGCCTCCCGCGTGGAGCGGACGACGTCGTCGATCGCCTCCCCCTCGGCCAGGTACGGCGGCTTCAGCAGGAGGTACGCCTTCGCCCGTAGGCCGAGCGCGCGGACCCGGTCCCCGGCGGCGAGATACTCCGACGGCGCCGCGCTCTTGTGGACGAACCGCGCCAGCACGGCCGGGTCCGTGGACTCGAGGCCCAGGGCGACCTCGAGCTCGCCCCGGAACGCCGCCTGAAGGGGCCGCAGTGTCTCGGGGGTGGCGAACTCCGGGCAGGGTCTCGAAGAGGAGCCTTCGGGCGCGACCCGAGAACGCCCCCACGATCGCCGCGCGGCTGGCGGGGTCGACCTCCCGGTCGTCGAGGAAGCTGCCCGAGGTGTAGAACTTCACGTACGGCTCGTCGCGGTACCGGGGCAGGACCCGCGCCAGCTGCTCGGCCAGCTCCTCGGGCGTCGCCGACCGCCCGAGCGTGTCCCTCGAGTAGCCGCACATCGAGCAGCCCTTGAGGTCGGCCCAGTAGCAGCCGCGCGTCTTCAGGATCACCACGAACGCACGCACCCGGTCGGTCCCGATCGCCTCGTCCTCGACCCACTGGTTGACGAACCGCCGCGCGTCTTCCGGTGCGGCCGGCTCGGGGCGTCGGTCGCGGGCCACCGAGCGGGCCAGGGATTCCGGCGTCACACTTCCTCCAGTTCGATGGCCACCGAGTCGGTGTCCTTGACCTTGAGGGCCTCGCGGAGGTTCTCCCGCGAGATGACCTCGACCACGTCCTTGTGGTGCGTCCGGTCCGGCTGGATCAGGTGGCCGACCCGGCCGCTGAGGCGGGCCGGGTAGCAGGTCGCCCCGCCGAACGTCCGCCCGCTCGCTTGGAAACCGTCGATCCGAATCCCGTTCCATGTCGGGAGCAACGAGAGCTTGCGCAGCACCTCCGAACCGACCTTCACGTTGAGGGTTCCGGGGAACGGGACGTAGCCCAGCCGTTCGGTGAACTGCACGACGTACCCGGGTTGGCTCAGGTAGTAGCGCCCTTCGCCCAGCCCGGAGGTGACCTGACCGGAGACGGTGAGCTTGGCGGGACCCTCGAAGATCCGTCGGTATCCGTGGTACTCGGCCCGGAGGAGGTCCATGGCGGACGGTGTGAGCTGGAGGCGTTGACGGCGCTGGGCCATGGTCCGCACCAGGAGGCCCTTCCGTTCGAGGGCGAGAAGGTACCGGTCGGCGGCCTGCTGGCTCACCCCCACGCGCAGTCCTACCTCGCGCGAGGTCAGGATGACCGGCGTGTGGTCCGCCCCCGAGTGCGCAAGGAGCTTGAGGACCGCGAGCGTCTCGCCCCGGGCGCGGGGTCGGCCGAGCTCGGGAGCGGCAGAAGCGGCCGGCACGGTCAGTGGGTCTTGCCGACCGCCCCCTGGGGGGCGTGGAGCGTGACGACGTTCGATCCCCGCAGCACGACGCGACCGAGGTGCCGGGTGACCTCCGCCGTCGTCTCGTTCGCGTCCTCGAGGACGAGGTTCATGTGCTCGTCGATGCCCACGAGACGGCCGGAAATCTGCCGGGAGTCCTTGAGGACCAGCGTCACGGATTGCTGGAGCACCCGCTCCATCAACGCGGCCGGACCGCCCGACATGCGGCTCTCGACCGGGGTGCGCCGTTTAGCCTTTGCCCGCGCCGGTGGGGCAGGATAAGTCGAGGACCCCCGGCTCGTCAAGGCCGCCATGGAGGCCGGCGCCCGGGTATCGAAGGGCCTCGACGGGGTGTTCGTCGGGCCGGACGGGGATCGCCTGGGTCGGGGGCGAGACGGGGGATCTGGTCTACCGGGGGTTCAACGTTCGGGACCTCGTGCCCGGGGTCCCGTACGAGTCGATCGTGCATCTTCTGCTCCGAGGCGATCCCCCGTCGACCGACCCGTCGCCCGAGGTGGTCGAGGCGCTTCGGGCCGCGCGCACCCTGCCGCCATCGCTGCTCCACGGCGTCGAGTCGATCCCGCTCGGCCTCCCACCGCTCGAGGCGCTCCGCACCCTGATCTCTCTCTTGGGCGATGGCTCGTACGGCTACCCGCCCCGGCTCGAGGAGGGGTACCGGCTGATCGCTCAAACCCCGATCCTGCTCGCACGGTACGTTCGCCGGTCGCGTGGCGAGCCGTGGGTGGAACCTCCCGCAGGGCTTTCCCACGCCGAGAACTATCTCTGGATGCTCCGGGGCCGCGCGCCCGAGCCCGCCCGGGTGGCGGCGCTCGAAGGGTACCTCGACCTGCTCGCGGACCACGGCATGAACGCCTCCACCTTCGCGCTGCGGATCGCGATCTCGACGCAATCGGACCTCGTGAGCGCGGCGACCGGCGCGCTCGGGGTCCTCGAAGGGCCCGATCCACGGCGGTGCGCCCAGCCGGGTTTCCGAGATGCTGGACGAGATCGGGACCCCCGATCACGCCGAGGCGTGGATCCGGCGGCGCCTTGAGAGCCGCGAGGTCCTCTACGGGTTCGGCCACCGCGCCTACAAGACCGACGATCCGCGCGGGCTGGTCCTCCACCGGATCGCCCGCGACGTCGCGGACCCGAAGCGGCTCGAGCTGGCCGAGGCGGTCGAGCGGGTCGCGCTGGCGGCGCTTCGGGCCTCGCATCCCCAGGCCCGCCTGTTCACGAACGTCGAGTACTACAGCGCGGTCGTGCTCGAGGCCGTGGGGCTGCCGCGCGACCTGTTCACCCCGACGTTCGCCGTCGCTCGGACCGCGGGCTGGACGGCCCACGCGATCGAGCAGGCGGCGGACAATCGCCTCATTCGGCCGGACCTCGAGTACGTGGGCCCCCCGAAGGGCCTACGCTGGCCGAGGCCGCTTCGGCACCCCGGCGCCGGGTGAGCGGCCGCGCCGACTAGGCGCCGCTCTTCTGATCGCCGGTCCCGTCGTCGACCACCTTGAAATCGGCGTCGACCGGTCCGGGCCCCGGACTCTCCGCGCCGGGGAGAAGGCGCGTCGGACGGTGCGCCGGGCGCTCCTCCCGGAGGCGGAGCGCCGGACTGGTAGAGCTTCTGGGCGATCGCGTGGAGGGCCCGGGTCAGCTCGTCGGTCTTCGACCGGATCTGGTCGAGCGAGGAGTCCTTCCCCTCGACAACCTCCCGGACCGCCTTGACCTTCTCGCGGACCCCCTCGGCCTCCGTCGCGTCGATCTTCTCCTTCGCGTCGGTCAGCACCCGCTCCGCCTCGTAGGCGAGCGATTCCGCCTGGTTGCGCGCCTGGATGAGGTCCGCCCGCTTGCGGTCGTCCGCGGCGAGCTCCTCGGCCTGCTTCACCATCTTCGCGACCTCGTCCTTCGAGAGCTTGTTCGAGGCCGTGATCGTGATCCCCTGCTTCCGCCCGCTCGCGAGGTCCTTCGCCGAGACGTTCAGGATGCCGTTCGCGTCGATGTCGAAGCCGACCTCGATCTGCGGTACACCGCGGGGGGCCGGGGGAATTCCCGTCAGCATGAAGCTGCCCAGCGCGACATTGTCGGTGGCGATGGGGCGTTCGCCCTGGTGGATCTTGATCTCCACGCTGGACTGGTTGTCGGCAGCGGTGGTGAAGATCTGGCTCTTCCGGGTCGGGATGGTCGTGTTCCGCTCGATAAGGTGCGTGAGCACCCCGCCCAACGTCTCCACGCCCAGCGAGAGCGGCGTCACGTCCAGAAGGAGAACGTCCTTCACCTCGCCGGCGAGGACGCCGCCCTGGATCGCCGCGCCCATCGCGACGCATTCCATCGGGTCGACGCCCCGCTCGATCGGACGGCCAATGGCGGTCTCGAGGAACTTCTGGACGATCGGCATCCGGGTCGGCCCTCCGACCAGGACCACGCGCGCGATCTGGTCCTTCGGGATCTTGGCATCCTTGAACGCCTGGTCGACGGGGCTGCGGCACCGGTCGACGATCGGACGGACCAGGTCCTCGAGCTTGGCCCGGGTGAGCGGGAGCGCGAGGTGCTTGGGTCCTTCCTGAGTCGCCGTGAGGAACGGGAGATTGATCTGGGTCTCGACGGTCGAGGAGAGCTCGATCTTCGCCTTCTCCGCGGCGTCGCGGACCCGTTGCATCGCCATCTTGTCGGACCGGATGTTGACGCCCGACTCCTTCTGGAACTCGGCGGCGATCCACTCGGTCACGGCGTTGTCCATGTCGGTTCCGCCGAGCTGCGTATCGCCGCTGGTCGAGAGAACCTCGAACACCCCGTCGCCGAAATCCATGACCGTGACGTCCAGCGTTCCTCCGCCGAGGTCGAAGACGAGGATCTTCTGGTTCTTGCCGGCCTTGTCGAGGCCGTAGGCCAGCGAGGCGGCGGTCGGCTCGTTGATGATGCGGACGACGTCCAGACCGGCGATCGCGCCAGCGTCCTTGGTCGCCTGGCGCTGGTTGTCGTTGAAGTACGCGGGAACCGTGATCACCGCTTTCTCCACCTTCTCGCCGAGGAACGCTTCCGCGTCCCGCTTGATCTTCTGAAGAAGGAACGCCGAGAGCTGGGGGGAGGTGTACTGCTTCCCGTGGAGGGTGGTACTTGTAGTCCGCCCCCATCTTCCGCTTGAACGCGGTGACGGTACCTTCCGGATTCGAGATCGCCTGCCGGCGGGCCGGTTCCCCGACGATCAGCTGGCCATCCTTCGTGAACGCAACGTACGACGGGAACGCCTTGCCGCCCCCGACCGTGGTCCCTTCCGCACTGGGAATGATGACAGGGCGCCCTCCTTCGAGGACCGCGGCCGCCGAGTTGCTCGTTCCCAGGTCGATTCCTACTATCTTGGCCATGTGCTGTGATCCCCCAACTCCCTCGAACCGGGTTTTCGGGGTTACTCCCGATTAGGTAAGATTGCACTCATATAAAAACGTAGCAGAGCCGGGGTTCTGGGAAAGAGGTCGCCCACGCCCCGGTCCTAGCATCGGGGATCGAGGCAGAGCGGCCGCTCGAACCACGCTACGTCCCAGTATTGCTCGAACTTCCGGCCGACCCGAGTGAACGTCCCTACATGCTGGAACCCGAACTTCTGGTGGAGGCGAAGCGACGCCGGATTGGGTTGAGCGACCCCCGCAACGATCCGTTCGATGTCCTCCGAGCGCAACGCGTCGAACAAGGCACCGTACAGCTGGGAGCCGACCCCGGACCCGGTCACGTCCGGGCGAACGTACACCGACGACTCGACCGTCGTGGCGTACGCGGCGCGCGCACGGAACGGGCTCGTGGTGGCCCAGCCCATCAGTCGGTCCTCCTCGTCCGTCGCCACATACATTCGGTGGCGACCCCCGAGCGAATGCTCGCGGAACCACGGGACGCGATCGTCCGCTCGAACCGGGTCCACTTCGAACGTGGCGGCGGTCCGGACGACGTAGTGATTGTAGATCGCGACGATCTCCTCGAGGTCCGATCGGACGGCGGGACGTGTACGGGGGGCCACGGTTCTTCGGGAGGAAGGCACCGGGGCCGCATAACGAGCTTCCCGAATTTCTCGGGCGTTTGTCCAATTCGGTTCCAAAACGTGGACGGATGAAGGCCTCGGCAGAACGAGTACGGCGTCGGGGACTCACCACGGCGTATCGATTCGCCCTAAGAGCAGCACGAAGGGATGCCAAGGTCGGTCGCTTCCCTGGGGTTCGCATAGACAGGGTTCGAAGCGCCCACACCGGCTCCGAGGTCTCTGCCCGGCTCACCTCGGCGGGGGGTCGCCGGTGTAGTGCTCCTCGGAGGACTCCGACGGGGGTTCAGAGCGGATCCCTACGCTAGGGCGCGACCTTCTCCAAGGCCATGGACGCCCTCGTCTGCCCTATCGAATCCGCGAATGTGGACCGGTCGAGCGGTCGCCGCCGCACGAACCGGCGATCGCCGCCCTGTGAAGGGCCGTTCGGTACCGCCGATAGTTCACTAGGCAAGTCGGCCGAAGGCACGGATGAACGTGACGTTCAGGGTGACCGACGACCCGTTGACCGTGAGCGAGCCGGTCCAAGCGTTCGTTCCGTCCACCCAGGCTTCGTACTTGGGGAACTGCCCCAACTTCCAAGAGGTACGTCCCGTTCCGCAGCCACAGGGTGATCTGGGAGCCCGTCGTGCGAGAGTGCGCGGCCATCCCGTCGCATCCCGCGCGCTCCTCCTTCGTCGCCGCGCACAACGCACGGATATGCCACACCGTGCCGCCGCCGAGGCCCGACTCGTTGAAGGTAACCGCGAACAGAGCGGGCGAGAACCGAACATGAAACAGAACATTCTTGGAAGAAAGATTGGCGGAACCGTGAGCGCCCGCCGCCACCCCGCCCTGCTCCACGCCGAGCGTGTAGCCCGCGACCGAGGAGATCGAGAACGAGTGAGTGGTCGCTGCGAGACCATGGAACGAGATGGTCCCCTTCGCCGAACAGAGTTGGCTCTCGACCGTGACGCACCAGACCGTCCCGGGGATGAGGCCCGTCTCGGAGAACGCCACCGAGTGGGTCGCATCTTGGCCGGCGGCCCTGCGGGCGCCGGGGCCGTCCCCGAGCCGCCGAACGCGGCAGCGGACGCGATGGAAAAACCGGCGGTCGTAGCGACCAGGACGATCACAGCCACGAGGGACAGCGCACGAGAAGTTCGAATGGCGGTCATTCTTCGGTCAACTCTTATGCGCATAGATGCGCACCATTTGGAACGCTGCCGAGTCCTACTTGAACGTTTCGTTGGCGGGACTCGCCGACGAGCGACTGGTGTGTGTGACCGTCGGAGGGGGCAGCCTGCCTGGTACGGGACTCGGCCCCCCGGTCGAACGGCTTCAGCGGTTCGGGTTGTTCAGGTCGAATCGAAGCTCGTCGAAAGTGCGACTCAGGTCGAGGTAAGCCTCCCGAAGATCGCTGACCGTATCATGCGTCGCCGGGGTGGAGAGAGTACTCCATTTCCGAAAGTGACTCGAGAAGGAAGGCCCTCACACAGGCCAAGGAACAGAAGGCCCGCCCCTTCACCAAATATTCCACGGTGTCCGGGGCATCCGAGATCACGAACCGCTCGACCCCGGCGAGCAGACGTGACCCGCACCGGCACCGTTCGGCGAGAAATGGAGCAGCCCGGAGGATCTGTACCCCAGGACCCAAGGCATGTGAAACCAGAAGGTCGGGTTCGTCCGAACCCATGTACCGTGGGTTACAGTATAGCGGAGTGCTGGATACATACCTTCCGGATTGCGACGATCGCCTCGGTCGCCTCAGGGGTTGGCACGGCACGCGTGCGGAGCGAGGAGAGGCTCCGGGGGTCTTAGGGAACGTCGAGCGATGCTTTGTCCCCCCGGCCGTAGCGCCACGGGGCTCCGCGTGCGCCGACCGAATCGCGGCGAAGTACAGCGTTGTGGATGGGCCGAGCTCGACCCCCTTCTCTCCGAGTACCACGATTCGGAGTGGGGTGTCCCCCAACGGGACAGTCGCGCCCTGTGGGAGATGCTGGTGCTCGAAGGATTCCAGGCCGGCCTATCCTGGACCATCATCCTTCGGAAGCGCGATGCGTTTCGGGCCGCGTTCGGAGGGTTCCACCCGGAGGAAGTGGCCGGGACGGCCCGCGGGACGTGGCACGACTGCTGGCCGACCCTGGGATCGTGCGATCCCGCGCCAAAGTAGGAGCTACGATCGACGGGGCGCGGGCTTACCTTGCGATGCAGACTGCAGGCATTGACTTCTCGAACTTCGTCTGGCGCCTGGCCGGCGGAGCTCCGCTTCGGTCCAAGCGACCCGGCCGGAACCCATCTCCACTCTCCGTAAAGATCTCCGGGGCGTTGAAGTCTCGTGGATTCAAGTTTGTCGGCCCGGTTATTGTGTATGCGTGGATGCAGGCGGTCGGGATCGTGAACGACCACGCCCTGGGCTGCTTCCGACGGAACGAGATCGCGGAGGGCTGACAATCCCG
>CAWDQP010000003.1:0-5325 GCA_963804505.1 uncultured Thermoplasmata archaeon
CGCGGGGGCTCGGGGCGAGCGCGGACGAGGGCGGCGTGATGTTGGTCCATGAAGACGGCGGATCTCCCGACGGGGTGACCGACTCGGGGGCCGGGACGAGATCCGAATTGATGCCGGGGTTGGCACACTTAGCTCCGATCCCGAGCAGGCAGAGCGACGCGTTCGCGGAGGCGCTCGCGTTGGTGGAGACCACCGACGTGGACGACGCCGCGGTTGGACGAGGGACCGCCAGGGCCACGGCCGGAGCGGGAGCCGCGGGCGCCGTGCTCCTCGCCGCACGGTGTGCATTGAACTCGTTGAGGATCGGGATTCCCGACGCCACCATGACCACCACGAGAGCCACGGCGACCCCGGCGACGGTCGGGCGGAAACGTCGAGACTGAGGCAGACCACTCCGACGGTCGCGAGGCGTTTTGGAGCTGGCCCCGGAAGGCCGGGCCGGTTCCGGTCCGCGGAGCGTCAACGGTGGCACGGGTCAGGGGACCCGATGGATTCCCCACTAAAGACCTATTGTGCGTGATTTTCTGGTGGGGCGGGGACTCCTCCTCGAATCGGTGGGGGGTCGGACCCACGCACCGTGCGTTCGGCGCACGAGGAGAGCCCGGGCGGCTTCCGAAGGGACTTGCGGGCCTCGTTGGGGGGGGTCGGCCGGTGCACGACCGGGGGCGCAACGCCTTAATGCCTACCCGGCTGACGGCCCCCACCATGCCCGGAATTGCCACCCTGCGAGCCAATCAGAACGCCACGATCGACGCGACGATTACCGCCATATCCGAGGTTCGCGATGTGACGACCTCGCGGGGCCCCTCGCAGGTTGCCGACGCCACCCTCCAGGACGAGACGGGGACGATCACCCTCACGCTCTGGGGCGATGACACGAAGAAGTACTCCGTGGGCCAGAAGGTCCGCATCACGGACGGATGGGTCAAGGACTTCCGCGGGAAGCTCCAAGTCTCGATGGGCCGAACCGGCACCATCTCGATCCAGTCGTAGAACCCGGCGCGCCTGTGCCCGGGCGTCACCCACAATCCTCGGGCGGGCGGAAATGGCCGAAACGCGACCTCCCGTCGCCGTCGTGACAGGTGCGACGTCGGGCCTTGGCCGGGTGGTGGCGGAAGGTCTCGCGTCGCGCGGATTCGCGACCGTGGTCGTGGGCCGTGAGGACGATCGGGCCGCCGCCGCGGCCGCCGATATCTCCCGTTCCACCCACAACCCGAACGTTTCCTCGATCGGAGTCCGCGACCTTGCCCTCCGTTCCGAGGCACACCGCGTCGCCACCTGTCTTCGGGAGGGCCACCCGAGGATCGACGTGCTGGTGAACAACGCGGGAGCCTACGTCTCCCGCCGGCAGGAGACGTCGGAGGGGCTGGAGCGCACGTTCGCTCTGAACGTCCTCGCGCCGTTTATCCTGACGACGGACCTCGCGGACCCTCTCACCGCGAGCGCACCGAGCCGGGTGATCCAGGTCTCGTCCGCGGCCCATCGCGGGCAGCGGGTCGATTTCGACGATCTGCAATCGACCCGCGGGTACCGAGGTTTCCGAACGTACGGCCGGTCGAAGCTCGAGCTGCTCCTTCTGACGCGTGAGTTCGCCCGTCGTTGGACCGGTCGGGGCATCTCGGTGAACGCCGTCCACCCCGGATTCGTCGCCTCCGGATTCGGTCGGAACAACCCGGGGTTCTCGGGTCGAGCCTTCGGCGTGCTCACCGCCCTGTTCGGACGGAGCGTGCGACGCGGTGCGGAGACACCTCTGTTCGCCGCGACCGATCCTTCCCTCGCCGGAGTGTCCGGGGCGTACCTCGTCGATCGGAAGGTCCGAACGGGGTCGATCGGCTCTGGCGACCCGGAGACCGCGCGGCGATTGTTCGATATCTGCGAGACCCTGAGCCGGAATGGAGAGTAACCGACCCGATCGCCGACGGCGCACCGCCGGCCTAGGATTTCGGCGGGCGGTAGGGCCGGAACTCGGGTCGCAGCAGGCCGAATCGGACCGAGTCCCAGTACCGACCCTCGAGGAAGTACGCCTCGCGGGCTCGTCCCTCGACCCGGAAGCCAAGTCGACGCAGGACCCGCATCGAACGTCGGTTCTCCGGAAAGGTCCCCGTGTGGATCCGGTGAAGGCCCAAACGACGGAATCCCGCGGTGATCACGAGCGAGGCGGCTTCGGGAGCGTATCCCTGGCCCCAGAAGGGGCGGTCGACCCAGTATCCGAGGTGCCCGCTCCGTTGGTCGAGCATCAGCGAGTGCAGCCGACATCCGCCGATCAGCTGTCCGGTCGATCGGAGGATGATCGACAGGTCGTAGCCCAATCCCTCCCGGTAATCCTTCCGTGCCCGACGTACGAACTTCCGCGCGTCCTGGACAGAGTACTCTGCCGGCAGAGGGATCAACCGCGTGACCCGCCGGTCCCCGAGGGCCTCGGCGATCCTCGGCACATCTCGAAGCTCCGGGGGCCGCAGCAGGATTCGGCGGCCGACGATCGGCATCGGGAGGCGAGGCGGGCGGGCCGGGCCGGTCATCCGCGCATCACCTCTCCGGAGACGGCGTTACGCTGTACGGATATTTTCGCTTCGCTCCAAACCCGGTCCGTCCCGACCCCGCGCGCAAGGTCTAAGATTCTCGAGGGCTCGGGGGTCCACGTTGAAGGCCTCCGTGAGCCGACATTTCAGCCTCCAAAGGTTGGGTTCCGGAGTCTACGCGGCGATCGCGACGCCCACGGGGTTGGGCCTCTGCAACGCGACCATCGTCGACCTGGGGGCCGGACCGTCGTGTTCGATTCGATGCTGACCCCGACCGCGGGAGCCGACCTGGCCCGCGCGGCCGAGCGTCTGACCGGTCGTCGCCCCGACTGGGTCGTGAACAGCCACTGGCACGGGGACCACATCTGGGGGAACTCCGCGTTTTCCGACGGGCACGTCGTCTCCTCCCGCGGCGTCCGGGACCAGATCCTCCGTCGCAGCCGGCGCCAGTTCACCGACGATCGGCGCGAGTTCCGAAAGGCGCTGCGGGGCCCGTCGCCACCGGGTCCGGAGATCGCGCCGCGCGATCGCCCGCAGACCCTGAGCTGGTTTCGCGGGGTCCTCAAGATGCCCCTCTCCCACAGGATCGTGGCCCCCGAGATCACGTTCGAGCACGAGATGGAGCTCGCCGGGTCCCGCCGGTCCGTCCGGTTGATCACGTACGGCGGGGGCCACTCGCCAAGTGACGTCTTCGGCTTTCTTCCCGACGAGCGCCTCCTGCTCGCCGGCGATCTCGTGATGGTCGGGCTTCACCCCTCAGTCGGCGACGGCTGGCCCGACCGGTGGAACGAGATCCTCGGCAGGGTCCAACGATTGAGACCGGACCGGGTCATCCCCGGGCACGGCCCCGTCGGAGCGGGAACCGCCGTGAACACGGCGCGGGAGTACCCTGGGCCGGCTGGAGCGACTCGTTCGTGCGGCGATTCGGGACGGAACCCGTCTTCCGGACCTCGTGCGTCAGCCGATGCCCGACCGCTACACCGACTGGGGATTCTCGTTCATGTTCGCCGGGAATCTCGCGCGCACCTTCGCGCTGGCCACGGCCGAGCGCACGTCCTCTGCACGCTAGTATCGTCGCGAACGTCGAGGTCGCTCGCGACCGCGCCCCGAGCGGTTCACCGGGGGGCCGGCGTTCCCGTTCGGATCCGACCGGCCAGAGCGATCAACTCGGGCTCCGGCGGCGTGAACACCTTGGTCTGCCACCAATCGTTCCAGCGCAAGTCGTCATTCTGCTTTCGCGGGATCACGTGCACGTGGAGGTGGAACACGCTCTGCTCGGACCCGGGCCCGCTCGCCACCAGGAGGTTCTCCCCGTCGGTGCCGAGCGTGGTCCTCAGAAGACGGGCGACGTCGAGGACCAGCGCGTTCACGGCGGCCCAGTCGTCGGGCGATACGTCCGAGAGGTTGACCGCGTGGCGTTTCGGCACGACGAGCGCATGGCCAACGCGGATGGGGCGGATGTCCAGGAACGCGAACGCCCGATCCGACCGGGCGATCCAGTGAGGGGCTCCGAGCTCCCCGAGATCATGCGGCAGAACACGCACGCTTCGGCCATCCGCGCGCTCTAGACCGGGGGACAGATAACAGGCGGCGTCACGGGGTACCGTACCGGTCTGGGCCCGCGACCCGTCGCTTGATAATCGCGCGCCGTTACTCCGACACGCACGGCACGCCGTGCGTCAGGGTGGCAGCACGATGGGCGGAACGGGTCCGTCGGCCCGAGTGATATTCTTCGACTTCGGAGGGACACTGGTTCGAACCGGGATATGGGTCCACGGTCGGGAAACGTTGCCGAACCTGCTCTGGTCCCACGTGCTTCGCGAGCACCGGCTGCCCTCCGAATCGAAGACCCTCGCCACCGCTTTGGCCCAAGCGGACCGGGAGTTCGCCGGCCAGATCTACCAGTACGTGGGGCGGGTCGGTGAGTACTGGCGCCGGTACCGACGACCGAGTGCTCGCACTTCTCGGCCTCACCGGGGACCGATCTTCGCTTCACACCGACCTCGAGGCCGCGTTCTGGCAAGCTTCTCTCGGCGAGCCGTTCCCCGAGACGGCCGAGGTGCTGGCCGCTCTCGTGGGTCAGGGCTACGAGCTGGGGATCATCTCCAACCACAACGATGCGATCCTGCGGATCTTGCGCCACCACGACCTCTCCCGCTGGTTCCAGACCGTTACCTACTCCCAGGAGGCCGGAGCCGAGAAGCCCGACGGGAAAGTGTTCCGCCTTGCGCTGAGCCGGGCCAAGGCCACCCCCGACGAGTCCCCCCACGTGGGCGATTCGTGGGAGGCCGATGTCGTGGGGGCCCGGGGGCCGGGATCTTCCCTGTCTGGATCGATCGTACGGGCACGGAGGGCACCCGAGACGTCGCAACGGTGACGAACCTCCGTGAACTCGTTCCCTGGCTCGAGTCGAGCTTCGGCCGCGGGTGACCGACCCCTCGCCGTGTGCGGCATCCGGCGGGGTGGCCGGAAATCATCCCGTAGTAGGTCCCCGCGCGGTTCGCGCCGCACCCCCGAACTTTATAGAAGGCTCGGTTTTCGAACCCAAGAGAACTCGAGGACCGAAACCCCGATATCCGAGTGGCGCGAGTCGTCGATTCGGGAATCGGGAAGGCTGGTCTGGGGAACCGTGGCGACGCCGGAATCGAACGAGGGACCGAGACGGGCGGGCTCCGCCGGCGCCGGAAGCTCCGGTGGGGGAACGACGCCGAGTACCACTACACCGACCTCGCCCGCTCCTGGTCGTGCCTCTCGCTCCTGATCATCACTCTCCTCTTGCTGATCACGATCGGCGGCCCCTGGTGGC
>CAWDQP010000004.1:0-24622 GCA_963804505.1 uncultured Thermoplasmata archaeon
CCGCGCGTCCTGGCCGGAGCCGATCCGGGCGAGCGTCGAAGGAAAGGAAAGCCCGGACGACAAGGCCGACCTGCGCTGGGGGCGACCGTATCCGGCGACCAGTGCCTACCTGAAGGAACATCCGGGCGCGGCGGCCGAGGTGGCCGACGTCGTGCGGAAGATCGAATCCGGAACGCTTCCCGCCGGAGCATCGCGCGATCGCGGGGAAGATCCTCGAGGGGATGCTCGCCTCCCTGGCGCGGCTGGGGATCGGGTTCGACGAGTTCGTCTGGGAGTCGGACCTGTTGCGCGACGGCTCGGTGGAACGGACGCTCGACCGGCTCCGAGGGGCGACGTTGGCCGTCCGCGAGGAGAACGGCGCCTGGGCAATCGACGCGAGCGGGTTCGCCCTCCCGAAGGAGTCGACCAAGGTCGTGTTCCAGCGGGGCGACGGGACCAGCCTCTACGTGACCCGGGACGTCGCCTACCACCTCGCGAAGTTCGCCCGGTTCGCGGGCGTGATCGACGTCCTCGGACAGGACCACCAGCTGCACGCCCGGACGCTGGACGCCCTCCTCGCCGCGATCGGCGAGGCGCGTCGTCCGGTCTTCGTGATCTACCAGGACATCACGGTCCCCGAGGGGGGCCGCATGTCGACGCGGGGCGGGTCGGCGGTCTGGCTCGACCAGCTCCTGGAGGAGGCGGTCGAGCGGGCTCGCGGCGAGGTGCTCGCCCGGCGACCGGACCTTCCAGGTACCGGACGTCGACCGCATCGCCGAGGCGGTGGCCACCGGAGCGGTCCGGTACCACATCGTCCGCGTCGCGCCGGACAAGTCCGTTCGGTTCCGCTGGGAGGACGCTCTTTCCTTCGAAGGGCGTAGCGGCCCGTTCGTCCAGTACTCGTACGCCCGGGCCTCGAGCGTGCTGCGGAAGGGCGAGGCCGAGAATCCCCCGTATCCGTTCGACGCCGCGCGTCTCGTCGACCCCGACGAGGTCGCCCTCGTCCGGACAGTCTCCCGTTTCCCCGGGGTCGTCGCCTACGCCGCCCGGACCTCGCACGTGCACGCGGTCGCGGGGTACGCGCACGACCTCGCGGATCAGTTCAACCGATTCTACCACGCGGTTCCGGTGCTGCGTTCGGGAGAGGAGCGCGCGAGCCGTCTGGCGCTGGTGGCCGCCACGCGCCAGACCCTGCGGAACGTTCTCGGGCTTCTCGGGGTCGTGCCGCTCGAGACGATGTAGGGTTCCCGATCCGCACGAAGACGCGGGGGGACAGCGCTTGCCCACCGAGGGATAGTTCGGGAGGAGACTACGCCCGCACGGGGCGTCGGGTCGGGGACCGACGGTCGACCAGCGGGTCGGTCGACCCGGCGTCTCGGAACCCTCGAGCCCGGAGCCGACAGGCGTCGCAGCGGCCGCACGGGCGGCGACCGCCGGCGTAGCAGCTCCACGTCAGGGCCCACGGCACCCCGAGGCGATCCCCCTTCCGGACGATCTGGGCCTTGGTCAATCGAAGCAGCGGGGCGACCACGCGCACCGTGGGACCCCCGGAAACCCCTTGCTTCGTACCGAGGCGCGCCAGCCGCTCGAACGCGCGGAGGAACGGCGGTCGGCAATCGGGGTATCCGGAGTAATCGATCGCGTTCGCGCCGATGTGGATCTCCGCGAGTCGGTGGCTCTCGGCGTATCCGAGCGCGATCGCGAGGAGGATCGTGTTGCGGGCCGGGACGTAGGTCGAGGGGATCCGGCCCGGCCTCGACCGACCGCGGGGCAGCCTCCGGGAGGGTCGCGTAAGGGCCGACTCGAGGAGGGGGCCGAGGGGCAACTTCACCACGACATGCCGCGCGACCCCGAACCGCGTCGCGAGCGCCCGGGCCGAGCGGACCTCTCGGGCGTGCCGCTGGCCGTAGATCACGGTGAGCGCGTGGACCGGCCGCGAGGTCCGGGTCGCCAGGGCCAGGCAGGTCCCGGAATCCATCCCCCCCGACAGCAGGACGACGCTCCCGCGAGGGCGGGACGACCGGCTCACCACGGGCCCCGCACCGTCAGGACGATCACGGACGCGACCGAGACGCTCGACAGCATGCCGAGGAAGTTGGTCGACCCTTTCGTCAGCCACCCGCGATTCTCGAGGGTCTCGCCGAGCACCGAGTCGACCTGGCAGCCCAGGAACCCGGCCGCGCTGACCGCCAGGAGGAACACGGGCACCGAGCCGACCGGGGCGCGGAACAGCACGAACAGTCCAAGGGCGATGAGCGCGGTCCCGACGGCGGCCGCGATGGCGAACGTCTCCCCCGTTCCGGAGACCCCGCCGTTCGTCCCCGGTTTCACCTCGCGGAGCGTGAGGATGCTCCGGGCATGGCCGGCCAAGACCCCGAACTCGCTCGCGAAGGTGTCGGAAAGGGCGAAGGCGAGGGCGCTCGTGTAGAAGATCGCAATGAGCGCCGGGTGGCCGAGCCCGAGACCCCCCGAGAGCGCGAGGCCGGTCGGGATCAGGATGTGCGCGAGGACGTTCGAGACGCCCCGCTCCCCGGCCTCCCCCTCCTGGAGGTTTCGACCCCGCTTCTCCTCGAACTGGTAGCGGGTCGCGAGGGAGCTGGCCCCGACGAACAGCACGAGGAGGACGAGGTACGGGAATCCGGCGGTCACCACGATCACGCCGCCGAACACCGCCGCGACGGCCCCGGCGACCGGGGTCAGGGCCCGGCCCACGACCGCGAGCGTTGCCAGGACCGCCGTGGCGACCACACCGACGAACGACCAGAGAAGCGAGAGCATACGGGGATTCCGCGCTCCGAGGAGGCGCGGCCTTTAACGACTTCGAGCGGGGTCGCTACCCTCGCGCGAGGACCCGCAGGACCGCCCCCGCGAACGTGTCGGCACGAATGTCCGCAACGACGCCCCGCGCGGCCAGTTCCGCGTCGACCTCCGCCTCGTGGCCGGGCGAGCGAACGAGCGCGGTCACCATGCCGAGCTTGCGTCCCGGTTCAATGTCTGTCGCGCGGTCGCCGATCATGGCGCTCGCCCCCAGATCGAGGCCCAGCTCGCGGGCGGCCTGTTCGAAGAGGGCGGTGCCCGGCTTCCGGCAATCGCACCCCCTCTCTGGCTCGTGAGGGCAATAGTAGAACGCGTCCACGCGGGTCCCGTCGGCAGCGAGGTGCTCGTTCATGCGAGCATGGATCCGCTCCACGTCCTCGGCCGTGTAGAACCCCCGCTCCACACCGGACTGGTTCGTCACGCAGACCACGATCTCTCCGTGCTCGTGGACCAGCCGCAGCGCGCGGCCCACCCCGCGGAACACCTCGAGCCGGTCCGCTTCCCTCAGGTAGTGAAGGTCGGGGTCGAGCGTGCCGTCCCGGTCGACGAACACCGCGCGTCGTAGGCGCCCGGGGCGGGCCGGCGGAACGGGCGCAACCACCATCCGCCGAACGACACTTCGGGAGCCATAACGGTTCGGCTTGCCGAGACCGCACGATCCGATGCCGCTCCCCTTCGACCCCGGTGCCGAGCCCGCCCCCGTGAGCTTCGAGCCCGCCTTCGACCGGGCGCTGGCCCCGTGGCGGGACGGGAGAGGGCCCGTCTGCATCCTGTACTCGGGCGGCGTGGACTCGGGGATCCTCGCGTGGGAGCTCCGCCACCGGCCCGCGACCCGGCTCTTCACGATCGGGCGGCCGGGTTCCGCCGACCTGGGGGCCGCCGTGCTCTCCTCGGTCGAGATCGGATTACCCTGGACCGGGCGCGAGGTTCGCGTCGCGGACCTCGAGGCGATACGTTCCCGGGTCTCGGGCGAGATCGAAGGGCTCGCCCCGACCGCCCGCAGCGTGTTCGTCTCGCTCGCCCTGGCGATCGAGCTCGCCCCGGAGGGCGAGCTGCTGTGCGGCCAGGGCGCGGACGAGCTATTCCTCGGCTACGCTCACTTCGCCTTCCTGAGCCCGGAAGACGCCGCCGCTCGAGCGCGCGAGGACCTCGCCCGGCTCCTGGCGGACGACTGGCCGCGGACCCAGCGGATCGCAAGCTTCCTGGGCCGAACCATCCGAGCCCCGTTCCTCGACGACGATTTCGTGGCGGCGGCTTCGGCCGTGCCGATCGCGGACCGGATGCCGGCGGGTTCGCCGAAGAGGATGTGGCGCGCTTTCGCGCGCCACCGGGGGGTCCCCCCGACCGTGGCCGAGCGGCCCAAGCGGGCCCTTCAGTACGGTACCTGGCATCGACCGCTGGCTGCGACGGGCCCGGTAGCCCGAGCTCACCGAACCCTCGTTCCGGCCTCGCCGCGAAGAGCGCGGGGGAGCGATGGGATGTCGGTGATGACGAACTCCCGGCCACCCCCCCGGAGGAATTGGAGGCCCGCTTCGACCTTGGGGGCCATGCTGCCCTCGCCGAACTCGCCCCGGCGGAACAGCCCCTCGAGCTCGTCCCGGGAGATCTCCCTGAGCCAGCGCTCGCCCCGCTTACCGAACGACGCGGCGGCTCCTGGCACGTCCGTGACGATGGCGAGCGTTTCGAGCCCCAGCTCGCGCGCGACCAGCGAGGCCGCGAGGTCCTTGTCGATGACCGCCTCGACCCCTTCGTAGACCCCGTTTGCCCGGCGGACCACGGGAATCCCCCCACCGCCGGAGACGACGGGGATCCAACCGGTACCGAGACCGACTTCGAGCAATCGACGGACCGCTTGCCCTTCGAGCCAGCGGACCGGGCGCGGCGAGGGGACGAGTCGTCGCCACCCGCCGCGCGCCCCGTCGAACGCCATCGCCCAGCCAAACCGCTTCCGGAACGCTCGGGACTCGTCCTCGGTGTAGTACCGTCCGACCGGCTTCGTGGGGTGCCGAAAGGCGGGGTCGCGTGCGGAGACCTCGGTGCGGCTGATGACAGGGAGCACCATCCGGTCGACCTTCGCGCGTCGGAGGGCCGGCGACAGCTCGGACTGGATGAGATACCCGACCTGGCCCTGGGTCTCGGCGCCCAGTACGTCCAGCGGTCGGGGCGGCACCTCCCCCGAGGCAAGCTCGTTCTGGCGGAGCAGGGCCCCCACCTGGGGCCCGTTGCCGTGCGTGAGCACCAGCTCGTGGCCCTCCCGGGCCACCTCGGCGAGGACGGGCACCGTCGAGCGGACCTGCTTGCGGGCGGCGGCCCAAGAACCGTCGTCCCCGGCCCGCAGGAGGGCGTTCCCTCCCAGGGCCACCAGGATGCCGGGCATGGTTTCAACCGGTCCATCCCGGAGGGCCCTCAAGAGGCCGTCGACCGACACGACACGGCAAGGGCCGACCCCGCCAGGGTCGGCGTGGGAGGAAGGCTAAATACGCTGCTCCCGGTTCGCTACCGTGACGAGCGACTCCTCGTCGTTTTTCTGCCCTCTTGAGTACCGCTACGGTCGGCCGGAGGTGCGCGATCTCTTCGGTCGCAGTGCCCGGCTCGCGCGGGCGCTGAAGGTCGAGGCCGCTCTCGCCGAGGCGGAAGCCGAGGCGGGTCTTATCCCGGCCGAGGACGCCGCGGCGATCGGTCGCGGGGCCACGCTCCGTTCGGTCTCCTTGGAGCGCGTCGACGAGATCGAGCGCTCGACCCGACATGACGTGATGGCGATCACCCGTGCGCTGGCCGAAGCGGCCGGCCCGCCGGCCGGTGGGTCCACTACGGGGCGACCAGCGCCGACATCACCGACACCGCGCTCGCCCTCGAGCTGAAGGAATGCGTGGCAATCCTGCGCACGGACCTTACGACCCTCGGGAGCACCCTCGTGGCGCTCGCTCGCCGCCACCAGGCCACGCCGGAGATCGCCCGAACCCACGGGCAGGACGCCGTCCCGTTCTCCTTCGGGTACAAGATCGCGGTCGCCGCAGCCGAAGTGGTCCGCCATCGCGACCGGCTGGACGAGCTCGCGCCACGGCTCGTGGTCGGAAAGATGGCGGGCGCGGTCGGGACCGGTGCGAGCTTCGGCGAGCACGCGGAAGCCATCGAGGCGGCCGTGATGCGGAAGCTCGGTATCGCCGCGGACGAGGCCCCGACGCAGATCGTCGGCCGGGACCGGATCGCGGAGTTCACCAACCTTCTGGCCCTCGTGGCGGGCACCGCGGAGCGCCTCGCCACGGAGGTGCGCAACCTCCAGCGGACGGAGATCGGGGAGGTCGCGGAGCCGTTCGACGAAGCCCATCAGGTCGGGAGCTCGACCATGGCACAGAAGCGCAACCCGATGACTTCCGAGAACGTCACCAGCCTCGCCCGCCTGGTCCGCGCGTTCGCCCTACCGCCGCTCGAGAACATGGTCCAATGGCACGAGCGGGACCTCGCCAACTCCGCGAACGAACGGGTCGTGATCCCGCACGCGGTCCTCCTCACCGACGACCTGCTGACGAAGCTCGCGGACGTGTTCGGGGGGCTGGAGGTGGACGTCACGAGGATGCAGCACGGGATCGAGCGGGCCGGCGGCACCGCGATGACCGAGAGCCTGATGCTGGCGCTCACCGCAAAGGGGTTGGCCCGGGCGGAGGCGCACGAGCTCCTGCGCACGTTGACCCGAAATCCCTCGAAACCGCCGCCCCTTCTCGAACGCGCGCGGGCCGACCCCACGATCGCCCGGCTGCTGAAGCCCGAGGAGGTGACGGGGCTTCTCGATCCCGCGAGTTACGTCCGCGCCGCGGCGGCGAAGACCGACCGTGTGCTCGCCCGGCTCGAGCGGCATCTCAAGGAATGAGCGCGCCGAAACCGGAGTGGAGCGCGACCCTTACGGTCGCAACGCCCGGACGGCCGGATCTCGCCCGATGGATCGCACGCTCGCTCAAGCCCGAGGCCGCCCGGGAGCTCTCGCGCGCCGGAGCCGACGTGCGGGACCGGGGCGGGGGGCGCTTCGAGGTCTCCGTCCGCGCGACCGACGCCGGCGCGATGCGTGCGGCGCTGAACACCTACCTGGGATGGGTCCATCTCTCGCTCGCCACCGCCCTCGCGGCAGAGACTAAGTCGCCGGCCGGGGACACGACGCCGTAGTCCGAAGCCGTTATCTTGGCTCCTCGGTGGGACGGTCCGTGGCACTCCCGGCGAAGCTTCAGAACGACCTCAAGCAGTTCCAGCGGCTCCAGCAGGAACTCGGCGGCATCCAGCAACAGCGGATGCAGCTCGACCTCCGGCTCCGCGAGATCGGTCACACGCTGGACGAGCTGAAGGCCGTCGCCGAGGACGCGGTGATCTACCGGCCGATAGGGGGCTTGATGGTCCGGGCCAAGAGCCGCAAGGAGGTCGAGGACCTCCTCGGGGAAGAGAAGGAGACGCTCGAGGTCCGCCAGAAGGGCGTCGAGCGGCAAGAGAACCACCTCAAGGAGCGGTACACCACGATGCAGTCGGACCTCACCCACCAGTTGCAAGCGGCGGGCGTCGCCACCGAAGGATCGGGCGAGTCCGAGCCCGAGACCGAGGACTGAGCCGTTTCCTACGCGGAGCGCTGCGTCAGGCGGTCCGCCACCTCGACCAGCAGAGGCTTCGCGCTCGCACGGATCGACCGGCTCCGGGCCAGCCGTTGCAGGGCGCGCCGAGTGAGCTTCGCGATCGTCCGCTCCGAGTGCTCCAAGCTCCCCGTCGCGCGGATCACGTTCCGCGCCCGTTCCACCTCGTCCGCGCTCGCGTCCGGACGCCCGAGGACCGCTTCCAGGGTCGCACGACCGGCCGCCGATCCGTCCCGCCATGCGGCCACGACGAGCAACGTCCGCTTCCCCTCGACCAGATCGTTCGCGCTCTTTCCGGAGGCGGCCGCGTCGAACCCGGCGCCCAGCACGTCGTCTCGTAGCTGGAAGGCGATCCCCAGGTCCATCGCCACGGCTTCGAGGTCCCCCAAACGACCGACGGGGGCGCCGCCGAGCAGCGCACCGATCTTCAGAGGGGACGCCACGGTGTAGACCGCCGACTTGAGCCGGTGGACGTCCAGCACATCGCGTTCGCTCACGTCCCCGGGAGGCAAGGTACCGTTGCGAATGTCGAGGAGCTGCCCGTAGGCCGTGAGGCGAGTCATGACGACATACTCGTGGAGCGCGGCGAGGCGCGCGGCCGCCGGCGCCCGAGACCCCAGGATCGCCCCCACCGTGAAGGGCTCCTCGAGGTCGCCCAACGTGATCCCGATCCCTTCTCCGTACTCGCTCGCTCGACCCGAGCCGACCCTCGGCCCGATGGGTCGCTTCGAGCTCCCGGTGGACCGCCGGCCCGCCACGACGCTCGGTCGCGTGGTCGATGATGTCGTCGTGGATGAGCATCCAGCTCTGGAAGTGCTCGACGGCGGCCGCCGCGTCCAGCGCCGGCCGAGGATCGCGTCCGGTGGCCGCGAAGTAGCCCCCGAGCACGAGGATGGCCCGGAACCGCTTGCCGCCGCGGAGCGTGAACTCGAGATTGACGTCGAGGTACGGCCGAAGCGCGGGGGGTGCGGACCTTCGCTGGAGCGCGTACGACCCCCGCAGGCGCTGCTCGACCGCCGGAAGATAGCGATAGAGACCCGCGAGGTCCACGGCGGTTGCCTTTGGACGACCATCGTATATAACGCACCGGAGCTTGCCCGCCTCGATGGCCACTCCCACGTTCGTCCAGCTGGTCGGCGATCTGGTCGAAGCAATGGGGCAGAGGCTCGATTCGGCGAAGCCGATCCCGGAGGGCCTCGTCCTCCGAACGAACGACGGCTTCCTCTACGCGTTCCTGGAGGACCCGCTCACGGTCTCGCTCGGGACCGTTCGTCGGCTGCTTGCGGACGACGGCGGCGCACCGACACGGCTCGTAGTGCTGACGCCCGGGCACTTGCCGCTACTCATCGCCGCCGAGGTCGTGAAGGCGAGTGGCACGGTCGTGGAGGGTCCCCGATTCGCGGAACTGGCCCGCCAGCTCGGCTTCGAGAGCCTTCTGGGCGAAGAGCCGCGGGCTCGACCCGCGGCCCAGCGCCGGCTCCTGCCCAGCGCCCAACTGCTGGACGACACGATGCAGCGGGCGAGGACCTGGCTCGATTGGGGCGTCCCCGCCCTCGCGTTGCGGTTCTACCGCCAGGCGGTCCAGATGAAGCCCGAGTTCCTTCCCGCGAAGGTCGGGGTCGGCCGTGCGCTGCTCGCCCTCGGGCTCGCGGACGACGCCGGACCGGAGCTTCTCCGAGATCCTCGCCGCTCACCCCGAGGACGTGGACGCCCGTCTCGGGAAGGCCGCGGTTCTCGGGGCGCACGCGAAGCCGAAGGACGAGGTCGCGCTGTACCGGGAGCTCCTGGCAGAGGACGAGGCCCGCACCGAGGTGCGGGCGCACCTCCTCGCCGCCCTCATCGACATGGGGGACTGGCGCAGCGCCCGGGTGGAGATCGAGGCGATGCTGGCGCGGACCCCGGAGGACCCGCAGCTTCGTTTCCTGCACGCCGTAGCCCTCGAACGTGACCGGTCGGGCCGGACTCGGGGAGGAAGAACGCGAAGAGGCGCGTCGGCTCGGTCTTCCCTACGAGAGGGAGGTCGCGCTCTGCCAGCACTTGGGCCTACCCGGTGCCCGCCCCGGCCGAAGATCGAGGTACCGGTCGCGCGCGCCCCACCGACGACGAAGGTCGAGCCAACCCCGGTGGCCCGCGGGTCGAAATCTCGCGGCACCGCGCGCTCCCGCCCTCGGGCCGCAACCCCCAAGCGCGCCTCCCGCGCCGCCCCAACCCGCAAACGTAAGTAGGCCCGGCCCGAGTCGTTGACCCGGGGATTCCCCGGCCATGCGCGTTGTCTCCTTGCTGCCGAGCGCGACCGAGATCGTCGTCGCGCTGGGCCACGGCCACGAGCTCGTCGGCCGGAGCGTCGATTGCGACCATCCCCCCTCGGTGCGCTCCCTGCCCGAGGTGATGCGAGCGCGCGACTGGGACCCGGAGGCGTCCTCGCGCTCGATCGACGATCGGGTTCACGCCACCCGGTCCCGCGGGGAGAGCCTCTACACGCTGGATCTCGACCTCTTGAAGGGCCTCCGACCCGACCTCATCCTCACGCAGGACCTCTGTGGCGTCTGCTCGGTCACGGAAGGAGAAGTGCAGGAGGCATGCCGCGCCGCGGGACTTCGGCCCGAAGTCGTGTCGCTCTCGCCACGTCGCCTGGAGGAGGTCTGGACCTCCGTGGAGACGGTCGCTCGAGCCCTGCACGATGTTCCTGCCGGCGCGGCCCTGGCAAGCCGGCTTCGTGCCCGGTCCCCGGCGCCGGCCGCTTCGAGCGAAACGGCCCGAGTCGCCGTGGTCGAGTGGCTCGATCCTCCGATCCTGGCCGGCCTGTGGTCGACGGACCAGATCCGGAGCGGCGGCGGCGTTTCCATCGGACCGGAACCGGGAGAACCCGGACGTCGCACCACGTGGGCCGAGGTCGCCCACGCCGCCCCGGAACTCATGGTGCTGAGCCCGTGCAGCTTCGCGGTAGACCGGACCGCTCGGGAGCTCGAGCAGCCTGGCCTCGCCGCGCTCGTTGGGTCCGTCCGGCCAAGGCGAGGGACCTTCCTCGCGGACGAGGCGTTCTTCAGCCGGCCCGGCCCCCGCCTCGCGGACGGGGTGGAGCTCGTTCGGGGACTGCTTGAGGGAGCGCGGGTACAGTTCCCGATGGCCGTGATGCGATGGCCCGGAGCCGCCCCGAGGATCTCCGCATGAGCTCACCGTTCTCGTACACGTGGACCCCCTCCACGCCGCTCGTTCGGCAGGGCCGGGTTACCACCTCGCGGACCGAGCTGATGCAGATCGGGATCGCCTACGTCGTCCTGTCGTTCTGTCTTCTCATCCTGCTCTCGGGGAGCAGCGTTCTGTTCGGCACCGGCGGCAGCGGCCTACTGTCGGTGACGCCGGTGATCGTGGTCGTCGCCGCGGTCGCGGCCCTCACCGGATTTGTCGCGCACGAGATGGCCCACAAGATCGTGGCCCAGCGCCTCGGCTTCTGGGCGGAGTTCCGGCTCTCCCCGATGGGACTGTTCATCGCGATCTTCACCGCCTTCCTGGGCCTCCTGTTCGCGGCGCCGGGCGCGACCATGGTGGGCGGGATTAACCCCGCGGACACCCGCAACTGGGGTCGTACGAGCCTTGCGGGCCCCCTCACGAACTTCGGCTTCGGCGCGATCTTCTACCTCGGCGCGCTCGGGTCGTACTGGCTCGGTTCCTCGCTGGTCGGCGCGTTCCTTCTCCTCGCGTACATCAACTCCTGGTTCGGCACCTTCAACCTCTTCCCGATCGGACCGCTCGACGGGAGGAAGGTGCTTCGGTGGAGCACGGCCATCTGGGCCGGCTCGCTCCTCTTGGTCGGAGCCTTCGCTGTGATCTGCTACCTGGCGTTCTTCGTGTACGGGACGCCGACGTTCTTCCCGCAGCTGTAGGGGGAGCGAGGGCCTTGGCCGCGCCGCGGGTGGTGGATCTCGGCCAAGGCCGTCGCCTCCTCGACCTCGACTTCCGCGATACCGAGGGGCTGGTGGCGGCGTACCTGCTCCCGCAGGAGGACGGCTGGTCGCTGATCGAAACCGGTCCCTCGACCTGCCGCGACGCGCTCTTGCGCGGGATCGAATCGGCCGGGGTCGAACGGGGCGCCGTCCGTCGCGTGTTCGTCACGCACATCCACCTCGACCACGCCGGCGGCATGGGCGCGCTCGCCGACGCGCTCCCGTCCGCCACGTTCTACGCGCACGAGCTCGGTGTCCCGCACCTCGTCGACCCGACCCGCCTCGTCGCGAGCGCGCGTCGGACGTGGGGGGCCGCCGCCGACCCGCTCTGGGGTCCGATCCTGCCGGTGCCCACCGCTCGGCTGCAGCCGCTGCACGGCGGCGAGAGGTTCCCCCTCCGCGGTGGGGAACTGTCGGTCCTGGCGACGCCGGGACACGCGCGGCACCACCTCTCGTTCTTCGACTCGGGGATCCGGGGCGTGTTCACGGGCGACAGCGCGGGCGTTCGGCTCGAGCGGTCGAGCCGACTGCGCCCGGCGGTGCCGCCGCCCGACCTCGACCTCGACCTCCTGTTCGGCAGCCTCGAGCGGATGCGGGGTGTGGATCCGCGGCTCGTCCTCTTCAGCCACTTCGGTCCGAGCCCCGACGGACCGGGAGACCTCGCCCGGTACCGCGCGATCGTCGAGCGATGGCGGGACGTCGCGCTCACGGCGGCGCGGGAGCGGCCCGAGGTCGACTACGTTGCGGAGAAGCTCGGCGAGTACGACCGGTCGGACGGAGCGGGGAGCAGGCCGATCGTTCCCTGATGGTCTCCGGTTACGATCTCGCCGCCCAGGGCTTCCTGCGCTACTTCGAGACGCACGGACTGCTCGCCGGGGCCCCGACGTGAACGGCAACACCTCCGGCCGCTCGTCGGCCGTGGGGATCCTGTTCCTCGCCCGCACGGTCTACGCGTTCAACTGGTACAACATCGGCGCGCTCGCGACCCTGCTCGAGCCGGCGTTCGGCATCGGCGACGCCGAGTTCGGGATCGTCCTGGGGATGTTTCTGCTGGGGGCCGGCATCTTCCAGGTGCCCGCGGGGCTGGCGGCGATGCGGTGGGGGAACCGGAAGGTTTCGATCGTCGCGCTCGTCGTGATGGGCGGCTTCACGCTCGCCTCGGCGGCGTCGCCGAACTGGATCGTGCTCGCCGGACTTCGCTTCGGCGCGGGGGCCGGGGCCGCGCTGTTCTTCGCTCCCGCGCTCGGGCTCATCGCGTCGTACTTTCCCGAGGGCAGCCGCGGCCCGATCATCGGGCTCTACAACTCCGGGTTCAGCCTCGGTTCCGGGGTCGGGGTGATCGTGGGTGCGATCGTGGGAGAACGGTTCGGGTGGCCGTGGGCCCTGGCCATCGGTGGGATCGCGCTCCTCGCCACGGCCGCGTTCGCCACGGTCTTCCTCCCCGCCGTCCGGGAATCGTCGACGGTGCGCGCCGTGGGGGACCTGTGGCGATCCGTGGTGCCCGCCCTCCGATCCCGCCGGCTCTGGGGCCTCGCGTTGGGGACGACCGGAATCTGGGGCGCGTTCTACGTGGCGGCGCAGTACTTCGTGGCGTTCGCGAAGGTCGCCCACCCGACGTGGTCGCTCGCGCTGGCGGCGAGCGTGCCCACGGTGATGATCTTCTCCGAGATATTCGGCGGCCCGGTCGGTGGCTGGCTCGGAGAGCGCACCCACGACATGCGGCGGATCCTCCTCTACTGGGGCGCGGCGTCCGGCGTGCTCCTCGCGCTGGTGCCGTGGATCGGCTTCGCGGAGGTCTGGCCTGTCTTCGTCTTCCTCGGGTTCGCGGACGGCGTCGTTTTCGCGGTGCTCTACCTGGTCCCGAGCTACCTACCCGAACTGCAGGGCGAGCGGTTCGTCTTCTCGCTGGCAGTGCTCAACTCGATCCAGATCTTCATCGGCAGCGTCATCGCGATCGCCTTCGGCTTCATTGCCGAGTCGCTCGGATTCACGGTGGCGTGGATCTTCGCGGGCGCGCTGGCAGTCGCCCTGTTGCCGGCGTTGTTGGTCCTGGGACCGGTGCGCGCCGCCGGCCGATCGGGCTCGACCTCGCCTACCGGCGCGGGCTCCCACGGTTCGAACTAGCGGGCTCCACGAGGGTCACTAGGTTCGTCGGCCGCCCTTCGAGGGGTACCCGGCTGTGAGCACGACGGGGCCCGACCCCGGAAGAGCGAGCGATGCGACCAACCGCGCCGCGGCCCGGCTCGAGACCCGGAAGATCGCTGTGCTCCGGCGCGGTGCTCGTCGTGATGCCCCGAACGAGGGCCAGCCGATGGCGCACGCGGGCGTCGCTGGAGAGCGCGAGGATGGGGCATTCGGGTCGAAGTGCGGCGACCGAACAGGCCGTACGCCCGGAGTGGGTCGGCGTGACGATCGCCCGGGCCCCCACGCTTTCGGCCAGCTGAACGGCGGCGGCGGCGACGGAGCGCTCGGCCGTCCCTGCGGTCGCCCGCTGCCGAGCATCGCGCACGGGTCGTGCATCGTAGGCGGGTTCGGTCGCCTCGGCGATCCGCGCCAGCCACCGCACGGCCTCCACCGGATACTTGCCCACGGCGCTCTCCTCGCTCAGCATCACAGCGTCGGCGCCGTCCAGCACGGCGTTCGCGACGTCGGTCGACTCGGCGCGCGTGGGCCGCGGGGAGGTCAGCATGCTCACCAGCATCTGCGTGGCGACGATCACGAATCGGCCCGCCACGTTCGCCCGCCGGACGAGATCCTTCTGCTCGAGGGCGAGGCGTTCGAGGGGGACCTCGATCCCGAGGTCGCCCCGAGCGACCATGATGCCGTCCGACACCCCGAGGATCTCGTCGGCAGCCTCCAGCGCCTCGGCCCGCTCGATCTTCGAAACGATGCCCACCGAGCGCCCAGCGACCCGTCGGTCCAGCCATCGCCGGGCGGCGATCACATCACGCGCCGAGCGAACAAACGAGAGGGCCAGGAAGTCGACCCCCTCGGCGAGGACGACCTCCGCCTTCTTCCGATCCGACGGACCGAACGCGTGGACCGACAGACGGCCGTGGGGCAGGAACAAGCCCGCCCTCGACCGAACCACGCCGCCGTTCGTCACCTCGACCTCGAGGGCGTGGGGTCGGGTCCTTCGGACGACCAGCGTGACGCTCCCATCGCCCACGAGCAGAACGTCCCCCCGCCGCGCTTCGCGGGCAATCGTGGGGAGTGATACACCGACGCGGTGCTCGTCACCGGCTCCGCCGTTGTTGTCCAGCACCCAGCGCTGGCCGGTCCGAAGGAGGACGGGCGGGTTCGCTAGGTTTCCGAGTCGGATCTTGGGTCCGGGGACGTCGGCGACCACCGCGATCTCGCGATGGCTTCGGCGCGCGGCGGCGCGGATCCGTTGGATCGTGGTGCGATGCTCGGCGGACGAACCGAACGAGAGATTGATGCGAAAGGCGTCCGCGCCGGCGTCGATGAGCTCGGCCATCCGGCCTGCCGTATGGGAAGCCGGTCCGATCGTGGCCAGGATCTTCGTTCGGCGCACGAGGGACGGAGAGAGTCGAACCTCTTATCCTCGGGGACCGGGCGCGTTCGACTTCAGTACCTTGCGACGGTCCCCCGGAGCGCAGCCCCGTGGTGTAGTGGCCAAGCATGCTGGCCTTTGGAGCCGGCGACAGCGGTTCGAATCCGCTCGGGGCTAATCGCAGCGCGCCGTGGGACCGATATGTTAATCTCGCGAGCCCGACTCGGCGGCTGGGGTCGGACCTATGGGCGTAGCAGCCGAATTCAAGAAATTTCTGTTCTCGGGGAACCTCGTCACGATGGCCGTGGCATTCGTGGTCGGTCTGGCGATCGTCGCGCTGATCGGTGCCTTGGTCACCGACATCATCGGCCCCCTCATCGCGGCCGCGGGTCATGTCAATTTCAGCAGCCTTGGGGTCCTGACGGTGAACCACAGCCAGCTCCTGGGCGGCTCGTTCCTTGGAGCAATCATCAACTTTCTCGTCCTGATGACCGTCGTATTCTTCATGATCGCGTATCCGTACCAACTGTCCGAGGATCGCAAGAAGGCGAAGGCCGCCGCGGCTCCCCCAACGACCCGAGAGTGCCCCGCGTGCTTCAACACCGTCTCGATTAAGGCCACCCGGTGCGGCTTCTGCACCTCAACGATTCCGTCGGCCTCTCTCTAAGGACCGCTGCGAGCCGGATTCGTCCGCGCGGAGCGTGGTACCGTCGGGGCGCTGGGTCCAAACGAACCTTCACCGTAGCGCTCGGGCACGACCGGAGGGGTTCTGCGCCGTGCGGCGATGCGCCGCCGTAACACAATCCAGTCCGGTAACGGGGGTCTGAACCGAGCTTAAGGATGCCAACGGCCTCGAGGGCTTTGGACGAAGGGGGCGGTTCTATGACCCTGGAGGCCGAGATCTCACCGACCGTTCCGGCCGACGCGACCGCCGCCCCCTCCGGACGTCATTCTCGTCGGGCCCTTGTTGCCCTCGGGGCCGTCGTCGTCGTGGTGCTGATCCTCCTCTCCCTCATGCTCGCCGGGCTCATCCCCGGGTTCCATCTCGCGTTGGGTTCGGGTTCGAAGAGCCCCCGCCAGTTCCAGGTGTATTTTAACGAGACCGGGCTCCCGCCCGGCATAACCTGGTCCGTAACGTTCGATGGAACGCACACCTCGTCGCTGAGTGCGACCATCCCGTTCGAGGAGGCGAACGGTACCTACGCCTACTCGATCCCCGAGCTGCGCGGCTTCGAGAGCAACGTCTCGGCCGGTTCCGTGATGGTGAAGGGAGCAAACGTCTCGATCACGATCGCCTTCGCCGCGTCGCTCACGGCCTTGCTCACCCCGAGCCCCACCACGACGCAGGTGAACGAGGCGTCCGTCCTGGCATTGGACCTCACCGGCGGTTTCGCACCGGTCGCATGGACGTTGACCGAGAACGGATCTGCAGCCAACCTTACGGGCGTGACCGGTGGGCACTACCGGTTCACCCCCTCGGCGGCCGCTACCTATACGTTTTATCTCAACGCGACCGACTCGATCGGGGAAACGACCGGAACCACGGCGACGGTCACGGTCGAGCCCGCGCTCGCGGCGTCCCTTACCGCGACTCTGACCAGTGTGACGGTCGACAACACTACGAACCTGACGGTCTCGTTCTCCGGCGGGGTCCCACCGGTCTCGTGGACCCTGGAGGTGAACGGCTCGTCGGCGAACCTCTCGGGGGTCGTCGGAGGAATCTACTCTTTCACCCCGGTCGCCGTGGGAGAGTACACGTTCTACCTGAACGCGACGGATTCGGTCGGCAGCGTCTTTCGGGTGACCTTAGGCATCAGCTGCGGCTCGGGGTCGTCGCCGTACGCCCTGGGTATGGCGAACCTCGGAGAGACCGTCCCCGCCGCGAGCACCTACTGGGTCACGCTAGCGCTGAGTCCGACGTCGGGACTGAAAACCGGATTGTTCGGGTTGACCATCACCGACGCCTCTTCGACCAGCGTCCCCTCGGCCGCGCCCCCATCCTCCTGCGCCGTGGGCGCAGTCTTCTCGGTATCGCACTGCGCCGCCGCAGTGGCCGACTCGAGCGCATGGTACGCGGTGCTCGTCTACGGAAACGGAACGGTCGCGAACGTCTACGGGTCGGGCAGTTGGACCGGGCTTTCGGTCGCCGTCACGGGTGCGGACACCCTGGTCGTCGTCTCCGGAGCGAGTCTCTCCGGCATCGGAGACGTGCTCGCTGCGTTCGCCACGGGCTCGGCGAGCGTGAGCGGCTCCGTGGACCTGTAGGCTAAACCGACCTCCGGACCCGACGAATCGGGCCGGGGTCGCTTTCAGCGGCCGGGCCGTTCGTCCTCCGTGGGAAAGTCGAGGTCGCGGCTTCTGCGGCGGTGCAGCACCACCGCGGCGATGCCCCCCACGATCAGAACCGACGTCACGATCAGGATGAAGTAGTAGCCGTTCGCCCCCGACAACCCGAGGAAGCCGGTGGGGCTCGAGAAGGACAGGTCGACCTTCTGGGCGAACCCCTTCACCGTCACCGAGCCGGAGGACGGGCTGGCCGACTTCCCATCGACCGCGCCCACGCTGAACTCGAACGTCCCGTTCGGTTCGTAGAAGGTGACGGTGCTGTTCGTCGAGAAGGAGGTTGTCCCCGCAAGCGTCGCCGACCACCGGGTGCCCGAGGACAGCCCCGACTCGCTGAACGTCACCGCGAAGGACATGCTCACCGTGGGTGCTCCGGTCCCCGCGACGGGGCCGCACGCGCCGACTCGTGCGATCGATGCGTTCGACGGGAGGGGACAGGCGTCCGCGAGGCGCGCCTGAATCGCTCCGGCGACGTGGTTGGCGCCGCCAGCGAACCCCGGACCTACGGTCGCGCTCACCAGGGCCAGAAGCACGAGAGCCGGTGTCAGGGCCGCGCTCCAAGGGTGCGCTCGGCGAAACTCGGCGGACTTCATGTTCCACCCCCCCCACCCCCAAACCGTCGGACTAAATACGCTCCGGGGAGCCCGGCTTCGTCTCGGCGATCAATTCCGGTCGGTCGGTGGGCTTTTGGGTTCGAGCCCACCCCCGCATCGGGGGGCTTAACGGTGCCGGACAGGGCGGTCGGCCGGCGAACCTATAGTTGCCCAACGTTCGACCGGGGCATGTCGCGGCAGCGAGTGGTCATCATGGGGGCGGCGGGCCGAGACTTCCACAATTTCAACCTGATGTACCGGGACCGGTCCGAGTTCGAGGTCGTCGCGTTCACGGCGGCCCAGATCCCGAACATCGCCGGACGGGCTTACCCGCCCGTGCTCGCGGGGTCGCTCTACCCGAAGGGGATCCCGATCGTTCCCGAAGCGGAACTCTCGGAGCTCGTTCGCTCGAAGGCGATCGACCTGGTCGTGCTGTCGTATTCGGACCTGCCCCACGTCGAGGTGATGCACAAGGCGTCGATCGCGCTCGCCGCCGGGGCCAACTTCCTGCTGCCCGGCCCCGCGAGACGATGCTCCGGTCCGCGAAACCGGTCGTCGCCATCTGCGCGGTCCGGACCGGGGCGGGCAAGAGCCCCCTGACGCGGTTCGTCTCCCGCCAGTTCCGCGCGAAAGGCCGACGGGTCGTGGTCGTCCGTCACCCGATGCCCTACGGTGACCTCGCGGCCCAGGCGGTCCAGCGGTTCGCGACCATGGACGACCTCGAACGCGCGCACTGCACGATCGAGGAGCGGGAGGAGTACGAGCCGCACCTCGTCGACGGCACGGTCGTGTTCGCCGGAGTCGATTACGAGCGGATCCTGAGGGCCGCGGAGGCCGAGGCGGACATCGTCCTGTGGGACGGCGGGAACAACGACCTGCCGTTCTTCGCGCCCGACCTCCACCTGGTCGTCGCGGACCCGCACCGGGCCGGCCACGAGCTCGCCTACCACCCCGGCGAGGCGAACTTCCGGATGGCGGACGTGATCGTCGTCAGCAAGACCGATTCGGCGACCCCCGAGGGGATCCGCACCGTGGAGGTTAACGCCGCGCTGGCCAACCCGAAGGCGACGGTCGTGCGGGGGACCTTGAGCATCGTCGCGCCCGGCTCGGAATCGCTGAAGGGCCACCGCGTCCTGGTCGTGGAGGACGGGCCGACGCTCACGCACGGCGGGATGGCGTACGGTGCGGCCACGCTGCTCGCCCGGTCCCGGGGCGCCGTCATCGTCGACCCGAGGCCCGGGGCGGTCGGCAGCATCGCCCAGGTGTTCAAGCAGTACCCGCACCTCGACCAGGTCCTTCCGGCGATGGGGTACGGGGCGGAGCAGGTTCACGAGCTCGAGGCGACGATCCGCGCGAGCGGGGCCGAGGTCGTCCTCGACGGGAGCCCGGTGAACCTGAGCCGGCTCGTCAAAGTCCCGCAGCCGATCGTCAACGTCCGGTACGACTACGGCGACCCCGGCGGAAAGCTGGCGTCGATCCTGGACGCGTTCCTCGCGGCCCACCCGGCCGCCCCGACGGCCCCCAAGCCGGCCACCAAGAAGCGCAAGCCCTGACCCGGCTCGGGGAACGTTCGAGCACCGCCCTCAATCGGCTTCCTCCGCTTCCACTGAGGAGGGCGGAGGCGTTCGCCCCCGCAGGATCGACGGGATCAGCGACACGAGGATGAGCACGGCGGAGACGAGGAAGATCAGGTGGATCGCCTCGAGGAACCCCGCCCCGGCGGTGAACGGAATGCCGGTCTTTGCCGTGCCCAGGAAGATCGACTGGATCTCGGGTCGCGATAGGACCGACGTCATCACCAGCAGGGTGACGCCGAGGCTGATGGTCGAGCCGGTGTTCAGCAGGGTCGTCCCCACGCCCGACGCGACCCCGCGACGGGCCGGTGGGGCAGCCGTCATCATCGCCGCCCGGTTCGGCGCGGCGAACAGGCCCATGCCCGCTCCGGCGAGCACCAGCGGGGGCGTAAGCTGGTAGAACGTCGAATCGGGTCCGATCGTGGTGAGCCACAGGAAGCCCGACGCGGACAGGAGAAGCCCGGCGACGAGGAACGGCCGGGGCCCGTAACGGTCGGAGAGCCAGCCGCTGATCGGCCCCAGCACCGCGAGCGACGCGGAGAGCGGGATCAGGTACAGCCCGGCCGTGAACGGGTCGAGGAACCGGGGGGGCCCTTGAAGGTAGAACACGAGGATGAAGGTGAACGCCCCCCGGGCGAGGGCGTTGAGGAACATGGCGATCGCCGAGGCGGAGAACTGACGGTTCCGGAACAGGGAGAGGTCGAGCATCGGCGATCGCTCGCGGCGCTCGACCAGGATGAACCCGGCGAGGAGGGAGACGCCGACCACGCCGCCCAGAATCGCGTACGGGTCCGGGATTTGTCCGAGGGCCCCGAGGGTGATGGCGATGAGCAGGAGCGTGAGCCCGGCGGCGAACACGATGTTCCCGGCCCAATCGATGTGGGGCCGCCCCTCGGGTTTCGCCAGCTCGTGAAGGTCGATCCGGGCCCGGATCGTGGCGATGATCCCGATCGGCACGTTGACGAAGAAGATCCACCGCCACCCGATCGTCGCCGTGATCGCCCCGCCTAGGACGAGGCCGGAGACCGCGCCCACCACGATCGAGACCTGGTTCACGCCGAGGGCGCGCCCCCGTTCGTTGGGGGGGAAGGCGTCCGTGATGATCGCGGCGGAGTTGGAGAAGAGGAACCCGGCCCCCACCGCCTGGACGAGACGGAACCCGACGAGCTCGAGGCCGGTCTGGGAGAAGCCGCAGAGCGCGGAGCCCACCGTGAAGACGGCAAACCCAAGGACGTAGAGCCGGACCCGCCCGAACATGTCGGAAAGCCGACCGAAGTTGAGGAGCACGACCGCGGTCAGCAGCGAGTAGCCGAGGAGCACCCAGAGGAGCAGGGTCGCGGAAGTGCCGGCGAGCTCCCGTCCGATCGTGGGGAGCGAGATCAGGACGATGTTGGTGTCGATCGCCGCCATGAGCGTGGCGATCGTCGTGTTCGACAGGACGAGCCACTTGTACTGCACGGTCAGCGACCTCCGGCCCGGGGGCGGACCCCGTGCTCGCGACGTGGCCAAGCGGTGCCCGGCACGATCGGGATCCCGAGCGGGGATCGACCGGCCCCGTGCCGCCGGGTCACCCGAGGGGCCTCGATTGGGATTGGAATCCCGCGATCTCGGAAGAAAGGCGGTCGACGTACTGGCGGAAGATCGACAGAAGGCTCTTCGAGGTGATCACGCCGACGACCCGGTCCCCCGATTTCACCAGCATCCGCCGGACCCCCAAGTCCGCCATCGTACTCGCGACCTCGTCCGTGGGGGTTTCCGGCGCGCAGTAACGGACCTCCCACGAGGCTAGCTGCTTCATGCGGACCTGGGCGGGGTCCAGCCCCGGCGCGACGACCTTCTCGAGATAGTCCCACTCGGTGACGATCCCCGTGGCGGGCGGCGGGCCGGCGCGAGTGATGATCGCGTACCCCTTCCTGGCCCCCACCATCCGCCGGGCACACGCGAGGGCGTCGGTCTCTTCGTCGATCGTGAGGAGTTCGGGGTCCATGATGTCCTTCGCCTGAAACACCATGCGTTCGCGAAGACGGAACCGATTATGACGGTGCGCTTGGAACCCGGGGCGGAAACGTCGCCGACGTCCCTTGCCTTCGGATGCGTTCCGCCCCTCCACGGCAAAACGAAACGACCGTCTCCGGTGTCTCGTGCTACCGGGTGTAGGGGGGATGGGGAGGAGGGTCCGGGAACTTCCGACCCAGGACCTCCTCCAGTTCCTGGACCAGTCGCGCCTCGTCCTCCTTCCGCCAGGGCGAGCGCTCGAACCGGCACGGGCTCGTCCAATCGGCCGGAGCCTCGGCACCGATCTCCTCCGCGTACTCGGCCCGCCAGGGTTCTGGGAGCGCCTCCTTGTCTCCGGGCCCCGAGAGGCCCCCGAGGATGCGGCCCGCTCGGGCGAGCACGCGACTGACCGATTCGGGCCGATACCCGCCCCCGCCGACCACCACGAGGCGGCCGGCGCAGTGCGTGTTCGCAAGACGAACGACAGTCTGGAGGATTTCGACGTACGCCGAGGGGGTGTACTGGAGATGGGTCAGGGGGTCCCCGACGTGGCCGTCCACCCCGTGCTGGAGAACGATCAGCTCGGGTCGGAAACCGTCCACGAGCACCGGGACGAGCCGCCGGAACAGCGGCAGCACCGCCTCGTCGCCCGCGCCCGGAGGGAGCGGCAGGTTCACCTTCGAACCCGCACCGTCGCCTCGCCCGGTCTCGGGCGGAAATCCAGTACCAGGAAACAGGGTCCGTCCGTCCTGGTGGAAATCGATGTCCAGGACCCGACCCGATTCGTAGAAGCCGTACATCACGCCGTCGCCGTGGTGGGCGTCGATGTCGATGTAGGCGACCCGGCGGCCGTCCGCCACGAGGTCCGAGATCGCCACTCCGACATCGTTGAAGATACAGAAGCCGCTGGCCCCGGACCGCCCCGCGTGGTGCAGCCCGCCGCCGGGGTGGAAGGCGGGCGCGCCGGTGTCGAGCGCGTGGCGCACCGCCCGGTCCGCGCCCGCGACCAACCGCGCCGCGGCCGCGAAGCAGCCCGCGAACGACGGGGTGTTGACGAGGTCCAAGTAGGCTCCGTCGCCGCGATCGCTCGCCCGGCGGACGTACTCGAGTACTCCGGCCGGTGGAATCGGGCGAGGAGGTCCTGCCCCGAGTCGACCCGGTCCACCCAGACAAACCGATCCGGTTCGGACGGTCCCAGCGACCGCCGAAGGAGGCGTACGGCGAGGTCCCGACTCGCCTCCGTGAACGGGTGGTCGGGACCGAAGTCGTACTCCCGAAACCGTGGGTCCCAAACGACCGCCGGACGCGCCGAACTCATGGGACCGGCCCGGCCAAACCGACCGCCACCATTATGTGGACGGTCGAATCCGCGGTATCCGGGCGTGCGGCATGGGGATCGAGGACGAGGTTTCGAGCAACGCGGTCAAGACCTACAAGTCGATGAAGGACCTCGGGTTCCTCACCGAAGACAAGATGGGCACCGCCGAGCGGATCACCCAGACCGTCAAGCTCCCGAAGAACATGGTGCTGAACGCCCTTCAGGAGCTCATGGCGAAGGGCTGGGCCCGCCGCAAGGTCCGCGAGAAGGCCGCGGGCTACTACCTTACGAAGTAGCGTCGAGCCCCGGCCGCCCGCGCGGCGGCGGAGCGAGCCCCACCTTCTCCACGAGTCGACAGGTGGATCGCAGCGTGACCTCGGTGACGGTGCTGACGCGCGCCACCTGGGCGCGCGAACGGTGTTCTCCGTTGCTCTCGGCCGCGAGGTAGATGAGAGCGGCGACCAGCCCGTGCGGGCTGAGCCCCGAAAGCTGGGGGTCCTCGCGCGCGGTGTCGAGCATCGATTCGACGGTCGAGCGGACCTTCGGAGAGAGCGCCAGCTCCTGCGCGAATCGGCCCAGGAACGCCTTCGTCCCGACGCCGGGGATCGTCGCGCTCGTCCCCCGCTGGATCATCTTGAACGTGCGTCCGACCTCCGACCGGCGGGCCCCGAGCGCGGCCGAGACTTCGCCCAATGTTCGCGGAATGGTGAACCGACGGCATGCGGCGTAAACCGCGGCACCCACGCACGCGGGCAGGGCGCGGCCCCGGAACAACCCCTTGTCGCGGGCTTCCCTAAAGATCCGCTCCGACTCGGTGACGACGACGGCGGGCAGGCCCATCTTGTCGGCCAAGAGGATGATCTCGCCCCGGGCGGGGGAACGGTCGAGCGCCCCGTCCGCGGCGCGGGACGTCTGGCGCTGCTGGACGCGGCGCAGGTGCTGGAACTCGTAGCGGCGGCGCCAGTCGAGCCGCTTTCCCTGACCGTCACGGGCCAACGAGAGGGTCGACCCCAGCCATCGCTTGGTCCCTCCCGGGCGCACGAACGGCCCGATGCCCCGGCCGCTGCCGTCCGATTGCTCTACCTTCGGCGGTGCGGGGGCGGTCGCGATCAGGGCGGCGTCGTCGAAGACGAGGCCGCATTCGGCGCAGGATACCTCGGAAAGCACCGGATCCATCACCCGGTGGGTGCTGTGGCACATAGGGCACGGCGCATGGAGGTCGGAATCCCCGGACCCGTTCCCCGGCGCGGGCATAGAGTGGTACTGCATCGCATGGGGATATTAAGGGGCGTCCAAGGCAAGGGGGGGTGTTTCAGCATACCGGAACCGCTTTTCCCGAGCTCCTCCCGCCTTGCCGGTTCAGAAAGCAAGGATAAGTGGGGTGCCGTGTTCCGGTCTCAATCGTGAGGCTCGGTCTTATCGCGGTCGGAGCCGCGTTCGCCATCGTGGGGGCGGGCGTGATCCGCAGCCATCGCGCTCACCGAGAACGGGTCCCAGACCGCCCGCACCGGGCAGGCGCTGTTCGAGGAATTGGCCCCCTCGTCGAACCAGACGATGCCACTTCCCGCGGTCGCCACCGCGGACGGGTCGGCCGAGATCACATGGAACTCCTCCGCGCCCGCCCAAGTCTGGTGGTATGCCGCGGTTTCGTGTGGAACGCCGCCGGGCTGGTGCCTGGAGGGAGGCATCCTCCAGAACTGGACGAGCGCACCCGCCGGGCAGTGGTCCTGGCACGGCGCCATTCCGAGCTTCTACGCGATCACGGTGGTCGTCCAAGGGGACCACGTGGCGAACTTCACGGCGTCCTTCATCGAGTCGTACCCGACGTCGACCCACCTCCTGCCCGAGTACCCTACGTCTGGACGATGATCGCGGGCGGCTTGCTCGTCGGTATCGGGGGGATCGCGGTCTACCTCGGCCTGTTCCTTCCCTCCG
>CAWDQP010000005.1:0-223215 GCA_963804505.1 uncultured Thermoplasmata archaeon
GGCCACCTTCTCCCAGAGGGAGAAGGGAGAGGCGGCGCCCTCCAAGATGTGTGAACGCGGCGGGGGCCTATCTCAGAGATGGGCTAGCCACACGTCGAGCACGGCGCAGCGCTTTTCCTCGCGCACGACGCGTAGACCCTCCGCGACGCCGGCTTCGACGTCTTCCGGGCGCTTGATGATGCGCGCAAACGCGCCGCCCGCCGCCGCCGCGATCGCCGAATAGTCGGGCGGCGGATCGAAGCTCGTGTCCAAGTCCTCGGCGCGGCTCGCAAAGCCGGCCGGATGAACCGCGAGCGTCGAAAACTTGGGCGCCTTCCAGCCGCGATTGTTGTAGATGATTTGCAGAAAGGGCGTCCGATAGCGGCGCGCCATCCAGTGCACGGTGGACGGCGCCGAAAACATGTAGGAGCCGTCGCCGGTCAGAGCGACGAAGGTCTTTTCGGGCGCGGCCAGTTTCATGCCGATCGCCGCGCCGCCGCTCCAGCCCAGCGAGCTGCCGCCGCTCGTGAAAATCGTGCCGGGCTTTTCGCGCGCCATATGATCGCAGATCGCCGGGTAATTGGTGATGCCTTCGTTGAGCACGATCGCATCGGCCCGACCTGGCGCCGCACGCAGGCGGTCAAATATTCCGGCGTGATGATCTCCCCGCTCGACGCCTCGAGGCGGTGCAAGCATCGGATCTCCGCTCGCGATGGCTCTCCGCGTAATCGACGGCGACGTTCGGCGGCCTGCGCATCGATCTCGACGCGATCGAGGCAGGCGTTCAACTGCGCAAGCGCGGTCGCGGCGTCGGCCCGGTAGGAACGACGCGCCTTGATGTACCAGAGCGGCGTCGATTGCTTCAGCGGATCGACATCGATGATGAAAATTGCGGCGTCCTCGCGCGGGCTTGCTGACCGTCGGAATCCACGGTACGTCGCTGTCGACGACGAGAACAAGATCGGCCTCGGCGAGCGCGCGGTTCTGGAAGGGATGGTTCCAGTGATTGCCTTGATAAAGCGCGTCGTTATGGGGATAGTTGATGTAGTTGGGCGCCGATTTCATCACGCCCACGCCGAGTCGGTTGCAGAGGCGGACGAGTTCCGTCACGGCGGCGGGATTGCGGCCGAGATAGGACGTGACGATGAGCGGCCTCCTCGCTTTTTGAATGGCCTCGACGAGATCAGCGACGGCCGCTTCGGCGAGCGGCGTGGGCGCGATGGGCGACCAGTCCGCAACCTCGATCGCAACGGCTCTGAGTTTCCTCCTCCATCGTCTCGCGGGCGCCGACAAGATAGACCGGTCCCTTGGGATCGCTGTGGGCGATTTGCAGCGAACGATGCACGATCTGCTTGACGTTGTGCGCGGTGCGGATCTCGTTGTCGTATTTCATGTATTGGCGGACGATGCCGCGCTGATCGTGGACGTCCTGAAGCCAGTGGATGAATTCGTTGCGGCTGCCCCTCGCCTCGCCCTCCTGGGTGAACGGCGACATGCCCGCAAAGACGAACATCGGGATACGCGCCTTGGCCGCATTGTGCACCGCGCCGCCAAGCGACTGCGTCCCGCAATCGACATGCACGACGACCGCCTGGGCGCGACCGGTCAGTTGCGCGTAGCCATGGGCGCAGCTCATCGCGACCATTTCGTTCGGGCAGGTCACGACGGCGGGAATCGCCGCCCGAGGCGCTCGCGCCTCGGCGATCGCCTCGATCAGAGCGGGATGATCGCTGCCGAAATTGGCGAAGATAGTAGGAGACGCCCGCTTCTTGGAGCGCCTCGAGCATTGCCGTGCTGGCGGTATACATTCGGAAACTCCCAGTCTTTCGCATTGCTAGGCGCGAACGCTCAGCCGCGCGTTACGCCCGTCGACCATCAGCGCCGCGCGGACCGCGCAGCCACGCAGTCACCGTCCGGGGTTCTGGCTCCTGAACGTTTGTGCAAGCTGGTCCGCGGCGTTCGCCAAGAGTCCGATATCCGAGCCGACGGCGGTGAAGAGACAGCCCGCTTCGATATAGCGCTGAGCCAGCTTCGCGTCGCCGGTCAAAATTCCGGGTACGCCGCCGGCGTCCTTGATCCGGCGAATCGAATTGTCGATCGTCTTGACAACCTCGGGGTGAGCGACCATCCGCTCGAGCGCCCGACGGGCCTTCGCCGCGACCTCCGGCGCCACGTCGATCCGGTGCTGGAGGAGCGCGAGGGAATCGCGGATGTCGGTGAGGTCGATCTCCTTCATGTACGGGCAGATCGCGCCCGCGTCGAGCGGCGTGAACCGGGTCGTGGGATTGAGGCGGCGCATCCGGTGGAGGATACCGACCTCGGTCGCGACCACGACCTCGGGGGCCCGCGTCTCCTCGGCGAACCGGACCATCCCGTCGGTCGACAGGACCCGGTCGACCTGCGGCAGGACCTGGCTCGCGCACCCGCACTCGGGGTGGGCGATGATGGGAGCGCCGGGGTGGTCGTGGCGGGCGCGGTCGAGCGCCTCGGGCCGCAGGCGCGCATGGACCGGGCAGTCGCCGACCCAGAGGTGCATCTTGCGGCCGGTCTTCCGCCGGACGTAGTCGCCCAGGAACATGTCCGGCAGGAACAGGATCTCCCGGTCGGGAGCGACCTCCTCCACGATCTTGACCGCGTTGGAGCTCGTGCAGCAGGAGTCGGCCTCGGCCTTCACTTCGGCCGAGGTGTTGATGTAGGCGATCACCGCGGCGCCGGGATGCTCGGCCTTCCAGGCCCGCACCTGCTCGCCGGTGATCGAGTCCGAGAGCCCGCAGCCGGCCTTCGGGTCGGGGAGCAGGACCGTCCGGTCCGGGTTGCAGGATCTTGGCCGTCTCGGCCATGAAGCGGACCCCCGCGAAGACGATCACCGCGCGGTCGGACTCCATCGCCTTGCGGGACAGGTAGAGCGAGTCGCCGACGAAGTCGGCCAGGTCCTGCACCTCCGGTCGCTGGTAGTTGTGCGCCAGCAGGACGGCGTCCCGCTCGTCCTTCAGGACCCGGATCTCCTCCTCCAGCGACACCGACGGCCTCCCCGACAGCGTCCTAGTCGCCGGAGCGTCTTAAGCGGGCCGGCACGAGGGCGAGATGGAACGGCACGGCCGGCGCCGAATGGGTGAGGGCGCCGAGGCTCACGGCGTCCGCGCCGACCGAGCGCCACCGCCCGACGGTCTCCGGGGCGATCCCTCCGGAGAGCTCGACCCATCGCCCGCGGCGCAGCCCGGCCCGCTCGAGCGCGCGCACCGTGGCGCGCGCCGACGCGGGCGTGGAGTTGTCGAGGAGGAGCGCATCGGCCCCGGCGCGCGCGGCGCGCAGCGCTTCCGCCCGGGTCCGGACCTCCACCTCGACGCGCATCCCCGGTGGCGCACCCGCCGCGGGCCCGGCGGATCGCTTCGTCGAGGGGGACGAGGGCGAGGTGGTTGTTCTTCACCAGGATCGCCTCGGAAAGGTCCCGGCGGTGGGGGCGCCCCCCGCCGTGCCCCACCGCGGCCTTCTCGAGGTCGCGCAGGCCGGGAAGCGTCTTCCGGGTCGCCCAGACCTCGAGACGCCGTCGGGCGCCCCGGGTCGCCCGCACCGCCCGGCCGGCCGCGGTCGCGACGCCGCTCGCGTGCATGAGGAAGTTGAGCAGCGTCCGCTCGGCGGCCAGGATCCGCCGCGCGTCCCCGGCGACGACGAGGACCACGATGCCCGGCAGGAGGTGCGTTCCGTCCGCGCGGGCCGACCGGACCGCGAGGCCGCATTGTCGGGCGACCTCCCGGGCCGCCTCGACCCCGGAGAGCACGCCGGCCGCCTGCGCCGAGACGACCCCCTTCGCGGGCACCCGATGCGGGAGGAGCGCGCGGGTGGTCCGGTCGTTCCGGACGCGGTCCTCCGCGAGGGCGCGGCGCACGAGGGCGACCAGCGCCGGCGGGGACCGTTCAGGCCGACGCGCCATCGACCTCGCCCGCTGCCGAGCCCTGGAGCGCGTGCTTCAACCGATCGAAATCCGCGATCAGGTCCGGCCGGAGCGCCGGCAGGCCCTGCCGCTCGAGGTCCCCCACGCGCCGCCGGGCGCTCGCGCGGTCGCCGCGGGCCAACGACAGCTGCGCCAGGCGCAGGATCACGTCGACCTCGTCGGCCGGCGCCTTGAGCTCGCGGACGAGCCGGTACGCGTCGAGGAGGTCGGCCTCCGCCACGTCGTACTCCGCCCGGTCCAGCGCGATCTTGCCCGAGATGACCATCGTCTGCACGAGCCCGAACCGGTCCCCGATCCGCTCGAGGACCTCCCGCGCCCGGCGGTTCTGCTCGGTCGCCTCGTCCAGCTGCCCCGCCTCCCGGAGCACGTCGGCCGTGTTGAACAGCGACCAGCCGACGCGGCGGATGTCGTGGGCCTTCTCCGCGAGCCGCGTCGACTCGTTGAACTGGTCGATCGCCTCGCCGAAGGTGCCCGCATGGAGGCGGTGGCTCGCGATCACGACGCCCAGGAACATGTGGGCGTGCGACGCTTCCCGCAGGTCGCCGAGCTTCTCGAGGACGCGGGCGGCCTCGCCGCCCTCGCCCAGGGCCTCGTCCACGCGGCCGAGCATCGCGAGCACGCGCGCCCGACGGTCGAGCCCGAGCGCGGCCTCGCGCTCGTTGCCGGCTTCGCGGGCCAGCCGCAGCCCCTCGGTGTGCTCGGCGAGCGCCTCGGGATAGCGGCCGAGATAGTAGAGCGACTCGCCGCGCAGCCGGTGCACCGCCAGCAGGACGAGGGGATGGTCCAGCAGCTCGGGCCGGCCCAGGATCCGCGTGGTCGCTTCCTGCGCCGCGGTCCAGTCGCCCCGGTCCGCCTCGATGCGCGCGAGGTACAATTCGGCGAGCGCGAGGAGCGGGCGCGGGATCTGCGCGGCCAGCCCGTCCCGGGCGAGCTGCTTCCGCAGCAGCGTCTCCGCCTCCTCCAGCTCGCCGACGTCGTCGGTCTGCTGCGCGAGCTCGAGGACGAGCTCGGTCTCGCCGCGCAGGTCGTCGGGGCGGAGTCGACGGAAGCACTCGAGCGCCCGCTCGAGGTGCTCCCGGGCGATCCCGGGGGCGTACAGCCGCGCCGCGATCTCGGCCGCCGCCCGGCTCGTGCGGTACGCCTTGTCGTCGACCTTCCCCAGATAGAAGTGGCGGGCGAGGGCGTAGATCGTCACCAGGTCCGCGCCTCCGGTCGACTCCAGGGCCTCGCCGACCCGGCGGTGAAGGACGCGGCGGCGGCTCTCCGTGAGCTGGTCGTAGACCTCCGCGCGGACGCGGTCGTCCGCGAACGTGAGGACCTCGCCGGTCCGTTCGATCAGGAGGCCCCGGGAGACGAGCCGGTCGACCGTCTCGGCAAGGCGTTCCTCGTCCTCGCCGCTGGCGCGGAGAAGGAGCTCGAACGGGACCTCCGGCCCGGCGACCGCGGCGACCGCCAGGTTCCGCTCCTCGTCGTCGTCCAACGTCGGCCGACCGACCGGGGTCCCCGGCGCGACCGTCATCGCGAGGCCCCCGGGGGCATCGCCCACGCGCGCCGGCATCCGCCGGTCGAGCTGCTCGAGGAGGAGCGGGTTCCCGCCGGTCTCGGAGTACCGCCGGGCGATCTCCTCGTCGGTGAACTCCCGCGCCGGTTCCCGGTCCCGGAGGAACTCGGCGACCTCGGCGGACGTGAACGGACGCAGCGTGACCCGGGTCGGGTGGGTCGTCGCCTCGAACGCTTCGAGGCGCGCGCGTCGGGACGGCGTGAGCCCGGCGTACGGCCGGACGGTCGCGAGGATCCAGAGGGGCCGGTTGAGGATCTGGCGGGCGACCAGCTCGATGGCCTCCAGCGAGAGGTCGTCCGCGCGGTGGATGTCCTCGAGGACCAGGACCTCCGGTCCGCGGCGGGCGAGATCGAAGAACTGCTCCGCGATCCCCATCCCGAAGGGACCGCGCAAGCCCTCCTCGCGGTCGTTCGCCTCGCCCAGCGTCGCGAGGAGGCGCTCCTCGATCCGGACGGACGAACGGAGCGCCGAATCGTCCAGGCCCGGTGCGAAACCGATGATCACGTCGGACGGCCGCGGCAGAGCCCCCTCCGCCTCGGCCCCCTCGGCGAGGCGGGCGCTTTCGAGCGCCGACCGAAGCAGGCCGAACGGCGGCGGCTCGTCGGAGGCAATGGAGCGGCCCTCGAGCACGCGCGCCCCGCGGGCCCGCATGTCCCGGACCAGCTCACCGACCAGCCTCGACTTGCCGACCCCGGTGTCGCCCACCAGGAGCGTGACACCGCCGCTGCCCGCTCGGGCGTCCTCGAAGCGGCGGTGCAACGCCTCGACCGCCTCGACGCGGCCGACAAAGGGACGGTTCCCGACCTCGGCGGCCATCGATGTTCCGGAAGAATGGGGCGGACTGACTATTTACGGTCGCCCCGGCGCGGTGCGTACGAACGGGAGCTTGACGACCCGTCCGGGGACCTGCCGGCCCCGGATGTCGAGCGTGACCTCCGTGCCGGGCACTCCGAGCGCCGGCGGAAGGTAGGCCAGCGCGATCCCCCGACCGGACCCGGCGCGAGGCCTCCGCTGGTCGCCTCCGTGACGCGCTCGCCGCCGGCGAGCACGGGGGTGCCGTGGCGCGGGATCGCGCCTTCCGCGGCGACCTCGATCCCGGCCAGTCGTACGGTGGGTCCGTCCGCGCGTTCCTTCTCGAGGACCTCGCGGCCGACGAACGGATGGTCGAACTCGACGAACCGGTCCTGCCCGGCCTCGAGCGGCGTCCGGTCCCGGTGGAACTCCTGGCCCGAGAGAAGGTACCCCTTCTCGAGACGGAGCGTGTCGCGGGCGGCGAGTCCCGTCGGCTGCGCCCCGAGCGCGACCAGCGACTCCGCGAGCACGTCCGCGGCGTCGGAGCGAACGAACAGTTCGTAGCCGAGCTCCCCCGTGTAGCCGGTCCGGCTGACGAGGATGTTCTCCGCGAGGCCGGCCGGGAGCGCGGGGCCCAGCTGCCCGCTCCGGGGCGGCGCCCCGGCTCCGGTCGGGAAGAAGGCGACGTGGTAGAAGGCGAGCGGCGCGAGGTCCCAGCCGAACTTCTTCTCGAGAAGCGCCCGCGATCCCGGACCCTGGACGGCGAGCAGGGCGACGTCGCCGTTCCACCGGCGGATGGTCGTGTCGGGCGCTCGGTGCTGGCGAAGGATCTCCTCGATCTCCGCCGTCCGGGCGGCGTTCGGGACCACCACGAACCGACGCGCGAGCTCCGCGCCCGTGTCGAGGCGGCTCACCAGCAGGTCGTCCACGATCCGCCCGGTCCCCTCCAGGAGGAACGTGTATCGCACCTTACCCGGCTCGAGTCGGTCGACGTTCGCCGTCGTGCGGCGGGAGAGGAGCTCGGCGGCCCGCCCCCCGTCCACCGTGAGGACGCCCATGTGGGAGACATCGAACAGACCGACCGCCTGCCGGACCGCGCGGTGCTCGGCAAGGATGCTCGTGTAGTACAGCGGCATCTCCCAGCCCGCGAACGGCACGAGGTGCGCGCCGTGGCGGCGATGGAACTCGTAGAGCGGGGTTCGCAGCAGCGGCACCGACGGTCGGGGATCCGGTGTCATGTGACGATCTCCTGGAGGCGGCCCTCGGCCGCCGCGCGCCGGATCTCGACCGCGATCCGACGGCCGGTGCTCATCGGCACCCGCCAAAGAGCGTTGCCGTACGGGTGGCCGAGCGCGAGATGGACGTTCGTCCCGCCCCCGATCCGCGCGGCGACGTCGAACACGGTCGCGTGGCCGTCCCGGTCGAGGCAGGTCTGGAGGCAGAACGCGCCCAGGATCCCGGGCGGGTACCGCTCCCGCGCCGCGTCCACGAACTTCTCCCCCAACCGGAACACCTCCTCCAGGATCGACTCGCGGACCGTGAGGGTCCCGTGCCCGACCACGGTGTAGACGGGGATGCGCGCCGACTCGGAGAGCTCGAGCTGCTGGGCCGCGGGGAGCCGCACGAGGCCGTCGAGGTCGCTCTCGCGTCGTTCGTCGACTCCGAGGAGCTCCAGCCCGTCCGCCCGAGGGACGAGCGGGGAGAAGAAGAAGTTGAAGTTGAAGACCGGACCCAGGACGTACTCCTCGATCCGCGCGCCCCGCAGGTCGTCCGCGGCAATCGTCCCGCGGGCGATGAGGCGCTCGCTCTTCTCCCGGAACTCCTTCGGGCTGGCCGCGGTGAAGAACCCCCGCTCGAGCCGGCGGGTCGCATGCGGGAGCTTCACAATCGCCAGCCGGTCGATAGCGTCCGGCTCGGGGAAGCGATGGGGCGTCGGGATCCCGGCCCGCTCGAGGAGCGTGTAGTAGTTCTCCCGCTCCGTCCGCTCCTCGATCCGAAGGAGCGCGCGGCTGCCGACGATCGGGACGCGGAACTCGTCCTCGATCGTGGCGAGGGGGACGTACGAGCTGAACGCCCGGTTCGGGACGAGCAGGGCCCCCCGGCGACGCAGCCGCTCCTGCTCGGCCGGCGCGGCGAGGTTCAGGAACTTGGGGTACGTCCAGACCTCGTCGACGCACCCCCGGCGGGGAAATCCTGGAGGTCCCTTCGTCGTCCGGAAGTACCGCGAGTAGGTCGCGTCGCGCCCCGCCTCGGCGAGGACCAGCGTCCCGAGCCCCTCGCTCGCCGCCCCGTCGGCGATGTCGAGCGCCGAGTGCGAGCCGACCGTCGCGACCACCGGCGACGACGGGTACGCCGCGAGCAGCGAACGCATCTCCGTGACGGAAAGCGGCATCGGCCCGGGGACGGTCACACGAGCTTAAGGGCTCGCGCGACGCGCTCGGCCGAGAGCGGAAGCTCGGTCAGGTGCGCGCCGCACGCTTCGCGGACCGCGGCCGCCACCGTCGCCGGGAACCGGGATGATCGGCGGCTCGCCCAGCCCCTTCGCGCCGAACGGGCCGGCGCCGGGGAACCCTTCCACGAACGTCACTTCGATCGGGGGGATCTCCCCCAGGGTCGGGATCCGATAGTCGAGGAGGCTCGGGTTCGTGAGGCGCCCGTCGTCCGACCAGATCGCCTCCTCGGTGAGCGCGGTCCCCAGCCCCATCGCGACCCCGCCCTCGACCTGGGCCCGGGCGGTCCCCGGGTCGACGACGGTCCCGACATCGTGGAAGGCGGCGTACCGCTCGACCTTCACGGTCCCGGTCTCGCGGTCGACCGACACCTCGGCGACGTGGGCGGCGCCGGTGAAATCGTTGTACGGGTAGAAGCTCCCCTCCTCGACGATCGACTCGTCGAGGGTGCCGGCCTGCCCGTACAGCTTGCCGTCGACGGCGAGCCCCCCTTTCGCGGCCTCCGCCGGCGAGAGGAGGTCCGCCACGGGGTCCGGGCCGTTCCGCGAACGACCGTGATCCGTCCGCCGGTCCCCTCGAGCCGGACCGGGCCAGACCCGTTCGCCCGGCGCTCCAGTTCCGCGAGCAACGCGACCGCGGCGTGGTCGACGGCCCCGCCCGAGCGCCCCCAGCGTTCGGCTGCCGAAGACGCCCGAGTCGAACGGCGCCCGGGAGGTGTCCTGGTATTCTACGCGAATGCGACCCCGGTCCAATCCCGTCCGTCGCTCGGCGACCGCCGCGAGGCCCACGAGAACGCTGCCGCTGCCGATCTCCCGTTCTCCCTGGACGATCACGAGCGCGTCCGGCCCGAGGACGAGCCGCGCTTCGCCGCCCGCACCGGTCCCCGTCGACCAGAAACCCATCCCGATGCCAACACCGTGCCCCGGGGGAGCGGACTGGCGCCACGCGCGTGCCCGCGCTCGAGCGGCCTCCAGCGCGACCGGAAGGCCGAACGGCTTCACCACTTGACCGTACGGCGTGGTCGAGCCGGTGGTCCACAGATGCGACGGCCCGGAACTCGACCGGATCCGCGCCGGCCGTCCGGGCGACCTCGTCCAGGTGGGACTCGACCACGAACGCGCATTGGGGCGCGAACGGGGCCCGGTGCGGTCCGAACGGCGGCTTGTTCGTCCGCACCGCGTACCCCTCCACCTCGAAGACGGGCGTGCGGTACGGCCCGAGCAGGAAGCCGATCGAGTAGCCGGTGGCGAAATCCCGCCCCGGGAGAGAGCGGCCCACATCGAGCAGGAGTCGGACGCGGCGTGCGACGATCCGGCCGTCCGTGACCCCCGTCTCCATGCGCACGACGGCGGGCTGCGTCGAGCGGCCGAGAAGGAACTCCTCCCGGTAGGAGAGCGCCAGGCGCACCGGCGCGTTCGACGCGCGCGACAGGAGGAGCGCGAACGGTTCGAGGAGGGAGGCGCCCTTGCCGCCGAACCCGCCGCCGACCCAGCTCCCTTCGACCACGATCGACGCCTCGTGGATCCCCAGGATCGTGGCGACGTCCTCGCGGACCCCGAACGGGCTCTGGGTCGAGGTTCGGACCTTCCAGCGGTCCCCGACGACCTCGGCGAGGCAGGCGTGGGGTTCGAGCGCGACCTGGTGGATCCCGGCCGTTCGGTAGGTCTCCCGGACGACGTGGTCGGCGTCCCGGAAGGCGCTCTCCACGTCCCCCCGCCGGGCGCGCACGTGGCCCGCGATGTGCGGCGACGGCCCGACCGAGGGACCGGGCCACTCGGGGAACACCGCCTCGAGGTCGGCGACCGCCGGGCAGCGGGTCGATCGTGAGCGCGGACCGCACGCGCGGCGGCGCGCGCGGCCTCGCGCGTGGGCGCGGCGACCGCCGCGACCGGCTGGCAGGGATACTCGACCGTCTCGCGGGGGAACGGCGGACGGTCGGGATCGCCGGCCCGGCCGCCGGTGAGACCCGCCACGTCGTCCGCGCCGATCGCGATCACGCCGGGCAGGGCGCGCGCCGGAGCGAGGTCGACCGCGCGCAGCCTGGCCGTGCGCGACCGGGAGCGAGCACGAGCGCCCCCCAGAGCATCCCCTCGGCGCTGAGGTCGGTCCCGAACACCTCGCGCCGCGGACCTTCTCCGCGGCGTCCGGCGGACCGCGTTCATTCGCGGAGCCTCCGATGCGCGTCCGCGACCGCGCGGGCGATCGCGGCGTACCCGTGCAGCGGCAGAGGTTCTCCCCGAGGTCCGTCGAGGAGATCCTCGACCGGGACCGCGCGGCCCCCGCTCCTTGAGGCAGCCCGGTGAGCGCCATCACGAACCCGGGCGTGCAGTACCCGCACTGCAGGGCGCCGGCGTCCCGGAACGCCTCCTGGACCTGGTCGCCGATCGGGGTCGTCGTCGATCCCTTCGACCGTCGTGACCTCCTCGCCCTCGACCTCGTGGGCAAGCGTGAGGCAGCTGAGGGGGAGGCGCCGTCGACGAGGACCGTGCACGCGCCGCACCCACCGGTGCGGCACCCTTCCTTCGTTCCCTTGAGGCCGAGCCGCCAGCGGAGCGTGTCGAGCAGGCGCTCCTCGCCGGGCACCCCCTCGAGGAGGAGCGGTCCGGCCGTTCACGGTCAGGCGAGGCGGCGCGGCCGTCATCCGGGGCGCCTCCCGCGCGCGACGGACGGCGGACCGCCCGCGCGAACAAGACGCCCGCCAGCCGCCGGCGGTATTCGTCCGTCGCCCGACGGTCGGTGACGAGGGCTGCGTGCGGCCGCCGCGGCGGGCCGCGCGTGGCCACGGCCGACTCGGGGGCGGACGCCGTCCAGCGCCGGCCTCGGCCTCGGGGGCGCGCACCGGCCGCGGGGGCACGCCTCCGAGCGCGATCCGCCAGGCTCGGTCGGACGGGGAGAAGGCGACGGCGACCGACACCTGGGAAATGTCGTTCGCCGGCCGGACCCGCTGCCAGACGAACGCCGACGGGCGGGATTCGGGGATGCGGACCGAGCGGATCAGCTCCGCTCGGCCGAGCGCGGTGCGTCGCGGACGCGAGGACGAACCGGTCGACGCTCATCCGTGCGGCTTCCGTCGGGCCCGACGAGGTCGACCTCGGCGTCGAGCACGAGCAGCACGGGGATCAGGTCGGAGCGCGGGCGCGGCCCGGCCCAGGTTGCCTCCGAGCGTCGCGCGCTTGCGGAGCGCGGCGCCCCCGACGGCGCGGACCGCGTCGTGGAGCGCGGGGAGGCGCTGCGGCAGGTCGGGGTCGGCCTCGAGGGCCCGCAGCGGGAGCGTGCTCCCGATCGTCAGGGCATCAGCGTTCCAGTCGAGCGTCCGCCAGGGCAGGCTGTCGGAGCGAGACGACCAGTCGGGGCGCGGTCCGCGCGCCGTCCACGTCGAGGCAGCAGGTCGGTCCCGCCGGCGAGGACGGCGACCTCTTCCGGCGGGAAGGCGCGGAGCGCCGCGATCGCCTCGTCCGACCGTGCGAGGGGCGACGAGGTCGAACGGCGGCCATCGTCGACCGCCAGCCGAGGCCGCCCTTATCGTTTCGGGTCGGTGCCGCGAACGCCCGTCTTTTTATGCGAAGAGCCATCCCGGACACTGGCGGGGCATGCCTTTCGAACTCGCGTTGCGTTACAGCACGCCGTTGACCCCGATCTCGGACCTCGACGAGGTGCTGCGCGAGTTCCTTCGGATGGTCGGCTACCTACCCGAAGGGGAGGAGGGCCGGGGATCGGAGGGGCCGATCTCGCAGAGCCTCGCCTTCCGCCTGGTGCGCGAGTGCCTCCTGCGCGACCTGAGCCCGACCGTGGTACGCCGAGGAGCTCGACCGCCGTCCTCCACACCTCGAAGCCGACGATCTATCGGCACATCAACAAGCTCAAGGCCCTCGACCTGCTCGAGGAGGTTGTCGGCATGGGCGAAGGCAAGGGGCGCAAGGGGTACCGGGTCCGCTACGGGAACATGGCGCGCAGCGTGGGACTTCACCGAGGCAAACGCCCAGAACGCGTTACGCCGGTACCGCGAGACCGTGAACCATCTGCAGACGCTGATCGAGCAGCGCGGCGACCGAGCCGCCGCCCAAGCGTCGCTCCGAAGGTCGCTCTCGCCCATGCGCGCGGCGGCGCGAACGAGGCTGCCGATGACCGCCGAGGCCCGCGGCGAAGCGACCGCCGATCACGCTGACCCCCGGGCTCGCGGGTCCGGGTCCACTCGGCCGGACCGGACGACAAGGCGATCGTCTCCGATCGGCGTCGTTCCGCGGCCTCGTGTCGATCGGGGGAGACAACGTCATCGCGCTCGAGCTGGACGGCACGGAGCGCCGCCCGACGGGGAAAGGGGCGCGTCCGCCTCGTTCCGATCTCGGCGACTCCTCGCGATCGACATCCTCGAGGCGGCAAAGCCCGAGGAGGAGAAGCGCAGCGAGCCGGCCCAGTCGCTCCGGCTACTTCCGGTAGCGACGCCCGGGTACGGGCTTGCTGGGAGTTTCGCCGTGGTTCGTTCCCGCGATTTCGAACCCAGGTCGTCGGCTTCGAAGGCCGACAGGATAGTCCAGACTACCCCACAAGCCCGCGAGCACGCGCCGAGAGGGCGGCGGTCTATTTGGCCGTTCCGCGCGGGCGGAGCCTCACGGCGCGGCGCCTCGGGCGGAGACGGGCGCGCGGCGGACGGCTCGAACGCGTCGAGCGTCGTCTGCGCGGTCGACGCCGGGGAAGAGGGCGTCGAGGGCGTCGGCGAGCACCCGGATCCGCTGGCGAACGTACGGCGTGATCCCTTCCATCTCTCCGAGCCGCTGCGACGAGCGGGAGGTATTTCCGGACGGAGGCTTCGTAGACGCTCGAGAGGAGCTCGCCCGTGCACGGGCTTCCTCCGGCGGTCGGGGTCGATGCAGCGCCCCGTGAGCGGCGGGCGACGGTAGATCGTCGCCGCAGGCCGGCAGCGGAACTTCTGCGTCGCGTACCCCTTGAGGTTCCCCATCACGTCGGGCAGGAAGTGCGCGTTCAGGACGAGCCCGACCGCCTGCGGCGACGTCGACCGCGCGGATCTGCGTGGTCAGGAGGACCGAACGCTCGACCAGGTCGGCCATCGACCGGCCGTCCCGGTAGGCGGAGCGGACCGGGCCGCCGGCGATCCGTCGGGTATCGTGGGTGAAACCGTAGCCCGAGAGCGAGCGCGGCGGTCCCGAGCCGCTTGCCCACGAGGTCGATCCGGGTCGATCTCCTTCGGGTGCTTGCCCGCGGCCGCGGCGCGGTAGAGGGCGAGCGGGTAGCGGCTCCCGACGTCGACGTTGTGGGCCTCCTTGTCGACCTCGGTCGCCTCGAGCCGGGTCGTGAGCACCAGGGGCTTGTCCATCAGCGCGCCCGCGCGTGTCGGGCAGGTAAGCGCGGGAGAAATTGAGCAGGGCGTCCAGGAGGAGCGTGACCGAATCCTCGTCCCCGTCGCAGTTCCGTCGCTTCGCGGCGTGGAACACCGGGTGGGCGAAGCACGCCTCCGCGGTCCGTGAACCCGAGGAGTCGGTCCGGCGACCCCGCCCGAGGTGTGCGGCGCGAGCGCTACCACCAGGGCCCCGACGAGGTCCTACGGGCCGCTCGGCGCGGTAGAACGGCGCGCCGGCCAGTAGAGCCGGACGAGCTCGTCGTCGACGAACTGGGCGAGTCGCGTGAGATAGGTCCCGCAGGACCGCGCGACCACGAGGTCCTGGGGAAGGAGCTCGACGAGCTGCTCGGGGTCGGTGAGCTCGGCGCCGGTCAGTCGTGCGCGTACCCGAGCCGTCGAAGGGTCGGAAGGTCGGTACCGATCTCCGCCGGCCGAAAATGGGTGAGCGGGAAGGTTGGTGAGGTCGAACCGCGCCGTGCCGTCCTGGTAGACGGAGATCTGGTGCGACGGCGCGCAGGATCCCCTTCTCGATCGGCTCCGGGACCTTGCCGGGGGACATCAGCCCCTTCACTCCCTTCGCCGCCGGAGCCTTCGAGACGTTCAGCCGGGAGAGCGCCTCGCTCCAGAGCGGGGCGATCGGCAGCGAGTGCGATCCGGACCTCCCCGCTCGGTTCGGTGTGCGCTCCGCACGCGCAGCGGGACCAGACCGAGTGACGGCCGCACGACGGGACAGCGCCGGACCCCGAGCTCGACACGGCTCCCTCCGCCGATGGTGTTCCGGGCCGCGTCCGGGAGCGACCGCTTCGCGCCGCCCGCCTCGCCGACGGGAAACAGGGCGTGGACGTTCGGTTGCATCGCACGGTGGTACGCCTTCTCCGGGCGGCCGACCCGCCCGCCGATCCGGGTCGGCGCGCGCGCCCGGACCGTGACCCCCGCGAGACGGCTCGACGTACGCGAGCGGGTCGGCGTCGACGGGGTTGAGCGGTACGGTCCGGACGAGCGAGCCGGCGGCGACCGCGAGGCCGAGGCCCCCGACGAGCGCGGCGGCTCGAGTCGGCCTCGAGACGGAGCCGCCCGGTTCCGGGCGGGGCGGCAGAGCACGCCCAACCGGAGCAGCAGCTCGCTCCATGCCGGGTCGATCGGCAGCTCGAGCAGGCCGTCGCTCCACCGCCCGGAACGTTCCACGAACTCGGCGAGCGCGCGGATCTCCGCGCGGGGCAAGGTCGTGCCAGAACAGGAGCCAGCGCGGATGGAGCGGTACGCCGTGGGCCCGGGAAAGGTCGAGGGCCTCCTCGTAGGAGGCGACGGTCTCGGCTCGATCCGGATCGACGCCCGCGGCCCGGAGCTCCTCCTTGTGCCAGGGGATCGAGAACGCCCCGGGCGCGAGGGGGCGGTTGTTCTCGAGGAACTCGCCGAACCCGACCAGGATCTCGCCGAGGTCGACGATCCGGTCGAACGTACGGCAGCAGCGCCTCCGCGCGCTCGGTCTCGTGGACCGCGGTCACCGTACCGTCCTCGAGCTCGACGATCGGGCCCTCGATCGTGTCGCAGACGCCCATCGCGGACGCCTTGCCCGGGAACTCGAGCTTCACCTGGGTCCCGATCGCGACGAAATGCTGCAGGACGACCATCGTGGCCGGGTTCACGGCACACGCCGCGAGGCCGGACGTGCGCGCCCTCCCGTACACGAGGCGGAACCCGCCCGGACGGTTCGGATGGGCCAGGATGGGTCGTCCCCCGACCGCCTCGTGAAGGTACTTCGGCAGGCCCCCGTCGTCGTCCTCGGTCCTGGCCGTGGCCGAGCTCGGCGAGGAACTCCCATCCTTCGAGCCCCAGCTTGTCGACGATCTTCCTCAGCTTCGCCGATTTCTGGCAGAGCCCTTCGGCGATGACGAGGCAGGCGCCGCCCCGGATCCCGTTCGTCGGGACGCGGGGTAGGTTGCGGAACGCGCTGACCTCGGCGTCGCCCTCGGTCGACTCCCCCGAGATCGCCACGGGCACGTGGGAGACGACGCGTTCGATCTCCTCCGGGCGTCGGAACGTACTGAAGGTGCTGGTGGAACTTGTAGAGCGGTATCTCCTCCTTGTACCGCTCCACCTCCTCGCGGTCCGCACGGAACGCCGCGAGGCCGAGGTCGCGTCGCACGATGTCGGCGAGGAGGACGCTGAGCGCCTGGGCGGTGCCGCCAGCGGCCCGGATCGGTCCGGCGTAGTACAGCTCGATGTACGGCACGCCCTCCCGACCTTCGTGAAGATGGACCTCGGCGAGACCCTCGAGCGGGGCGACGAGGATCCCTTCCGTGAGGATGGCCAGGCCGACTCGCAGCGCCGCGTCCACGCGGGCCGCGATCGACCCGCCGCGGGACGAGTCCTTCGCGAGTCGCCGGGTGACGGCGACGGCCACTTCTTCGCGCGGCATGGTCGCGGCCAGGGCGCGGATCTCCTCCGAGATCCCGTCGATCCCGAGGTGCGCGAGGAGCTTCTCGACCCGGGACGCCATGTCCTGGGCCCGGGGTATCTCCGGCGAGGTTTGCGGGTCGAGGCCCTCCCGCCGCGCACGAACGGCGACCTCGTATGCGCGGTCGACGCTGGTTTCGATAGCGCGGGAGTACTCCTCCACGACCCGCGGAGAGGCTTCGCGGACTTAACGCCGCGGCGGGCGACGCGGCGCGTCGAGGCCCGCGGTCCCTCCGAAGGGATCCGCCGAACGCACGGCGCCGCGCGCCCGGCGTCGGCGGGGAGCGATAGGCTGTTAAGGGAACCCTCCGTCCGGCCGCCATGCCCGGACCGGTCGACGCGATCGACGCGATGCTGAAGGAACGCCACCTGCTCAAGCACCCGTTCTACATCGCTTGGTCGAAAGGCGAAGTTCCGATGTCGACGCTCCGGTCCTACGCGACCCAGGTCCTATCAGTTCGAAGCGAACTTCCCGCGGTTCGTCGCGGCGGCGTACTCCCACCTGCGCCGACCGGAGGACCGGCGCATGCTGCTCGAGAACCTGATGGACGAGGAGGGGCGACCCCCGACCCATCCCGAGCTGTGGCTCGACTTCGCCGAGGGGATCGGGGCGTCGCGACGCTCCGTTCGGTCCGCCACCCCGCTGCCAGCGACCCAGCAGCTCCTCGACCGGTACGAGCGGTTCGGCGCCCAGGGCGCCGGACCGGCGCTCGCTTCGCTGTATGCGTACGAGTCCATCTTTCCGGAGGTCGCCGCGGAGAAGTCCCGCGGCCTTCGGGAGCACTACGGCATTCGGGACGCACGGTCGCACGAATTCTTCCGGGTCCATACGGGAGCGGACGTCGAACACTCCCGCGCCGAGAGAACCCTGCTGAATCGGGAACTGCGGCGGCCCCCGGCCTCGCCGCGGGCCGCGTTCTGGGCGGCGCGCCAAACGATGGGCGCCTGGTGGTCGTTCCTGGATGCGTTCGGCATGCCGTCGGACGCACTCAACCACCGCTCGGGCCGGCAAGTTCATCGGTCGTAGGATAGCGACCCCGGGCCACTCCGCCCGGCACGGCGCTCTTTCGAAGCCGAGAGGCCCGCGCGTGCCGGGTCCGAGTCACGACCGGCACGATATTCACGACGTCGTAGCTTAAGCCGCCGTCAGTCAACATTTAAGACGGCTCCGAACACTCTGAATTCCAAGGACGACACCCATGACGGACCGAGAGAACCTGTTCCGTCCTGTTCACAAGGGCATACGAGCGATGCTCTACGAGTCGGGCCTCCAGCTGCAGGCCACGGACTTCGCCGAGGTGGCGACGTCGAACGCCTTTGCCATGCGGTTGAAGCGGGACATCAGCACGACCGCGTCCAACTGCCTTCTCTGCCTTCTACGTGCCCACTCCGGCCACGAGGAGAAGGACATCTTCGGCGCCCTACGCCCGTTCGACCCGGACGCCGTCAAGTTGATGATGGGGGAGCACGCGGAGGTCGCCCGTCGCGTCCGCGCCGTCTCGCACACCTGCGACGAACTCCTCGAGACCACCACGCCCGCGCGGCGTATCGAGATCGGGGATCGGCTCGACCTCGAGGTCAACGACCTCTTCGCGTACTATCTCGCGCACCTGAACAACGAGGAGGCGACGATGGTACCGGTCATGTGGGAGCGGTTCTCCGACGAGCAGCTCCGCGCGATGCGGGACAGGTTCTACGACAGCATTCCTCTCCCCCGGTTCGAGGAATGGATGCGGTGGACGCTGCCCGCGTTGAACTTGAGCGAGCTGTCCGTCCTCTTCTCCGGCCTCAAGAAGGACCGGAAATCGTCCCGCTTCGCGGACTGGGTGCGGCTCGCGCACGAGACGCTCAACCCCGAGCGCTGGCATGCCCTGGACGAACGGGTCGGCCTCGCCACCTCGTGAAGGACGCTTCCGCCGCCCCCCGCGGGAGCACATCGGATCGGTCGCGAGGGCCTGCGGCCGCCGGTGTGGGGACTCCTCAGTACGCGGGATGCACCGGGTCGTTGGGAGGTGCCGTCGGAGGCCATGGGATCGGGTCGATGAACGGAGGATCCTCGGGGATCGTCTCGACGCGGAAGAGGACCCCCGTTCCCTTGAGGGCCGACATCAGCTTCGAGAGGCGCTCGTGGAACTCCTCCTCGGTCTTCCACTCGAAGGCGATGTCGTGGGGGCCCATGATGAACGATAGGCCCACGGCGTGGAGACGCTTCGAGATGTCGAGCGGCGAGATGTTCTCCGGCGTGAAGTAGAGGTCGACGTAGCTGTGCATAACGAGCGAACGGGAGAAAAGACGAGGCCCGTTTACTTAAACCCCGCGCCGCGGCGGCCCGCCGGATCGCGCGGAGAAGTGCCTCTCCTTCGAGTCCGGCGGACCGAGGACCGGTCGCTCGGCCTCGGGCCGAGACGGGTGGGCGACCCCTAGGCGGAACTGTCCCGTCGACCCGGACCGCGGTCCAGACGGTCGACCGCCGTCGGTCTCCAGATCGCGGCGACCAGGAGGGCGCCGATCGGCACGGCCAGCAGGTATGCCCAGAGGTACACGTTACGTACCCGGAGAGGATCGCCGGTGCGAGGGTACGGGCCGGATTGAGCGAGCTGCCCGTCCACGGTCCGATTAGGTACGTGGAGATCCCCACGACGGTCGGCGGTAGGGCGATGCGCCATCGGGCACGCCCCTCGCCCCGGTCCGCGAGAACAAAAACCGAGGCGACGAGGGCCATGGTAAACCCCACTTCGAGCGGGAAGGCGCGCACCATGTTTCCGCCGGCCAGGGACCGTCGATCCCAGGTGCGCGAAATCGCCCAACGCGGCGAGGACGACCCCGCTGGCGACGAACGCTCCGGCGAACTGTCCGAGAACGTACCGAGGGTACCTCGGACCAGGCGATCCGTCCGCTCGCGGCGAGGGCGAGCGTCACGGCCGGGTTGAGATGGGCACCGGAGCGGTGGATGAACAGCACGATGGGGACCAGGACGGCGACGAACCATGCGACCGCCATCTCCCACTGCGGGATGGCCCCGAACCGGGCGGCGGCGACCACGGTTCCCGTGCCGATCCCCACGAGAAGGGCGGTCCCGGCCGCCTCCGCCGTGGCGCGGCGCAGGCTGAACCCGTTCACGGCGAGGAGGCTGGGCTCGTCTCGCTCGGCCGGTGCGCCGCCGGGGCGAGCTCGGTGCGGAGTTCTCCGACGAGCGATCGGATCCGGTCGCGGACCCGCCGAAACCCCGCGTCGTCCAAACGCGCCGGATCGTCGAGGGCCCAGTCCCGGAGCTCCATCGACTTCAGCCGCGCGGGGCAACTCGCGTGGTCCAGGCAGCCCATCGTGATCCGAACCCGAGCCCTATCGATCAGCTCGGGGCTCAGAAGCCGGGGAGGATGGCCCGGCAGGGATACGCCGATCTCCGCGAGCATCGGGCCGGTGCGGGGGTTCGCCGTGAGGGCGGGCGCGGTGCCCGCGGACTCCGCCTTCCAACCCGGAACCGGGTTCGCGTTGAAGATTGCCTCGGCCATCAGCGATCGGCCGGCATTCTCCACGCAGACGAACAGAACGACCCGTTCGGCCATTAGCAGCAGGTCGTATCGCTGCCGCAGCAGCAACAACAGCAACAGCAGCAGGAGTTCGACCGGTCGCAACACGACGTCGGTTTGCTGGTTTCGGGCATGGTTCTCTCAACCACTTCAACAGCTGAAGTGCTGATAAGGCGACGCTACGTACCGACGTAGTGTCGCAATGCTGCGAGGGGGACCTTGAATGCCCCTGCCCGCCGATGGGTTTGATCGACGTGGTCGGGAAGAAGTGGGCCGTGTGCGTCGTGTCGCTGCTCGGAAGGTACGGGACGGTTCGGTTCGGACCAATCCAGAAATGCCTCTCGGGGGTCAGCCCCGCGACGCTCACGTCCACGCTCCGCTCGCTCGAGCGCGCCCGCCTGATCCACCGCGTGCCGGCGGAAGGGCCGAGAGGGCCGGTTCGGGCGTACGCGCTCACGGTTCCGGGCGAGTCGCTCTATCGCAGCCTGCAGCCTCTCGCCCACTGGCTCCAATCGAAGTGATAGCCCGGGGTCGCGGCGACACCCGGGTTCGCCGGGCCGTCCCTCGCGACAGGGGCAGTCCGACAACGGAAACCCTTACCGCCTGATCCGCATCGTCTGACCTCACGGCCGGGGGTTTTCCGTACGATGCTGCTGGTCGCCTGTGAATTTACGACCGCGTGGGAGACGCTGATTGGAAGGCCGGTCCCTTCCGTGCGCCAGGTCGGCGCCTGCTCGTCGCTCTCGAGGCGCGTGACCATCGACGGACAGACTTTCGACCTTTGCCCCAGACACTTCGCCGATCTCACGGCAGCCCGAACCGCTCGACGCTCCCTGTGACCGGGTCCTTCCGAGTCCACGGTTCGGAACGTATCGACGCGGGGTATCGGGAAGGACGATCGAGCGAGAGGATGCTCTCGAACGATTTCGCCGAACCGTGCACGATTTTTCCGCGCCACCGCCCCCGCTCCCCCGTGCCGGGCGTCCGTATGACCGCGACGGTTCCGCTAAACGCAGGTTGTCCCGTCTGATGGTTGCGCGGAGGGCCGCGGGAAGTAACGGAACTTGGACCACCTGCGGGTTCCGACCTGTTACACCCGAATCTTGAGGGGCAAAAGGTCCCGACTTGTTGCAGAACCGATACGGTGTACAAAATAACGAACAGCCTTTAAATAACATTCTCGCCGACGTGCTCTCGATGACCGAACACAAACTTGGCTCCATGAACCCCGAGAGCGGAATCGGTCTGGCGGTGACGGAAGGTCACCCGATCTGGGTCGACACGGTTCGAATGGCGCGAGCACCCCCCGTGCTGTCCGAAGTGCTTGATTGATTCACAGGGCAGACCCAGCAGCGCAGGAGGCCGGGGGGAGTTGCCAACTCCCCGCCCACCCCGCGATCTGTTACGGCCCCTTCCCGCTAGTCGAAGCCCCGCGACCTGTTACAGAACCGGTACCAGACCCGTTACACCCGGACCTTGAGGGGAAAGAGGTCCCGAAGAGTGACGGGTCCCCAAGTTCGGAGCATTAATCTGCTGATTTAAGGTAACATACTACGTGGCAGGGTGCCAAGGAAGGGCAGCCTACGATCACGCCTTTGCCGGCCGAACGACCGAACGTAGCGGAGATTTCGAACGAGAATGTGGGGCGGACGTGACCGAGTCGATCTAGCTCCCATGGGTCGGGAGAAACCGACTCGTTTTCCGTGTGCGCTCATCACGCATTGATCCTAATGGACCTGCTTGAACGCTACCCGCAGAACTAGCGTTCGATCCCCTGATCGTCAGGTCCCGACCGGTTACATCCGAATCTTGAGGGGCAAGAGGTCCCCTCCAGGACGAGTGCTGTATCGCGCGTCTTGATGTACGAAACTACTATCGCCGGCAACTAGGGGCCCCTGATTGCTGGACACGGCAAATGTTATCGTGGTCGAGTTGGCGGTGTTCTCTGCGTCTGTCGTCCTCTTGGGAATCGCTGGAGGCTTCCTCTCACTAGCGGAGGCAAACTACGTAATCTCGGGTCGGTCAGGCGCGCCTTGGCGAAGGACCTTCGGGGTCCTAGGATGGGCTGGTTGGCTGATGCTAACGGCAGCCGCAGCCATTGCCGAGGCTTGGCAAGTGGATCGTGGAAATGTACCTGTGGATTCTCCTCGTGCCCATTGTTCCGATAGCGATGTTCTTCTTCGGGCTTGTCTGCTTGCTTCTCCTATTTTGGGGTTCAGCAACGCTTCGTATTCGTTCTATGTTCGAGATGAAGGCTCGCTAGCATTGCGAGCTTCTTGGGGTCGGCGTGGGCTCGGTAAGTTGCGCATCGCGCCCATCACGCAGAGCAAGCCGAAGGAGCACCCCGCGAATTGAAACAGGGGATTTTGCCCCCACCAATCTACCACGCGAAGAGCGACTGAACCGGCCTTCCTTCTAAGTGCCATCACGGTTTCACAACGTTGATTACCATCCTCATCCTCCTGAGGAAAGCAGGGTTTCATGCCTTCGGACCAAAGCGACATGGACCTAGCTGAGTGGACCCAAGCTAGGACCGTGATTTCTGGCTTCGACGACCGTTTAGACGCCACGAGGAAGTTCGGCCTGACGCTGGTTTCGACCCTCCTCACGACGGATGCACTGCTCCTGCCTAGCTCGATTGGAGGAGCCTCATCACTGCCCCCACTCGCAAAATTCGCCGTCTTGCTCGCCACCCTCCTTTTGGTGACGGCTGTAGAGCTGATTGACCGAAACTACAGGGTAATTCAGCGGGCCGCATCACAGAGGGCGCTGGTACTCGAGCGGATGATGAATCTCGAACTTACCGAAGTGATTTCCGATCGCTATGCTCAATCTGGAGTCAACGAAACTGTCTACGGCGTGTATCTCTTGATGGGGGGGGGCAGTTCTAGTCCTCGGCCTTGTCGTATTGGACCCGAATTTCTTGTTCTGGATACTCGCGCTTGTGTTCGCGGTGTGGGCTGTCGGAACAAACTTCATTCAGGTCGATTACGGAGACCATGGTCCGGTCGACTGGTGCCTGAACGGTCAACGCATGGACAAGGACACACCAATCGAGATTACTACGACAAATCTGCTCTCCGGAGGAAGGCTGGAACGGATTCGATGGGGGTCTCAGACCGGGCCCGATCTGAGCTTCAAGTGCCTCAAAGATCAGATAGTTTGGCGATTCGAGGTCGAGGGAACCCCTCGCGACGGTGATGCGATTCACACGCAACGGGCATCCCGCGAATTGAAGATTGTCCCACAGGGGAACTTCGTCTGGCGGCTAGCGCTTGGTGACCTTTCTGGCAGTCTCGAAACAGGCGTCTATCAGATTCGACCCTACTTTTTTGGGCCCGATGGAAAGACCCATCCATGGGAAACCCCTCTTCGCCGAAAGATTACACTTAACGCCGACAAGAGAGAAAACGGGTCAATGCCCCCGGCGGAGCATCTCCTGAAACTCGAGCGGCTCTTGGAGGCGGTGATTAGTGGGCGGAGTGTCAAGATTGAGTGATCCCCGAGATAGGGCTGCCTCGCGGTCAATCGCTCCACTGCGTGGCGCCAGTGCCCCAGCCGAACTGAGCCCTAGCTGATTGGACGGGCGCATGGTCAATCGAGACAAGGCGCACGCTCTGGACCACGTTGTCGTATTGATGTTTGAAAACCGGTCGTTCGACAACCTTCTCGGATACCTCTACAGGGCCGGGGAACGACAAGACTTCGAGGGAGTCGCCGATGGGCCTCTATCGAATCCGATCCCTCCTGATTTCGCGTCTCCGGGCCAAACCGAAGTATCGGTCCATCCCGCGACGGACATGGACACGCCTGACCCAGACCCTGGCGAGGAGCGCCCTCACACGAACACGCAGTTGTTCGGGAGCGTTAACCCGCTCTCGAATCAATGCAGCAAGGTCCGAGACATGCAATTTCCCTACAACGCGCCCTCAGATCCCGCCTAGAACCCACGATGAAGGGCTTCGTGGCCGACTACATCAATGCGTTCAAGGCGGAGATGAAGGAGTTCCCGACGTTTTCTGACTTCTCTCAGATTATGGGCTGCTACTCGCCAGAGCAGCTACCGGTTCTCTCTACGCTCGCTAAGGGCTTCGCTTGCTTTGATCACTGGTTCTGCGAGGTCCCCTCGGAAACCTACTGCAACCGATCATTTTTCCACGCCGCAAGTTCCTCGGGATACGTTCTCAATGGGCCTCCGGGGAAGTTCGCCGCCGGGAACAAGGCCGAGACTATCTTCGAAAGACTCCAAGCCGATGGAGAGACTTGGAAGGTGTACATCGACCCGAGACAAATCCTGCCCGCTACCGGGTTGATCCACGCGAGCAATCTAGCGAGGTTCTTCGGCGACCATTTTTCCACAATCTTCGACTTCTACTTTGACGCCGCCCATGGTCAACTACCGAACTACGCCTTCATCGAACCGAATATGCTCCACCCGCACACGGACATGCACCCGCCAGGTTTCGGTCGATTGCGGCACGACCTTCGGGTCCGGCCGGCTAATGCGATGCTCGGGGGAGAGCAACTACTCGCACAGGTCTACAATGCAGTCAAGACCTCTCCAACCGAGGGTCTATCGAATTGGGCCAACACGCTGCTGCTGATTACATTCGATGAGCACGGAGGAACCTACGACCATGTCCCCCCACCCCGAGTCCCAGCTCCCGGCCCGTTGACCGGACACGAGGAGGAAGGATTCAGGTTCGACCGATCCGGGGTCAGAATTCCTACCATCGCGGTTTCGGCCTGGGTTGATTCAGGTATCGTGGTCAACCAGGAGTTTCGGAGCACGTCGCTGATTCGAACCCTTCGGGAGCGGTGGAGTCTGGGGGGTCCGTTGACTAGGCGTGATGAAATTGCTGCAGACATCGCTCCGATACTAAACCGGAAGGTTCCCCGCCCACCGGAGGATTGGCCGGAGGTATCCCCGCGGCCCTTGGGTGAGTTTGCAAAGCTCGAGGAAGCGTTCGAACTCCCGCTAACCCGGTTGGAGAGGGATCTCGTCGGAGAGGCGCTCGCCCACGAGGCAAGCGCCAACGGCACTTCAGTCGCTGCCGACCCAGCGGTGATTTCTCGGCGCGAGGCACACCGGCACATGAGCCGAATTCGAGACAAGATGTTCTCTGGAATCGCGAAGGGCAGGCAAGCGTAGTGCTTCTCCTCGAATCCGCCAATCGGGGCGATAAAACGACAAGTGAGGTTCTACTCGTCCCCTGCTCGCCCTCGGAGAGGGGCGGCCCGGCGAGACAAGCTTACCTCAGGACTCCACAGGTCTATGGGAGCTTCGATGGACGGAACTACAAGGCGACGTGTCGGCTGGTGGCTCCTGGTTTCAGGGTTTGCAGTTTTCATAATCGGAGTCCTTGGGGCTATCATCGCGGGCCCCCAACCGGGACCGAATTCGGGGGCATTTGCGCTTGCGACGATCCCAGGTATTGCCTTGGCCGGGATTGGCGGTGCACTTTGGACTCGAGGCCTCCTTCGACAGAACGAGGAGGCAATGACGGCGATGAAAGCCAAGATCGAGGCTCTCTCCGCTGACAGTCCGGGCGCATCCCCCCCGCAAGTAAGGTCCATCCGGGACGCCCCTAACGGACCCAGTCACACATTGAGAATCATCTTGGAATCGATTTACTGATGCCGGACAAAATAGGTTAACACACTCCGAGAGAGAACTGCCCTGAACCTCCTGAGTAGCTCTCGTCAGTCGCTCAATCGTAGAGGTGGCTGGCGGCGACGAACGAGCGGATCAGCGCGGGTCGCACGCGCATCCGCATGACCGAGAGCCGGACCCCTCGTCGGAGCTCGCGCACATCGTGAGGGGCGTAGCTCGCGAGCTCGTGCTTCTTCAGGTAGCTCCAAACCCACTCATCGGGGTTCAACTCGGGAGAGTAGCCCGGGAACCGATGGACCTCGAGGCGGGGCTGGGTGGCCAAGAACGCCTGAACGAGCTTCGATCGGTGGTGGGGTCCGCTGTCCCAGAAGACCATGATCGGTCGACGGCGGATGTGCCGCAGGAGGTGACGGAGGAACGCCACCACTTGGGGTCCGCGGATCGTCCCAGCGCGGACCCGGAAGTAGAGGCGACCCCTCGGGGTCACCCCACTGATCGCCGAGAACTTCGGCCAGCGACCCTGATGGACCAGCACCGGGGTCTGGCCGACAGGAGCCCAGGTCTTCGCGACGTACGGGATGAGCGAGAACCCGCTCTCGTCGACAAACACTACGACGGCCCTTCGCCGTCGGGCTTTTTTTTATAGCGAGGCCAGGAGTGCCGCCGCCAGTTCCTCACCTGGGCGAGGTTCTTCTCGCGCGCCTGGCGTCGCGGCCGCTGCCAGGAGAGCCCCTGGCGCTTGAGCATGCGCCAGATGGCGGTCTGCGAGTAGCTCACGCCCCATTGGGTCTCCGCGACCTTCACGATGCGCGGGATCGTCCAGAGGTCGGTGGAGAACCCGTAGGCGAGCGCTCCCTTCGCCAGGATGTCGGGAAGGGCCGCTTGGTGCTCTCGCGCCACCAACGGAGGTCGACCGGACCGAGGGATCGCTCGAAGAGCTTGCGCACCTCCCTGATCGGCCGCACTCTTCCAGCGGCAGACCGCCACCGGCGTGACGCCCATGCGTCGGGCCACCTCGGCTTGTGAGATCCCCGACCTCAGGAGCGTGAGTCCGTTCAGACGACGTTCCTCAAGAGTGGCAGTGTCACGACGGCGCAGAGCCCATCGTCCCATGTGGAGGGCGATAGCGCAGGCCGGATATTAACCCATTTACGCAATTGTCAGTAATCTACTCTCGTGTGGTGGTTGCATGACGCGTTGAGCATACTCGTCCAGCGAAGTCTTAGATCTCGACTTCATCGCTCTGGTTGTGGATCTCCGCTTCGACCCAACGGTCGGTCAGGGCTACACAAGCCCCGCGCAGGTCGCAAGAGTCCTGACCCAGGATTGGGTTGCGAGGGAAGGCTACTGTCTGAAGTGCGGTCACGACTCCCTTAGTCCTACACCTCAGAACACGAGAGCGATGGATTTCCGTTGCACTGATTGCCGCGAGCCCTACGAATTAAAGAGTTCGCGACGTCCGTTCCGCAATCGCATCCTAGATGGGGAGTACGCCACCTTCATCCACGCGATAGAATCTCATGACAACCCCAACCTACTGCTCCTGAATTACGATGCCTCGCAGTGGGTCGTTACTGACCTTCACGCGATCCCTCGGACCACCGTGTCCCGGTTAAGCGTCCTTCCAAGGAAGCCGTTGGGCCCCAACGCACGGCGGGCAGGTTGGCAGGGATGCAATATCGATCTTACCGGGCTTCCCAGGGCAGCGCACGTACCGATCGTCCTCTCGGGAAGCCCGCGGCTTAGATCCAGTGTCCTCAAAGACTGGAATCAATTCGAGTTCATGGGAACATCACAGGGGACCAACCGTGACTGGCTCCCCGATATCTTGTCCTGTTTAAGGAGAATAGGCTCAGAGGATTTCAATCTCGAGAGCGCTTATGCTTTCGAGTCAGAGCTTCGCCTACTCCATCCTCTAAACTACCACATCCGACCCAAGATTCGACAACAACTCCAAATCCTGATTCGTCATGGCTTTATCAAACGGGTGAGACCCGGGCGGTATCGGAAGGCAGCCGGATTCTAGTTTTCCATGACGGATCCCCTTGATTCGATAGCAGATGGAAGTCGTCGAGACCAACTGCGGGCGCTGCGCGATCTCGATGGTGTGATCCGCAGCAGTAGGGACTTGCGTAGCACCGTGCCTGGATTCAAGGGCCAGAAGGGGATCTACAAGCCGCGAGGGTCTCGCTACGCTCTCTGGATCCGTCAAACTCTGCGAGGGGTGTATCCGGATAAGGACCCTATTGTCGAGCCCGATGGTTCGTGGAGGTACGACTATTCACCGGAGGGCCGCGGAGGCAGACCCGACATGACTCTCGACACCAATCGATCTCTCCTAAGGTGCATGGAGGACAAGGTCCCGATCGGCGTAATCCGTCAGGTCGAGTCAATGGACGGGAAGCGCGCGTACGAGATTCGGGGACTTAGCTACGTAACGGGGTTCGATGGGACACACTTCCTGCTTAGGGGCGAACCCATTGACGTGACTCAGCGACCCGTCGAAGTCCCAGCTGCTCTAGCGTTCGAGCCCTTCGACAAGGTTCTCCCGACCTTGGGGCCGACCCTCCGTAGAATCCGAGAAGCACGATTCAGGGTGGCCGTCCAGAGGATCTATCATGAGCGTTGCTGCCTCTGCAATATCGGATACCACGTCGGTCGTACCCCCCTCGCGATGCAAGCGGCCCATGTTATTCCCTTCGAGGACAACGGTACATCCAAGGATGTGAGAAACGGGGTGCTCCTGTGCAGCAACCACCACGCACTCTTCGACAGTTACGTTTGGACCCTCGACGAGGACTTCAGAGTCCTCGTGACTGCTGACGCTCAGTTCAGGCGGTCCGCGCGCTCGAACCACGTCCTCACGGTAGAAGGCAAACGACTTCCAAACCTCCCCGATGCTCAACTCGACTACCCGGATGGCGCCGCGATTAGGTTTCGAATGGGCCTATTCGAACAACATCAGTGACTCGATCGCGCGCTCGGCACAATTCCTATTGAACCCACACTCAGAACCGCCTCCCCTCCGAGCGCAACGGAACTCGCTTAGGTCATAGGTGTAGGTGGCCTCTCTGCCCCGGGCAGAAATGTTCGCGGGGCCCGGAGTGGATATGTTCACCCTCCGGGCCGGGCAGGCAGAAGGTGTTCGACAAATCACTGCCGCCTTCGAGCGGGGAGCGAAGACTGTATTCTTGGACGCTCCCGTCGGGTCAGGAAAGTCGTTGATTAACTTACTTGTCGCCCGCGAACTGCACGGCGCTTACATTTCAACTCCTCAAGTCATCCTCGTGAACCAATACGGCGCCGACACCGAGCAGGGCGCAAAGTTCTCAGGGCTAGCAGAAACACTCTACGGAAGGCGCAACTACACCTGCGAGTACCTCCAGTCACTGCCGGTCGAGGAGGGCGGCAGGCCGTATGCGACCGCGTCAGGAGCCCCTTGCACGTATCTTGCGCGCTGGCCGAAGGAGTGCCCCGACTTCTCGGTCTGCCCGTACTATTCAGCCAAGAGCTTCGCACAAGCTCATTACCAGACGGTCACGACAATGGCATACCTTCTCCTCGGGATCAGATTTGGACTTGAGAACCTCAGCTCCGGGTGGCGAGAGAGGCCCCTCCTGGTGATAGATGAAGCTCATGGGCTCGCCGAGGACTTGGTTCGTTTCTTCAAAGCGGAAATCGGCCCACGAACCCTTCCGGGTTTCCGAAAGAAGTGGCTAAAGTCTCCCGCAGACCCTCGGTATCGTTTGCTGGAAGGCCTGCCACCTTACATCGAGCGGTTGCAGGAGGTCCTGGTATCCCTTCAGGGCTCAAATGAGATAACCAAGAAGACGCGTGATCGTATCGAACGGGTTCATTCTGCGGTCAATCAAGCTGAGGATATTCTCGGGAAACTCAAGTTCGGTACTGTCGAGTGGGTCCACACGTACGACTCCCGGAGCGACAGGCACACTTGGAGGCCGCTAGCTGTAAGAAGTCTCCTCGATTCATTCTGGAATCACTTCGAACACATTCTGCTCAGCTCTGCGACCTTCTTCGGGATAGACGCTTTGGTCCGAGATTCCGGGTTGCCCACTCCATACGAGCGAGTAGTCGTCCCAGACACATTCTCACCCGAGCGAGCACCAATAAGATTGCTTGCGGCCGCACGACTTGGATATCGCGTGGATTCCCTCGAGATTGAGCGGGCTGCGGACGCTGTGGCAGCGGTCGCGGCGGCACACCCCACTGAGAGAGGAGTAATCCATGCGAACAGCTACTACCTGGCGTCGGAAATTCGGAAGCTCCTACCCGCCGAGGTCAAGGCGCGGCTAACATCACACGACCCGCTCAATCGCGTGCGACGATATGACCGGTGGAGAGCAGATCCTTCTCCGAGTGCCATTTTCATGGCCGTCGCGATGAACCAAGGAATTGACCTACTCGGAGATCTTGCCCGGTGGCAAGTCCTCGTAAAGGTGCCGTTCCCAAACCTTGGCGATGTCTGGGTCCGCCGTCGGAAAGAGCAGGAGGATGGGGATCGATGGTACGCCAGTCGAACTATCATCGAGGTGCTGCAAGCATCAGGTCGGATCATGCGTTCGAGCGATGATCACGGGGTCACATACGTCGTGGATTCGCAGTTGAACTCTCTTGTCAACCAAGGCTGGCCAGATCTGCCAGAGTGGTTCCGCCGCCGGGTCGAGGTGGGTCGCCGAATCAAGACGGGTCTCCCGGGGAAATTCGGCCGTTACGGTGAAGTCTAGCTCCGAGCTGCTAGCTGTGGGCTCGGGGTGTCGATCCCCCCAAGGGTGCAATTCCCATTGAACCCACCGTATGAGCTGGTGGCAAAGGGTTGGACCGAGTGAGTCGCAGGAGGTCCGGCCGAGCTTGCCAACTCAACCAAACCCGTTATCGGTAGGATGCGATGCCCCTCCATGCCCGGCGTATCGTCCGAAAGCAGTCCCCCTCCCGACAACTTGCCGTCTGCCCCACCAACCCCTGCGCGCAAAGCCCCCCTGGGACTGGGCCAAATCGCTCTGGTCCTTGGCGTGGTTGCTCTGGTTCTAGGCGGCTCTGCACTAGGTATAGCCCTGACCAAGGCTGGCCCCGCCGGCTCGCGAGGGCCTGCCGGCCCAGGCGTGGAGCTCAACCGCTCCGCGTACCAGGACACGCAGTCGGTTGCCAACAACACCTGCACGGCCGCCACCGGTTCCGAGATTGGATTCACCGTCAGCGGTCCGGGGAACGTGACGATCATGGCAGGCGTGTCCGTTCTCGTGGATCACACGAATGGCGACGCCATGACGTATGACGTAACCCTCCAGAACGCCGCGCTGAGTTGCAACGCTCTAAGCGACAACTGGGTTGTGGGCAGCGTGGATTATTCGGCGCCGACCACATACTACCCTCAGCAGGTAACTTTGGTTGAGACGTTCCCGCTCACAACCGCGGGCACTTACTCGTTCGAAGTGGTGGGGAACTTCTACAACTTCTACGGTCTCGACTCCGCCAATTTCAACGGCGTCAGCGTGGTGGGAGAGTTCTACCCCTCTTAGGAGATCACCCTACCGGGAAGTTCTCGGGCCGGCTGAAGATCCGTGCCGCGGAGCTTCCCGAAACCCCCGGAACCCGGCGCCTCCGCTCGAGGACCCATCAAGGTGAGCAAAATCCCCCCAAAGCATGGATCCGCATGCCATGGTTGGGCACAACTCGCGTGAGCGCGACCCGGGCCGGCCTCGGGCTCAATTCACATTGCACACACCGCTCACCGAGGAAGTGGAACCGCAGACCCGCCTGTCCGGAAGATGTGGCTTAGCGTGCGCGTAGGTAAACGTATTTACTTAGCCAGCCATTCATCGAACGTGCCCTCATCCCGTCCTCATGGCCGTTGCTATCGTTGCGGGTACGTCTGGTCCCCGAGGCGACCGCGGATCTCGATGTGCCCGCGATGCAAGTCAAGATTCTGGGACGTTCCGCTGCTCCGAAAACTGGCCCGTGATACAGGTCAGGGTGTGGAGGAGGTTATTGGCCAGAAGCGACAGCGAGTTCTCGAGCTCGCCGCATTGCACGGGGCCAACCGTATTCGGGTGTTCGGGTCGGTAGCACGGGCGTCCGCAGGGCCGAGAAGCGATGTCGATTTCTTGGTGGACTTTGGGCCCGAGGCGTCCGGCTACGACCAGGTGGAGCTGATCCTCGACCTCCAGGAGCTGCTTCGTCGTAAAGTTGACGTGACCACCGAGACGTCACTTCATTGGCTCGTCAGACCTCAGGCGTTGTTGGACGCCGTGCCCCTGTGAGAGGTGACCGGGCCAGGCTTGCAGACATCTTGGAACGAATTGACCGCAGTCTCGACTACGCATCCCCGAAGAATCGGAAGAACCTAGAATCACCTCTGATCCTGGACGCCATAGTAAGGAATCTCGAGGTGGTCGGGGAGGCGGCGAGAGAACTCTCCCCCGCACTCCGGCAGAAGTATCCCGAGCTACCGTGGCGTGCCATGATTGGCTTTCGAGTCTTGGCCACGCACTCGCACTGGGAAGTAGATCCCGAGAGAGTCTGGGCCATATTACGCGGATTGCCAGAGCTTCGAACCAAGGTGGCCCGTATTCAGGCAGTCGATTAGTCCTGCGTGCGGCTCGTGGGTGCAATTCCTGTTGAACTTTCGACGGTCGCCGTGGAAGGTGTGAAGCGGCGGCTGAAGGGGGATCGTCCAACCTGCCTAGGACCCACCTACGTGCTAGATGCTTTCGTCCGCTTGGGCGGTCGCCTCAGGTAGGCCTTGGGGCGTGGAGCAATTCGCGTGAAGACTAGGGCCAGTCCGTCGACACGGTAGAAGACACGGTATTCGCCTAGATGGAATCTCCACTCTCCAGGGTGGCGTGCCCCTTGGCGCACGCGAAGCCAAGGGTAGGAGCGAAAGGGGTTTCGCAGTAGGTAGACCAACTTCTCACGAAACAATACGTGAAGTGGAGGGGGAAGGGCTAGAAACTCCTTCTCGGCCGATTCGAGAAATTGGAACCGGTACGGTGTCAAGTCAACCCTGCCTTCTTCATCACTTGCCTCCCGGTGATGCGCTTCTCGATGCGCCAGCGCCGCTCGATTTCCGCGTAAAACTCCTCGTCGAAGTAAGCCTCCTCGAGAAGGTCCTGAAGAACATCGTCGAAACTTTCTCCTTGACCCTTGACGGACTCCAATAGACGTCGAGTCCTCTCCGTCACAGTGATTGTGGTGGGTCGGGTTAGCGACGTAGACACGATGGTCCATTGTATCCAATTGATATAAGCCCTATCGCCGGTATGCTAGCGTCGACCACCCAAGTGTGAATTGTCGTTCGGGAGTCACCGTTGCCCGGTACGGGTCTCCCGGGCAACACTGTGTTCAACACCCGTTCATGCGCTATCGGTTAGCCCCACCACTCGGCACGGAATCTCTCTCGTCCGGCGTTCGGGTCTAGCGCTCTCGCCAGTAGCGCTCGCGCGAGCTCGAGGAGCGGTTCCGGCTCCACCCTCTTCCGCTTGAGGCGGTCGAGAATCGTCTCGAGGATTCTCGCCGACTGTTCTCGGAACGCGATCCCCCATCTTATCGGAGGATACCGGACCCTGAGCCTCTCAGGGATCCGCTCACGGACGGCGGTGTGCAGTCGTCGGCTAACGATCAGTGTCAGCAGCGACGCCCAGATCAGCGCCTCCGCCACCGACCGGTTCTTCGTGTTCACCCGGTCGAGCGCGTACTGGCTCTTCAGTTCCTTGAAGACCAGCTCGACCTCCCAGCGGCACCCGTAGAGCGCCGCGACCTCATCGGCGCTCAGCACCTCGACACCGATGTTCGTGAGGTAGGTGTGGTACTTCCGGGCCTCGTCGTTCCATACGGCGACCAGGCGTGCGGTGAGGGTGTCGCCTCGTCGGTGGCCGTTGTAGCGTCGGCGCGAGAAGGCAATCTCGACTTCGACATCCATCACCTCCCGTCGGAGCCGGGGGCGCACCTCTTTCCAGGACTTTCCTTCGAGGTCGATCGCCCGCCCGCGGTGGGACCGCAGCGAGCGGACGATGATCGGGTCGACCTGGGTCTGGAGGCGCGTGAGGTAGTAGCCTCCGTTCTCGGCGATGCGGGCGAACCCTTGGTGCTTGTAGAACCCGAGGTCGAAGAGGACGACCGACCCCTTCACCCACGGCCCCGGCTTGAGCGTGTCGTGGTCGTTGATGCTCTCGGGCATCAGCTCGACCCGACGGAGGCCGTTCGAGCGGACGCTCACCAGCGTCGCGATCTTCGCGCCCGCCGTCGGCTGGCTGTGGCGCACCGGGGGAAAGTCCGCCACCAAGGCGGCGGAGAGCCGAACGATTGTCGAGTCCTGGATCAGCACGTCCTCGAACGCGGAGAGCTTGGGGCTGAGCCGGTTGCCGGGGGCGGCCTTCAGCTGGGCGATGCCGTGGCCAACGCAGAGTCGAAGGAACTCGACGAGCTCGGGAGTGAAGCGGTCGTAGAAGCTCGAGTAGCTGTGAAGGGGCTTGGCCGCCTTATCGTTGTAGACATGGCGGAGCTGGTCGAGGGAGCGCTGGAGGTAGACCCCGGCCTCGAGCGCTACCGCCCAGAAGAAGGCGACCGGGTCGACCTTACGATGACGGCGAATGAAGCCGCTCTGAACGGCGAGCTCGTGGAGCGCGTCGGAGGGGAACAGCTCGAGCAGGGTGTCCTGAAGGAGGGTCGGCGGTGGGGCGCCTCGGCGGCCTTGCGTGATCGCGGGCACCCGGTAGGCTCATGCCACGACGCTTGAATCCCTCGGCCTCAACCGGAAACAGCCGATGCCGCGAAAGGACCCCGAGCTCGAACGGTTGATCGATGCCATCGCGGAGCAAGACTGCGACACGGAGGAGGATGTCGCCATGGGGCTATGCTACGCGATCCAGGAGCACGTTCGGTTCCCCATCCCAGGGAAGGTCATCGGGGAGGAGGTGACCGTGCTCGAAGTGGAGGAGAGCGGCGGGCTCGAGGTGCTTGCGATCTGCGAGCGGAACGGGCGCAGCTACCGCGTCCGACTGCAGGACATCGAGCTGACGAAGCGGGTCGCCGGCTCTCAATGGATTGACGCGTATCGACAGTTCCGCGGGAGAGATGGTCTCCCGCAGACCGGGCTTATCCGATAACGCATGAACACCCGTTGAACACACTCGTCTAACGGCAGAGACTTGGCTTCAAGGATCATCTCGTCCAACTGCCGAAAACTTACGTATAGGTAATGTTTTAATGACGGTAAGGAGTACAGGATCATGCGTGAGCTCGAAATCCCGGAGCTCCACTGCTACCGTTGCGGAAACACGTGGACTCCTCGTGCCCGGGTCGTGAGGATCTGCCCCCGCTGCAAGTCGCCGAATTGGGAGGTGCCAAGGATTCGAGTCCCAACTGGTGGCGGGGGACTTGGCGTGGATGCGATCCTTGGCCCGTACCGGTTGAGAATCTCCCAAATCGCCCGACGCTACGGGGTCCGGGAGATTCGGGTCTTTGGCTCGGTGGCTCGCGGGTCAGCGACGCAAGATAGTGATGTGGACTTCTTGATTGACTTCGACCGGTCGGGGAAAACCCGATCCACTCTGAAGTCAGTCGACCTCGCCTTGGAATTGGAGAGACTCTTGAAGCGGCACGTCGATGTCGCGACCGAGAACAGCCTTCACTGGTTCGTTCAGCCGCAGGTCGTGACCGAGGCCGTCCCTCTATGACGGCGAGGCCAAGTCGAGATCGGCTTCGAGTCATCGCAATGGTACAGGCCGCAGAGGAGGCTAAACGCGATGCTGCGATCGGGAAGGAGACGTTCCTGGAACCCGGATTGACGCAGAAGGCCGTCCTTCTCGATTTGATCCATTTGACCGAGTCGGCCGAGAAAGCATCCTCCGGTTTGAAAAAGGGGAACCCGAAGATCCCCTGGGAGCGGCTAAGTCGCTTGAGGAATCGCGGGCTTGTCCATGACTACAACGAAGTCGACCTCGAAGAAATCTGGTCCTTCGTGCGGGACGAACTGCCCCGTCTTCGAAGACAGCTCGACCGACTGAACTATCCCAGCGAAGGCAACACCTGACGTCGCTGATCGGCAAATCCTCCTTAAGGCCGGAGACTAGGAACCGGAGATGCAGCAATGTTAGGTTGCTAATCGATGTGAGGGTTCAATTCCACTTGCACCTCCATATCGATGTTGAACCTCCCGGTTTCGAGTGAGACAGGGGGCGAGTCGCTTCGTAGTTAAGTAAGGGTCCGACTTCGGAATCTCGCATGACTACAGTCCTCGTCACCGGGGTCTCTGGTCATGCCGGCGGCCATCTTGCGGCACGCCTGTCGAGGGGCGGATTGACCGTGCGAGCCCTCGTCCGAACGGACGAGCAGGCCGTAAGGGCATCCGATCAGGGGTGGATCCCGGTTCGAGGCGACCTTACAGACCCTCCCACTCTTTCCAGGGCCCTGGATGGTGTTGACTTGGTGGTCAACAACGCCGCGTATCTCGGAAAGCCTGGTCCGCTCTATCAGACCGTCAACGTAGACGGCTCTCGCGAGATGGCGGAACGTGCGCTTGAGTCCGGGGTTCAGCGATTCGTTCATATCTCTACGGTTTCGGTCTACGGGGAACCCGTACCACCGAACGTGGACGAGAACAGTTCCCTCGCCACGAAGGACCCCGAGCCGTACTCTGTCCGACGAAGGCGCTGGCCGAGCTCGAGCTGACGAAAGTGCGCGCTCGCGGGCTGCCGGTGGCGATTCTACGACCGGGGATGATTACCCACTGGATCCGCTCCCAGTGGGGGGACGAAATGGTGGAGCGCATCCGCACCAAGGGCTGGCCTGACTTCCTTCACCCCGACGACATCATGCCATGGGTTCACTCGGAGAACCTTGCTGAAATGGTCTGGCTCGCCCTTACGCATCCGTCGGTGCCGAACGAAGCATTCATCGCCGCCGACCGGAACGTGCCGATCCGCGCGTGCTATGCTGAAGTCGCGGCCGCCCTCGGCCGCCAGGTGGTTCCGCCACAGCGCAGTCCCACGGACAGCACTGTTCGGCTCGGAAAGGTCGGTGCGCAGCTCGGCTACAAGCCCGTCTATTCCTTCGAGGAGACAGTTTCCCACCTAGTCGAATTGGCCAAGGCGCCTCGCACCGCTTGAGCAGCATCAGAGCGTAATGCCCGCCTCTCAAAGGTCGGCTCCTCGCTCGAGCAGCCTTCCCGCTCGTCTGAGGCAGGTACAAATCCCGTTGAACATGGGGGGTCCGAACTAGAAATGTTCAATCCCTATGAAACCCGGTCCATGTCCGAAGCCAAGGTCCAGCTTCGCGTAAACACAATCCCGGGACTGGCCGGGCTCGGACCTCGGTCGGGTTCAATCCAGCGGCGGTCCGGGTCGGACCTGGCGCAGCTCCGCAACAAGGGCCTTCAGTCCCCACACCCTCCCTTGAGTGAAGAGACCGTGGGTCCCGGGTCGCGGCCCTTGCTGGCACTCGACGTCAGTAACGGAGGCGTCGACACCGCCAGAACCCGGTCGGATGAAGAGAAGGTAGTCGATGTCCCGGGCGTTCGGGTTGGGGCGATTGCTGAGCGTGGTGACGAGCGTTACCCCGTATTGATTGAAGGCTTCGATGAACGGCCGGATCCCACCCTCCTCCAGAGGGAGGAACGGTTCGGCCAGGTTCGACTCGGCGATCACCACCGCTTTGGTCCTACTAGCGGCAGTCCGGCCCTCGATGATGATTCGAGCTAGCGACGGAAGGCGCAGGAGGTCGCCAAGCTGGCGCAACCGGGTCTCGGGCTCGATGTCGCCGCGAACGAACCAGTCCGCAACCTTGCCCGATCCAGTCCGGGGTGCGAGCTGGTCCGGGCGGAGAAAGAACAAGTGTCCTGGCGGAACCCGCTCGGCGAGCGAAGGCTCCGGTGCATCGTGGGATGCTGGGTCCCCCACAGTCTGGAGCCAGTAGAACTCCGGGTCGACTCGCCGGGCGACCGCCGACGCAAGTTGGGTCTGGGTCGCACGTGAACCGCCCCAGACGCCGAAGGAAGTCGGCACCTCCCAGTCATCGCTGTAGCTTCGAGGCTTGGTCGACACGTTGAACTCCGATCTCAGCCAGGGACCTGACCCTACGGCAGATCCCTCGGATCACCCTTCCAACGTACTTTCCGGTGGATAAAGGGCCCGAATCCACAGAAAGCGTCCCGGCGGTCACCGCGGACAGGTTCCGCTCAACCAAACTGTTGCCGGGCGATTGATTCAACTGCTATTGGACACCCGGGTCCGTGGCGAGAGAGAAAGTCCAATGTCGTTCAACCCTCGCGCTCCCGTACCGAGTGTGTTCAATTTTCCTTGGCCACCCCGTCGGTGGTGCCTCGCGCGTCCTTCGGACATCGAGCAAAAGCCTTCGCCGGGAACAGGGGGCGAGGATGGATTCCTCGGCTACAGTCGTCCGAGGACTCGTCCTCGGACCTCCGCATATTCGGCGTCGCTCAACTGACCCGAGTCGTGCATTGCTTTCAACCGGGTCAGTGTCTCCTCCACCCCCCCGGACGACCCCGGAGTCGGCCCAATCACTGGTCGACTGAAGAGGTTGGATTTTGCCTGCTGAAACTCAACCTCTGAGAGGTGCCCCGAATCCAGTAGCTCCTTCAGCTGAAGCAGACGCTCGATGGGGTCGGGCCCGGGGGTCATCAGTCCGGCTCCCGCTGCGACGGGGCCGGTAGGCGCGGGTACCCACGACTCCGACCACGCGCGTACCCAGAACACCAGCGCAACCACCAAGAGGACCGCGGCGGCGACCATGAAGTAGAATCCTTGGTCCCCGCCCCACGAACCGTTGGCGCCCGAGGAACTTCCGCTCCCCCAGAACGAGTTGCAAGGCGACTGGGACGCGAAACCCGTGCATCCTCCGGAACGGGAGACAGTGTAGGGTTGGAGCGACGGTACGACAATGGCCGCGAAGAGTGCGATCACGAGCACTACGATCAGCAATCCGCGGACCACTCCGTTTCGCTTCGGACTGCGAATCTTGCCCCATGCAGCGGCCAGACCTACGTACCCACCGATGATGGCGAGCACCATGACCGCGAGTGCCATCGCAAGTACGGCTTCGTACAACGCACCCACGGGCCCGAAGCCCACCGAGGCGTATGATAGGCTGACAGTCGACCCTCCGCTCGAGGTTCCGCTAAGCGAGCCGCCTGGGAGAAAGTGGATCGCGCTCGTCGAGCCCGAGGAGGTGAGGGTATCCGTCCACCACGCTGTGATGGTTGAGACCCCACCGAGAATCCCTGCGATGAGGGCCAGAATCGCCGAGACGAGGCGACTCGAGTTGAACGCCTGGGTCGAACGAGGGGCCACGGCAGGTGGTTGAACGGGGCTGGAAGCGCTCGACGGGGTTGGAGGAGCGAAACTCAAGGATCGTCAGCTCGCGTCGAGTCACCGCCCAGGACTACTTGGACGCTTCGGCGCCGGCGTGCCTGGGTTCATCTCGGCGCGTTGGGGCGGGAGTTGTGATGCGACCTACGATTCCGTAGAATTACCCTAGTCGACTTCTGCACAGCCCGATGTCGAGTGAGGGCGGTGGGGTCGCTCCAATCGATAGGAGGAGCCCGAGTCTGCTCGATTCTTCTTGAACCTCGCCCAGCGTAGACTTCCCCGCTGGACGACCTCGAGGTGCCGATCGAAACTCTCGAGACGTCGAATTCAACGAAGATCTTCAAGCAGTGAGGGGCCGGGGACTCCCAACTTACTCTTGCGGCAGTCGAACAGTTCGTGACGGCTCTCGCCCTCGGGAATCAGCTCGCGTCGGAGAATCTCAAACCCGGAATGTTCGAGCCACCGGGCGTACGAATCTCCGTCGGAGTGACTCCAGTACATCTCGGCACTGGACCCAAGCCAGTTCACCTGAGTACCTGTAGTGTAGCAGGACATCTTGCCGCCTGAATTGTCAGGACACATTGCCGCCCCCTGGAGAGGGTGGCTTTGGTCAAAGAGGACGTTCGTCTCCGACTACACGCCGTCAAGCAGCATCTCGAGAAGGGTATCCGCGCCGCGGAGATCTGTCAACTCTTCGGCATCTCCGAGAGGACCCTCCGCTATTGGTGCCGAAACTACCGCGAGGAAGGCGTCGAGGGTCTCCGGGATGAGTCCCGGCGCCCTCGCCACAGCCCGAACCGTATCCACGGGAACCTCGTCAATCGGATCCTCCAGCTGAGGAGAAAGCACCCGGCCTGGGGTGCGCTACGGATCCACGCCATCCTTCGGCGCCGCGGGGTCCAGGTGAGCTGGGTCACCGTCCACCGGGTGCTGAAGCGTCACGGGTTCATGGTCCGGACCGTCAAGAAACCCGAGTCGTTCAAGCGGTTCCAGCGCCGTCACGTCGACTCCCTCTGGCAGACGGACGTCTACAAGTTCCGCATCGCCGGCGTCCGGGGGCACGTCTACGTCCACACCGTCCTGGACGATCGCTCCCGCTACCTTGTGATGGCCCGCGCCTATCTGCGGGAGAGGGCTCGAGAGGCTACGAACAACCTTTGGTGGGCGTTCAAGGGTGGTCGCCAGCCCAAGGCCCTCTACGTCGACAACGGGAGCTGTTTCATCTCGAAGGAGTTCCGCGAGTTCTGCGCGGCCCGAGGGGTCTCGGTGATCTACGGGAGGCCGTACAACCCTCGAGGACGAGGGAAGCTCGAACGGTTCCACGGTATCCTCACCCAGGAACTCGTGGGGAGGGTACGCTTCCGTTCCCTGGGCCACTTCCGCCGAGAGCTCTACCAGTGGCGACGGAGGTACAACCGAACCCGTCTCCATGGAGGGATCGGCTGGGCCACTCCGCACGAGGTCTACCACGACCCCAAGTTGATGAGCGGGAAGCGAATCAGGAGCCGCTGAGGGCGGCAAGATCTCCTGACAGTTCAACCGGCAACATGTCCTGACATACTACAAGTACCGGTCCATGCGGTCGCTCCAGCAATTAGTATGAAGGGACCGCCAGGCCGGACCCATCGACCAATCCGGTCGAGTAGGTCGGGTTGTTCCTCCACCGGAACGTGGATGATCGAGTAGAAGCAGATCGCTCCATCGAAACTTCCGGACAGGAACCGGACCTTGGTCATGTCTGCGTGAAGAAAAGTCGCTTGGGGAACGAGCTGGCGCGCGCGAGCGATCTGGACTTCCGAGATGTCGACCCCGACCACCTCAAACCGACGCGACAGGATTCGTGCATCGGGCACGCCACAACCGCATCCAAGGTCGAGAACCTTGGAACCACTCTTCAGCTTCGAAAGGGGTTTCAACCACCTCCGGTGTTCGGCGATGGAGTGTCCGAAGGCATCGTTCGCCGCCTTGTCCGGTCGATAGATTGACGAAACTTGGTCCCAGCCCTCCCGTACGATGTCCTTCGGCGCACGTTCGCCCATCTTTCGAAGGGACCTGGGACCCTCGGGGACCGGGATTCCATCCTCTTGGCCTTTTGCCGCACCACTCGATCCGGCTGGCGAGAGGGTCCATCCGCTCCAGCATCGGCGTGGAATTGCCCCCTCGAACAGAGATTGCCCTCTTGTTGAAGCTCGAATATCCGATCGAAGCGGTGGTGAGCCGCAATCGACCCACGTCGCCCGGTCTGGCGAGTCCCATTGTTTCCTCGGCTCGTGCCAGGTTCGTCAGGCAGTCGATTCAGATGGTCCAAGAGTCGCAACGGGGGATTGGCACATTGGGCAGACCTCCATGCCGTAACGGCAATATCCCCGCTTGAATTTTGAAGGTCGTGGAAGCGGGCGGGTACCCTGAGTCGCCTCACCAGCTTGCCCCAGGGACGCTTCGCGCGGAGGAGGCAATCCTCTATCACTGGGAGGCTCCGGGAGGCCGTGGGCTACTGACCAACCTCCGCTGTCTCCTCCTAGGCCACCCTCGCCCGGTTCATCGGTTGCTCAATTGGAGCATCGAGCTCGAGCAAGTGCACGGACTCACCGTGGAGGACGTGAAGGGTCCGGGGGATCTCAGCTTCCCCGCGCACGAATCGTTCCGCGACGGGGCCGAATTGACCGGTCCAATCGACCTGACGCTTGGCGTCTGGGTCAACGAGACGACCGTCTACATCGGGAAACCAGAAGCCTGCCAGGATCTCCAGCAGCGAATCGACGATGCAAGGACCGCGCGCTGCATGGCGCTTTACGGTCGGCTCCTCCCGTACCAACCCCAGAATATTCAGGGGGACAGTGACTTTTCGGCGAGCGGCGACAGCGACCCTTTCAACCCACCGTGAGCCACCCTCCCGGCAGGTTTGGCGCTCGGGTTGTGCTAATCATCGCGGGAGGGCAGTGGCCGCGCCGATGATGCATCGTCCCCATCAGGTGTAGACTCTAGTGGGCCCCGATCTTCGAGAGTCATACCGGGTTGCAGCGCCGTCTCGGGCTCGTGGTAGGCTCCACTCCTATTGAGTGTCTGGATTAATGTGGTCTTGGCCGAGGTTTACCCCCTTCTCAGCCCCAGTTCACGCCCGGGAACGCAATCTGGATCGACAGGGGGCTACATGGCTGGCGGCACTGCACGGCCGCACCTCTGGCAAAAGTTGGACACTCGAGCGTTCCCCGTACCGCAGGCGGGGCAGTAGCGCTCGGCCGCTGAGGTGGCCGGGACAGGCGGCGCGGGTTGCGAGTTGGGGGAAAACAGCACGGGGGAGGGCGCGATTTCAGGAGCGGAGGAGTACGTGCAGGGCGGTGGGGGGGCGGCAGGCTGCCCGTAGGCCGCTGGTGGAATCGCGGGTGTCGGCTGTGGCCGGAACATGGCGGGCGAACCTGGCGGGCCCAACCCTCCTCCGCTCGGGATCCCCCGGAGTCTCGGAGCGAGTACGACAAGCCCAACTATGAAGAGAATGAGGCCAACGAGAATGGCCCCCAGGTCCAGCGCGGCAGCTCCGCCGATCATGACCATGAATCCGGATCCACCAACGATGACGGCGAGCAAGAGGACCGGGCTATGCCGGAGAGAACGTGCGATCGGGGAGGAGCTTGAAGTCGGAGAGAACATCGCAAACACGACGAGCGGGAGCACGCACACCAAGGCGCCCAGAATGATGCTGACGAAGACCTCGGTTACAGCGCCGGCGATGATGAAAAAGAGCAGGACTACAATGTTGACGACCGGGCGCAAAGCCACCATGGTAGTCCAACCCGCGGCATGGGAATCTAGTCCCGTAAAACAGTCCGTAACGTGGAGTTTGCGAAAAGCTCCGAACTGAGCTTCCTGGGCAGCTGCCTCGCACTCGGCTGATTCGGCCGCCTTAGCAAAGCCGGGCCGATACTCGACCCCCGCGTCCCGCACTCATGGAACACCCAATCCCCGCTTTCCTTAGATTTGGGGGACGCTTTCGAACCCCATCCGCGAACGGTCTCACGCCGCGCTGCGCGTCAACCTTCGTGGTCGCCGAGGAGCCCGTCCCGGTGAGTGGGACTGTCGTGTAGCCGACGAGCGGTGCCGTTCGCGTCGATCCGACCGCGTCCTTGCGCCCGGACGTCCCGTGCCTGTGAACAGAGTTGACGAATCAACGAAACACAATGGGTTTCCCGAGGGGTCGGCGGCGTAGAACGAGCGTTCTCCCCACGGGCGGGTCACGATCCGTCCCGCCGGGTTCGCAGGATCATTGTGTATCAAACCGGCGGACAGACAACCCAGACGCGACGCCCGCCGATAGACGTCCTCGAGGTCCTCGGTCGCAAAGTAGAGTGGCTCGGGAAGGCAAGCAACGGGTGCCTCCCCCTCGGCCGTCGCGTCGACCAGCGCTAGAATGATCGTACCGCTATCGAAGTAAACGCGACCCCCTCCCACCTTTCTGCCTTTCGTCGAAAGGAGAGACTCGTAGAACCGTCGGGATCTATCCAGATCCCTTGCCTGAAGGAGAATGCGGAAGATGCGGGGCGAAGCGGCTTCTTTCATGTGAGCACCTGGCGACAGCGTTGTGACGGATTAGCTAAGCTTCGGCTGAGGGCCCCCGCCCAGGCTCGATTCCCACCGATCGAGAACCCGACACCGACCCTAACATTCAGGGGCCGGTCGCCCGGCCAACCATCACGGCGGCAGAGATGCCGCACGCGGCCCCAGCGGCCGCCAGCAGCACACTCAGGATCAACAGCGGACCGGAGGAGACCGCCCGGGCCACGACATTGGCCAGGAACCCGAGGATGACGAGCGCAATCGCGAGAACCAGGGGGAATCGCACTTTCGGCGGGAGGTTCCATGCCCCGAGCAGTCTCAGCATTCGACGGCCCTTGGTGACATTGCAACTCCAGAGCTACTCTCGAGGTTATGGTCGGACCCGGGACACTCAATGCAGGAGCTCTTACTCGGTGAGGCTCAATCGCTCTTGAACACACTGACAATCCCGACTACCATTCCGGCCGCCCTTTTCCACCATCACCGGTAACATGTGCCGCCGCCTCGTGGGTCCTTTGGGGTGTGGCGGCTCGCGCGCCCCCTCGAAAACCGGCGTAAATACTAGCGGACTATCGGGGTAGCGTGAACGGGTCCGTATCCTCTCTCGCCCGCGCGATCCTGGCCCGAAATCTACACGTCAAGACGGGGGACTCCGTCATCATAGAGTCTTGGAATCATACTCTCGAGTATACTCGGGCATTCGTGGAGGAAGCCCGCCGCCTCGGGGCCCAACCTTCCGTCCTTTTCGAGGACGATCGTGCGTGGTGGAGCGCTGTCCGCTCAAAGCAGACGGGACCGTTCCGAAAGCTTTCGCGGGCGGAGCGAGCGGCGGTGCGGGCAGCGTCCGCCTACGTTTACTTCTGGGGCCCGGCCGACATGCGCAGAGCGATCAATCTGGGAGTGTTCGCGTCCAAGTTCACAGGATTCAACGAAGAGTGGTACGCTTCAGCGCGGAAGGGCAATCTCCGGGGCTATCGAATGTCCCTCGGATTTGCGAGCGATGAGTCGGCTCGGCGATTCGGGCTGCGTGGGCCGGCATGGCGCGAACGGCTGGTCGCCGCCGGAGCGGTCGACGCGCAGAGGATGCTCGTCAAGGGGAATCGCCTCGCAAATCGGCTCGCCCACGGCTCCGAGCTGCGGATCCGTCATCCCAACGGAACGGATCTGCGCATTACGCTCCGAGGAAGCCGACCCATTGTCGCTTCAGGTATTCCTCGCGGAGCCACTAAAGAGCAACCGCGGGGGATGCTCGAAGGCAACCCTTCCGGACAGGTCTTTGCGGCCCTGGATGGATGCGATGCGTCCGGAGATTTTGTGAGCAATCGACCGGTTTATGATATGGGTCGCTACGAGATTTTTAGTGGCAGCCGCTGGAAGTTCCAGGCCGGTCGACTCGCCAGCCGCTCCACCGGCGTTGGGCGTGCCAGTTTCGAAAAGGCGTTCCGAGCTGCGCCCAAGGGACGGGATCGGATCGGTTACCTGTCCATTGGGCTGAATCCGATGGCCCGAGAGCTCCCTCCCTGCGAGGACTGCGAGGAAGGGGCGATCCTCGTGGGCATCGGAGGTAACGCGGTCGCCGGGGGCACATCTCGGATTCCGTTCACCTCCTACGCCATGCTCGGTCGTGGCACGATCACCCTCGATGGCAGGGCCCTCGCCAAGGACGGCCGTCTGGCGTAGAGCCGGACTGCCGCTCCGGGCCGATAAGTAACCCGACCACTCTGCCGCCGGGGGCCCTCGGGCTCCGGCAAGGGAAGAGCGTCCATGGACGGAACGATCACAGTGGTAACGCTGGTAGTCACCGATCAGACCCGATCGCTCGAATTCTTCACCGAGAAGGCAGGATTCGAGAAGAAGACGGATGTCAGCCCTCCCGGAGGGCCCCGTTGGGTCACGGTGGGTCTGAAGGGTCAGGAACTTGAGTTGGCCCTCTGGCAAGTCGGTTCGGCCGCAGACCCCTCCCAGAAGGAGCATTCGAAGAATTGGTCCCCCGGGAAGGCTCCGCCCGTGCTCCTCCGGGTCGCGGACTGCCCGGAAAGCCCATCACGAGCTCAGCGCGCGCGGCGTGGAATTCGTCTCGGCCCCCATGGACCATCCTTGGGGCACGGTCGCGACGTTCAAGGACCCGGACGGAAACCTGTTTTCAATGAATCAGCCCCCCGTCGCCTGGCCGAAGAAGTAGGTGGCCAGCCCCCCACATCCCGCGGTCGTCCCCCGACGGCCCGGGATCTACTTGCACGGCGTCCGGAAGTCTCCATCCGTCCGCGCGCGCCGTTTCGAGCTTACCAGGGGTCCATCAGTCTGAATTACCACGGGCTCGTGGGGGCCCTGCCTTGTCTGACGTCAACCCCCCCACCCTCACACCCAACTGGACCGGGTACTGTCGCTCGACCGCCGGACGACCGCCGCGGGAGCTCTTGCTCCGCGCGCTGGACCACGTCAACTGGGAAACAAAGGGTCGCCGCAAGAGGAGCGCCGTCGACCTGGGATGCGGGGCCGGCAACGACACGTTGGAGCTGCTTCGCCAGGGTTGGCAGGTCCTCTCGATCGACCAGCAGCCGTCCGCTCTGAAGTTCCTGTCCCGCCGCGTCCCGAATCGTCGACGGGGCCAGCTCACCCTTCTCGCCGCTCCGATGGAGGGCCTGTCCTTTCCTCGGGCGGATCTGATCTACGCCAGCTTCTCCCTACCCTTCTGCGCGCCCGATCGGTTCGGTGCTCTCTGGAAGAGTATTCGGCGCGGGCTCGCGCCGGGGGGCCATTTCGCGGGTCAGCTGTTCGGCGATCGCGACGAATGGTCCGGAAAGCGGCCCTTGAACTTCCACTCCGCCCAAGAGGTCCGCGCGCTTGCCAAGGGTTACCGAGTCGAACTCTTCCGCGAGATCGAAGAGGAAGGGCGATCGTTCGAAGGGCCCAAGCGTTGGCACTACTTCGAAGTGATTCTCGAGAAACCCCGAAGGAGTTGAGCCGCGACCCGCGGCCACCCAGGACGCAGTCCTGTGCGAACGAGATCCGCTAGGTTCAATGCTTGTTGGGCACGAGATGGGAGCGCAACCGCTCGGCGGCCTCCTCCTCCGTGATGCCTTCCACCGCAAGCACTTTGGCCCGGGAGGTTCCGGACCGATCCCACCGCACCGAGGCGGTAGGAAGACCGAGCCACTCTGCCATCAGGGTTTTCACCGCCTGATTCGCCTTCCCTCCCGATGCCGGGGCTCGACAAGACACGACCCAGCAGGACCGCCACGGATCCCACGCCAGGGAATCGGCTCCTCGCGCGGGCTTTACCCACAATCGGATTTGCGCTCTCGCTCCCAACACTCGAGTCCTGCCCGGGTCCTCCAGCCCTGGAGACTTAGGATTCACGGCAAGGGGGCACATACTTCATTCGGTTAACCGGGCATCGGCCGCGGTTGGTCACGCCGAGGTCGTCGACCGGTTCTCGGGCACTTGGCCGGAGGGGGCGGGATCATGCGTCAGTGCGCCGGCTTTAGCCGCGGTTTACCCGAACGGCGCCAGAACCGGCAGCGCGGGTTCGAGCCGTCCGGCGGGCCGTTGGAATCCAGTTGTGGATTTCCATCCGGACCCGGGCTCCCCGGAATGTCACGCCCTCCATGCTTAGGCGGAGCCGTTGTTCTTGACCTAGTTCTCCGGGAAGGGCGATGCGGCCGCCCGCCGCCACAACGCGATGCCAAGGTAGGGCACCCCCCGTGTTCAACGCCCAGACTGTAAGGCGTGCCGCGCCCGGGTGGCCCCCCGCGGCAGCAGCCTGTCCGTAAGTGATCACTTTTCCTCGAGGAACGCTGGCGATGATAGCCCGCAAGCTTGCGAGAGTGGTCACGGGTCGGTTCCGTCGGTCGAGGAGCCGCGGTGATATGAGAGTCTCCGATTCCAAATCGGCACGGCGCGGTCGTGGCTTCCGGAGGGTCCCGGCGCTTTTCCACGGATCGTGAGCGTCCGGAATCCAAGCCGGGGCGCACCCCGCCCCATAAACTCCACGTCTCTGTGCGGGCGTGACCCAATTTCCCAGAGGCTGCCGGATCACCGCGGGATGATCAGTCTAGTCGGTTCATTGGAAGTCCAGCGAGCGTATCCAGCCGTCCCACGGGGTATTCTCCCACCCGATTTGCGTTCCACCACGGGGAACGAGCGTAGAAGAACTCCAATCGGGCCCCTGGGTCGGACGCGAACTGCGCGTCCGCCTTGACTCGGCGGTCGAACTCGTCTCGAAGCGCGGTATCGGTACTCATCTCGCTGGCGGCCAGCTCCTCGACGACATACGCCTCTCCGGATTCCTTCTGTTCAAAGATGGGGTCGAAGAAGCCCCAGCGAAGGGCCGAGTCGGGGGCTTCCGGCTCCAGCCAGTGAACGGCGATCTTGGAGAGTCTCTGGTTGAGCGGCACCACTGCCGAGGCGGGGGGGAATGAAACCACCTCCTTGGTCAGCGCGCATGTCCCAAACTCGCCGAACTTGCGTTCGACATTTCCGCCCCGAAGTATCGGGTGGCGCCCTTCGAAGGGGTGCCCGGGCCACTCCATTCCCGAGCAGCGATATCGCTCGACGGTCCCGGTCCACGGTTTGGTCGTGCGCCGGAGCAGCACTCCGTGTGCCTCGAGAACGCCGATCACGTCGGTCCACTGAGGGGGAATGATGTAACCGGCAGGGGGGATCACGGAAACGGATACCTTCGCACCCACCTCCAGGGACAGGACGGCGTTCCAAGGATCGTGACGGTAGAGGACTCTTCCGACGCCCGAGATCGAACTGGGTTGGCGTTCGTAGGCAAAGCCCTTGAACTCGACCCTGCGGGTCTCTCCGCTGCTCTCAAAGCATAGGGGAAAACGAGGCTCCCGCGAGCCGGCCGAGTCCAATTTCTCGGACGCCCTGTCCGCCTCGTGATTCAGAACGAGCAGCCGAGCGGAATTCTCGTTCAGTATCTCCATCAAGGCCCGAAGCGTCTCGTAGTTCCCGGTAACCCGGGTCTTGTAGTCCTTCAACATGTGAAGCTCCACGAGCAGGCCGGGCCGGTTCTCGAGGATCATGTATCCGGTAGAGAACCTCGGTGGGTTGTCGTGAAACGCAAGGCCCTTTCCGGGATCGGTATCGTCCTTGAGGAAGATCGGGCCCGGGAATGCGAGGTGACCCGATGCGTCGATTCGCCGCACCAGTTCGGGGGTCACCGTATCTCGGAGCCACTGCGCCGTCGAGGGGGAAACATCGGGAGTGGAATCCAGGGCGAAGGTCACGTCGTACTGGAAATCCGCCCCGTCCGTGACATGGTTGTCCACGAAGAAGTCCGGCATCCAACGGTGGAGCATCCGTAGAAAGGCCCGGGTTTCGGGGGCGTCCGCCTTCATGTAGTCGCGATTCAGGTTCAGGTTGGTCGCGTTCGCCCGCCAGCCGACCAGAGCCGGGCCGTTCTGGTTGATTCGACTGTGGGTCGATCGGCGCTCGTGTCCGTCGATGTTGTAAACCGGTATGAAGATCAGGACCACGTTCTCGAGGAGCTTTGCCCGGACCTCGTCTTGGACGAGGTCACGGAGGAGGGCCAAGCATGCGTCCTTGCCATCCATCTCTCCGGCGTGGATCGAGTTCTGGACCAGTAGGATCGCACGACCCGCTGCGTGAATGGCATTGGGATCGAAGAGGGCACCCTGGGAAGCGATCACGAGTTTGAGGTCGCGACCCTCACCGGTCTGGCCGAAGTTCTCGATGCGGACTGACTCGGGATACTCGGATGCCATCCGCTCAAGGTACTCCACGGTAGTTGCGTAATCGGGCGTGGAGTGGTAATCGTCGATCTCGGCGGGCGTGCGCCAATCGGAACGATCGCCACCGGGGTCCCGACGACGTCGGAGGACCCCCATTCACCTCGCTCCCGCTAGCAAAGGGTAGATCCCACCGCGCCGGGGACCGGTCGTGGTCTTATCAATGCTGGGGGACGGCCACCGCCGTCCGGGATCGGATCGTGGTTGGGGGAGAACCGGGTTGGTTTCGCGCGAGCGGATTGGCACTTTCCGCTCAGGATCGAGAATGGTTTGGAATTGAGACACATGCTTCAACGCGATGTTTGTCACTTCGCGAGCGCGTATCGGCGCGACCTGAGACGCGTCCGGTACGCGGTGGCCCCGGCAACAGTGACGCTCGAAGTGTGGGAAAGGGAGAGGATAGGGGCGGACGGTATGTTCCCAACGGGTTCAAACCGACGGGGCCCGGTCTTCGGCCGCCTCGCCCCGGAGGAGGGCGAGCCACATGACCATCCCGAGTGCGAACAGAAGGATTCCCACCACTACGAGCGCCAACAGGATCCCCGGAGCGGCGGCGACATAGAAGAATCCCAGTACCATTCCCACAGCGGCGGCCCCGAAGCACGCCCAGGCTGCCTCGGTGAATCCCCAAGCCATGAGAGGTATCCCCGGAAGGATGAAGAAAATGCTGATCAACCCTAGGGCTAATCCTGCGTAGGCGTCGCTCGACCCGCTAAGCGCGGCCGGGAGATACGTGCTGGCGAGGAATCCATCTACCGCAAGAAGGCCCCCGAAGACCGCCACCCCGACCCAGACACCCAGAGCGGCTTCCTCGGACGACCAGTCGCCCCCCCGAACTTCCTTCGGGCGGAGCTGAGCTCTCCTGTCGTCCTCGCCCGGAAGGGCCTCCGGGGCGACGGGCCGTAGGACGGAACCCCAGCCCACATTTCATCCGATTGTCTTCGCGGTATAAGCGCTCCTCGGTTGGACTAACAAGGCGAAAGAGGGGGGAGACTGATGGCGACTTTCTGGTTCGCGCTGCTCCCTACCGAAATGGCCGAACGCGCCGGCCTCTACCGGACTTCGAGAGGCCTCTTGCAGACCGTCAACTCGACTCTTCCCACGAGATCTATCGAAGGATCGATCGTGCACGGGCGTCGGAACCTAAGCGCTTCTCCGGCCCGAGCATCGGGCTTTTAGAACCTCCCCTTCTCCCCGTTCAGGGTTCAAGAATCCTGCTTAATGTCCGACGCGGTTCCGTTCGATATCGAAGGTGACGAGAGGCCTTCTCTCGGACGCAGCCTGCGTCCGCCTTGGACCTTTCGCAGCCACGATCTCGGGCGGGTACTCGCCCTCAGCGATGGCATCTTCGCCTTCTCCATGACGTTGCTCGTCCTCAGCCTGACCCTGCCCGTGGGGACCCACGGCTCCGGCGTGCGCAGCTACTTGCTCTCCTCGACGTTCATCACTTCGCTTTACGCCTATGCGATCACCTTCTTCGTTATCTTCGCCTGGTGGCGGGGACACAACATTGTATTCACCTACATTCGAGCGTACGATCGAAGGCTGACCCAGCTCAACGTGGTCTTCCTACTTTTCATCGCCATCCTCCCGTTCGCGACGAATGCCCTGAACGCTTCGGGGTCCAACCCCGCCGGCCTCGTATTCTTCGCGTCGGTGGAAGTGGCCACGGGCATCGCGCTGGCGTCGTTGTGGACCTATGCGTGGAAGCTAGGGCACCTCACGGATCCAAGACTGCCCAAGGCGTGGGAGCGATACATTACGGTGACCAACTTTGCGGTGCCGATCGTCTTCGCCGTCTCGATTCCCCTCGCCTTCGTTGACGTTTCCTGGGCGGAGTATGTCTGGGTCGCGATTTTCATCATCCCGCTGCTCGTGAGGCGAAAGTCGATCCAATCGGGTGAGGACGCGACCTCGGCAGGTTGAGCCGGCACCTCAGGGATGGTGCCGGATCCCAATGGATTGAAACGGAGATCGCGCCGCTCGGGCGGATTGGAGAGGATTCGGGACCGTGTTGGGTCAGTCCGTTCGGTTCGAGATCACGAACTCGTTGCCGTCAGGGTCGGCGAAGACCGCACGCACGAAACTTCCGATCGACCCATCGATGGTTCGGGGCTCCACCGTCACGGATCCCCCGCGACGGACGATCTCTCGGCAGGCCGCGGCCGGATCACCGTTCCGGAACACCACGCCCGATACCGTGCCCGGGTCTCGGCCCTCCTCCCCCGGTCCCTGGATGTGCATCGTAAGGAGGGTCGAAGTGCCCGGAAGCTCGAACACAAGGCGGCTCGCCTTGGTGTCGACGAGGAGCTCCTTCAGTCCGAGAACGTCGCGGTAGAACTCCCGGGCCCTGTCGACATTCCGTATGTGGAGGGTTATCGCATGAAGGCCAGCGATGATCTCGCTCACGTCGCCACGACGTCGTCGGCATGGTAAATCGTTCTCGGTGGCACAGATCGCCATCGGAGGTCGGAGTTGGCCTCCTGGGCCGCGTCGGTGGGCTGCTCCTCCGACCCGTTCTAGCCCGCGGACGGCACCGCCGGCAATCGGTCTACCTCGTAGCTCTTAACTTGACGAAGGGCCGTCCGTTCGACGTGGCAGTCGGCCAACGGCGTCTCGCGGCGATCATGTTCACCGACATGGTCGATTACTCGGCCCTAGCCCAGGCGAACGAGGCCGTGGCCCTCTCCGTCCTTGAGGTTCACAACCGCCTGCTGCGCCCGGTCTTTCAACGGTTTCTCGGTCGAGAGGTGAAGACGGCCGGGGACTCGTTCCTGGTGGAGTTCGAGAGTGCTCTGGATGCGACCCATTGCGCGGTCGAGATTCAACGGGTCCTTCACGAGTACAACCTGAACGCCGAGACCGGCCGACGGATCAACGTTCGCATTGGAGTGCACATCGGCGATGTGGTTCGGACCAACGGGGACGTGCTGGGCGACGCCGTGAACATCGCCTCGAGGGTCGAAGCCGTGGCCCCTTCGGGGGGGATCTGCTTGACCCAGCAAGTGTACGACCAGATCCAGAACAAGATCTCGAACACGCTGGTGAAACTCCCGCCGACATCCTTGAAGAACATTCGTCTACCCATCGGCGTCTACCGGGTCGTTCAGCCCTGGGACGCGGCGGGGCCGGAGATTTCGGTATCGGGGATCTCTGCGGGTCGGCGGCTGGCGGTCCTGCCCCTCGCGAACATCAGTCCCGACCCCCGCGACGAGTACTTTGCCGACGGTCTCACCGAGGAATTGATCTCGGTCCTGTCTCAGGTCCAGGGCCTCAGCGTGATCGCTCGAACCTCGGTCGTGGGCTACAAGATAGCGCCCAAGTCCGTTGCCCAGGTCGGGGTCGATCTGGGAGTCGACTCGGTGCTCGAAGGGAGCGTACGTAAGGCCGGGAACCGCATCCGAATCACGCTCCAGTTGATCGACGTCGGCAGCCAGGGACACATCTGGGCGAGCAGCTACAATCGGGAGCTCGATGACGTCTTCGCGATCCAGGCAGACATCGCAGAACGGACGGCACAGGCCTTGCAACTCGAGTTTGCCAAGGCGGGGGTGAGTCGAGGCAAGGCAAGGCCGACGTCGGACCTTGCGGCCTACGACCTTTACCTCCGCGGCCTGGTCGCGTCGACCGAACCGAAGTCGCGGAGCATCGACGAGGCCGCTCGCTGCTTCGAGGAAGCGACCAAGCTCGACCCGGGCTTTGCCGGGGCCTATGCCGCGTGGGCCAACGTCTACGTAGCTGCCTCGGGGGACTCCCTTCCCATGCAACAGGTGATGCCTCGAGCTCGAGAGCTGGCGGCCCGAGCGCTGGAGCTGGATCCCCACTCCTCGGAAGCTCACTCAGCCTTGGGCAACATCGCGTTCCAGTTCGATCTAAACTGGCGCCTCGCGGAAGAGGAATTTGGCAAAGCCATCGCGCTGAACCCGAGCAACGTAACCGCCCACCGCTTTTTTGGGCTCATGCTCGTGGCTCTGAACCGCTTCGACGAAGCCAAGGACGAATACCGACGAGTGACGGAGCTCGACCCGGGAACGACGGCGCGCTCCACATTGACCTGGGCCGAGTCGCTCTCCGGAAACCACGACGGAGCGATCGCCGACGCCGAACGGGAGCGCGACGCCGACCCGTCGTCGGTAGCGAACCACGTCTACCTGGGGTTGTTCTACGCGGCGGCCGGCCGACGCGCCGAGGCCGAGAGGGAGGCGAACTTCCCCGTGGCAGGCGCGACGGGTGTCGTGCGATTCGACCACGCTCTCCTGGAAGCCGTCCTCGGGCGACCCGACGCGCCCCGAGCTCTGCTCGTCGAGATCGAACGCGGGGTCGCGAACGTCTACGCGTCGGCGACGGACCTCGCCACACTCTACGCCGCGCTGGGTGAGAAGACCCGGGCCCTCGATCTTCTCGAGAAGGATTTTCGTGAAGGCGACAAGACCCTCTGGCTGTACTATCACGGTGTCTGGTTCGATTCGGTTCGAAAGGATCCGCGGTTCGTTTCGCTGCTTCGGCAATATGGTCTACCGGTCTCGCCTCCCGGGAGCTCGAACGGCTCGAGTCGATAGAGTCAGGTCGGGCCGTGCGAACGAACTCGGGACCACGACCTCTCTCGGAGCGGTATTCCGACCGGAGTGCTCGTCTCTCGTGGAAGCTTCCGCGCGGATCCCGCTCGTCCTAGTGCAAAGGTCCGGCGTGCTCCCCCTGCGTGGGTACTTTGAGTGAGCTACGTTCTTATGGCGGCAAGCGGGTCGGGGTTCGATGACCGATAATCCGTTCTCGGAAACCGACCCGTTCCGATCGCACCGACACGACTTGGTCGGCTCGATCCGGCGCCGCGTCCTCGCATCGCTGGCGGGGTGCGTGGGCTGGATCAGCCTGACCCTCCTCTTCCTGGCGTTTTGGAGTCACGGCTTCACGATGTTCCAGGACATCGTGGTGCTCGTGGTGTCGCTCCTGGTCCTGGCCGGGGTCCTGCTCGGCGCCTGGATCACGTTCGGGCTACGGTTCGTGGGCCGCTGGCCGGACTGAAGCGGTCCGGGCGCCCGGGGGTTCGTGCTCCGGTCGCCCCCCATCCCATAATCTACCCCGAGCCGATACGCGATCATGGTCCTGATCCGGGACGAAGGGAGTCTCTACGACGCTCCCCTGGACGCCGTGTGGAGGTACCTCGGCAGCGAGGAACACGCGCTGGCGCATCCCCGGACGCGAAACTGGAAGGCGGAACCGGTCGGAGACCGTCGTCCTGTTCTCTCTCGAGCGCGAGCGCGGCCGTGGCTGGGCCCGGGAGGCGGGTCGGCTCTCCTTGTTCCGGCCCTGGGCCTATCGAACGAAGTGCTCGAGGGGCCGCTGGCCCGGTCTAAGGAATTCGTCCTGTACACCCCGCGGGGCGACAAGACCCAAGTGGACGTCGTCGGCGAGTATACCTCCCGGGAGATCCCGGCCAGTCGGCTCGAACGGATGGTTCGGGAGCTCTCGGATGAGGCGTACGCCGAGGACGCACCCCGGATCAGGGCGTTCGCCCGCAAGAAGTGATCCCTCCGGCCGCGGCGGTCGGCGATCTGGAACGAGTTCACCCGACCCGACGAACTTTCCGTAAATCGGCCCGCTTGGAAACCCTATTCTACGATGGGACCGTCCCTTTGGCATGGTCCACATCAAGGACGAAGGAAGCCAGTTCGACGCACCGCTCGACGTGGTCTGGAAGTACATCCAGTCCGAGACCGACCACGGATCGGCCCATACCGGCCGCCGGAACTTCCAGCGAAAGCCGGTCGGCGAAACAGCGGTCGAGCTCTCCTGGGAGCAGGAGATGGACGGCAAGTGGGTGAAGACCGCGAACCGGCTCACCTTCCTGCCACCGCTCGGCTTCGTGGTGGAGCCCCTGGAGGGTCCCCTGGCGGGATCCAAGTTCGTCAACTACTACACCCCGAAGGGGAACAAGACGGAAGTCACGGTCGTGGGGGAATGGACCTCGAAGACGATCCCTCCCGCGATGCTGGAGAAGGCCGTCTGGGCGAACCTCGAGAAGGTCTTCCACGAGGACACCGCGGGGATCAAGCAGTTCGCCGCGAAGAAGTGAGCGGCGGCGCCCCGCGGGACAACCCCTTCCTACGGCACCCGCGCGACGGCACGAGGCCGCGCGCGGGGGGTGCCGGTCCGGTTACTGGGACCGCTTCGTCAACCGCCGAGCTATCAGCGCGATCGCTCCGCCCACGAGAGCAAGGACCCCGGCGAATTCGGCCAGCAGACCGACCGAGAGCGAGAGTCCACCCAGGTGCACCGCCGCACCGGCGGGGGGATGAGCGCCCGAGGCGAGTGGGTTTTCGGTCGCCGCGAAGGTGATCGTAACGGTCACGTTCGCGCCGTCGACCGTGACGTTGCCCGGCTGGGGCGTCGGAGTGTAGGTCCCGTTGCTGGTGTTCGCGCTCCCGACAAAGAAGGCATACGTTCCGTCGGGCACCGTGAACCCGATCTGGGTACCGTTCGTCCTGTTGCCGGGGGTGATGACACCGCAGAGTGGCGTAGGACCGCTGCCGTTGGGACCCCATCCGCCCGAGTATCCGCCGTACAGGCCGACCCACCAGAAGGTGCCGTTCGGCAAGCCCGTCTCGTTGAAGGTGACGGTGTAGTACGCGATCGGTGCGAACGAGATGTCCACCGTCACGCTGGAGCCGTTGACCGTGACGTTGCCGGACGAAGGGGTCGGCACGTAGGTCCCGTCCGGGGTCCATACGGGCGAGACGGAGAAGTCGTACGTCCCGTTGGGGACCGTGAAGCCGGCGGTGCTGGTGTCGGAGCCGTTCCACGACGGCGACCCACCGCACGCGGGGGTTTCGGCGCCCGACCAGGTCCCGAAGCCGAACGCGGCCCCGAACAGACCGACCGACCAGAACGTGCCGTTCGGAAGGCCCGTTTCGTTGAACATGACCGTGTAGAACGTCAACGGGGCGAACGTGATGCCCACCACGACGCCCGCGCCGTCCACGGTGACGTTGCCCGATCCCGGGGTCGCCGTGTACGGCCCGCCGAACCCGAGTCCCCCGCCCGAGCTGTTGTTCCAGAACGGTGCGACCGCCTCGGGGGAGGCCCAGAAGGACGCGGTGCCCACCGTGAAGGCGTAGGTGCCGTCGGGGACGGCGAACCCGATCGAGGAGTTGGTCGTGCTGTTGAACTGCCAGCCGGTCGAGTTGCTGTAGAGCGTGACGTACCACCAGGTCCCGTTCGGAAGTCCCGACTCGCTGAACGTCAAGTTGTAGAGCGGGACGGCCGTGAACGCCACGTTCACCGTTACGTTCGTTCCGTTCACGGTGACGCTTCCCGCCGACGGAACCGGGACAAAGATCGACCCATGAGTCGTGACGTTTCCGACCGCGAAGCCGTACGTCCCGTCCGGGAGCGTGAACCCGATCGTGCTGTTCGCGGACCCGTTCCAGCCGGAGATGCCGAAGCACGAGGGGGTCAGGGAGCCCGGCGAGAAGCCGCGCCCGCCCCACCCGACGTAGCCGCCGGAGAGGGCCACCGACCAGAAGGCGCCGGTCGGCAACCCGGTTTCATCGAAGGTGAGCGTGTAGAACGTCAGGGGAGCGAAGCCGATCGCGACGGTGGCGTTCTCGCCGCTGACAGTGACGTTGCCGGACGAGGGGGTCGGAGTGTACGGCGGGCTGGGGCCGGAACCGTTCGCGGTCGTGTTGTTCCACGAGGGAACGGTCGTGGCGGGAGTGGGGTAGAAGGAGTTCGTGCCGACGGTGAACGCGTAGGTTCCGTTCGGGACCGTGAACGCGATACTCGGGCCCTGGGAGCTGTTGAACAGCCGACCCGTGGACGCGTTGTAGATCTCGGCGAACCACCAGGTCCCGTTGGGGAGGCCCGTCTCGGTGAAGGTCAGGCCGTAGAGGTGGACGGCGGCGAAGGTGACATCCACCGTCACGTTCGTGCCGTTGACCGTGACATTTCCGACGGCAGGGGAGGGGACGTAGAGCGACCCACCGGAGGTGGTGACGCTTCCGATTGAGAACCCGATGGTGCCGTTGTGCACGAGGAAACCGATGGTCGAATTGTTCGTCCCGTTGAAGACCGAGTGCCACGCGAACCAGCCGTTGCCGAGGTGGACGGACCAGTTCGTTCCGGTCGGTAGACCGGATTCGGAGAACGTCAGGTCGTACTTCGATTGGTTCGATCCCCACTGGGGAGCTCCCGACGAGGTCCCCGGGCCACCCGAGCCGTGGCTCAGGTACGGCGCCGCCGCGGCCAGGCTCGTGGAGGCCACGAGGGCGACTCCGACGAGCACGGAGAGGAGCAGGAGCCTGCGTTGAGCACGTATCGCGGTCATCGCGCTCGGCACGCCGAAGACCGATGATATACCTATCCGGGTCCCGCAGATTCCATAGATTACGTGGGGGTGCCCGCAGGAATCTCCTACCGCTTACCTTCCTTGCTACCCGGGGGTTTGCCGGTCGCCGGGACGCGATGAGGTACCTGTTTCCGACCCCCTCGTCGCCCGGGCCGGGGGTGGTCGGCCGTCGCGGTCGGACTCCGACCGCGAGGGATCCCGATCTCAGCGGGAGAGGTACGTCTTCAGCGGATCCCAGTAGGATTTCTTCCACCCCTTCGAGAGGTGGCCGACGTGCTCGAGCGGAACGGAGGAGTGCGTGAAGCTAAGCCGAGTGCCTTTGGGGCTGGTGGCCAGGCTGAACCGAACCTTCGACAGATGGCCCTTCGGCCACGAGTCGTCGCTCGGAACCCACGTTTGCACGATCGTCTTTCCGGGGACCAGCTTGAGGTTCGTTCCGTGGATGTAACCGCCCCACGCCATGAACTTCCCGCCGACCCGTGGGCTGATCCGCGCTTCGGCGCCCGAGAATCCCTTGTGACCCCGGGACGTCATCAGGGCGTCGTAGACCTGACGGGGGGTACCCGGCAGAATCACATCCTGGCGGATCGTGCCGACCTTCATCGTCACAGCCCTCCCGGACGGGCTGCCACTCGGACGGCGAGGTCCCCGAGGGCGGCTCCCGAAGGATTCGGAGGAGCGTTCATCGGCGAGCGCGGTTTCCGCCCATCGGAACCTGCCGGCGGCGTGCCGCGATACGGCGCTGCCGGGTCCGGTGGTTTCGCTTCTTCGCGGCGGGGGACGGACGCTTTCTCGGGGTGCGTGTCATAGATACGCCTTCTCCTCTCGGAGAGTTGGCCCACCACCGCGCGGGTGATAAGACCGCGCAACCACGCTTCGGAGGGCTCCGCGTTCTGCGGTTCCTCGAACGATTCGGCGTAACCGCCCGCGTTCTGTTGCCGGAGCGACCCCCGGGCCGCGCGGTCGCTCTTCATTAGGGTCCGCGCATCGAACGCTCCGTGACCGGACCTTCTCCGAAGGCTTCCACGGAGGCCGGATCGCAGAGGAATCTCGTTCTGCTCGTGCTGTTGGGCCTCATCTGGGGCTCGGCCTACCCGGTCATACGATACGGTATCGTGGACGGGGCGACGCCGGTCACCTTCGCCGCCGTCCGGTACGGGCTCACCGCCATCGCGATGGCCGGCGTGGCGGCCGCGACGGGGGTGCGACGACCGAACGCGCGATCCCTCGCCCTTTCGGGCGCGTTGGGCCTGCCGCTCGTCGGCCTCTACGGGCTCTTCCTCTACGTCGGCGAGTCGACCACGTCCGGGAACCTCGCCGCGATACTGATCGGCGTGACGCCGTTGCTGACCGCACTCTTCGCCCTTCCGATACTCCCGGGCGAAAGGCTCCATTGGATCGGGTACGCGGGCCTGGCGGTGGGGTTCGTCGGGGTCTTCATCCTGGTCGTGCCTCCGCCGGGGATCGTTCTGGCGAGCAGCGTGTGGGGGCCGGTGGAGGTGCTCGCGGCGTCCGCGAGCTTCGCCATAGGGTCCGTCCTGCTTCGAAAGAAGCGTCCGCAGGGTGAGACGCTCTGGGGCGTCTCCGCGCAGTTCGCGGTCGCGACCGGGTTCCTGACGCTGATGCTCCCCGTCATCGAGCCGCATCCGGAGCTGCCGTTCTCGCACGGGGTCCTCCTCTCCCTGGTCTACCTGGTCGCCCTTCCCTCCTTGGCGGGGTACATCCTGTACCTCTACCTGCATCATCACGTCGGCCCCGGCCGCGCCAACGTGGTGGCGTACGTCAACCCGGTCGCGGCCTTGTCGATCGGGATACTGATCTTCGCCGAGCCGTTCTACTGGTGGGAGTTGCTGGGGTTCGGCCTGGTTGTCGTGGGCCTGACCCTGCTGACCCAGTTCCGGAATCGGGCGAGGGGCGGCGCGCGACGGGCCTGAGTCCGCCGAGCCGACGAAAACCTACAGGCGATCCACCGCTGTCAGCTGACCGAACCGGCGGGTCAGGTCCTGGGGGACCAGGACGGGCTGCTTCGCAGCCGCGGCCATGGGAGTTGATATCGGTCGGCACGAGCCCTACCATAGAGCGTCTTCGGTTCCCGGGCTCGGCTCCCCGCGCGGGCCGGCGACCCAGTGGGCCGGACTCTTCCCCGCTCGGCTTCGCAAGGGTCGGGGTGGAAGGGAGGTCAATCCGACTCGACCCCCGGGCCAAATCTCCAGAAGCCGTCGAAGCCGGTGTAGGAGGCGGGCGATGAGCGTACGGGAGTCTCTCCGGTCGACCGGGCTGAGGCACGCTGCTGCTGCTCGGAGTCATCTGGGGAGTCACGTTCCCTGTCGCCCGGGTCGGAGTTGAGGGGGGCGCCGACCCAATCCTCCTGGTCGCTCTGGACCTCCTGCTCGCGACCGCGGTGATGGCGACGTTCGCTGTCCTCGGTCGCGGCCGGCGGCCCGGCGCTAAGTCCCTGCTACAATCCGCCGGACTGGGGGCCCTGCTCATCGCCGGTATCAACCTGCCCCTCTACTGGGGGTTGCGCTCGGCCACCGGAGGAAGCGCCTCGATCGTCTACGCCACGTCCCCTATCGTCAGCATCCTCGTTCTGTGGGCCATGGGATCCCCCGCCGGCATCCACCGGCGCCAGGGTGTCGCGCTCGCGCTGGGCCTGGGGGGCGTGGCCCTGCTCGGCCTCGCCGCCACCGGCGGCTCGCTCGTCGTGGGGCTCGCGGCCCTCGCTGCCTTCGGCCTCGGGGCGGCGTGCCAGGGGACCGGCGCGGTCCTCGTCGGGCGGGCGCGCCCGCAGGGCGAGGACGTGTGGGGCCGAACGTTCCAGTTCCTGGGCGGCAGCGTGGTGTCGTTCCTGGTCGTCCCGTTGGTTTCCCCCCATCCGTCCCTCCCCCTGAACGTGGCAACGCTCGGGTCGATCGCGTACGTGGGGCTCTTCTCGATGGTGATCGGCTACACGCTCTTCTTCGGCATGATCCGCCGGTTCGGGGCCGTCCGCGCGAACCAGGTCACGTTCCTCAACCCCGTGGTCGCGCTGCTCGTCGGCGTGCTCGCCTTCGGCGAGGGGTTCGAACCGCTGGAGGCTGCCGCGCTGGCGTGCATCCTCCTGGCGCTGGCCCTGCTGCAACCGTCGACGCCCCGACCCACGCCGGCGCGCGTGAGCGCGTCTTCCGTGAAGTCGGTGGCCGGGGGTGGGGATCTGCGGGAGTCCGCCCCACGAAGACCTACTACGTTCCTGCCGGCTCCACCGTCTTCTCGCCCTGAACCCAGGTGACCTGCTGTCGGAACCCCATCTTCTCGTTGATCGCCCAGATCGGTCGGTTGAGCGAGTCGTTGATGGTCATCAGGTATTGGTAGCCCCGGTCCTTGGCGAGGAGGACCGCGCAACGTTTCAGCTGGGTCGCGAGCCCGAGACCCCGCACCCGGGGATCGGTCCCGGTGAACCCGATCCGGAGCGCCGCCGCGTCCGAAAGCTCGCGCTCCAGCCAGCTTACCGCGACGTACTCGTCCCCTTGCGCGGCCAGGAAGACCGTTTCCGGAAGGAAGCCCGGACTCCCCAGGTCCTGTGCGAGGAACTCCTCGAACGAGAGCGGCGTGTACTCGCCGACCCGCGGCACGTCGGCGGAGGTAAGTCGGATCAGCCGGTGGAGCCGTTCCTGGACCTCCCGCCGTTCGGTCCCTTCCTGAACCAGTGTCGTGAATCGGAATCCCCGCTCGACCAGCTTCTCCGTCCGATCTGGGATGCTCTCGAGCTGCGCTGTGGCCAGCTCCAGTCGCGACAGCCAGACTCTCCGCAGCGTCACGAACCCGTTGAGGGACGCGAACCGTCCGCTCGGTTCGTCATCCTCCCGGTAGTTGCTCCAGAGGCGAATTGCCCGGCGTTGCCGACCTTCCCCCTCGAGGATCTCGAGGAGGGCGCGTCCGATTCCCCGACAGCGGTGCCCCCGGTCGACGACGACCGAGATCGCGAACTTCTGAGGATGGTAGGCGTGCGACTGGTGGCGGAGGACGCCGAAGCCGACCATCCCCTCCGTCCGGTTCTCCCGAACGGAGCACTTCAGGTTCAAGCGGCCCGGTTGAAGGGCGGAGGAGCGGTCCCAGTGGCGGCACTCCTCCGCGGAGATCGGAAACTCGGGATTGACCTGGTTCTCGAGGCGGGACTGCGACTCGTAGTCCGCGTCGACGAACGGGCGGATCGAGTAGAGCGAGCGATCCATCGGCCAGACCCTGCGCAGGACGAATTCGAAAGGTCATAGCGCTCTCTCCGGCCACGTCGACGCTTCTCGCGAGGGGGGGACCCGTAGCGGAGAGAGGCCGGCCCCGAACCGGAAGCGACGTGTCGCACCGCGCGACCCAGCCCTAATGCGAGAGAGCAGTCTTCATCCGAGGCTCCCGTTCTGCGGGACGCATGTCAGGCGGTTCCGGATCTTCCCGAAGGGAGAAGGCGGACGGGTTCGCGGCCTTCCTCGAAGCCGATTGGAAGCAATGGCTCGTCGAATATCCCGAGTTCGCCACGACGGTCGGGTTCCCCGGGCAGAACGACCGGTGGCGCGACGACTCACCGGCCGGGATCGAGCGACGCCGTCGCCACCTGGCGTCCACCCGGACGGCGCTGCTCGAATTCGACCATAACTCCCTGCCCGCCGACCAACGGGTAAGCTACGGCATGTATCGCGACCTGGTCGACGACGCGGAGGCCGGGCTCAAGTTCGGCCACGACCCCTTCCCGTTCTGCGGCACGTCGCCGGTCAACCTCTGGATGCCCCTCAACCAGCTCGAGGGGATCCACATCACGGCCTCCGACACGGTCGACCTGCAGCCGCACGAGCGGCTCTCCGACTTCGAGGACCTGCTGGCCCGGCTGCGCTCGCTCCCGACCGCCGTCGACCAGACCGCGGTGCTATTGAAGGCAGGCCAGGCGCGCGGGTACTCCCCCGCCCGCATCGCCGTTCGGGGCGTGCCGGACGAGATCACGCACCTCATCCCGGCGGACGCGTCGGAGAGCGCGATCCTGAAGCCGTTCGCCGAGTTCCCGGCGTCCGTCGGGGAGTCCGACCGACACCGTCTCCTCACCGAGGCTCGCTCGGCCTACCGCGACGGCATCGTGCCGGCGTTCGAGCGGCTCCGGGAGTACTTCCGGACCGAGTACCTGCCCGCGTGTCGGGAGGCGATCAGCGTCGCCGCGCTGCCGAACGGGGCGGAGTCCTACCGGTTCCTCGTCCGATGGACCACGACGACGAGCCTTTCCCCCCAGCAGATCCACGAGATCGGCCTCGCCGAAGTTCGCCGCATCCGCTCGGAGGTCGAGTCGCTGATGGCGAAGACCGGGTTCCACGGCTCCTTCGAGGAGTTCAAGAAGTTCCTCCGGACGGAGCCGCGCTTCTACTGGTCGCGCGCGGAGGAGCTTCTGGACGGGTACCGGGCGCTCGCGAAGCGGATCGACCCGACCCTCGGACGCCTGTTCGGACGGCTTCCTCGCCTCCCCTACGGTGTGCTGCCCGTCCCCCAGTTCCGCGAAGAAACGTCGCCCGCTGCCTACTACGTCCAGGGCGCGCCGAAGACCGGTCGCGCCGGCACGTTCTTCGCGAGCACCTACCAGGTCGGCATCCGGCCGCGATGGGAGATGGAGGCCCTCACGCTCCACGAAGCGGTGCCCGGGCATCACCTTCAGATCGCCCTTGCCCAGGAGCTCGAATCGATGCCGGGATTCCGCAAGGAGACCGGCCCGACCGCCTTCACCGAGGGCTGGGGGCTGTACGCCGAGAGCCTGGGCGAAGAGCTCGGGTTCTACCAGGACGCCTACTCCAGGATCGGCCAGCTCACGTTCGACATGTGGCGGTCGATCCGCCTCGTGGTCGACACCGGGATGCACGCCCTCGGCTGGACCCGGGCGCAGGCGATCGACCTGTTCCGCGAGCACACCGGGATGAGCGACGTGGGGATCGAAGTGGAGGTCGACCGGTACATCGTCTGGCCGTCCCAGGCGCTCGGATACAAGATTGGCCAGTTGAAGATCCGCGAGCTGCGCACGCTTGCTGAGAAGAGCCTGGGAGACCGGTTCGACCTGCGGGCCTTCCACGACCTCGTTCTCGGGGAGGGCGCCGTGCCGCTCCGCGACCTCGAAGAGCGGGTCAGATCGTGGATCGCGGCCCGGAAGGCCGCCTAGGGCCGGGGTTTCCCGCGGTCGGAGACGATCAGCGCAGGAGCCCCGCGCCTTGGAGCTCCTTCATCAGCTTGCGGACCGCAACCTCGATGTCGGAGGGTCGGTGGGCGCCGGTGCAGACGAGCTTTCCGCTCCCGAAGAGGAGAACGACCACGTGCGGGTCCTCAATGCGGCATACGAGCCCGGGGAACTGCTCGGGCTCGTACTCGACGCGGTCGAGCCCGAGGGTGACGGCGATCGCGTTCAGGTTGATCTCGCTGCCCAGGTCCGAGCTCGCGACGATGTTCTGCACCTGGATCTGAGGGCGCGAGGTGACCTTCTGGCCCCCCTTGCGGATCTCTTGCGAGACGACGCGGATCGAATCCTCGACCTGCTTTCGGCTCTTTCCGCCCGTGCAGACGACCTTTCCCGAGTGGAACAAGAGGATCGCCGTCTTCGGGTCCTTGAGGCGGTAGATGAGACCGGGGAACTGGTCCGGTTCGTACTCGGCGCCGTCGAGCCGCAGCGCGATCGACGGGAGATCGAGCTGGTCGGCGAGCGAGGTTGAGGCGACCACGTTCTCGATGCGGATCTTCAGCATGGCCGGCACTAGGGCCTATAAGAGGCTCTTAAAGGGTCGCCACCCCCCTCCTGGGACGAAGTTATCCGTCCCGCGGCCCGGGAACGGCCCCAACGTGGCTTCCACCGGTCCGCGCATCCCACGACGCGACGGGTCGGTCCTCGCGTGAGTTCCTCTCTCGGTACCGCCGAGAAATCGCTCCGTGGATCCCCTGCTCAGCACCTTGGCCGCGTTGGGCCTTCTTAAATAGAACCGCTTTCATACCAAACTCGACTTCTTAGAGGAAGCTCCGGAGAGAAAATCGTGATGATGACGGGTCAGACACCGATCCTGGTGTTGCGGGAAGGGACGAAGCGGGAGAAGGGACGCGGCGCGCTGTCGAACAACATCGCCGCCGCGAAGGCGATCGCGGACTCGGTCCGCTCCACGCTCGGCCCGCGCGGTCTCGACAAGATGCTGGTCGATTCGATGGGCGACGTGGTCGTCACGAACGACGGCGTCACGATCTTGAAGGAGATGGACGTCGAGCACCCGGCCGCCAAGATGCTGGTCGAGGTCGCCAAGACGATGGACCAGGAAGCGGGCGACGGGACCACCTCGGCCGTGATCCTCGCCGGAGAGCTGCTCAAGCGGGCGGAGACGCTCGTCGAGCAGAACGTCCACCCGACCATCATCGGCCAGGGGTACCGACTGGCCTCGCAGAAGGCGCTGGAGATCCTCCAGCGGATCAGCCAACCCGTCGCGGTGACCGACACGGCCACGCTCCAGCGGATCGCGAGCACCTCGATGGGCTCGAAGTCGGTCTCGTTCAACCGCGAGATCCTCGCGGAGATCGCCGTCAAGGCGGTGACCGACGTCGCCCAGAAGAAGGGCGAGGGGTACCGCGTCGACCTTGACGACGTTCAGATCATCAAGAAGCAGGGCGGCCAGATGGCGGACACCTCCCTCATCGAGGGCGTGATCCTCGACAAGGAGAAGGTCCACTCGGGGATGCCCAACCGCGTTGAGAACCCGAAGATCGCGCTGTTGGACGCCGCGCTCGAGATCAAGAAGACCGAGATCGACGCCAAGATCGAGATCCACGAACCGTCCGAGCTGAACGCGTTCCTCAGGGAGGAGGAGAACATGCTGCGCCGGATGGTGGAGCAGGTCAAGAAGTCGGGCGCGAACGTCGTCATCGTCCAGAAGGGGATCGACGACCTCGCCCAGCACTTCCTCGCGAAGGAAGGGATCTACGCGGTCCGGCGGGCCAAGAAGTCGGACATGGAGAAGCTCGCGAAGGCGACCGGGGCGAACATCGTCTCGAAGGTCAGCGAGCTCTCGCCCGAGGACGTCGGCACGGCGGGCCTGGTCGAGGAGCGGAAGATCGGCGAGGACGCGCTCACGTTCGTCACCGGCTGCAAGAAGGCCAAGGCCGTCTCGATCCTGATCCGCGGCGGCACCGAGCATGTGATCGACGAGATCGAGCGCTCGTTGGACGACGCGCTCAACGTGGTCCGAGTATCGGTCGAGGACGGCCGGTACAACTCCGGGGGCGGCGCCTCCGCGGAAGAGATCGCGATGCAGCTCCGCAGCGAGGCCGCGAAGGTCGGCGGGCGCGAGCAGCTGGCGTACGAGAGCTTCGCCGAGGCGCTCGAGACCCTCCCGCGGACGCTCGCCGAGAACGCGGGGCTCGACCCGATCGACATCCTGATCGAGCTGCGCAAGGCGCACAAGGACGGCCGCACGACCGCGGGCGTCAACGTTCACTCGGGCAAGGTCGAGGACATGGCGAAGCTCTTCGTCCTCGAACCGATCCGTGTCGGCAAGCAGGCGATCGAGAGCGCGACGGACGTCGCGGTCATGATCCTGCGCATCGATGACGTCATCGCCTCGAAGTCGAGCCCGGCCCCTCCCGGCGGTGGTGGTGGCGGCGGCGGCGGCATGGGAGGCATGGGCGGCATGGGTGGAATGGGCGGCGAGTTCGGCGACGAGTAACGCGCCGGACCGACCCTCGCCGAGAACCCTTTCCCCGCCTTCGCGGGCGACCGTAGAGCTACGGCCGCTTCGTAGGATTCGCAATCGGGAGTATCCACCCCCAAGTGCTCGTCGAGAGCGAAGCGCGTCCACTCGCCGATCCGCGCGCAACGCGTGCCGGCTCGACGTCGCGGCAGAACCCGAAGGGCGCGCCACGCCCTCGCTGCCGGGCCGTTCGAAAGAGCCCGGAGCCGAGTTCCCGGCTCGACCTCGTCGGGCCGCGGAGTCGCCCGCAGACGAACGCGCCGGCTCAATTCGGGCAACGCCCCGGCGAGGACCTTGAGCCTCTAACCGGGCGCGGAGAGTCTTTTGACCATGTTCATGTTGTTCGCCGTGTAGCCGAGCGCCGAGTACAGGGCGATCGCCCCCGGGTTGTCCATCCATACGGTCAGGAGCAACCGGTCGGAGCCGAGCTTTCGGGCCTCCCGCTCCAACCACCCGAGCGCCTCGGTCGCGTAGCCGCGGCGTCGGTAGGGGGGATCGATTCCCAGCCATTGAACCCAGAACTGGACCTTGCCCCCCTCCTCCTTCGCGGTGTACCACGTCTCGCCCACGCGAGCGCCCCCGTCGTTTCGACGAGGTTGCAGAAGTGGTGATCCGGGGTCGCCCGACCTTGCGGAAGGAACTCGGCGTAATCGCGCCGGCACGCCTCGACCGCCTCCTCGGCGGCCCAGATTCCCCGCTCGACCCACTTCGCGGACCGACGCGCGATCGCACGCTCGAGGAACTGGAGGAACTCGTCCTCCGTCAACGGTTCTAGGCGAAGCACGCACGGTGCAGGTCGCTCCGGGTTTAGAGACTGCGGAACGCAATCCGGGCCGGTGCCCGGCGGCCGTGGAGGCCGAGGGGGGGCCTGTCCGCGCCGTAAGGTCGCCCGTAAGGAGGATGCCGGCCCGTCCCTCGGGCGCGGACAAGATGGCGACGAATGGGCTTCGGGTTCGTTCGCGATAGTGGGCGCGGCCAGATTCGAACTGGCGATCTTCACCGTGTCAGGGTGACGTCATAACCACTAGACTACGCGCCCAACGCGGGCGTCCACCGACGACCCGTTCTTATGGCTGTCGGAGGAGACGCGCCGTCAGCCGTACCCGCCCGGGTACTGGCTCGGATCGGGGTGCTCGTTCCAGTGGTAGTAGTCGGCCGACTGGCGCTGCGCCTCGGTCGACTCCTGGCGCAACCCTCCCTGGAACGAACCGTAGACGTCCCGGATCTGCTCTTCGATCGACCGCGCCCGCTCGAGCGCGCGACGGACGTGGCTCCCTTCCAGGAACTCGCTGCCCGAGACCGCCGCGATGTCGCCGGCGGTCCGGATCAGGCCGCCCAGCTCGCGCAAACGGAGCGTGAGCGCATGGCGTCGCCCGTCGAGCACCTCGGCCCGGCGCCGCGCCTCCTTGATGAGCTCGACGAGCGCGTCGCGGGTCGCGGGCCGGATGCGCCCGTCGACGGCGATCTCCTGCGCACAGAACTGCGCGAGCCGGAGGCAGTTCGCCTCCGTGTCGGGCATGGTCGTCTCGAGGAGGACCTCGTAGCCCGAGCCGGAGATCCTCGACCGCAGCGGCGCGAGGATCTTGTGGATGTCCTGGATGTTCGCGGCCGCGACGAGGATGAAATCGCAGGGCACGTTGTCGACGCGGACCGAGGCGCCGCCCGACTGGGGGTTGCGGCCGGAGATGGGGAACCGCTTCTCCTGCATCGCCGTGAGGATGTGGCGCTGGAGGAACCCGAGGTGCGGGAGCTCGTCGATGAACAGCACCCCTTCGTGCGCCTCGTGGACCGCCCCGGGGATGACCCGGTCGTACGGTAGCGTACCGAGCTGGGGGTGGCCCCCGTACGGGTCGTGCCGGACATCGCCGAGGAGCTCGGTCTCGCTCGCCCCGGTCGCCATCACGAACGTGTTGCGGTCGAGCTTCACGAGCACCTTCCTCGGGCTCTCGCGCTGGATCGTGCGGCGCCGCTCGAGCGCGCTCTGGTCGAGGACCTTGATCTGGTCGCCGGCGCGCTCGTAGGCGACGACCTCCTCGACCCCGTTGAGAAGCCGGGTGGTCCGCACCGATTCCTGCGGGTTCCCGCCCGGGCTGACCGTGAGCTCGAGGATCCCGCCGACCAGGTCGCGGAACGGGTTCCCGGTCCCGGAAGCGCCGCCGGGAAGAACCTGCTTCACGTTCCCGCAGCTGGGGCAGTACCGGTCGCTGGACAGGGAGTAGAAGCTGCACCGGGGGCACCGGTACCCGAGCCGCTCGGCGACGGAGGCCGGCGCCTCCGTGGGCGCGATCATCTCGCCCTCGACGGAGCGGGCGGCCTCCCGCTCGCGGTAGACCTCCTCCCGCGAGACGACCTCGATGCTCGGCCGCTCGGGGTTCTCCGGGTTGTGGACGACCCGCAGCTCGGTGTGAGGCCGGTCGAGGTGGAGCGCGAGCGCCTGGGCCGTCATCGACTTGCCGATCCCCGAGGGACCGACGAGGAGGAGGTGGCGGCGCTGGTACGCCGCGATCCGGGCGATCTCGACCGCCTTCTCCTGGCCGATGACGCGCGCGAGCGGGTCGGACGGGATCGGGATCTCGCGGGTCGTCTCGATCTCGTCCACGGCGCTCGGCGGATGGCGGGGGCTCTCGGTGGCCGTCACGGTCCGGTAAGGGAAAGGGGGCTCCCTCCACATAGGTTCGTCGAGGGGCCGACCGCCCCCCCGCGGGCGCCGCGGAGGGGGGCCGGCCCCGTGGGCCGGCCTACCGGGGCGTCGCGGCCCGGCCATGTCGGCCTTGGTGTACACCTTGACCTGCTCCGGGAACTTGCCGACGGGGCCCAGTCGGGTCCCGACGACCGTCCCGATCCCCTTCTCCTGGGCAACGTCCAGGAGCCGCTGGCTCACGATCCCGTCGAAGACGATCGCCTTCGCGGGGGCGGTCAGGTTGGCCACGGTCTCGATCATCTCCTTGACGGGGACCTCGCCGACCACGGCGTCATCCTCCCCGACGAGGAGGCAGCGCGACGAGTTCTCGACCCCGTCGAGGAGCTCGAAGTAGCGCGCGAGCTCGGGCGGGAGCGGCACGGGGGCCGCCGCCGCGGCGGGAGGGGCCGGGGGCGGGACCGGCCGCGGGGGCATCGGAGCGCGATCGCGCTCGTCCCTCCGGTCCGGACCACGTCCCCCGCCGCCCCGCTCGTCCCGTCGGTCGGAGCGGTTGGGCGCGTTGTCGCCCCGTTCCTCGCGGGGCTCCCGCGAGGCGCCGGTCGACTCGAACCCGCTCATCTCGAGGTACTGATTGATGGGGATCTTGTTCCGCAGGCACTTGAGCAGCGCCTTCTGGGTCAGCTCCTCGACCTCGGACCCGCGCGGGGCGCGGGCGACGAAGTCGATGTCCATCGTCTGGAGCATCTCGCGAAGGATCAGCTCGCCGGCGCGGTCCCCGTCGGTGAACACCGTTACGGTCTTGCCGCGCGAGAGGTCCTTCACCGTCTGCGGGACGCTCGTCCCCTCGACGGCGATGCAGTTCTTGATCCCGCAGCGGAGCAGCGTCAGGACGTCCGAGCGTCCCTCGACGACGATGAGCGCGTCGGCCTGGTCGATGTTCGGGCCGGCGGGCAGATGCTCGGGCCCGTAGGTCGTGATCTCCTCGACCTGGACGGCCTTGCGGACGGCCTCGGTCAGGTCCATCCCGACGCCCTTCGATTCGTCCTGGAGGCGGCCGAGGATCGCCTTCGCGCGCTCGACCACCTTGAGGCGCTTCGAGATGCGTATGTCTTCGACGCTGACGACCTCGATCTTGGCCCGGCACGGGCCGATCCGGTCGACGGTCTCGAGCCCGGAGGCGAGGATCGCGGTCTCGACCTGGTCCAGGGACGACGGGATGATGATCTCCCCTTCCGTCTTCCCCTTGCGACTGTCGATCTCGACCTCGATGCGGCCGATCCGTCCGGACTTCTGCAGGTCGCGGAGGTCGAGCTCCTCTCCGAGGAGCCCTTCGGTCTGGCCGAACACCGCACCGACCACGTCGGGTTTGTCAATGACACCGTCGGCGGTGATGCGGGCTCGGATCTGGTACTTTGCGGCGTTAGGGTCGCTGGTCATGGCTTTCGTTTCCTCTTTATCGGAATCCTCCCCGACGGGGAGGCGACTCGAAGAGGACCGAACTAGGTGCGCCGAACGTTACCGGTGGGTTTGCGGAGCCAGCGACAGAAGCAAGGGGCGAGCATGAGTCGTGTTTCCGGTCCTACCGGTGACGGTCGGAACAACCGAGTCCCGTCCCCGGAGTCTTCTTTCCGAGGCTCTTCAGCAAAGTAATTTATATAAAGCGAACGGCGACGCCGGAACGTTGGGCCGGAACCGCCGTCTTCCGGCGAGCGCGTGCCGACCTGACGAAACAGGCTTTATATCGGGTCCCCTACGCCGAACCGGAGATTCTTAGGATGCCGCGTCGCGTGTCAAAGAAGGCAGCCCCGGTCCCCGAACCCGGCACCCCGGATCCCGAGCCGGCCCTCGCGGACGACGACTTTGTTTCGGGACTTCGACGGGAGCTTTCGAAGACTCAGGCGGTCGCCGGCGCGAAGACCGGAGAGGACCTTTCGCACCGGGCCGAGCTCAACCGGCGCCTTCTGCAGGACCTGTGGGAGGTCCACAACCAGTTCGAGGAGATCAGCGTCCACCTGACGGTCGACCCGTCCCAGACGCTGTTCGCCACCTTCGCGGAATATCCCACGAAGTGGACGTTCAAGGAGAACTTCGACTTCGGCTCCGTCAAGACGATCGAGCTCGCCGACCGCGCCCAGGGCTGGGGTGGCTTCATGATGCGGTTCTGGTATTACCGGACCCCCGAGGGGACGACGCATCTTCGCGGGATCTACGAGTGGTGCGACGGGGAGAGCTACCACCGTTACTCCGGCTGGATGCGGATGATGAGCCAGGCCGTCCTGTTCGATGCGGCCGAGGACGACGTGGACGTCCGCGAGCTCCACCGGGTGCTCAAGGACGTGGTCGTGCAGTGGTACTCCGCCCATCTGGACCGGAGCCCCGAAGCGTTCGTCGCGCACCTGAAGGAGAAGTACCCGAAGGGCGCGTCGTACGCCAAGGAATCGTACCGCTGAACCCGTCGCGGCGAAGCCGCTCCCGACCGTTCGACGGGGCTCGGCGACGGCGAAGAGCCGTCGGCCTGCCGGTTCGGTCCGAGGGGTTGAAATAACACGCAACGTCTTCGCCCCCCTGACCCCCGTCGCTCGGAGCGTCGCATCGTTCCCAGGGCGTGCCGGTCGGAGAAATCGTGGCGTCCGGCCTTCGGGAGCATCTCGTCGCCTACTTCGAGGAGCAGCACAAGCTTGTGGAGGCGGGGGCGCTCACGCTCCTTCTGGGAACGCACCAGCCGCTGCTCGTCTGCCGCGAGGTGATCGAGCGGGCGGGAGGCGACACCTCTTTCGTCACGGCCGAAATGGTCGAGGCGGTCCTCTCGGAACGGCAGCCCCGGACGGTCATCGAGCCGGTGACCGCGCCGGCCGCTCTGGTCGGGCCCACTCCGGCCGGTGCCGGTGCGCCGGCCGATCGGTTCCGGTCCCTGGTCGAGGGGTACACGGGTCCGCCGCCTCCCGGTCCTCCGATCGTGGCGTACCGAGGCGCTGTTCCACTCGCGCTTCCGGTCGTTGCAGCGCCTGCTCCGGGGGCGCCCGTCGCTCGAGAACCCACGGCCGATCCGGGAGTTGAGGCCGGTCGACGGAACGGTCTCCGTGGTGGGGATGGTGCGCGAGGTGCGCGAGACGTCCAAGCGTCATCACACCATCCTCGCGCTGGACGACGACACCGGGTCGATCGAGGCGCTCGTCCTCAAGGATTCACCGGCGGTCCGCGTGCCGTTCGTTCCCGACGAGGTGGTCGGCCTCAAGCTACGGCTCTCCTCCGAACGGGGACGCATCCCGCTCGTGCTCGCGGTCGAGAGGCCGGACGTTCCCCTGGGCCGGGCCGTGGGCCGGGCTCAGTCGACGGGCCGCGCAGTCTTCCTGTCGGACCTGCACGTCGGCAGCAAGGCGTTCCTGGCGGAGTGCTGGGCGGGGTTGGTCGGGTTCCTTCGCGAGGAGGGCCCCCACCCCGAGCTCGCGCGGTCGATCGATTCGGTCGTCATCGCGGGCGACCTCGTGGACGGCATCGGGATCTACCCGCGGCAGGAGCGCGACCTCGCGATCGGCGACATCGTGGAGCAGTACACCGAGCTTGGTCGCCGCCTCGCCGAGCTCCCGTCCCGACTCACGGTGGTGGCGGTGCCGGGGAATCACGACGCGGTCTGCCCGGCCGAGCCCCAGCCCGCGATCCCGCCCAACCTCGCCCACGACCTGCCGAAGAACGTCCGCCTGCTCCCGAACCCTTCGACGTTCGTCCTGGGCGGCACCGTCGTGGAGGCGTACCACGGTCGCGGGTTCGATGACCTGATCCCGGCGATCCCCGGAGCCTCCTACGCCCGACCGACGGAGGTGATGCGCCGGATGCTGCAGATGCGCCACCTAGCCCCGATCTACGGGAACCGGACCCCGCTCGCGCCTCTCGAGAGGGACGGCCTCGTGATCGACCCGGTGCCGGACATCCTCGTCACGGGTCATCTCCACACCTACGGCGTCGACCGGTACCGAGGGGTCCTGATGCTCAACGCGTCGACGTGGCAGGCGGAGACGGAGTATCAGCGGATGCGCAACATCACGCCGGTGCCGGCCCGGGCCGCGGTGGTCGACCTCGCGACGCTCGGCCTCGTGACCGTGGACTGTTCCGACGGCCACGCCGTGGTCGAAGAGGCGGTCGCGTGAGCCCGTTCCCGGAGGACCCCGTGCGCGCGCGCGGGCCCCTGCGCCTGGTCGTGAGCACCTACCCGTCCCGCGAAGCCGCGCTGGCCGCGGTCGAGGGCGCGCTCCGGGCACGCCTGATCGCGTGCGCCAACTTCACCGCGGTCGAGTCGCGGTACCGCTGGGAAGGCAAGCTAGAGTCCGCGACGGAAGTGCTGGTGGTGTTCAAGACCGTCCCGAAGTTGGTCGGGGCTCTGTTCCGATTCGTCAAGGTGAACCACCCGTACCGCGTCCCGGAGATCGCGGAGGTCGACGTACCGCGGGCCGACCCCGCCTACCTGAAGTACCTCGGGGAGACGCTCGACCCCAGTTCCGGGGCCCCGCGCGGTGCGGCCCACGCTACGCGTCGGGGAGGACCGCGAGGCCGGGGAGGTCGACACCCTCCACGAACTCGAGGGAGGCTCCCCCGCCGGTCGAAACGAACTGGAAGGCGTTCGCGACACCCAGCATGACGGCGACCCGTCCGGTGTCCCTCCGGCGGCGACGTGATACCCGGGGATGCCGGCGAGGCGTCCGAGCACGCCCCGCGTGCCCTCCGCGAACCGTGGGTCCTCGGCCAGCCCGAGGGGCCCGTTCCAGAAGACCGTCCTGGAGGGCGCGAGCGCGCGGGCAAAGTTCTCCCGGGTCACGGGGCCGATGTCCCGGGCCACGCCGTCGGAGGGTAGGCCGTCGATCGAATGCGCGGTCACCTCGGAGCTCCCGGCCCGCTCCACGACCAGGTCGGACGGAAGGACCACTTCGGTCCGCGACGACTCGGCCGCCCGGAGGAACTCGTCCACGGCCTTTTCGAGCCCCGGCTCTGACCGGCGTCGCGCCGAGCTTCGCTCCCTTCGCGGCGAGGAACGGGAACGAGAGCGCGCCGCCGATCAGGACGGTGTCGGCGCGACCGATGAGGCTCGCGAGCAGGGGTAGCTTGTCCGCGACCTTCGCTCCCCCCGCGATCACCGCGTAGGGACGCTCCGGCGCGTCCACGAGCCGCGACAGCTCCCGGATCTCCCGCTCCACGAGCAGCCCCGCGAACGACGGTAGGCGCTTCGGCACGCCGACGGTGGAGGCGTGCGCGCGGTGGACGGTGCCGAACGCCTCCTCCACGAACACCTCCCCCAGCTGCGAAAGCTGGGTTGCGAAGCCGGGGTCGTTCGCCTCCTCCCCCGCGTGGAACCGCAGGTTCTCGAGCATCAGGAACTCGCTGTTCGCGAGACCGGCCGAGAGCTCGATCGCCTTCACGCCGACCGCGTCGTCCGCGAGAAGGACCTTCTGGCCGAGGAGAGAGCTCAGCCGGTGGACGACCGGCCGGAGGGTGTACCGGGGGTCGCGCTTGCCGCCCGGGCGGCCCAGATGGGTCATCAGGATCGTGCGGGCGCCCGCGGCCCGCAGGTGGTTGAGCGTGGGCATCGCCTCGACGATCCGGCGGTCGTCGGCCACGCCTCCGTGGCCGTCCAGCGGGACGTTGAAGTCGACGCGCACGAGCACGCGGCGGCCCTTGAGGGGGGCCGAACCGATGCCCCGCTTCGGCTTCATGGCGGGCCTCAGGAGAGGTCGCGGAGTATCATGCTTGTGGGGCGGAGCGGCCCGCTTCCGCCCGGGCCTTCACGGCCCGAACCGCCTCGCGGGTGTGGGGGAGGTCGATCCCGCGGCGCTCCCCGCGCCGAAGGAGCTCCCCGGAGATCGCGTCGATCTCCGTCGGCCGCCCTCGATCCAGGTCCTGGAGCATGCTGGAGCGGTTCTCGGCGGTGGCGCGGACGACCCGATCGAGATCGTCGGTCACCTCGTCCTCGCGGAACGCGAACCCTTCGGCGCGGGCCACCGCGAGCCCCTCGGCGAGGAGCGCCTGAGCCTCGGTGCGAAGCGGGCCCCCGTTGAGCTCTCCGTTCGGGACGCCGTGGACCGCGGTCACCGGGTTGACCGCCGCGTTGACCAGGACCTTTCGCCAGACCTCGCGCTCGAAATCCTCCGAGAGACGCACGACGAATCCCGCGCCGCGGAGCAGTTCGTGGAACAGCTCGATCGGTCCGGCCAGTTTTCCCCGGTCTCCCGGGGCCGGAAGGATCACCTCTCCGGTGCCGACGGCGCGAACGACTCCCGGCGCGAGGAAGGTCGATGGCACCGAGTGGACGGCGCGAACGACCCAATCTTCGGGGTGGGGCCAGCCGGCCTCGCGAAGGGTCGTCAGGACCGCGGGCTCGATCCCGAGCCCGTTCAGGAGGAGGAGCGTCGGCGTGGGGCGGAGGTTCCGACCCAGGGAGTCCGCGGCGGCGACCCGGTCGAACGTCTTCACCGTGACGAGCACCGCCTCCGCCCGGACGGACGGGACGAGGCGGGCCACCGCGTCGAGGGGGACGGTGGTGGCGCCCACGCCCTCGATGCGCAGCCCCGACCGCCGGACCGCCTCGACCACCGCGGGGCGGGCCACGAGCGTCACGCGGTGCCCCGCGGCGGCCACACGGGCCCCGAACACGCTGCCGACGGCACCCGCGCCGAGAACGACGACGTTCACAGGGGATGCCTGCTCAGCTCATCCGGCGGACGAGCTGGGACAACCCCGATGCCTTCCCAAAGTCCCGTCGCAGGAGCGCCAGGAGCCCTTCGTAGTACCGTACCTGCTCGCGCGCCTGGCGGACCTTGAGCCCCACGTACTCCTCCTCCCGCTGGGCGAGCACGAGCTCCCCGAGGAGTTGCTGGTACATCTCCTCGAGATGCTCGATCCTATCGGACAAGCGGCCCATGCGACGCATTGCTTACCTCGGCCGAAGGGAACGGGGCTACGATCGTGACCATCGAATCGGACGCGACCCGGATCTGGTTGAGCTCCTTGCGGAGTCGACGGAGCCGGGCCTCGAGGCGCCGGCGGCGGTCGCGGGCCTCCTCGAGCGACCGCTCGAGGAGCTCCAGGCGGTGACGCCACTTGTCGCGCTCCTGGACTCCCTGGAGCACGGTGCTGACGTCGACCATCTTCCCCCGAACGAGTCGGGAGGGGAATCAACCTTTCGCCCGACCCGTTCCCGGCGGGCGGGCAACTTTAAGGTCGTCCGTTGGGGTGCCTCGGTCCGGAGGGGTGGGATGAACGTTCTTGGGAAGATCGCGGTGCTCGGCGCCGGCAACATCGGCGGATCCCTCGCGCAGCGCCTGGCGGAGATGGATGTCGCCCACGAGGTCGTGCTGTTCGATATCGTGGAGGGGCTGCCGCAGGGAAAGGCGTTGGACATCCAGCAGTCGGCCCCGATCCTGGGGTTCTCCACCCGGGTCCACGGGACGACGTCCCTGGACGCGATCGACGGAGCCGACGTCGTGGTCGAGACGGCCGGCCTCGCGCGGAAGCCCGGGATGAGCCGGTCCGACCTCCTCGAGAAGAACGCGGCGATCGTGAAGGGTCACGCGGAAGCGGTTCGGGCGAAGGCGCCCCACGCGGTCTGCGTGGTCGTGACCAACCCGGTCGACGTGATGACCTACTACTTCCGAGAGAAGAGCGGCCTGCCCCCGGCGCGCGTCTTCGGGGAATCCGGTACGCTGGACACCGCTCGGTTCCGGTGGTTCGTCGCGGAGGCGCTCGGCGTGGCCCCACGGGACGTCACGGGGTTCGTCCTGGGCACCCACGGGGACACGATGGTGCCGATCCTGTCCCTCACCAGCGTCTCGGGGGTTCCCCTCACGAAGCTCCTTCCTCCCGACCGGTTGAACGCCATCGTAGAGCGGACCAAGCAGGGCGGCGCCGAGATCGTGAACCTGCTGAAGGCCGGCAGCGCTTACTACGCCCCGACGGCGAGCCAGGCCGAGCTGGTCCGGGCGATCGCCCACGACGAGCACCGTCTCCTCTCCGCCTCCGTCCACCTCGACGGCGCGTTCGGAGAGAAGGACGTGTACATCGGGGCCCCGGCCGTTCTGGGGCGGGCCGGGATCGAGCGGGTGGTCGAGGTCGACCTCTCGCCGGCCGAGCGGGCGGCGTTCACGGCCAGCGTCGCCGCCGTCCGGTCGGACCTCGCGATCCTGGCGAAGCTCCCCGCCGCCACGCCGTCGGGGTGAGGCGAGTGCCTGACGGAGCGGCCGGTGAGACCGGCCCCGGGTTCGTGGAGATCAAGCGGCGTCTCGGCACGCTGCGGTACGCGACCGATTCGAAGGAGCACGCGCACATCACGGTCAAGCCGGAGATCTGCGCGAAGTGCCCCCACTCGTTCTGCACGTTCGCCTGCCCGGCGAAATGCTACGAGCGGATCGAGGGCCGGCTCGTGTTCCGCTACGAGGATTGCGTCGAATGCGGGGCGTGCGACATCGCCTGCGACCAGGGGTCGGTCACCTGGAAGCTGCCCCGGGGGCCGTACGGGGTCCGGTACGCGTACGGGTAGGTACAAGACGAGGGAGAGGCCCGGTGGGGCCCCGGCCGCCCGCGCGGGGCGGTACCAACGTTCCAATCGAGGCAGAGATTAAAACCTCGGGCTCGGGCTGGCTCGTCCGGAGCTCCTCCGACCACGACCGCTACCTCTACACCGGACGCACCCCTGCTGTTCCCGTACCGCGTGCGGCCCGGCCAAGCGGCGATCCTGAAGGAGGTCGCCGAGCTGGGCCACCGCGGCGGCCCGCTGCTGATCAACGCGCCGACCGGCAGCGGGAAGACGGTCGCGACCCTCGCCCCCCTCATCGAGCACGCGGAAGCGGCCGGCCACCGGATACTCTACCTCGTCCGGACCCATTCCCAGGAGGTCCAAGTCCTCCGGGAGACCCAGGCGATCGGCCGTCGGCTCGACCGGCCGATCCTCGCGGTGGGGCTCGCGGGACGCGCCCGCCGGTGCTTCCTCCTCGAGAACGTCAACGAGGTGAAGGTCGCGACTGCCGAGGAGCACGGCAAGCTCTGCGGCGACCGGAAACGGGCGACCGAGCAGGCGCTCAAGGGGGCCGCCCCCGTGGCCCCGCCGACCGAGCTCCCCGAGAACGGCGAAATCGACCTCACCGACCTCGACGGATGCCCGTACTACGCCCGGGTGCTCCAGTCCGACCTCGAGGGGCTGGTCGAACGGTTCCGTGCGAAGGCGTCCCTCCCGCACGAGTTCGAGGAGTTCTGCCGCGAGGAGAACCTCTGCGCCTACGAGCTCTCGAAGCTCCTCGTCCGACCCGCGCGGCTCATCACCGCGCCCTACGCGTTCTTCTTCCACCCGCACATCCGGCGCTCCCTGTTCCAGTGGATGGGTTGCCCGCCCGACGCGGTCGACCTCGTGATCGACGAAGCCCACAACCTGCCGAGCCACTTGCGCGAGCTCGAGACCGTCTCGCTGCCGCAGGAATCGGTCCGACGCGCCCTCTCGGAGCTCTCGGAGCGCGGGGACTTCCAGCTTCCGGACGGTCCGAGCGCCACGCGGTTCTTCGAGATCGTCAGCGCCGCGGTCGAGGAGCTCGTCCAGGCCCTCGTCCGGGAGGACGACGCCGATCCTCCCGACCGGCGTGTTCGAGGACGCCCTGCTGACCGCGCTCGGCGGGACGTCGCACCGTCTCGACACCTGGCTGGGCGCCCTCGCGACCTGGGGAGAGAACCTGAAGGACGAGAAGCGCCGCGATCGGAAGCTGCCCCGGTCCTGGGTCGCCACCGTCGCGCTGACCCTCCTCTCCTGGCCCCAGCTCGAGGCCCCGGGGTACGTGAAGGTCGTCGCCCGCCACCCCCGGCCGGCGCTGGAGGCCTACTCGCTGGACGCGACGGTCGCCGCCCGCCCGATCCTCGACTGCCACCTTTCCGTCCACCTGTCCGGGACGCTCGCCCCCCTCGGCGAGTACCGGGACGCGCTCGGTCTGGGCGGGGACGCGCGGACCCTGGACGTGCCGTCCCACTTCCCGCGGGAGAACCGGAAGATCCTCTACGACCCCACCGTCACCACCCAGTTCGAGGAGCTGAAGAACGACCCGCGGGCGATCCAGCGCCTTTCGGACCGCCTCGCGGAGATCCTCCAGTGCCTTCCGGTCAAGACCGCGGTGTTCTTCCCGAGCTACGACCTCCAGCAGAAGGTCCTGGACGCGGGACTCCAGTCCCAGCTCCCCGGGAACCCGTACATCGGGTACTCGAAGGTCCCCATCTCCGACCTCTGGCGCTCGATCGAGGGGTGGAAGAAGGACCCGGAGGGAACGGTGCTCCTGGGCGTCGCCGGCGGCCGGCTGGCCGAAGGGATCGACTATCCCGACGACGAGCTGGAGGCGGTCGTGATGGTCGGCATCCCGTACCCGCGCCCTTCCGCGAAGCGCACGGCGCTGCGGGAGTTCCTCGACCGGACCACCGGGAAGGGTTGGGACTACACGGTCCGCGCCCCGGCCCAACGGGCGATCCTCCAAGCGGTCGGACGCCTCATCCGGTCCGAGAACGACCGGGGGATCGCGATCATCCTCGACCGCCGGGCGACCGCGTTCGAGGACTGCCTCCCCGGCCTCGAGCCGATCGGCGACCTCGCGAAGACGACGCGACGAGTTCTACGGGCGGCGGGCCCGATGGTCCCGGACCGCGAGCGCCTCCCCCGGCGCCCCGCGACCGGCGCCGCCCCCGCCGTCCGAGAACACGCTGTAGGCGGGGGCTTTCGCGGCCCCTGCGGCGGGGCATCGGGGGCGGTTTCTCTCGGTGCGGGCGCCTCCGAGCGGAGCCGTCAAATAGAGTTCTCCCTCTCAACGCCGCGCCGGCGAACCGGGCGGCCCGGAGAGCCGTCTTCGGCGGCGCCGACGCGGAACCATGAGCGGACTCGAGGGCCTGGAGGGGTACGTTCGGTCGTACGTCGCCGACACGCGGGCGGCGATCGAGGCCCCGTACCTCTTGGACGGGCTGCGGCAGGTCGTCCCGCTGCTGCTCAAGGCCCGGAGCGAGGGCCACACGGTCTTCTTCTTCGGCAACGGGGGCAGCGCGGCGACCTCGAGCCACATGTCGCAGGACCTCGGCAAGCTGACGATCGCGCCGGGGAAGCGGCGGTTCCGAACGGTCTCGCTCACCGATGCGCTCCCGCTCATCCTCGCCTGGGCGAACGATTCCAGCTACGCGGAGGTGTTCGCCGAGCAGGTGAAGAGCCACGGGCGGCCCGGCGACGTGGCGATCGGGATCTCGGGGAGCGGCAACTCGCCCAACGTGCTCCGTGCCCTCGAGGAGGCGCGACGCACCGGAATGACGACCGTCGGACTCATCGGGATGGGCGGCGGGAAGATGAAGCCCCTCTGCGACGTGGCGATCGTGGTGCCGTCCGGGAACATGCAGCACATCGAGGACGTGCACCACATCCTGCTGCACCTCCTGACGGCGTACCTGAGGGACCAGCACCCGCCGTCGGAAGGATGACGGTCACCGTTCGGGACTACATGGTGCTCGAGGTCGAGCACATCCGCGCCACGACGACCGTGGGCGAGGCGACCCGTCGGCTGATGCACAGCCGTCACCACGGCTTCCCCGTCACGGACGACCAGGGCCGCCTGGTGGGGTTCGTCAGCGCGAAGGAACTGCTGCGCCACGCCGCCGACCAGGAGACGCCGCTCGCGGCAGATCATCCGACCCGGGTACCTACACGGCCACACCCGACACGGCGCTCGACGACGCGGCCCGCATCATGTTCCGGTTCGGCCTCCGCGACCTCCCGATCATCGAACCCGGCGGCCGCCTCTGCGGGGTGCTGTCGAACCTCGACATCGTCCGCTCGCACTTCGAGCGCGCCTCCCCGGCGAAGGCCGACACCCTGAAGCGCCTCCTCTCCGAGCGATACGGCCTCCCGTTCACGTTCCACCGGGGCCTGGTGCCGATCGACCGGCTCACCCCGACGCAGTGGAAGGTGTACGAGGACGAGCTCGAGGGGCGCCGGTACGAGCTCGAGCGGGGGTTCGCGGAGCCCGTGCTGGTCGTCCAGAAGGGGGACTCGTGGCTGCTCGTGGACGGTCACCACCGCGCGCTCGCGGCCCGGGAGATGGGGCTCACCCAGCTCCACGCCTTCGTGCTCACGTGCGATAGGCCCGACGAGTTCGCGCGCAAGGAGACCGGCTTCGAGCGGGTGGCCGAGGAGCACCATCTGAAGACGGTCCTTGACATCGAGATCGACCGGTCGGCGCACCACCCGCTGGTCGAGGTGACGACGCAGCTGATCCGCCGGTTCGAATCCGGGGCCGAGCCGGCCGACCGGTCGACGTGAGCCCGCCGTCCGCGGTCGGTACCGCGAGGATTTGAAACGGGCCCGGTTGGTCGGTCCGTTCGATGCAGGTACCGCTGCCGCCCATCGGATTGAGCGCGACCCTCGTCCCCTACGCGACGATCGCGGTCCCGATGATCGTGGTCACGATCGTCGTGCTCGGGCTGCTGCTGCGGAGCGAGCGCGGCCCACCGCTGCTGACCCAGATGCTGCTCGCCCTCAGCGTCCTCCTCGGGGGCACGGTGCTGCTCACCGCGCTACTCTTCGTATTCATCGACACGGACGGGACGACCGCGTGGACCTGGGTGCTCGTCGCGTTCAACTTCATGATGATGGTACCGCTCGGTCTCTGGTTCATCGGCCTGATCGTCTTCCGGGATCGCCGGATCGAGCCGCACGGCTGGAGCTGGCCGCTGTCGTTCGGCGTCGCGGTCACGGGATCGGAGGCGCTCATGGGCGTCCTGTTCGCGTACGGCGGGGCGAGCGGCGCGCTCTCCGTGCCGGCGACGTTCGCCCTCGGGCTCTCCTCGATCTGGTTCTTCTGGTCGATGGCCGCCGTGATGGCGGCCCTGACCGTTTGGGCCCCGGTGTCGCCGGTCGGGCGCGCCGGGGCGCGTCGACGCTCACCGCGGCCGCGGTGGTCGGGCCGTGGGTGACGGCCTATCCGTCGATCGGGGCGGTGGCGATGTCGGTCGCGATGGCCGCCTGGTTCGCCGTTCTCGTCCGGCGCCTGCGGGTCCGCCGGACGCTCGCCGCGCACGAGGCGACCCTCGTGGTCGCGATCTCGGTCGCCTTCCTCGCGATGGCGTCGGGAGGCTGCCTGGTCGTCTGCGACCGGCGGCGCGGACGCGGCGTCATCGTCTTCGGGAGCGCCATGGGCCTGACGATGGTCGGGGAGGTCGGCTACCTCGTCCGCGCCTGCTACCGCGAACCCCACGACCCGACCTGGACGGACCACGCCGCGGAAAGCGCCCCTGGCGGGACCCCCGCCCCCTCCGTGCCCGGGACCACCCTCGAGCCTCGGTGACCCGGTCGTCCGTGTCCGTCCCCGAGGATTCGTACGGCGGCCATATCAACCGCGCCAGAGTCCCCGCGCCGTCAGGGAACATCGTGACCGACTCATCGTCCGGGCGGTCGCGGCGGCGCGGTCCGAGACCGTTGGTGTTGATCGCCGCCGGCGCTCGTCCTCGGGTCGCTCGTCCTGCCGTTCAACGCGGGGGCGGTGCATCTCGTGCGATTCGCCCCGTCCGTCGGCTACGCGCACCCCGGGACGGGCGACGTCGCGACCGACGTGAACCTCACCGACGCCCCTTCGTTCGACCCGAAGTATCTCGCGATCGGCGCGGGGGCGACCCTCACGATCGACCTCGACAACGTCGGGGCCTACAACCATACGTTCACGCTCTCGTCGGTTCCGAACGCCACCATCAACACCTCCCTTTCCCCTACCGGATTGGACGGCTACTTCACGAACCACACCCCCCAGGCGGGAGCGAACGTCTCGCTCGCCCCGGGCGGTATGGCGACGGTGGTCCTCACCTACACGACCGCTGACATCGGCGACTCGTTCGAGTTCGTTTCGCTCGTTCCGTACCAGTTCCAGGCCGGGCATGCGGGGATTACTGAACGTCACATCGAACGCGCCCCCGCTCGTCCTCCTGGAGAACACCACCGCGACCTCGCTCCAGTTCCAGCCGAACGAACTGGTCGCGATGCCGACGTACCTACCCCGCCGCGATCAACGTCTCGGTGACCAACCTGGGGGCCGTGGTCCACACGTTCACGGTCGCTCCGCAGACGAACGTGACCGTGCCGTACGCCTTCGGAGCCTACTTCGCGGATTATCCGCCGCTGGGCAACGTGACCACGAACATCAACAGCACGCCCGTCTGGGCCGACCTGACGATCTCGGCCCCGGGGGTGTACATGTACATCTGCACCGAGCCCGGGCACTACGCGGACGGGATGTACGGCCTGCTCTACGTCGGCGTGGCGCCGCCGGCCGCGCCCCCGGCCCCGAGCACGGCTCTCATTGACACCTGGGTGCTGGCCGGCTCGGCCGCGCTGGTCGGGATCGGCGCGCTGCTCGCCCTCGCCGCCGGATTCTCGGGACGTTTCCCCCGCTCGCCCGGACACCACGGCGGGCACGGGTAGCCCCGTCCCCGCGGGAGGTCGGGGCCGTCAGCCCGGGCCGAGCGTCGGGCCTAGACCAGGACCAGGAACGAGCGCATCGTGCCGTGGAACGTCCCGCAGAACTCGGTGCACTGGATCAGGTACTCCGTCCCGATCGGGGCCGTCGGCACGGTGAAGGCGAACTGGTTGATCCGCCCGGGATCGCGTCGATGCGGACCCCGAGCTGGGGGATGTTGAACGAATGGACCACGTCGGCGCCGGTGACGTTGATCTGGACCACGGCACCCGGTTGGGCCCAGAACGCGCCGCCGGACACGGTGTTGTTCGTGGCGTCGTAGGTAGAGTTGAAGCAGGTGCCGTTCGAGTAGCAGAACTCCCAGTACCACTGGTGACCGATGACGTTCACGTACTCGTTCGGGTGCGCCGGCAGCGCATCGAGCTGGTAGACGAGGATCGTGGAGTACACGCCGACCCCGGCGATCAGGCCGACCACGACGAGGGTCCAGGTCACCTCGAGCCGGTTAACCATACCGGCGCCTCCGCATCTTCGGGTCGCGGAACCTCCAGACGGCGTACACGAGGAACGAGAAGGTGACGATCGCGCCCGCGACGCTGATGCCGATCATCACCCAGAGCAGCGGCTCGGTCAGCTGGAGATTCGTCTCGCCCGAACCCAGCAATCCCTCGATCCCGAACACGGCTCAATCCCGGAGCGTCCCTTCGGCGGGTCGCACCGTTACCGGTGCCTCCCCGGGTTTTCCGTGGGAGCCGGTGTACATATCCCCGCTGTTCGTACGGCAACGCGGCGGCGGGACCCGCGCCGGTCGACCCGTCCCCACCCTCGGTGTACGTACGGAGGGGGTTTGAACGGCCCGCTTCGTCCGTTGCCGCGTCGGCGAGGCAGCGACGCGTCGATGAGGCGAAGCATCCTAGGACGGCGCCTGTTCGCGGTCGGCATGGCGGTGGGCCTCCTCATCGCCGCCACGTGGATCCTGGGGGTCCCGAAGATCGTGGTCGCCTCCCAGCTCGAGGTCGCCACCTCGGACTACCTGAACATCACGGCGACCGACTTCATGTTCACGCCGAACGAGACCGAGCAGATCCCGACCAACGCCACCATCCATGTCGTGCTCACGGACGGCGATATGGCCGGCACGACCCACACGTTCACGGTCTGGAAGAACGAGGGGCATCAGTTCCCGGCCGGGACGACGGACCCGTCGAACTATGTCTACGGGACCGGCCAGCACCAGGGAAACCTCGTCAACGTGAACGTGACCGGGTCGGGAGCTCGCGCCTACGGCAATTTCTCCGTCAACGGGTCGGGGTGGTACGAGTTCGTGTGCTCGGAATCCGGCCACTTCACCCTCGGGATGTACGGCTTCCTCGCCTTCGGGGAGAACCTGCCCCCGAACCTGACGGTCGGTCTCGGGTCGACGGGCGCCGGGCTCGCCGTCTTCATAATCGTCGGAACCATCGTCTCGCTGACGGTGATCGCCATCGTGCTCGGGTTCGTCGTGGGTCGCCGACGGGGCTCGGAGTTCGAGATGCCCCCCGAGCGCCTGGGGTATGCCGAGCCCGTCGCCCCGCCGCCCGCGGGCCCGCTGCCCCCGTCGCCCCCGAACCCACCGAAGTGAACAGCGCCTCTTCCACGCAAAGCGCAACGTTCAAGAACTCGAACCGATACAACCTACGGAACCCGTAGTAGGTTCCGAGCGGAAGAATGACGTGGAGCACCCCGAGCCGTGAACGCCGCGTCCTGAAAGCCGGTCACTCGTCGATCGCCGTCACGCTCCCGAAGCCGTGGGCGGAAGCGATGAACCTGCGCCCTGGAGACCTGGTCGTGTTCGACCAGAACAACGACGGAACGTTGTACCTCAAGCCGGCCCCGACCCCGGGCGCGGTCGCCGCGATCGCCCCGTTCGTCGTCCAGGCCCGGTCGTTCGACACGCCCGGAACCCTCTCCCGGTTGATCGTCGGCGCTTACCGCGTCGGCCACGACGCCATCGAGATCCGGACCGAGGTGCCCCTCTCGCCGGAACGGTCCGAGGAGGTCGTCGAGGCGGCCCGGGGCCTGTTGGGCGTATCGGTGGTCGCGCAGGAGCCGAACCGGGTCCTGCTCCAGAACTTCATCGACCCGTCGAAGTACGGGCTTCCGCAGCTGGTCCAGCGCATGAAGATGATCCTCGTGACCTTCCTCGAGGAGATGGAGGAGGTCGTCCGGCGGAACGCTCGGAGCCGCCGGCTCTCCACGCTCGAGGAGGAGGGCAGCAAGGTGCTCGCCCTGCTCGTACGCCAGTTGTTCCTCGCCAGTCGGGACTGGTCGCTGGCTCGGCGCATCGGCAGCCCCGACCCGCGCCAGCTGCTCGAATGGCGCGTCGTCGTCCACGCCCTCGAGGAGCTCGCCGCGATGTTCGGCGAGACCCTCTCGCTGCTGAACGACGAGGCACCGTCCATCCCCGCCCCGTCCGCGGAATCGCTCGGGGTCCTCTTGCCCGAGCTGAAGGCCCAGCTCAAGGCGGTGGTGGAGGCGTTGATGCACCCGTCGCTCAACCACGCCTGCGAGGTCTTCCAGCTGAGCGAACAGTTGAGCTCCGGAGAGCCCGTGTCGAGCGCGCGCCGCCGCGGCGCCCGACGCGCCCCTTCGGCCCGGCTCACGACGCACCTCCTGAAGCAGTCGACCACGTGCCTCGAGCTCCTGGCCGGGGTCGCCATCGACCGTGCGGTCGCGGCGGGGACCGAATCGGTCCTGATCGAAGCGGCCTGATCGCGTGCGGTGATCCCCTCGTCCTAGCGTCAGCGCCGGCGGCCGCTCCGCCGCCCCCTTATCTGGGCGAGGTGCGAACCGTCCGGACCAGTAGCATCCCCCCGTACGAACGCCGTATCGTCCGACCCCGGGTGCGACCCGAGGGGAGGGAGCGTGTTCGATTCCATCGACGACTGGTTGATCATAGCCGTGGTGGCCGGGATCCTGTTCTACGGGTCCAGCAAGATACCGCAGCTCGCGCGCAGCCTGGGCCGTTCCGTCGGCGAGTTCAAGAAGGGACGACTCGAGGTGGAGCGCGAGATACGCGCCGAGCAGGCCGCCCACGCTACCGACCTGAGTCCCGCGGCACCGCCCCGCTAGAGCCCCGACCGGTCGCGGATGCACGAGGGAGACGAACGATCCGAGGCTATCGCCCGGGACGCCCGAAGCCGGGCGCGGGCTCGAGGGAGGGTCCCGGGTGACTGATGGGCGATCTGGACCGCATCCTCGCCGTCGTCTCCGAAGCCCGCCGCCGTCTCATGCGGGTCGGCGTCGTGCTCGCCGGGATTTTCGGCTTCCTGATCCTGTTCGAGCTCGTCCCGATTCGCGTGCGGGTCTTCGGGCTCTCCGTTCCGTTCGCCTACCCCTGGCCGAGCCCGTTCTACAACGTGACCGCCCAGGTGTTCCGCGCGATGGTCGCCTGGATGCTCCCCCCGAACGTCGCGCTCCTCAACGTCGGCGTGGCCGACTCGATCGTCGCGCAGATGGAGATCGGGTTCCTCCTGACACTCATCGTCGGCATGCCCTGGATCGTCCACGAGGCCGGCGCGTTCCTCGTCCCGGCGCTGCGCCGCAACGAGCGCGCGCTCCTGCGCGAGGTCGGCATCCCCGCGTCGGCCCTGTTCGCGATCGGAACAGCGCTCGGGCTGTTCGTCCTCACGCCGTTCACGTTCCGGCTGCTGTTCTACTACGTTGCGGCGATGAACCTCGCGCCGGTCCTGGGCGTGCAGTCGTTCGTCACCTTCGCGCTCCTCTACTCGCTCGCGTTCGGCGTCGTCTTCGAGCTCCCCGTCTTCCTCTACGCGCTCACCCGGCTCGGCGTGGTGCGCGCCTCGGCGTGGCGGAAGCATTGGCGGGGGGCGGTGATCGGCGCGCTCGTCTTCGGGATGATCGTCACGCCGGACAATTCCGGGATCACGATGCTGCTGATCGCGCTCCCGATGTTCGGCCTCTACCTGGGCGGCGCGTGGTTCGCGTCGCGCTGGGAACGCCGGAGGGACGCGGGGCTCCGATCGCGACCGTCCGCAGGAGCCGGATAGGCTGATGGGGCTGTTCTCTGACCTCGACTGGCTGATCATCGTCGGTGTCGCCGCGTTCCTCCTCTTCGGCGAGGGGAACCGCCAGGCCCTCCGCACCCTCGGCCGATGGTACGGTCGGGCGAACCGGCTGAAGCAGGAGCTCCTGAGCGAGTTCTCGAAGGCCGCCGACCTCCCGGTCGGGGGCGGGGCGCCCAATCTCTCGCTCCGGTCGGTCCTGTTGGGCGTCGACCCGCCGTCCGGCCAGGAGAGCGGGATCCCCGCGGCCGTGGCCCGTGCCGCGCCTTCGCTCGCCGTGGCCGCCCCCGCGCCCGCGGCGGTACCGTGGACCGGCAGTCCCCCCGTGCCGACCTGGTCGACGACCGCCCATTCGAGTTACGTCACGACCGGAGGGTTCCGATGAGCGCCCTCACCCCGAACCAGATCGTCGAGCTGACCGAGGTCCTCGTCGTCCTGATGGGGATCGGCATCGCCTGGGCGATTTACCACGGAAGCGAGAAGGCCGAGCTCCCCGGCGAGGCGGCAATTCCCGAGCCGGGCGAAGCCGACGACGCGAAACCCGATACCCGCGGGAGGACCCTCTCGTGAGCGGCCGGTTCGACTGCGCGAGCGCCTGCCCGTTCGGTGAGAGCGGCAACGCCGCCTACGACTTCCCGGTCGGCCAGATCCGCCGCGTCGCGGCGGCCGAGCCCGAGGTCGACGAGACGAAGCGTAACATCCTCAAGCTTGCCGCCGTCGCCGGGGCCCTCGGGGTCGGCGTCGGCGGGGTGGTCGGCGGTACCCTGCAGGTACGTTCAGCCGCCGGTCATCGGCCTATCGAGCTACCCCAAGGTCCAGCTGCTGGACACGGACGGCAGCGCCCTGACGGTGGACAAGGTCAATTCGGAGTACCTCTACACTACGAGCGAGCTGATCCTTTTCGATTACCCGCTCCGGAACGAGCCGAATTTCCTGCTCAACCTCTATACCGGGAACCCCCTGGCCCCGCTGCCAACAGCGGCCGGGGTCTCGAGCGTCAAGAACGGGATCGGAACGTACGGCACGATCGTCGCCTTCAGCGCGATCTGCCAGCATCTCGGCTGCCCTGCCCCGGCGATATCGTCCTATCCCCCCGGCACCTGCTCGAAGACGTTCGGTTCGCTGGCGCTCTACATCCACTGTTCGTGCCACGGTTCGACCTACGACGTGACGAACGGCGCGTCCAACCTGACGGGCCCGGCGATCCTCCCGCTCCCCCAGGTCGTCCTGGACCAGGACTCGAGCGGCAACCTCTACGCGATCGGCATGACACCCTCCAGCCCCCCCGTCAAGGGTCACCTCAACACCCTCCAGGGGGACTACGGGGTCGGCAACACGAGCGAGCTGACGAAGGACTCCCCGGTGATCCTGTGCGTGTTCCCAAGCTAGCGGAGGGTCCCGATGACGTTCGCACGGTGGTACAATCGGAACCTCAACAAGATCTGGGGGTTCGTCGAGGACCGGACCGCGATGAAGCGGTGGGCGCTTCGCCCCCAGCCGGAGTTCACGTTCAAGCCGTCGTACTGGACCGGAGCGTTCGTCGCGAACGCGTTCATCTACCAGGTCGTCTCGGGGATGCTCCTGCTCCTGTACTACCAGCCGAGCACCTACACGAACGCCACCTACACCGCGTGCGGCCAGGCGGTCGGGACGCTCGCCCCCTCGCCAGCGGCGTGGTGCTCGACGTTCTACATCATCCATTCCGTCCCGATGGGATGGTTGCTCATCACGACGCACCTGTACGGTGCGTACGCGATGATCTTCCTCGTGTTCGTCCACTTCTACCGCGGCTACTACATGGGCGTCTACAAGGCGCCCCGCGAGTTCTCGTGGATGGTCGGGAGCCTGCTGATGGTCCTGACCCTCGGGATGGGGTTCACGGGCTACCTCCTCCCCTACACCCAGCTGTCGTACAACGCGACGAACGTGGGAATCGTGCTGGCGCTCGGCCTTCCCTCCGCCGGCCCGCTCCTCGGGCCGTTCATCCTCGGCGACGGGACCCCGCAGGGACTGCTGTCGCGGATGTTCGACGCCCACGTCCTGCTGATCCCGCTCGCGCTGGGGGCGCTCCTCTACGCCCACATCGCCCTGTTCGAGTCGCACGGTATCGCCCCGCCGGCGACCTCGGACCCGTTGCAACGTCGTCGTTTCACGGAAAAGGAGAGCAAGAGCCACGTTCCGTTCATGCCCCACATCCTGCTCTACATCGGGAAGTGGATGCTGCTCTACGTCGGCCTCCTGTTCGCGATGGCCGCGTTGTGGCCGTGGCAGCTCCCGACATACGTCGGGAACCTCGGGGTCTCGCCCGGGGTCACCGAGCCGGATTGGTACTTCCTCTGGCTGTTCAAGCTGGTCGACTTCTACGGCGTGACGCCGATCATCGCGGTCGCGGTCGGCACGGCGATCCTCGTGTTCATCCTCTTCCTGCCGTTCCTCGACCGTTCGAAACGGACCCACCCCCGCGACCGGCCGTTGTTCACGTGGCTGGGCACGTCCCTCCTGGGTTTCTTCATCGTCATGACCGTCTGGGGCGGCGAGACCCCGGGCCTCCAGATCCTCGCCGGTGCAGGTCCTGATCACCCTTGGGCCCGTCTTCCTCGTCAACGGCCTGGTGATCGGGCTGTTGCACTGGCGGTACGTTCGGAGCTATCGGCGGCGCGCGGCGGCGCGGGTTCCCGCCTTCCAGGGCGTGTACTGGACGCCCCCCGCCCCCGCGTCGACCCCGGCCCCCAGCACCGCGGAGGCGAAGGCCAGTGACTAGCGCGGCGCCCCCGCCCGAAAAGCCGATGTGGAAGACCGGGACCCTGTGGGGCGTCCTCCTCCTGTTCCTGGTCGTCGGATCGCTCGGGCTCGCGGCGATCGTCTACGGCCTCGCGGGGCTGTTCGCCGGTGACCTGCTCGCCCCGATCGTTCTCGTGCTCGGCGTTTTGGGCGCCTTCCTCGCGTTCCTGTTCACCGCGGGGATCCTGTACCGCGTGGACCGCTATCGCGGAACCGAACAGAGGAGGATCGAGCTGTTTGAGTAGCGAGGAGGTCGACCTGGCCACGGTCCGAGCGCGGACGCTCGCGCTGTACGACTCGGTCGCGGTGCTGATGCTGGTCGGGATCGCGGTCCTGATCGTCTACGCGATCCACCTGGGCTCGCTGGCCAGCCCCGGCGCCCAGGAGTCGTTCGGCCTCGCGATCGCGCTCATGTCCCTCATGGGGGCGATCCTGTTCCACGTGACCGACCGGACGTACCGGTCGTGGCCGCTCGGCCGCCGCTTCTCGCCCACGCCCCCCGGCCCGGTGACGCTCCAGGCCGAGGTCCGGTTCGTGAAGGTCGTCGTCCTCGTTCGTCGCCGCGGCGGCGATCGCCTACCTCCTCGGGAGCCTGATCGCATGACACGGGAGCACGGCCCATGACGAACCTCGAGACCGCGGAGGTCCTGATCGCACTGATCGGGGCGTTCTTCGGCTTCGTGCTGTGGATCCTCGCCTACCACGGACCGTGGCTCGTCGCCACGATGAAGAAGTGGATCTTCACGACCGATCACAAGCGGATCGGTCTCCTCTACATCGGCACCGGGATCCTGTTCTTCTTCATCGGCGGGATCTACGCAACCTTGATCCGGACCGACCTGGGGCTGGTCCAGGGCCTGGGCCTCGACCCGCAGACGACCCTCGGGATCACGCCGGAGGTCTACTCGACCCTGTTCACGATCCACGGGGTCCTGATGATCTTCATGTTCGTCATCCCGGTCCTCGCCGGGTTCGGGAACTACCTCGTCCCCTCGATGATCGGGGCCCGCGAGATGGCCCTGCCGCGGATCAACGCGATCGCGTTCTGGCTGATCCCGCCCGCCGGGGTCATTCTCATCCTGTCGAACGCGAACGCCGGCTGGACCGGGTACGTACCGCTCTCGGTCGAGGCCCCGGGGAACGGGATCGACCTCTGGATCCTCGGACTCCACATCCTGACGATCTCCTCGATGCTGGGCGCGATCAACTTCCTCGTCACGATCACGAAGCACCGGGCGCCCGGCGTGCACTACTGGAACATGCCCCTGTTCGTCTGGGCGACGATGATCAACTCGGTCCTCCTGATCTTCGCCCTCCCGTCGCTCTCGGTCGGCCTCACGATGATCCTCTCCGACCGGCTGTTCGGCACGCACATCCTCGCGGCCGCGAACGGGACGCCGCTCGGCGGGGCGCTCCTCTACCAGAACGTCTTCTGGTTCTTCGCCCACCCCGAAGTGTACGTCATGGTCCTGCCCGCGTTCGGGCTCATCTCGACGATCCTGCCGAAGCTCGCCCGCCGGGACATCTTCGGCTACGCGGCGATGGCGATCTCGCTCGGGGTCTTCGCGGTGCTCTCGTTCGCGGTCTGGGAGCACCACATGTTCGTGACGGGGATCTCCACGAACATACGGTTCGTGTTCATGCTCACCACGATGGCGATCGCGGTGCCGTCCGCGGTGAAGACGTTCAACTGGGTCGCGACCCTGTGGGGCGGGCGCATCTGGATGGCGCTCCCGATGTGGTTCTGCGTCGCGTTCATCACCGGGTTCGTCATCGGGGGGCTCTCCGGGCTGATGCTCGCCTCGATCCCGATCGACTACCTCTACCACGGCACGTACTTCGTCGTGGCCCACTTCCACTACATCCTGCTCGGCGGGACGCTGATGGCGATCTTCGCGGCGATCTACTTCTATTTCCCGATCATCACGCGCCGCTGGTACGACCAGCGACTCGGCCAGATCCATTTCCTGCTGACCTACGTCGGGGTGAACCTCCTCCTTTTCCCGATGTTCATCCTGGGAGCCGAGGGGATGCCACGGCGCGTCTACACGTACCTCTGGACGGGGAACTTCCAGTTCCTCAACTTCCTCTCTACGCTGGGCGCCTACATCCTCGGCATCGGGCAGCTCGTTTTCCTGTTCAACATGGTCTACTCCTACTACGCCGGCGCTCCCGTCACGACCGCCGACCCGTGGGGCGAGGAGTTCCCCACGACCATGACCGGACCGGCGCGAACTCTCGCCCCGACCCGCGTGCCGGTCCCCCTGCCGACCGCCGCGCCGCCCGAAGGGGGGTCGTGAGGGGGCCATGAAGGGCCACGACCTGTTCCGCTTCGCGGTGATCTACGCCGCGATCCTCTGCTACGCCACGATCCTGCTCGGCGGCACGGTCATGGCGAGCGGCGTCGGGCTCTCCTGTCCCCACTGGCCGACGTGCTTCGGGAACGGCAACCTCCTCCCGGGGGGCGGCGGTGCCGCGATCGAGTGGAGCCACCGGGTCAGCGCGTTCTTCCTCTCTGTGACCGTCCTCGCGGTCGCCCTCCTCGGGCTTCTCTACGAGCGGGGCCGCCCGGTCCTGATGCGGCTCGGCTTCCTGGCGCTCGCGCTGGTCGTGATCGAAGCGCTCCTTGGCGCCGAGGTGGTCGCGAGCGGCCTCTTCGTCACGCTCGTCCTGGTCCACCTCGCCATCGCGACGGGCCTCTTCGGCCTCCTCCTCGTCCTCGTACTGCTTTCGAACCTGCGCGAGATGCCCCGCCGTTGGATCGAGTGGGCCCGGCGGCGCCACGGAGGAGATCGCTCCCGGCGGCGTCGGAAAACGTCTCCGCTCCTTCCTACGACCGGGTGCCGCTTGGAGAACCTCGGAAGTCCTGAGGCAGGCCCCCCGCCCCCGCGGCGAACCCGGGGGCGGCGCCCCCATCCACCGCCCCGACCGACGGCGTGCCCCCCGCCGCGCCGACGCGGGCCCGTGCGGGCGACTACCTCGCGCTGATCAAACCCGGGATCACGTCGCTCATCCTCGTAGTCGCCGTGGGCGGCTTCGTCCTCGCGTCGCCCCGCACGATCGACCTCGTCCGACTCCTCGTCCTCCTCCTGACGGGCGCGGCCGCGAGCGGCGGGGCGGCGATGCTGAACCACTACCTCGACCGCGACATGGACGAGCGGATGCGGCGGACGCGCGAGCGTCCGATCCCGTCGCATCGGATCGCCCCCGGGTGGGCGGTCGGCGTGGTCGGCCTCGCGCTGCTGGGGACGGGGATCGGGTGGGCGACCGTGTTGCTGAACCCGCTGACGGGGTTCTCGATCTTCCTGGGCGGCCTCACCTACGTGGTCGTGTACACGGCGTGGCTGAAGCGCCGCTCGAGCTGGAACATCGTCATCGGGGGATTCGCCGGGAGCGCCCCGGCCCTCGCCGGGAGCGCCGCGGCGACCGGGCACTGGACGCTGGGCGCTCTCGCTCTCGCCCTCGTTGTCTTCCTCTGGACCCCCCCGCACTTCTGGAGCCTCGCGCTCCTGCTTCGGGACGACTACGCGAAGGCCGGGCTGCCCATGCTCCCGCGGATGGACGACCCCGCCTTCTCGGGCAAGGTCGTGGTCGTCTCCGCCGCGCTGCTGGTCCCGTCCGCGGCCTTCCTCGCGGTGTCGGGGGCGGTGGTGGCTCCGGTCGGGATCGCCCTTGTCGCGCTTGGCCTCCTCTGGGTCGCCCTGGCGGCCCCGCTGTGGCGAACGGTGACCCGGCACGGTCGCCCGGCGGGGGTTCATCTTCTCGGGCCCCTACCTCCTCGCCGTGGTCGGTCTCATCCTTGCGAACGCCGGGTTGATCCGGATCGGCATCCCAGCGCTCGGCTGAGCGCCTCGCGGCGCGCGAAGCTTATCTCGCCCGGTTCCCTCGTTCCATCCCGATGGCAGACTCCGACCGGGTAGGAGCGTCCACCGACAGGTTGCGCGACGCCGAGAACGTCCTCCGTCGCCTGGGCTATGCGAAGGTGGCCCCGGCGCCGAGGGCGCGCGAGCCCGACGCGTCGTTCTGGGTCCAGGAAGCCGGCGTTCCCCGTCGCACGTACCCCGTCTTCGTCCCGGCGGGCGACCGTTCGGGGCTCTCGACGCGGATCGACCGGTGGCTCGGAGAGCTGCGCGGCGGCGGCGAGCCCGGCCGCCGCGCGATCTTCGTCGTGCCGAACGACTCGGCCGCGGAGGACGCCTGGTCCCGGCTCTCGGGACCGGAGGGAACCTCGATCGACCACGAGGTCTCGATACTTGTGGTGCCCGCTTCCAGCCGCGCGGACGCGCCGGCGCACTTCCATCTCCGCAAAGTGCCGCCGCGCGAAGTGCTGCGCGTGGCGACGGGCGTGGTCGTCGGCCTGTTCCGACGGGCGGCCCAGGTCGAAGGGTCGAACCAGATCGACTTCGAGGAGATGCTGAACCTTCTTCGGGGCCGGTTCGGGATCGACGTGAACGGATCCCTCGGCGTCCGGACGGACGAGGACGCCCTGTTCATGCTCTACCAGCTCGCGCAGCGTGACTCGTACGCCCCGGGGGATGCCGGGGCGAACGTGCACGTGCTCGTGCTCAAGCCGACCGGGCCCGCGGCCCGGCTGCCGTGGTTCGCGGCGTAGCGACCGGACGAACCGAGCCGTTAAGAACGCGGGCCCCGTCGATTCGACCGGCGCATGGGCGAGGAATCGTACCGGCACCCGTACACGCCGTCCCCGGGGAGCTCGACCCCCGAGCCGTCCGTCGGTCCGAGGGAAGGGATGCGGGAGATGCGGGCGTTCTTCTGGCTCGCCCTCGTCAACACGGCGGTCATCGCGGTCGCGATGATCACCGTCTGGTGGTTCGTCCATTAGCCCGGCCCCGCCGTCCGGGCAAACCGTTATCTCGCGCTCGTCCGTCGGCGCGCCGCCGGCGCGTCGCGGGGCCGTGGGGTAGCTTGGACCATCCTTCTTGCTTGGGGTGCAAGAGACTCCGATTCAAATTCGGACGGCCCCATCCCGGGCCCGGCTCATGTAGGGCGCGACCGGCTCGGAGCGGCGATGGGAGGGCGGTTCCTCCGCGAGCGGCGGCGCGATCCGTACTACCGCGCAGCGCAGCAGCAGGGCTTGCGGTCGCGCGCAGCGTTCAAGCTCCTGCTACCTCAACCGAACGGTTCCATCTCTTCCAGGCCGGCCGCGTGTGCTCGACCTCGGCGCGGCGCCGGGCGGATGGTCGATCGTCGCCGCGGAGTCGCGTCGGGCCGCGGGGCCGCGTGGTCGCGGTCGACCCGCGCCGCATCGACCCGATCCCCGGGGTCGAGGTGATCCGGGCCCGCGTCGGGGACCCCGGCCTGAGCGGCCCGCCTCGGCCCCGCGCCGTTCGACGTCGTCCTCTCGGACATCTCGCCCGCGCATCAGCGGGGCGTACGGGACCGACCACGCGCGGTCGGCGGACCTCGTGCGGGAGGCGTGGGCGTGGCGCCGAAGGTCCTCGTGCCGAGGGCGGAGCGTTCGTCGCGAAGATGTTCGACGGGGACATGGTCGCCGATGTCCTCGAAGCGGAGATCGGCCGGGGTTGCGAACGGGTCCGACCGAACGAAGCCGCCCGCCTCGCGCGAAGCGCGTCCTCGAGATCTACGTCCTCGCGACAGGCTTCCGCCCGAGCCCCGCCGCGGAAACCGGGCCCTCCCCGAGGTCCCGGATTTCCGTTATATAGATTCGCGAGATAGCCCCCGCTCCCCTGTTTGAGGTTTGGTTACTCGTGATCCGATTCGGACCCGCAGGGATCCCCCTTTCCTGCAAAGGCCGGACGCTCCGGGACGGTATCGCCGACGTGCACCATCTCGGGCTCACGGCGATGGAAGTGCAGTTCATCAAGGTGAACCCGCTCACACGGCTGGCGCTCGACGAAGAGGTCGGCAAGCTCGCGCGCGAGCTGGTGCAGCAACTGACCGTCAGCCTGGGCCCCGCGGGGCCGGCCGAGAGCACGCCGACCGCCGAGGCGTTCGCCGCGCCGCATCCGCCGGCGGGACTCGCTCACGGCGCTGACATGGAGCCTCGCAAAGGACTACGCCGACCTCGAGCATGACCCGAGTGCTCGCCCGCGCCCTCGACGTCGACCTCACGCTGCACGCGCCCTACTACGTGGATTTCTTCGGGTCCGCCGACGCGCGCGAGCAGTCGACGCGGCAGATCCAGTGGGCGGGCGTGCTCGCCCACGGGCTGGGGGCCCGGCTCGCCGTCACCCACCTCGGGTTCTACGGTACCGGCGACCGGGGCGACTCGATCCAGTCGCTCACCGAGATCGTCTACGGACCTTTCCCAGTGGTTCTCCCAGTTCACGCGGGGCAAGGTCCGGCTCGGCATCGAGCCGAGCGGGCATCCGGACGTTTTCGGTTCCCGCGAGGAGGTCCTCGAGCTGGCGCCACGGACGAAGGGGACGATCGTCCCGGTCCTCAACCTCCCCCACCTCGCCGCGCGCGAGCGGAAGAGCTTCGAGGAGCCCGACGATCTCGACCCGATCCTCCGCGAGTTCGTGAAGGCGACCAACGGTCCGCTGTACCTCAACTTCTCCGGTGTCGAGTTCTACGGCCCCGGCGAGTTCCGCCTCACGCCGATCAAGCGCGGCCTGGTGCGGTTCGACCCGCTCGCCGAACTGCTGGCGGAGCGCGACTACGATCGTCTAGCGTCATCTCGAGCTCGCCGCTGCTCGAGCACGACGCGATGTACATGAAGCTCCTCTACGAGCGCGCGCTCGCCCGCCGCTGGACGAAGGCGCATCCGGCGCCGACGCCGAAAGGGGCGGCGAAGCCATCCGCGAAGGCGCCCGTCAAGCCCGCGCAACGCCCGCCGGCGAAGCCGGCACGCCCGGCCGCCGCCCCCGCGGCGAAGGGAAAGGCCGCCGCTCACCGGCGGCCGTCACGGCCTCCGGCGCGGTCGCGCCCTACGCCGTCGCGCTCCTCGAAGCCCCGGCCGAAGGCGAAGGGAGGGACCCATGGTCGCCGATCCCGACGCTAGCGGTCCCACGTTCGTTCGAGCCCAGCGATACATCGGTCGGCGCGTCACGGAGGCGCTGGAGCGCGTCGACGCGGCGATGCTCGTGCGGGTGGTCGAACTTCTCTCGCACGCTCCGCAGATCTTCGTCTACGGCGCCGGGCGCAGCGGCATCGTAGGGCGCGCGTTCGCCATGCGCCTCGTCCAGGCGGGGCTCCGCGCCTACGTCATCGGCGAGAGCGTGACCCCGATCGTCCGCAAGGGGGACGTCGTCTTCATTCTCTCGGGCCAGGGGAGAGCTACTCGTCCATCCAGACCGCGAACATCGTCCGCCGGGAAGGGGCGGACCTGATCGTGCTGACCGGGCACGCCTCCTCGAAGCTCGCGCATGCCGCGACCCTCCTCGTCGCGCTCGAGTTCGCGGAGGACGCCGACCGGCCGCGCTACGCGCCGCTCGGCACGCTGTTCGAGTCCGCCAGCCTGCGGCTTACCGATGCTGATCATCGCGGAGATCCTGGCCGCGCGCGGCGAGACCGAGGCGTCCATGCGCCGGCGCCACGCGATCATGGTCTAGGCCGCGGCGTCGGCCCAAACCTTAAGGAGCCACCGCGTTCCCGGCCGATGTGCCCAAGGCTCGCGTGCCGGTGAGCGGGACGCTCACCCCCATTCCCACTCGATTCTTCGTTACAAGCGGGAAGGGGATCAACAAGACCAGCGAGCTGAACGCGTTCGACCTCGGCCTCCTCCAGGCGGGCATCGGGGAGCAGAACCTGGTCAGCGTCTCCTCCGTGCTCCCGATCGGGATCCGACAGATCGACCGGGTGCCGCTCGTCCGCGGCGCGATCACGCACTGCGTCCTCGCGCGCCACGGGGGCGGCGAGGGCGAGGTGATCAGCGCGGGGATCGCCTACGGATTCCGCTCGGACGGCCAGGGCGGCTACGTCGCCGAGGGCCATCTTCACGGGACGCAGAAATCGCTCAAGGAGTTCCTCAAGTGGCGCATGGAGGAGATCGCCCATTTCCGGGGCGTCGAGCTCCGCCGCATCCACTACCGTACCGAGGAGCTCTCGATCCCGATGGACCACTACGGGGTCTGCATCGCCGCGTGCGTCTTCCTGCCGTAAGCGCCGCTCGGCCGCGGCTACAGGAGCCGCCGCAGGAGCAGCTTGTCTTCGAGCGAGCCGTCGATCGCGAGCTTCCTTGTCACGAGCGCCTTCATCGGACCGATCTCCTTCTGGACGAGACCCCGGAAGGTCGCCTCGTCGGTCGTGACGGTAACGTCGGCTTTCGGCGGCGCTTCGCTCCGAAGGTTGCGGAGCCGGCCTGCGGAAAGATCGACCGCGTAGCTCCCGGCGTCCGTGAGGCGGATCACGATGGTCCGCGAGACGCCCTGGAGCTCCTCGGCCATCGCGGGCGTTCGTTCGACGTGGCGGTTGAACCGGTCCACGAGCGACGCGAGCGAATCTTCGATCGTCATCGTTCGAACGCGTCCAGCGTACGAGTCGGAGGGGCGGGGATAATCCTTTGCGTCGGGGCCCACGACTCGCGCAGCCACGTCGGTCGCACGGCGGCCGCGCGCACGTGGTCGGTCACGAACCGAACGGTCCGCGCGTCCGACGGGTAGCCGCTCCCGACATCGCAGCCGAGGCGCGCGGCCAGGTCCGCGATCGCTCGATCGCGGCGTACCTTCGCCACGATCGAAGCCGCGCCCACGAGCGGATACGTCCGGTCCGCGTGGTGGCGGGAGACGACGCGAACGCCGGGTCCCGCCTCCGCGGAGACGCGGCGGCCGAACCGTCGCGGGTCCGTATCGCAGGCGTCCACGAACGCTCGCGCGGGGGAGAACTCGCGGACGATCGTTCCGAACGTCCTCGCTTCGAGGTCGTTGAGCCGGCCCCGTTCCACGTGCCGGTCGATCTCGACCGGCGAGAGCTCGATCGACCGGATCGCGCCGAGCTTCTCGATCCGCTCGTACACTTCCTGACGACGGGCGGGCGAGAGCTCCTTCGAATCGCGGGCCCCGGCCTCCCGAAGTCGGTCCACGTCGCCCGGTCGGACCGCGACCGCCCCGACGACCAGGGGTCCGATCCAGGCGCCCCGGCGGCTTCGTCCACTCCGACGACGAACCCCTCCTCGGGCGCCGGCACGTGGCGACCGAACCCGTGCGCCGATAAGATGCCCTCGGGCGGCGTGAACGACGCGCGGGCACCACCGTCCCGCGCCCATGGCCCGGCGCCGCCGCGCCCGGCCGACGTGCTTCGGCGCGGTCGCGTGGATTGGACACACGTCTCCATGAAAGACTAAAATACGCCACCCTCGTCGGACCGCCTCCCGAGAGAGTCGATGGGAATCTGGCAAGGAAGGTCGCGGCGAAAGCCGACGGGGGGTCGGCTCCGGCCCATCCGCAAGAAGCGGCGGTTCGAGATCGGCCGCGAGGTCCAGCTGGCGACCATCGGGGCCGGGACCATCAAGACCTACCGGGTCCGCGGCGGCAACCAGAAGCTCCGCATCCTCACGACCTCCACGATCAACGTCTTCGACCCGGCATCGAAGAAGATGCAGACCGAGAAGATCGTGACCGTTCGTGAGAACCCCTCCAACCCGAACTACGTGCAGCGCAACATCATCACGAAAGGGGCGATTCTCGAGACCGAGCTCGGCCTGGTGCGCGTCCGCTCCCGACCGGGGCAGGACGGGGTCCTGAACGGGGTCCGCGTCGCGCGGCCGCGGGTTAGGCGACGGACGGCGGGCCCGATGCCCGACCATTACTACGTCTATCCGGAGTACCTCGCCAAGGGGCTTACCCGCGCCGAGGGTCGACGCATTCCCGAGTCGGAGGGGCTGGTCGACCCGAGCACCGAGGAGATCGCCCAGGCCGCGAAGAAGCTGGGGACGAAGGCCGAGGTCGAGGAGGGGAAGCACTACCCGCGCCAGTTCTTTCGATACTCCGGCCGGGTGAAGGTCGCCAAGCGGGAGCGCATGACGAAGACGAAGCTCCTCCGCGCTGTGGCGGCCGAGATCCACCGGGTCCGGGCCCAGGCGGGGAAGAAGTAGATGGAGGAGCCGGGAACGGTCTACTTCACCGGGACCGCGGGCGCGGGAAGACCACGTTCGTACGCGCGTTCGCGGACTGGATGAAGAGCGCCGGGTACGAGGCGACGATCCTGAACCTCGATCCGGGGGCGGAGAACCCCGACCTCGCTCCGGACGTCGACATCCGCGAATGGGTCCGCCTCGACGACCTCCAGGACGAGTACGGGCTCGGCCCGAACGGCGCCCAGGTGGCGGCGGCCGACATGATCGCCCTCAAGATCTTCGAGGTGAAGCAGGCGGTGACCGAGCTCAAGACCGATTACCTCCTCGTCGACACCCCAGGCCAGGTGGAGCTCTTCGCGTTCCGGGAGGCCTCGAAGGCGATCGTGGACGCGTTGAGCGGCGACCGGTCGATCCTCGCGTTCCTCTACGACCCCGCGCTCGCCCGAACGCCGGTCGGGTTCGTCTCGCTCCTGATGCTGAGCGCGACGGTCGAGTTCCGGTTCCGACTCCCGATGGTCAACGTCCTGACCAAGTCCGATGTCCTCACCCCCGCCCAGCTCGCGGAGATCAGCTCGTGGTCCGACGAGCCCGGCGAGGTGTACGACGCCCTCGCCCGCGACCCGGCCACGCTCGACGGGCAGCTCTCGTCCGAGCTGCTCCGCGCGATCGAATCGATGGGGCCGTTGTCGGGGCTCCTTGCGACCTCGTCCAAGGAAGCGACGGGGATGGACAACTTCTATCGGGCGTGCCAGCGCGTGTTCCTGGGCGGGGAAGACCTCGAGCCGTCCCACGCCCCGGAGACCGAGTGAGCGCTATTCGTCGGTGAAGAAGAGGCCCATCCCGGCGGAGGCGGCCTCCTCCTCGTCCTTGAACCTGGCGAGCAGGCTCTCCGACTCGGGGGGACGAGGCGCTGGCCGACGACGGCCAACAGTTCGTCCGCGCGTCGGACCGCTTCGGGCGTTCCTTCCACCAGTACGTAGACCGAGTCCGCGGGTCCGCCGAGAGCCGACGCCGCCCGCACCTTCTGGCTCTGGCGCGAGACCACGTCGTCGCGGAGCGCGGCGTCCAGCTCGGTACGCTTTGCCGAAGGGACGCTGAAGATCGTCCACGCCATGCGGGCGGGCGACCCGCACCCCGTATTTGGGGGTTGTGCGGGGCGCGGGTGTCGGCCGCGTGGCCCGGGCGGTCCGAAGGCAGATGAACCGCACCGTGTCTCGTTCGCCCGTGCTCTCCACCACCGGCGGAACGTCCTGGGCCGTGACCTCCACCACCTGCGCCCCGTCGTGGGTCCTCATCGGGGTAGCGCACGTGGTCGACCTCGAGGCCCCCTTGCGGGCGGCGCTGGCGGCCCGGCCCCTGGACGGAGTGGCGCTCGAGCTCGATCCCGAGCGCGCGGCGTCCCTGTTCGCTCCGCCCGGCGCCGCGGCGAAGCCGTCGGGCACGCCGCTGTTCGCCCGACTCTGGGGCGTGCTCCAGCGACGGCTCGGGGCGTCCCTCGGCGGGGGGCTCCCGGGCGACGAGATGAGGACCGCGTTCGCGGTCGCGCGCGAGCGCAACGTGCCGGTCTTCCTGATCGACGATCCGATCCGGATGACGCTCGTCAGCCTCGTCCGCTCGATGCCGTTCAAGGAGCGCGTTACGCTCCTCTTCGGGTCGATCGCCGGCCTGTTCCTCCCGAGCCGCGTGGTCGCGGGCGAGATGGACCGGTACGCCGATGCGCCGACCGAGTACGTCGAGGAGCTACGGAGGGCCAGCCCCACCGTTGCCCGGGTGCTGCTGGACGATCGCAACGAGCACATGGCCGAGCGGCTTGCGTCCCTGCGCGCCCGCGGCGTGGCCCATCTCGCGATCGTCGTGGGCGACGCGCACGTCCCCGGCCTCGGGTCGGCCCTCGCCCAACGCGGGATCGTGGTCGAGGCGGTGCCGTTCCGGTCGCTTCGCGGCTCTACAGGACCGTCATCGAGCCCTTCGTAGCCTCGTCGACGGTCTTCTCGAACGCCGCGGCGAGGGCGCTCAGCTCGCCGGAAGTGTGCTGCTCGAGGCGACCGGCGTCCGCCAGCTCGGAGATCGCCGTCGCGAGGGGGAGACGGCCGAGCACGGGGATCCCGTACTCCTCGGCGATCTGGGCGACCTTCCCGCTCCCGAACAGTTCGACCTTCTCGTGGCAGTGGGGGCAGTTCAGCCAGGACATGTTCTCCACGAGCCCGAGCAGCGGGACGTGGAGGTCGCGGGCCATGTTCATCGCCTTCTTCACGATGAGCGCCGCGAGGTCCTGCGGGGTCAGGACGAAAACCATCCCGTCGATGGGGATCGTCTGGAACACGGTCAGCGGGACATCGCTCGTCCCGGGCGGCATGTCGATCAGGAGGTAGTCGAGGGTTCCCCAGTGTACCGAGCCGAAGAACTGCGTGATGAACCGGGTGACGAGCGGGCCCCGCCAGATCACGGGGGTCTGCTCGTCCTCGACCATGAACTGCGACGAAACGATCGGGATCCCGGCCCGCGACATGGCGGGCTCGATCCCTTCCCCTCGGTCGAGGAGGGGTCCGGGAACGCCGAGCGACTTGGGGATGGACGGGCCCGTGATGTCCGCGTCCAGGATCCCCACGGACCGGCCCCGGCGGTGCAGCTCGGAGGCGATCATCGCGGTCACCGCGGACTTTCCGACGCCGCCCTTCCCGCTGCCGACCGCGACCACGTGGCGGATCCCGCCCTTGTCCATCCGCTGAAGGAGGCCCCGCGGTCCCCGGGCGGGGTTGCTCGGAGCCGTCGGATGCGCGTGGCCGGGACCCGCTCCGGCGCCCGCGGGATCGCCGCTCACACGGTTTCCACAGTGTCTTGATATATAACGCACGACCCGTCCGGCACTGGTTTCTCTCGATGACCGTCGGTCGGTCGCCCGAACTCAACGAACTGTTCGCGCCGAAGTCGGTCGCCGTGATCGGCGCATCGAACCGGCCCGGCAAGGTCGGGACGACCCTGTTCCGGAACATCCTGAGGGGCGGGTACCAGGGCGTTGTCTACCCCGTGAACCGCTCCTCGCCCAGCGTCTCGGGGGTGCGGTGCTACCCGGACGTGGCGTCCCTACCGGAGTCGCCCGAGCTGGGCGTCGTGATCGTGCCGGCGCCCGCGGTCGCGGACGTCGTTGACGAGCTGGGAAAGGCCGGCACCCGTGGGGTCGTGGTCATCACCTCGGGCTTTCGTGAAGTGGGCGATGCCGGGGCGGCGCTGGAGGCGGAGGTCGTCCGGCGCGCGGCCCGTTACCAGATGTCGCTCGTGGGCCCGAACTGCTTCGGGGTCATCAACACGGACGCGGCCGTCAGCCTGAACGCCACGTTCAGCGGCTCGTTGCCGCCCGCCGGTCGGATCGCCTTCGTTTCCCAGAGCGGGGCGCTCGGCGCCGGCATCCTGCAGTACGGGATCGCCGAGCGGATCGGGTTCTCGCGATTCGTCTCGGTCGGCAACCGTGCGGGGGTCGACGAGAACGACCTCTTGGTCGCCCTCGGGAAGGACCCGGCGACGCGGGTCATCCTGCTGTACGTCGAGAGCCTCGCGGACGGTCGCCGGTTCCTCGAGACGGCGCGGGAGGTCACCGAGGTGAAGCCGGTGCTGGTGATCAAGAGCGGACGCACCCCGGCCGGGGAGCGCGCCGCGCTGAGCCACACGGGTTCGCTCGCCCAGTCCGGGCGGGACCAGCTCTACGACTCGCTGTTCGCCCAATCCGGGGTCCAGCGCGTCGACACGCTGGGGGACCTGTTCCGGTTCGCCAAGATCTTCTCGACCGGCCTCACGATGGCCGGCCCGCGCCTCGTCATCCTTACGAACTCCGGGGGCCCCGGCATCGTCGCGGCGGACGCCGCCGTCCGCAGCGGGCTTGAGCTGCCGCCCCTGCCGCCGCCGCTCAAGGCGTCGCTCGTCCAGCGCCTCCCGAAGATCGCGGCCGTCTCCAACCCGCTCGACATGACCGCCGACATCAACGCGAACGCCTACCGCGAGACGCTCGCCGCGCTCCTGGGCGCGGCCGACCTGGACGGCGCCCTGGTGATCTCCACCCCCACGGGGACGATGTCCGCGCAGGACGTGGCGCAGGCGATCCTCGATTCCAAGAAGTCGAGCCCGAAGCCGATCGCCGCGTGCCTGTTCGGCCTGAGCGACCTGTCGAAGGAGGTCTCCTTCCTGGAGGAGAACGGTGTCCCGACGTACACGTTCCCCGAGGAGGCGGTCGGGGGGCTGGGCGCCCTCGCCCGGTACCACGCTTGGCTGACGCGGCCGCACACTTCCGTTCGGACCTTCCCGGTCGACCGCGCCGCGGCCACCGCCGCGATCGCGAAGGCGCGGGCGTCCGGGACGACCGTGCTCGCCGAGTACGCCGCCCGTTCGCTGCTCGCCGCCTACGGGATCCCGTTCCCGAAGGTCGAGACGGCCCGGACGATCGACGAGGCGCTCGCTGCCGCCGAGCGGGTCGGTTATCCGGTCGTCCTCAAGGTCGCCTCCCCCGAGATCTCGCACAAGACCGACGTCGGAGGGGTCGCGCTCGGGATCACCGACGCCGCTTCGCTGCGCGGGGCCTGGGACCGAATGCAGCGTTCGCTGCACGCGGCGGTCCCGAACGCCCGGATCGAGGGGTTCGAGATCGAGGCCCAGGTGCCGTCCGGGAAGGAAGTGCTGATCGGGGTCCAGCGCGACCCGAACTTCGGGCCGATCGTCGTCTTCGGTCTGGGCGGGATCTACGTGGAGGTCCTTCGCGACGTTACGTTCCGCCTCGCCCCGCTGCGCACGCTCTCGGCCGAGCACATGGTCGAGTCGGTGCGCGCGTTCCCGCTCCTGAAGGGCGTCCGCGGCGAGCCTCCGAGCGACATCGCGGCCCTGGTCGAGATCATCGAGCGGGTCTCTCAGCTCGCCGTCGAGGTCCCCGAGGTGGTGGAGATGGACATCAACCCGTTGATCGTCCGCGCGCAGGGGCACGGCGCCGTCGCGGTCGACGCGCGGGTCGTGCTGTCGCCTCCTTCCAGATCGGGACCGTCCGCTTGAGTTCCTCGATGAGATAGCGCGCGGCGGCGAACGCTTCGGCGCGATGGCCCGAGGCGGCCCCCGCGATCACGGAGACGCGGTCGACGGCCACGCGACCCACGCGGTGCCAGAGGACCACCCGCTCGGCCCCGAAACGGCGTCGCGCCTCGCGCTCGATCGCCCGGAGTCGCGCAAGCGCGGGCCCCGGGTCGACCTCGTACACGAGCGCGGTCACCGCTCGGCCGCCCACGCGGTCCGGTCGGACGCGTCCGACGAACATCGTGACCCCTCCCAGTCCAGGGGCGAGCAGCTCGTGCGTGGCCGCCGTCACCGAAAGGTCGCGTCGGCTCAGCCGGACGCTCACGGTCAGCCCCCTCCGTACGGCGGGTGGACCGCAAACTCGTCCCCCGGGCGGACCCGCTCGTCCAGGTCGTCGAGGTATCGCCCGTTCCGCAAGAACCGGCTCGTCCGCAGCGTCCGGCCCAGGCCCGGGTACGCCTCGGCGAGCGACCGGACGATCTCGCGTGCCGGTATCCCACGGCCCGGCACGGGCCAGTCGAGGGTGGAGCGTCCGGCCGCGACGCGGGCCGTCGCGAAGAATCGGACGCGAACCGCTCGCGCCATCGACCGGCGCACCCGGACCGTTCTCTTAGGGTTGTGGTCCACCCGAGCGGCTTAATACGCCGATTCGCTCAAACGTCGCGATGGGAGAAATCTCCGTCCGTGCCGGCGGCCAGGCAGGGGACGGTATCGCTTCGATCGGGGAGTCGATCGCCCGTTGCTTCTCCCGCATGGGGCTCCACGTCTTCGGGTTCAACGCCTATCAATCGGTGATCCGGGGCGGTCACGTCTGGTTCCAGGCCCGCGCGTCCGACTCCCGGCCGTACTCGCAGGGAGACACCGCGGACGTGCTCTACGCGCTCGACCGGGCGTCGATCGAGATCCACGCCCCCGGGCTTCGACCCGGCGGGACGGTCGTCTACGACCCCGAGAAGTTCCCGATCGCGGCGACCGACCTTCCGGCGGGCATCCGGAGCCTCGGGGTGCCGACCCTTCAGTTCGCGCGGAAGTACACCAGCCAGTCGATCCTCCAGAACGCCGGGGGGATTGGGGCGGCCGCCTACTTGGCGGGCATCCCGCTCGACCTTCTGCACCAGGTCCTGACGGATTCGTTCGGCAAGAAGGCCGGCGAGATCGTCGACTGGAACCTGGGCGCGAGCAAGGACGGATACGAGTTCGCCGCGAAGAACGCGAGCGTGAACGACCACGCGCTCTCCCGGCGCGGCGCCCCGAAGCTCCTTATGACGGGCAACCAGGCGATCGGCCTCGGGGCGGCCGCCGCCGGGTGCAAGTTCCTCGCCCAGTACCCGATGACCCCCGCGTCGTCCATCATGCACTGGCTGGCGGCGCACTCCCCGGTCCCTCGGGATCGTCGTCAAGCAGGCCGAGGACGAGCTGGCGGCGATCCACATGGCGATCGGCGCGTCGTACGCCGGCGTCCGCTCGATGACGGCGACCAGCGGCGGCGGGTTCAGCCTGATGGTCGAGGCGCTCGGCATGGCGGGCATGACCGAGACGCCCGTGGTCGTCGTGGAGTCGCAGCGGTCGGGGCCGTCGACCGGGCTGCCGACCAAGACGGAACAGGGCGACCTCAACATGATGCTCGGCGCCGGCCAGGGAGAGTTTCCGCGCGCGATCCTCGCCCCGTCGCACCCGAAGGAGGCGTACGCCGCCACGATCCGCGCCTTCCAGCTCGCGGAGGAGTGGCAGACCCCGATCCTGGTGGCGAGCGATCTCCACCTCTCGGAGAACTTCGCGACCGTCGACCGCGAGGAGATCAACCTCACCGTCGACCTCCCGTCCCTCTATACCGTCGAGCCGAACGGGCACGACTACCGGCGCTACCAGGACACGGAGACTGGCGTCTCGCCCCGCGCCATCCCGGGCCAGGCGGGTCTCCAGTTCATCGCCGGTTCCGACGAGCACGACGAGAAGGGCCACCTCATCTCGGACATCCGGTCCGGGATCCCGGTCTGGGTCGCGGAGCGCCAGAAGATGATGGAGAAGAGGATGCACAAGCTCTCGGGCATCGTCCGGGCGGCGCCGCCGCCCGAGCGCGAGGGACCCGCGGACGCGCCGCTCACGTTCGTCGCGTGGGGCTCGACCATCGGAGCGGTCCGGGACGCGCGCGCGGAGCTCGAGGCCGCCGGTCGGGCGACCAACCTCCTCGCCTTCCCGACGGTCTATCCGCTCGACCCCGACCGGGTCCGGGCCGCGTTCGCCGCGACCCGCACGACCCTCCTCGTCGAGGGGAACTTCTCCGGCCAGTTCGGCCGACTGCTGCGCGCCGAGGCCGGGGTCGTCCCGAGCGAGAAATTGCTGAAGTACCATGGCGAACCGTTCTATCCGCACGAGATCGTGGCACGCGCGATCGAGGTGATGTCGCATGGCGGAAAGTAAGCCCGCGCCGCTCCCCGCCTCGATGGGCACCCAGCTCCCCGTCGTGGGGAAGTCGAGCATCCGCCCGACGTGGTGCCCCGGCTGCGGCGATTTCGGAGTCGTGGCGGGCATCGAGATGGCGCTCAAGCGGCTCGGCATCCCGAGCCACAACGTCGTGCTCGTCTCGGGGATCGGTTGCTCCTCCAACCTCCCGCACTTCCTCTCCGCCTACGGGTTCCACGGCGTCCACGGCCGCGCGTTGCCGGTCGCCGAAGGGATCCGCTGGGCGAACCACGGCCTCACCGTCATCGGCACGGGGGGGACGGGGACGGCTTCGGGATCGGGGTGGGCCACTTCATCCACTCGATGCGCCGCAACGTCGACCTGACCTACGTGACGATGGACAACGAGATCTACGGGCTCACGACCGGCCAGGCCAGCCCTACCTCGACCCTGGGCCACCGCACGAAGTCGACCCCGACCGGGGTGATCGAGAACCCGATCGACCCGATCGCGCTCGCCCTCGCGAGCGGGGCCACCTACATCGCCCGCGGCTTCTCGGGCGACGTGAAGCACCTGACCGACCTGGTCGCCGGCGGGATCCAGCACAAGGGCTTCGCGTTCGTGGACGTGCTCAGCCCGTGCGTCACGTACAACAAGATCAACACGTTCGACTTCTTCCGGCAGCGCGTCTACAAGCTCGAGAGCGCCGGCCACGACCCGACGGACATCGTGAAGGCGTGGGAACGTTCCCTCGAGTGGGGCGACAAGATCCCGATCGGACTGTTCTACCGGACCGACCGCCCGACGTACGAGGACCTCGAGGAGGTCCTCAGTGCGGGTCCGCTCGCCCAGCAGCGCGCGGGCATCGTCGGCAACGCCTCGCTCCTTGACGAGTTCGTCTAGCGCCCGACGTAACCGCCCGGTCGGGCCGCCCGGGGGGGCGCCGCCCATCGGTTATACGACGTTTCCCGTCCGGGTGAAGTATATAGGGTTCCTAAAGCCACTCCCTGTGGAGTCGATTCCCAGTGGCCCCATGGTAACGAAGTCGCGCGGCAGTCGCATCGTCCCGTTATTCCTGGCCGCGATCATGCTCTCGGTGATCCTCGCCGCGGGCGTCGCGCCCAACACGGGGGTCGTCCAGGCGTCGTCGAGTTGCACGTACGGCAACTGCCCCGCGGCGGCGGCGTTCCCCCCGTGGGCGATCGGCGGCTCGATCGCGATCGCCCTCCTCGCCCTCCTCATCGGTCTCCTCCTGCTGCGCCGCCGGCGCAAGAAGCGCCAGGACGGCGACGGTGCCGCGCCGGCCGCCGGTGCCGTGGGCACCGCCCGGTCCGACGAGCCGGGCGCCGAGGGCCCGGGTGAGCCTCCCGCAGATTCCGCGACGTGGTCCGAGCCGGCGAGCTCCGAGGGCGGAGCCGAGCCCCCCGCGGACGACGCTTAACGCGAGTCCTGAACGGGTGGAGCGGCCCACCCCCCGGCGGGCGGTCCCGAGCGATCGCCGCAGTCCCGAACGCTCGCTCGGGGCTCTCGTCCGATTCCGGTGTTCCTTCACACGGCGTCATCCGTTCGCGGTCGGCTCATGGCGAGAGTTCGCGCCCCGTTCACCGGTACGTATTTACCATCGTAAGCCAGCGTCGGCTCGGAGCGCCCGGTGGCAACAGCGAACGGCAGTGAGCTCCGGGACGGGCTCTCCACGGTCACCCGGGGCACGGTCTACCTCATCGTCGCGACGTTCGTCTTCGTCCTGCTGAGCTTCGTCGCGCGGGTCCTCATCGTCCGCAGCATCGGCTCCGATTGGGGAGCGTTCTCGTTCGGGTTCACCGCCGCGGGCGTGCTCGCCGCCGTCGGGTCGCTCGGTCTGTCGCTGGCGGTCCCGCGCAGCCTGCCGTACTCCGCCTCGGACGCCGAACGGCGGACGATCGTCCGGACCTCGTTCCTCGTGGGCGGCACCGCCGCCGCCGTTTCGGCCGCCGCCCTCGGCGTCGCGGCCCCGTTCATCGGGCGGGCGCTCGGTTCCCCCGATATCGGATTCGGCCTCGAGTTCTTCGCGATCGCGACGGGATTCCAGATCGCCGCGAACCTGATCGCCTCGGTGTTCCAGGGGTTCGCGGACGTTCTCCCGAACGCGATCTTCGTCCAGGTCATCAACCCCGCGCTGTTCCTGACCCTCCTGATCGGGTCGACGGCCCTAACCCCCGGGAGGATCACGTACGAGGGTGCCCTCGTCACGTACGCGCTCTCCGCCGCGCTCACCGCCGGGGGACTGATCGTCTACGCGGTCTGGCGGCTCCCTCGACGCCTGCCCGCCGGCCCGGGTGCTCCGGAGGCCCGCGGCCGTCTGCTTCGCTTCGCCGCGCCGCTGTTCATCGTGGGGGCGATGACCACCCTGCTGGGCTCCGGGGACACGCTGATCCTCGGCGTCTATCGGGGCGCGACGGCGGTCGGTGTCTACACCGCCTCCCTTACCCTGGCGCGCCTCGTCCAAGTCGGCATCAACGCGGCTGCCTACGTCTTCCTTCCCGTCGCCAGCCGGTTCCTTCGCCTGGGGAACAAGAGGGCCGTTCAGCTCACCTACGCCACGGTCACGAAGTGGCTCGCGGTGTTCTCGATGCCCCTGCTCTTCCTGTTCTTCCTGCTCCCGGGCGAGTCGCTGGGGTTCGTCTACGGCCCGGCCTACGCGTCGACGACCCTCCCGCTCCAGATCACGGTCCTGGGGGCGTTCGTCACGACCATCCTCGGACCGTCGACCTTCGCGCAGGTCGCGTTCGGCTACGCCCGCCTCCTCGCGTACAACTCGATCGTCGCGGCGGCCGCGGACGTCCTCCTCGCGGTCGTCCTCGTGCCCCGGTACGGGTACGTCGGCTCGGCGATCGCCTGGACGACCGCGGGGGTCCTGCTCGCCGGGCTCTCCCTGGCCCAGGTCTCTGCGAGCGAGAAGGTTCACCCGTTCCGCCGGGACTTCGTGGTCCCGCTCGCCGTTACCGGGATCCCGGTCGCGGCGTTCTTCCTGCTGCTGCACCCCACCGTTCCCTGGTGGGGCCTTCCCCCGCTCGGCCTCGCGCTGGCGGGGCTGTTCGTTCTGGTCGTGCTCCTTACCCGGAGCATCGACGACGGCGACCGGCTCCTGCTGGAGTCCGTCGAGCGCCTACTCGGACGGCGTATTCCGTTCGTCCGTACCCTGGGGCGACGGGCGATCCGCGGCGGACCCCGGCCCGAGCGTGCCCGCCCGGGATTCGGGCCGGCGCACGGCGCGGACGTGGTCGATCAGGAGAAGGACGATCCCGCCGGCGAGCAGCAGCAGCACGTACTCGGCGAACGTGTTGGCGGACGCGGCGTCCCCCGCGCCGTCCAGGATGGCGGCGACGATCAGAAGCGCGAGCGCCGCGGCGATCGGGTAGCGGGAATCCAGGCGAGCCCACGCCGAATAGACGAGGTAGACCGTCAGCAGGCCCAGGAACAGCAGGGGGTACGGGACGGTCACGGGGCGCCCCGGAAGCGAGCTCGGCCCGGCTCAAAGGAGTATGGCCCCGGTGGGGTCGGCGGGCTCCGAGGCGGACGACGTACCCCCACGTCACGTTTAGATACACCCTGCGGCATGGATTGGACGGTAAGGCGCCCGCGCCTTCGTGCAATGAGTTCCAACAGACGGGGCAGTCGCATTGTTCCCGTCGCGCTCGGCATCGGGATGCTCGCGATCATGATCGCGGCGGGCCTCGCGCCGAACGCCGGCCTCGCCCAGGCCTCTTCCACGTGCACGTACGGCCAGTGCGTCTCCCCCGCCACGTTCCCGACGTGGGCGATCGTCACCTCGGTCGCCCTCGTGATCGTGGCCCTGCTGGCCGCCCTGCTGATCCTGAGACGGCGAAACCGCCCGCCGCCCCCGGGGACGCCCGTCTCCGAGTGGTCCGGCGGTGCACCGCCCGGCGCCGCGTCGCCGGCTGTAACCGGCCCGATGCCCCCTGGCCGTCCCGTCCGAGTGGGAGGAGTCGTCCCTTGCCGGAGGGGCCGCCGCGGGAGGCGCCGTCGCCGCCTCCGACTGGCAGGAGCCGACCCCGGAGGCGCCCGCGGTCGAGTCCCCGACCGCGCCGACGCCCGAGGAAGCCCCGCTCGCCGAACCGCCGGTCCCTCCCGTGGTGTCGACCAAAGGTGCGGCCGACGCGGATTCCGAGCCGGACATTGATTCGCTCATGGCCGAGCTCGACAAGATCAGCTCGGAGATCCTGAAACGGACCCCGAAGAAGAGGTCGGATGCGTCCGCCCCCCCGGCCGCCGCGGACGACCCGTCGAACTGATCCGGTGCCGGCGCAGCTTAGAGGCCGCCCCCGGTCTAGAGTCCGATGCCCGCCGATCCCCGGTCTGACGAAGGCGAGCGACTGCTCGCCGCGCTGCGGGAGGCGATCGCGCGCTCCCCGGTCCGGCCTCGCCAGATCGAGGTCGGCGTGGCGCTCTCGATCGCTCTCGGACGGCAGCGCCCGGCGGTGTCGTGCGGTGGGTGCTCCACCCCACTCGAGTTCGACGGCATCCCCGCCCAGACCAACGCCCAACTCGGGTCGCCGTTCCGCCTGATCCTCGACGGGCCCGGCGGCTCGTAGCCCCCAGGGCAGGGTCCTCCGGATGGCCTTCACGCTGATCGGCGCGGTCGTTAACGCCGTCGTCTGGGTCCTTTCGACCATCGGTCTCCCGGGCCTCTTCGTCCTGATGGCGGTCGAGAGCTTCGGCCTGCCCCCGATCCCGAGCGAAGTGATCCTGCCGTTCACGGGCTTCCTGATCGTCGAGGGCGTCTTTCCGCTGGTCGGAACCATTCTGGTGGCGGTCGTGGCCGGCCTGACCGGTGCGTTTGCCGCGTACGCGGTCGGTCGGTGGGGCCGCGACCGCATCACCGGGATGGGACTCGGAGCCCTGCGCATCCAGGCGAGCCACCTCGAGCGGATGGACCGGTGGTTCGCACGCCACGGCGAGGCGGCCGTTGGGTTCAGCCGGCTCGTTCCAATCGTCCGCAGTTACATCAGCTACCCGGCCGGAACGGCGCGCATGGACCCGGTACGGTTCGGTCTCTACTCGGTTGCGGGAGCGACCCCCTACACTCTAGCCCTGCTCTACAGCGGTATCGTCCTGCGTTCGCACTGGGCGACGGTCTCCTCCTACTTCGGGCCCCTCGACTATGTGACGGCGGCGCTGCTGGGCGTGGCGGTCGTCTATCTGGCCCTGCTGATGGCCGGCTGGCTCCAGCCGGGGTGGCCCCCGCGTTGGATCGGTCGCCGCCGGCCTGACTCGCCGCCGACCGACCCTCCGTAAGGGAGTTCGTCGGCCCGATCCGGTCGGTCCCGTCTCAGTCGGTCCGGTGCGGCCAGATGGCCTCGGGCGGCGCCGGCGCATACTCTGGGCGCACCACCGCTCCCGCCGGTCGGCCGACGTACTCGCCGCCGTCAACGATCCGCTGCCCATCCCGCCAATGCTCGCGCGGGCGGATCGATTCCCACCCTTCGAACGCGGACCACCCCACGGCGCCGGCCAGCGCGTCCGCCTTGACCCGGGTGCGGGCCCGGAAGTCCACGACGAGGAAGTTCGCACGGTGCCCGGGCGCGAGCCGACCGAGCGGTTGGCCCAGCCATCGCGCGGGGCGCTCGCACGCCGCGGCGACCAGCGTCGCGAGCGGAAGCTCGTTCGCGCGCACTCGGGCGAGCAGCAGCGGCAGCATAGTCTCCACGCCGGGCATCCCGCTCGGCGCCAATTCGAACCCCAACCCCTTCGCCTCGACCGGGTGCGGAGCGTGGTCGCTCGCGAGGCAGGGGATCTCGCCGCGGACGAACGACGCCCACAACGCCTGCCGCTCCGCCTCCGACCGCAGCGGGGGGTTGACCTTGAACCGGGCGTCGGCCCCGCCGCGGGCGGAGAGGAGCAGGTGCTGGGGCGTCGACTCGAACGAGACGCCCCGGTCCCGGAGGGTTTCCACGGTTCGCGGGATCGTCACGTGCGCGACGTGGAGCCGGAGTGCTGGAGGAGCCGCGAGCAGCCGTTCGACCGCGGCCGTCTCCGCTTCCGGCGGCCGACGCATGCCCCAGCCGAGCGGGTCGCTTGCCGGGACCTCGGGATGGAACCGGACCGGATCCTCCGCGTGGACGGAAACAGGGAGCCCGAGGCCCGAGAGCCGGGCGAGCAGCGCCTCGAGCTCCGCCGCGGACGGCGTGTCTTCGATCCCCGTGGTGGGGCTCAGGAAGATCTTGAACCCCCCCGCGCGTCGGGCCAGCGATTCCAGCGTGGAGGGACGGGCCGGGCTCGCGTAGAGGAGAACGTCGACCGCGGCGTGCCCGCGCACCGCGAACTCCTTCGACTCCAGCCGGTCGACCGAATCGATCGGCGGGTCGGAGTTCGGCATGTCACCGACGAGCGTGACGCCCCCCAGCGCGGCCTCCAACGTGCTCCGCGCCATCGCCTCGGGGCCGCCTTTCCCATCGGGGCCCCTCAAGTGGACGTGGAGGTCGGTGGCCGCGGGGAGTATCACCGCGTCGCCGACGTCGTGCCGGGGCGCCCCGGATCGCGTCCTCCCGATCGAATGGATCCGGCCGTCCTCGCCCACCGCGATCTCGACCGGCTGCAGCCGCCCCCCGACCAGGGCCCGGCCGGCGAGGATGCAGCGAAGGAGATTCGGGGACGGTCGCGCGGGGCCGGGAGCGGTGCGGCCGGACCGGCGGGGACCATCGCAGCACTTCGGACGCGGGGCGATGTAAAGAGGTCGGCGGGCGGCCATCCAAAGGGTTTTTTGCGGGGGACGTTCCGCGCGTTGTGGAGTCCGTCCTTCCGCGCGGCCGAACGCTCTCGTATGCCGCGAGCGGCGTGGACCTCGCGAAGCGCGCGGTCGCGCTGGCGGAGCTGCTCCGCACCGCGCGCTATGCGGCCCCTCCCTCGCACGGCCGACCAGTATCCGCCCCGGGCCACTACGCCGGCCTGATTCGGATCGGTCGTGAGACGATCGCCCTGACGACCGATACGGTCGGGACGAAGGTCCTCCTCGCCGAGCGGCTCGGCCGTTGGGAGGAGGTGGGCGAGGACATGGTGGCGGTCAACGTGAACGACCTGGCCGCGGTGGGAGCCCGCCCGGCGGGGATCGTGGACACCGTCCTGTGCGCCACGCCCGACCCCGAGGTGTTCCGCGGGTTGGGACGTGGCCTGGGTCGCGGGTTGCGGGCGGCCCGATGCTCGCTGCTCGGCGGGGAGACCGCCATCGTGGGGGACGTCGTACGGGGGTTCGACCTCGGAGCCACGGCGATGGGGTTCTTCCCGGGCCGACGCAGGCCGGTGCTCGGGGACCGGATACGTCCCGGCGACCGGATCATTGGGATCCCCTCGACGGGACTCCACGCGAACGGCTTCACGTTGGTGCGGCGCCTGCTCGAAGAGAACTCGGCCGACCTGAGTCGGGCGGGTCCGGGAGGCCAAATTCCGCTCGGCACGCAGCTGCTGCAGCCGACTCGAACGTACTCGGCGGTGGCGGACGCGATCGCCGACCGTCCCGAGGTCCACGGCCTCGCGCACATCAGCGGCGGGGGAGTTCGGAACCTCACGCGCCTGCACCGGCATGTCCGGTTCGACCTGGACGACTGGCCCTCCGCCCCCTCCCTGTTTGGGTGGTTGAAGGACCTGGGCGGGATCTCCGACCGGGAGATGTTCGAGACGTTCAACATGGGGATCGGCTTCGCCGTCGTCGTCGCGGGCTCCGCCGTTGACTCGGTCCGTCGCCGGCTTGCCCGGGCCGGCGCGGCGGACAGCCGGCTGATCGGGCGGGTCGAGCCCGGCCGCGGTGTCAGCGTCCCCCAGTTCGCGCTCAAGTACGCCGGCTACGCGTAGCGATCACGTCCGGACCGGCGCATCGACCGAGCAAACGGTTATGGAGGGCGCCGGGACGCGAGCCGCCGTGCCGGCCGAGAGCCGAACGCGTGCGATCCCGATCGCGTTCTGCCTGGCCGCGGCGTTCGGTTGGGCGACGTACTATCTCTTCGTGCTGTGGGTGGCGCCCGGGACTTCGCCCTCGGCGATCATCGTGCTCCCGTTCGCCGTGGGCGGGGTCTCCTACACGATCTGGACGGTTCTGCAAGGTCACGCCCGCGCGTTCGCGAAGATCTGGACCGAGCCCTCGGCGTACCTGAGAACCTCCTTGCTGGTGGGGATGCAGCTCGCCGTGCTCGCCTCGACCTACCTCACCGGGCCGGTCGATACCTCCCTGCTCACGCTCATCGGGGACGTGGTGGTAACCCCACTCATCGCCGTCTGGCTCGTCGGGCAGTACCGTGCCTCGGTCGGCACGCCGCTCTTCGCCGCGGGGCTCGTCCTGAGCCTGGCGGGCGGCGCGCTCGCGGTGGTGGGAGGACACCGCATCTCCCCCGTCGCCGACGTGGGGTGGATCGCGGTCGTGGCCGTTCCGCTGACGGTCGCATTCTTCTTCTTCCTGAGCGCGCGCGCCGGCGAGAACCCGTCCCTCCTCCGCGGTGGTGGCGCAATCGATGCTGGCCGCCGCGGTCGTGGGGCTGCTGGTCGCGCCGTGGCTGCCCGGCGGGGAAGCCGGTGTCTTCCACGTCGCGCGGCTTCCCCTCGTCATCCTCGGGGCGACGGGATTGACGAGCTTCTTCCTCTCCCCGGTGCTCTACTTCCGCGCGATCGACCGGATCGGCCTCGTCCTCCCCCCGATGCTCCTCACCGCGATCCCGGTGTTCACGCTCCTGCTCTCCGCCCTCGTTCTGGGCCTCGCCCTGCCGCTGCTGGCGATCCTCGGCGTGCCCGTCGCGGCGGTGGGAGGGATCCTCGCGATCCGGGCCTACGCCGCGCCCCCGGCCCGGTCGCCGAACTCCGGGGGACCGGGCGGACCCTAGACCGGGGCCGTTCGGGTCACTCCCAATCCGAAAGGCTCCGATTCGTGGTCTTGCGTCGGCGACGCCTTGTCGAGATCGGCCACCGAGCTGTCGAGCGTGGCGGGCGGGCCGGGATCCCCGACCGGCGTTTCCCCCGGCCGCCGAGCCGCTGCTGGTGGCTGCCGCGAAGCAGCGCGGCGGCGTCCCAATCGAACACTTCCGTCACGCGGGAGAGCGTTTGGGCGACGCGGTCGGCGTAGTAGTCCCAGTCCGGCTGCTTGGTGAACGGGCGCCCTTCGACCCACGGTTCGACCTCCTGCGGGCTCCTGCGGGAGTCGGTGACGATCCACGCCACCCGCATCCCCGGGAAGACGTCGTACCCTTCGCTGCGGAGCTGGCGGTAGACCCGTAGGAACGGGAGCGCGTCGCGCGTCGAGGCGTTGTACTCCCCTTCCTCGCGGACCGTCCGGGCCACCACGAGCCGTTCGACGGGCACCTCCCGGTTGCCGTACCGCCTGGACGAGCTCGCGCGAACGCCGGATCGCGCTGTCGGTGTCGCCGCGCAGGACGAGGTCGAACACCTCGAACAGGCATTCGGATTGGTAGTCGAACGCGTCCGTTCGTCCGCGTCTCGTACCCGCGGACGATCAGCTCCTCCCGCGGCCAGGCGGTCTTGCCGACGTAGCGCTTCTTGACGCCGTGCGAGAAGAACGCCTCGTAAACCGACTGGAACTCGAACGTGACGCCCTCGTGGCTGAACCGCCGGGCGAGCGATTCGCCGAACTCGCGGGCCCCCTCGAGGGTGGTGACCGGGGAGCGAACGAAGACCGAGTCCGTGTCCGAGTAGACGACGTCCATGCCGTCCTTCTCGAGCTCCTGGATGATCGAGGTGATCGCCTGCCGCGCGAACGCCGTGATCGCCGCGCCGATCTCCTTGTTGGTGAACCGGTAGAAGCTGGAGGCGAGCACCCCGTAGAACGAGTTCATCAGGACCTTGACGGCGTCCTGCAGTCCGTCGTAGTACTTCGACGTCTCCGGATCGGAGGCGGCCCGGCCCGCTGCGCGGAACCGCGCGCGATCGGCGAGGAGCTCGGCCAGGATCTCCGGGATGATCCCGCGGCGGACGGACGGGTCGAGGAACTTCGCGCCGTTGGGCGCGACCGTCGTGCCGTCCGGGGAGAGCGTCGTGAAGCATAGGTTTCGGGCGATGATGATGGACGGGTACATCGACTTGAAGTCGAGGACGACCACCCACGGGTAGAGCCCCGGCCGAATCCCGTGCACATAGCCTCCCTCGATCGGATTGTCCCGTCCGGCGTAGTGGTTGGCCGGGACCCCCACGTTCCGTGCGTCGGCGCGGGGAATCAGGATCGAGTCGATGAACAGGGACGTGCGACCGTTCAGACCCTCCTCGACCGGGAGGTGCGCGACGGTCGCGAGGTCGGCGGCCTTCGCCATCGTTCGGAGACGCTCGAGGATCCGGTAGGCCAGGTCGGCGTCGTGCTCGCAGTACTCCATGACCGCATCCGGGTCCCGGACCCACTCCTGGTCCATGTTCCGCCGGTCGACCGCGAGCTTCGAGTCGCCGAGGAGGGTACGCGCAACGTACTGCAGCGTCTCCTGCTTCGGCCGAAGGTCACGTCGGGCGGACCACCAGGCATCGGCGACCACGCGGCCCGGGATCTTCCAGAGCCGCTCGCCCATTTCGCGCGGCTCGGAGCGTTCACGCCCCAGCGCGAGCGGCGGCATCTCGAGGTGCTTCGCCCGCTCGATCAGCAGCGGGAAGTCGTAGCCTCCGATGTTGTAGCCGGTGATGACGTCGGGATCGTCCTCGACCACGACCGCGACGAACTCCTCGAGGATCCGCTTCTCGTCCGCGTTGTGCGAGGCGGAACGTGCGGCGGGGTCGCCCGGCGCCTTCGGCCACCCCGCAGATCGTGAAGATCGTCCGTCTCCCGGATCGCGTTCTCGATGTCGAAGGAGAGGACCCGGAGCGACGGGCGGAACGGTTCGGTGGGCCGAATCTCATGTCCCTCGGTCGTCACCACGCGAACGACGCCAGGCACGGTGTACCGCGCCCGTACCTCCTCCGGCTCGTCCTCCGCCTCGAAGGCGACCACGAGGCCGAGGTGCTTGTCGTACAGGAACCGGTGTACGAACGGGATGTCGCAGGAGAGGACCGACGGTTCCGCCTCCTTTTGCCGGTACGCGTCCCGGTACTGCGGTACGAGCCACGGTCGGTGCAACGTGACGCGGATCGCCGGTCGGTCCCGTCCCCCCACCCAGGTCGTGGTCTCGTCGACGCCCACAACCTCGGCGTCCTTCGAGAGCCGCTCGCGGATCTCGGGGGTCGGCTCGAGGAGGACGAAGTACGGACGGAAGCCGTAGTACCGCGCGACCGTGGCGACGCCGTCCCGGGTCCGGCCGTACAGCTCGACCACCACGCCGTCGTCGACGGCCTGGTAGGAGCCGCCGAGAAGGAACAGCTCGAGCGTGCGCACGGCGAGACGAGCCCGGTATGAGTTAAAGTGCTTTAGACCGGGGCGACCCCGGATATGCGAGGCGAGGGCGTCCAGGTCGTGCTCCCATCGCGCTTTGAGACGCTTTGACCGCAGCGTCGCCGCGGGGTGGACGAGAGGGAACAGCGAGCCGAGGGAGGGACGTCGGGGAACCCCGGCCGTCTTGAGGATCGGCGGCGCGTCGGGGTCGAGAGCGCGGAGCGCCCAGGCTCCCAGCGATACGAGTAGATCGGGGCGCAGCAGCGCGACCTGCCGGTCGAGGTACGGCCGGCAGGTCGCGGCGGCCGACCGGTCAAAGCGGTTGGAGGGAGGCCGGCACTTGAGCACGTTCAGGATCCCGAACTCGGTCGGAGCGAGGCCGAGCCGGGCGATTCCTGTGTCCAGGATTCGCCCCGAGCGCCCGACGAACGGGAGGCCCACGCGGTCCTCCTCGGCCCCGGGCGCCTCCCCGACGAAGACGATGCGGGGCCGAAGACTCCCCCGGTAGACGACCGCGTTCGCGCGCGTCGAGCCCAGGGGACACCGGCGGCACGCGACGATCTCTCGAGCGAGCGACTCGAACTCCGCCCGGGTACTGTCCGAGACCGGCGGGGACCCCATCGTGACGGTCGGAGGAGTCGGCGGCTCGGGGGAGAGTCCGGTAGGTTCCAACGACAGCTTCCCGAGCGGGTCGACGACCCTCGAGAGGAAAACACGGGTGGGACCTTAAATAGGGCCGCCTTGTGGCTCGGCCCCGCTTCCGTGAAATGCCACCGCCGTCCGGTCTCCACACGGCGGGCCGTTTGGCCCGACTCCGCCAGCGGCGACGCTGGTCGGATCGGTACTACAAGCGACGTACGCTCCACCTAAAGGAGCGCTCCGACCCTCTGGAAGGGGCTCCCCAGGCTCGTGGAATCGTGATCGCAAAGGTCGGCGTCGAGGCCAAGCAACCGAACTCCGCGATCCGCAAGTGCATCAAGGTCCAGCTCATCAAGAACGGCCGCCAGGTCACCGCGTTCGCGGTGGGCGACGGCGCCATCAACTTCATCGACGAGCACGACGAGGTGCTCGTGGAAGGGATCGGGGGCCGCATGGGCCGGTCGTACGGGGACATCCCCGGGGTCCGGTACAAGGTCATCCAGGTCAACGGCGTCTCGCTCGACGAGCTCGTCCGGGGACGGAAGGAGAAGCCGGCGCGATGAAGGGAGCCTCCGACGCCCCGATACCCGCGGGAGCCCGACGACGACGCCGGCCCGATCGTCCAGCGCCCGCAGCCGGTCGCGGCGCCGCCGTTCGCGATCCCTCCGCTGTTCGGGAAGTACTCGTTCGAAGGGGTCGAGGTCCGCGACCCGGGCCTTCTCCCGTACCTCTACCTGCACGCGGTCTACGCACCGCACACCGAGGGCCGGCTGTGCGGACGGCCGTTCATGAAGGTGCACATGCACCTCGTGGAGCGGCTCGCCAACCACCTGATGAAGGGCGGAAAGTTCACCGGGCAAGAAAATGAAGGCCCTGACGACCGTCCGCCTGGCGTTCGACGAGATCGCCCAGAAGGAGGGGAAGAACCCGATCCAGATCCTGGTCGACGCCGTCGAGAACGCCGCACCCCGCGAGGAGGTCACCCGACTCCAGTTCGGCGGGATCTCGGTCCCGCGGGCCGTGGACGCCTCGCCCTCCCGGCGGCTCAACGTCGCGGTCCGCAACCTGGCGCTCGGGGCGATCCAGGCCTCCCGCAAGTCCACGAAGCCGATAGAGTCCTGCCTTGCGGACGAGATTCGCCTCGCCGCGAAGGGCGAGATGACCGCGTTCTCGATCGGGCGTAAGGAAGAGGTCGAGCGCGTCTCGCAGTCGGCGCGCTGAGACCGGGAAGCCGATCATGACGCACATCCGAAGCGAACTGGCGAAGGCCATCCCCGACATGATGCGGAACATCGACAAGATTCGCAACATCGGGATCGTCGCGCACATCCACCACGGGAAGACCACCCTCTCGGACAACCTCCTGGCCGCGGCCGGGATGATCTCGAACGAGCTCGCGGGGAAGCAACTCTACCTCAACTTCGACGAGCAGGAGCAGGCCCGGCTCCTCACGATCAACAACGCGGACGTCACCATCGTCCACGAGTTCGAGAACGAGAAGTATCTCATCAACCTCATCGACACCCCCGGCCACGTCGACTTCGGGGGGGACGTCACCCGCGCGATGCGGGCGGTCGACGGCGCGATCGTGGTCGTCTGCGCCGTGGAGGGCGTGATGGCCCAGACGGAGACGGTGCTCCGCCAAGCGCTCCGCGAGAAGGTGAAGCCGGTCCTGTTCATCAACAAGGTCGACCGCGCGATCAAGGAGCTCAAGCTCACCCCCGAGTCGCTCCAGAAGCGGTTCACCGCGATCATCGGGGAGGTCAACGAGCTCATCCGAAAGATGGCCCCCGAGGAGTTCATCGACGAGTGGTCGGTCGACCCGCGCGACGGGTCGGTCGCGTTCGGCTCCGGCTACGAGAACTGGGCGATCAGCGTCCCGTACATGCAGCGCACGGGCGTGAAGTTCCCCGACATCATCGACTACGTCTCGACCGGCCGCTCCCGCGAGATCGCGCAGAAGGCGAAGATCAACGACGTGGTGTTCGACATGGTCGTACGCCACCTCCCGACCCCCCGCACCGCGCAGAAGTATCGCATCCCGAACATCTGGAAGGGCGACATCGGCTCGCCGGTAGGCCAGGCGATGATGGATACGGACGCCGCCGGCCCCACCTCGTTCATGGTCACGGACATCACGATGGACCCGAGCGCGGGCGAGATCGCTACGGGCCGGGTCTTCTCGGGCCACCTGGCCAAGGGGATGGAGCTCTCGATCGTCGGCACGAAGATGAAGAACCGGATCCAGCACGTCTCGCTGTTCATGGGCCCCGAGCGGCTGATGGTGGAGGACGTTCCCGCCGGGAACATCGCCGCCGTGATCGGCCTCACGGACGCCTTCGCCGGGACGACTACCTCCACGTTCGCCGAGATGACCCCGTTCGAGGAGATCCGCCACGTCTCCGAGCCGGTCGTCACGGTGGCGATCGAACCGAAGCGGATGGCGGACCTGCCGAAGCTCATCGAGGTCATGCGCAAGATCGCGAAGGAGGACGCGAGCCTCCAGCGTCGAGATCAATCCCGAGACCGGGGAGCACCTCCTCTCCGGGATGGGCGAGCTCCACCTCGAGATCACGGAGTTCCGCGTCATCAACGATTACAAGGTCGAGATCGTCGCGTCGACCCCGATCGTCGTCTACCGGGAGCTCGTCCGCCACGCGGGCGGTCCCTTCGAGGGAAAATCGCCCAACAAGCACAACAAGTTCTACTTCGAGGTCGAGCCGCTTCCCGCGGGGGTCGTCCAGGCGATCAAGGACGGCGAGATCCCGCAGGGGAAGTCGTTCAAGGACACGAAGACGCTCGTGAGCAAGCTGAACGACCTCGGCGTCTCGCGGGACGAGGGCCGCGGCATCATCGCGGTCGAGGGCACGAACATCCTCTTCGACGTCACGAAGGGGATCCAGTACCTCAACGAGACGATGGACCTGATCGTGGACGCCTTCAAGGAGGCGGTCAACCGCGGGCCGCTCGCGAACGAGAAGGTCTACGGTCTCAAGGTCCGGCTCGTGGACGCGAAGCTCCACGAGGACTCGATCCACCGCGGTCCCGCGCAGACCATCCCCGCCGCCCGGTCCGGGGTCTACGGGGCGATGTGCCTGGGCGACCGGATGCTCCTCGAGCCGTTCCAGAAGGTAACGGTCAACGTCCCGCAGGAGGTCCTGGCGGGCTCGACGCGCGAACTCCAGCGTCGCCGCGGCGAGATCCTCGACATGACGAACGTCGGCGACCTCCAGACGATCGTCGCGAAGGTCCCGGTCGCGGAGCTGTTCGGGTTCGCGTCCGATATCCGGAGCGCCACGGGCGGCAAGGTCCTCTGGTCGACGGAGTCGCTTGGGTTCGAGCCGGTGCCGGTCGAGCTCCAGACGAAGGTAGTGGCCGAGATCCGGCAGCGCCGGGGCCTGAAGCCCGAGCCGTACGACGCGAGCTACTACTCGGGTTGAGCGCGCGACCCGGAGCCACACTTACTACCGCTTGTAGTAGGTTGGAGGCGGACCGGTCGCGCGTCCTCCGAGTGGGACGGGGGGCCGGGGCTACCGGGGTTCGAACTAACTACGGGTTGTAGTAGGTTTACGTGAGGCTCGGGGCGGAGCGGCCGAGGGCCCGCTGTTGTCGAGGGTTCGCTGCCCGTGCGGGCGCGGTCCGTCCGCCGACCGCGAGCGAAGCGGCCACGAGCCCTCGAGGTCGAGGAGCCAGCGCTTCCGCCACAGGCCCATGCCGAATCCGGTGATCGCGCCGTCGTGGCCCACGACACGATGGCAGGGGATCACGATCGGGATCGGGTTGCGGGCCATCGCGCCGCCCACGGCGCGCGCGGAGCCCGGGAAACCGGCCCGACGGGCCAGCTCACCGTAGGTGACGGTCCGTCCGGCGGGAACGGTCCGGAGGATGGACCAGACCTTCCGGTCGAACTCCGAAGCCGTGGAGGGGTCGACGTCGACCTCGAGGTCCGCGCGCTTCCCGCGGAAGTACTCCCGCAGCTGCTGGGGCGGGCTCCCGGCGGGGAACGGAGGCTTGCGGGGGGAGGCGCCCGCGGGCATGCCGGTCTGGTGGGTGCCGTTCTCGAGGAGGTCGACCACGCGGATCGTGTTGCCGGCATACGCCACACGGAACGTCCCGATCGGCGTGGGAACGTCCGCGACCTCGAGCGTGGGCGCCATCGGAGACCGTGAGGTGCGCCGGCTTATCTCGGTTTCAACCCGGCCCGAGGCTCTCGAGCGATGCGGGACCGATGCGGAACTCCGCCGAGCCTTCGGGGAGCGACCGGTGCTTCACGAGGACGACCCGGCGGCGGGCCCCGGTAAGCCGGTCGAAACGCAGGATCGTCTTCGCCGCGTGGTTGAGGAAGGAGCCTCCCAGCGGCTCGAGCGTTCCGTTCCGCATGCTGCGCCAGACCTGGTTCGTGATGACGACCGGGACCGCCGCCTGTCGGGCGGTCGCGACCAGGTCGGCGAGCTCGAGCGAGAGCGACTGCCGCGCCTCGTCCTCGTCCTCTCCCGAAAGCGAGAGGCGGTAGTACCCCGTGGCCGAATCGACCACGATCAGGCCGACGGGGCGCTTTCCGTCGCGCGCCAGACCGCACGCAGTGGCGACCGCCCGGCCCTGCTCTTCGAGGTCCTTGGGCGTGGAGACGAGCATCCGCTTGAGGATGCGGTCGATCTCGGCCCCGCCGATCGCCCGGAGCCGGTCGGCGCTGACCCCTTCCGTGTCGACGTAGAACGCCCACCGGTTCGCGCGCGCGACCCGCACGGCGAGCTCGAGGCAGAAGAGCGTCTTCCCGCTCCCGCCTTCGCCGTAGATCTCGGTGACGCAGTCCGGCTCGAGCCCCCCACCAAGCAGTCGATCGACCGACGCGATCCCGGTCGGAAGTCGCTCGGGCGGCATCGGAGCCGCGAGAGGGGCGTCGGGGAATAAACTACCGGGCGCGGGGCGTGCCGCCGATCGTGTAGGCGACGCCCAGCTCCGGCGGGACGACGGCGCCGTGGGACGACCGGAACGCTTCCGGATGCTCGGTGTGGATCGGGTAGACGGTCCGGGGGCGGACCGATTCGATGATCCCCTCGAGCTCGGGGCCGGAGGCGTGCCCGCTCGCGTGCATCTGGTGGAACTCGAGGCCGAAATGGTCGAGCCAGTTGTGCATCACCTTGTCGTCGACGTCGTCCTCGCTGAACGGCTCGCTCATCGAATGGATGAACGGGCTCCCCCGCGGAGGCCGTAGGTCGATCAGCTCCGGGTAGTGCGCGAGGTCGAGGGCGAGGAGGTACCGTTTCCCGTCCGTCCGCACTTCCTCCGCGGTGAGCGCCTCGTCGAGGAACGGCGCCTCCCACTTGAACACCCGCTTCTTCTTGCGCGCGTAGGCGAGCATCCCCGGCGAACGGCCCGGGATCGGCACGGTCCCCGCCGGGAAGCGGGGGGCGATCGCGGTGAGCAGATGGGCGGTGCGGGTCGAAACGATCAGGGTCCTTCCCTCGGCGGTTGCCGCCCCGTAGAGCGTGACCAGCCGGTCGACGTCCCGTGGGTACGTGCACGCGAGCGCGAGGGTCGGCCGCTTCGAGAGGACGCCGTCGATCGCCGACCGGACCCCCTCCTCGCTGAGGTTGCGCCGTGGGTCAGGACCGGCCCGCGTCCCTTCGATGAGGAGCGCTTCGGGATGCTCCTGGGCGGCGGCTTCGAAGAACGCATGGGTGTCCGCGGCGCGCGGGCCGTGGTGGCGGAAGTCGCCCGTGTAGACGACCGTCCCCTCGGTAGTCCGGACCAGGAAGCCGTAGGCGAACGGGATCGAATGGTCCACGGGGAACGGGACCACCTCCATCCGGCCCACCTTGACCGGCGCGCGGTCGGCCACGATCCGCCACGGGTGGTCGCCGTACTTCACGACCGGACTCGCGCCCTGGATCGCGTCGAGCAGGTCCTTCGTGCCCGCCCCCACGTAGACGGGGATCTCCGGGTCGATCAGGCCGAGGTATCCCGCGTGGTCGAAGTGGGCGTGGCTCACGAAGACCCCGTGGACCTCGGGGGCCTGCCACGGCAGGTCCGAGTCCGCGAGCGCCTCCCGCGAGTAGAGCCCCTCGATCCGCGGCAGGAGGTCGAACTCGAGCCGGTCCTTCACGGGGCTGGCGGACCGTGGCTGAAGGTAGCCCGTGTAGTACTCCTCGTACCGCGGAGAGAACGACGGGCCGAAGTCGAACAGGATACGGTCGGGTCCGTCCTCGATGAGGATCTTGTTGCCCCCGATCTCCCGGACCCCGCCGAGGAACTTCACCGTGGGGTGCCGCATGCGGGAGCGGTCATGGGGCGTGGGCTAATGGGTTGCGTGGGCGCGGACGCGAGGCTATCTGCCCGCGTGCCCCGCGCGGGGCGGGGCATCCGATGGGGCTCATGTACACGGGGATCCGCGTGACCGACCTCGACCGCTCGATCCGGTTCTATACCGAGGGGCTCTGCCTGGTCGAGGGGACGCGGGGCCGGATGACCCACGGCGGCACGTTCGTCGGGCTCCGCGACCCGAGCACGAAGGCGGAGCTCGAGCTGAACTGGTACCCTCCGGGGTCGCCCTACGCCACACCGTTCGTCCCGGGCGAGGGGCTCGATCACCTCGGGTTCGAAGTGGAGGACGCGCCGGCCACGGTCGCCCGTCTCGTGGCCCTCGGGGGCCGGGTGGCCATCCAACCGTGGCTCGAGCAGGGACGCTACTGGATCGGTTTCGTCGAGGACCCGGACGGGCTCTGGATCGAGGTCCAGAGCGCGCTGCCGGACGCCTAGCGCGCCTTGAGCACCTTCTTCACGTTGGGGTGCTCCTTCGTGAAGATCTTGCCCCCGCAGTTGTCGCAGCGGACGCCGAACAGGTTCGCGTCCGACGGGAGGGCCTCGCCGCAGCGGATACAGCGGAACATCGTCCGGTTACGACCTCACGGGGCGCTTAAGAGTTGCCGGGGACGGGCGCCTTCTCCGTCCGGACGATGGGCGGCGGCGCCGCAAAGATGTAGGCGTTCGACGCGAACCGCGTCCCGCATCGGCGGCACTCGAAGATCCCGCTGGCGACCCGGTGGAGCGTGTTCGTGGAGCACTGGGGGCAGGGAGCGGGCTTCTTGCGGGCCCGGTCCATCTCCAGGACGCGCCGGCGGATCCGGATCCCGTAGCGGGGTCCCATCCAGCCCGTCGAGCCGACCTTCTTCGTCCGCTTGCTCATGATCGGCCTCCCTTGATGAGCGTCCGGAGCCGCTCGCCGTGCACGAAAGCACGGCGCACGATCGATTTGACGTCGTCGGGCGAGAACGCCCCGACCAGCCCCTTCTGCATCGCCACGACCCGGCCGGTCTCGTCGGTCGCGACCGTCAGGCGGCCCTGGGCGGCGTGCTCCTCCTCGAACGTCGGGTCGACCATGATCGTGTCGCCCAACCGGACGAACGTGCATTCGATCGGGACGTGGAGGAGGTCCAGCGGGTAGTCGGCCTCGGCGACGGCGAACCGCTTCGCGGGTACCGTGCAGTTCGCGAGCCCGGTGACCGCGGCGAGCAGGGCCGCGTCGATGAGGTTGCCGGCGTGCTCGAGGACGTGGACGTCCACGTAGCAGACCCACGTCTTCTCGCCGGGCGTGACGCACAGGCGCGTCAGGTCGATCGACTCCGCGGCGCGGATGGCCCGGTCGACGACGCGCGAGACCTCGATCGCCCCGGGCTGGGGCGGGCCGGGCTCGAACGTCGGGCTGGAGAGCGGGATCAGCTCCGCGTTGGTCGTGAGGACCCCCGCGTTGGGCGTGTCCGGGAACGGCTTGCCCGGCTCGAGCTTGATCCCCGCGAGAACGCGGGTCTGCCCCGAGCCGGACGAGGGCGCTCCCGTCCGCCGTGGTGACGAACCCGGGTTCGGTCGTGATCGGACGGTACTCGTCGGGGCCGCGCCCGTCGAGACGCCGACCCTCGGCGGCGAGGTCGAGGATGTGGGTCGTGAGGATCTCGGCGATGACCTCCTCGCTCATTGGGCGCCTCCGACCACCGGGGTGAGGGCGTAGCGCTCGCGGAGCGCGGCCTTCATCTTGTCGTAGATGTCGCGGCAGCCCTTGACGCCGAGGTCGAGCGCACGGCCGAGCTCCTCCTCGGTCATGTGGCCCTCCATCTGGAGCAGGACCAAGCGGCCCGACTGCGGAACGAGGGCCATCGGGAGGTCCGCCTCGCCGAAGTTGTCCTCCTCCTTCTTCAGGTCGAGCACGATCTGGCCGGCGATCTTCCCGACCGCGACGGCGGGGACGAGGTCGACCATCGGGATCCCCGCGTCGGCGAGCGCGACGGAGGCGGCGACCAGTCCGGCGCAGCGCGTCCCGGCGTTCGCCTGCAGGACCTCGATGTAGACGTCGATGCTCGTCCGGGGGAACTCCTCGGCGAAGACGACCGACTCGAACGCCTCCGCGATGACCTTGGAGATCTCCTGCGAGCGGCGGTCGAGCCCGGGCCGCTTGCGTTCGTCGACCGCGAACGCGGCCATGTTGTACTTGCACTGGATGACGGCCTTGTTGTTCTGCTGCAGGTGGCGGGGGTGGACCTCCCGGGGTCCGTAGACCGCGGCCATCACCTTGTTCTGGCCCCACTCCACGAACGCCGAGCCGTCCGCCTGGTGCAGGACGCCGGCCTCGATCCGGATCGGTCGAAGTTCGTCGAGACGCCGGCCGTCCAGCCGCAGCCCTTCGGGGCTCAGCAGGACCGGGACGTCCTTTGCTCCTACGTTTCCCATGGTGTTGTCTCCTTCGAATTCTACAGGTTCTCGGGTACGGAACGAGGGTGGCGCATCACCGTCCGCCCCTCCCCAGGGGCGGGCGTCGGGTTCGTCGGACGGTCTCCGCGCGTCGGCGGGCGGGGTACGGCGCTCCTCGGCCTCGACCGGCCCGTCGGGGGCGGTCGAGCGGAGATACGCCTCGACCTCGCTGGGTGAGTCCGGAGCGCTGGCCGTTCTGGTCGATCATGCGGAGGACCTCCGAAACGCGGTGGATCGCCTCGGGGGAGCCGTCGATCCAGACCCGGCCGTTCTGGCCGATCGCCGATCCGGGCCCCGGTGAGCCGGGTGATCGTTTCGACCATCGAGCCGCCGCGCCCGACGACCCGGGGGATGCGTGCGGGCGAGACCCGCACGAGCGTGCCGCCCTCGAGCTTGCCCAGGCCCTCGCCGGCCATCGTGACCCCGATCCGTCCGGTCGCCTCGAGGTTCTCGACCCGGACGACGACCGAGTCCTGCACGTGCAGGTACCGTTCCGTCTCGCCGACGTCGACCTTCCAGGGCGTGCCGGTCATGTGGAGCGGCGCCCAGCGGGGGGCGCCGATATCGAGCAGCCAGAACGTGGTCTGGACGTCCGTCACGGTTCCGACGACGACGTCCCCGGCCTTCGGGATGTAGCGACCGGAGAGCGGGATGACGTGGACGAGCGGCGGGCGGTGCGAGACCAGGCCGAGGACGCTCGCGTAGACCTTGCCGCCGACCCGGTACGCTCCCGGACCGGGCTTCAAGCCCTGGCTCGGGACCTCGTCCCCGGGAAGAACTAGTATGCGATCCCCGGAGGGATGCGAGGGAGAACCCTCGCGGCCACGCTCTCGGTGGCCCGGCCGATGACCTCGGGACATATTTCTTGCTGCACCGGTCCGCCCGACCGGAGTGCCCTATTTAACAAGACCCGTCTCGGCGGCGCCCTTCGTGCGCGCGCTCAGTCGCTCGTATAACTCCGTCTGAACTCCGGCGGGAATCTCGACGATCCCGACCCATCCGCCGTTCGATTGCCACTCCTCCTGGAGGAGCCGCCCGAGCGCCTTGATGTCCCCGATCACGCGGGGGTAGTGCTGGGCCGGAAGTCGGATCCGCACCTTCACGACGTCGAGACGGATCGGGATGAGCGGGCGGAGCTTGTCCAGGACCTCCTGGACCTGGGCGTCGACAGGGCGGAACGGGTCGATGTGGACCTTCGCCTCGGTCATCGCGGCCTCGATCCGGGCCGGCGGGTGCGGCGCTCCGGTCTGCGGGTTCATCGCGTTCCGCGCGATGGTCGCGACGATCTGCCGCCGCTTCGTTTCCTGAAGCTGGTCGGCGCTGCTCGGTCGTGACCTGGACCTCTCCCTTCAGCACGATCTGCTTCGCGATCGCGCCGATGTCGCGGGTGTGGAACGTCCGCTCGAGGTGCTCCTCGGAGATCTTGTCGCCCTTCTTCGCGTCCTTGAAGACGTGCTCGAGTGCGAGCTTGTCGGCGAGGTCGACGTCCTTGCCGTCCTTCAAGTCCTGGACCGCGGCTGGGATCGACCAGCACCTCGAACCGGGATCCCCGGTCTCCCACCGGGCGATGACCGCGTCCTCGACCTTCACCATCGGAAGGCCCCCCGGGTCGGCTCGCCTAGGAGCGGGCCGACCGTCCGGTGCTCCGGCCGGCGGAAGGCGTTGGGCGAACTTCTGGATCTCGTCCGAGCCGAGCCGGGTCATGCCGTCGCCCTGCTGGATCGTGCAGACCTCGACCTGGGAGAGGTTGCCGCCCTCGTCCAGACCGGCGCGGAGCCCCTCGAGCGCCAGGAGGATCGCCGCGTCCCGGTCGAGCCCGGGCTTGTACTTCTGCTCGAACAGCTCCATCACCGGGCCCTTGTTCCCCCCGGTGCTGGCCGCCTTGAAGCTCGTGAGCGAGCCGGACGGCTCCGTCTCGAAGAGGTGGAGGCCGGCGTCGTCGTACCCTCCGACGAGGAGCGCGGTCCCGAACGGGCGCACCCCGCCGAACTGGGTGTACTGCTGCTTGTAATCGCAGATCCGGCGGACGAGCATCTCGACCGACATCGGCTCGGAATAGGTGACCCGATTGACCTGGGCGGCGAGCCGGGCGTAGTCGACCAGGACCCGCGCGTCCGCGACCAAGCCCGCCGTGGCGCACCCGATGTTCTCGTCGATCTGGTGGATCTTCTCAAGGCTGGCCGCCTCGGCGAGCCGCGGGTTCGGGATCCGCCGGTCGGCGATCAGGACGACCCCGTTCGAATAGACGACCCCGGCGGTTGTCGCGCCCCGTCGGACCGCCTCGCGGGCGTACTCGACCTGGAACAGCCGGCCGTCCGGCGAGAACACCGTAATGGCCCGGTCGTAGGCCATCTGGCCCGGTTGCATCTCCATGGGGTCCGCCTCGGGCCGGGCACCTTGACCCTGCTTATAACGCACGCGAGGGCGGTAACGTGCCCGTCATCCGATTACGGCACGGGAGCGGCCGTCTCGCCGTCCGTCAACCGTAAGAGCGGGGCGCGGAGGGGACCGGTGTGGCGGAATCTCCGGAGCCTTCCGGCCCGATCGCGCGCCGTCTCGCGGACGCCCCGTCGGTCTACCTGAGGGCCGCCGCGGCCCAAGGGATCGACTGGTATCCGTGGGGGGGCGAGCCGTTCGAGGCCGCCCGGCGTTCCGGCCGCCCGATCCTCCTCGACATCGGCGCATCGTGGTGCCACTGGTGCCACGTGATGGACGAGACCACCTACACCGACCCAGAGGTGGGGCGTCTTCTTCGTCAGCATTTCGTCGCGGTGAAGGTCGACCGGGACGAGCACCCCGAGGTGGACCGACGGTATCAGCGCCAGGTCGGCGCGCTCACCGGCGAGGGCGGGTGGCCGCTCACCGGGTTCCTGAACGCCGATGGCGAGCTGTTCCTCGGGGGCACCTACTTCCCGCCGGACGACGGGCACGGGCGACCGGGCCTACGACGGGTCCTGAAGGAGGTCGCGCGGCTTTGGAAAGAGGAGCCGGAACGGATCCGCCAGAACGCGGAGGCGATCCAGGGTTCGCTGCGCCGGATGCGCGATCGTCGCGCGCCCGTCGCCCCGGACCTCGTGCGGTTCGTGGACGGCGTACGGACGGAGCTCGATTCCGGCTACGACCCCGTGAACGCCGGGTTCGGCGGGGCGCCGAAGTTTCCGCATCCGACCGCGATCGCGTTCCAGCTCTGGGACGCGTTCGCGAACGGCAACGCGACCACGGCGGAGCGGGCCCGCGAGACCCTTCTACGGATGGCGGAGGGCGGACTCTACGATCAGGTCGGCGGCGGGTTCCACCGGGTACTCCGTGGACGAGGGTTGGCACATCCCGCACTTCGAGAAGATGGGGGTCGACAACGCGGAGCTGCTCCGCGCGTACGTCCAGGGCCTCGGGCGGTTCGACGAGCCGCGGTTCGAGGAGGTCGTTCGTGGCACCCTCGGTTGGATTCGGGAGGTCCTGGCCGATCCGGAAGGAGGCTGGGGGGCGAGCCAGGACGCGGACAACGCTCCGGGGGACGACGGGGGCTACTTCACGTGGACGAAGCCCGAGCTGAAGAGCGCTCTCGACGCCGACGAGTACCGACTCGTCGCACGGGTGTTCGGCGTCGGCACCGAGGGCCGGATGCACCACGACCCCGAGCGCAACGTCCTGTTCCGCCTTCTTCCGGCGGCCGAGGCGGCGGAGGGACTTTCCCTGCGCAGGACCCCGGACGAGGTCGCTACGGGGCGCGCTCGCGACCCTGCGGAAGGTACGCGCCCAACGGCCGACCCCCACGGTCGACTCCGCCCTCTACGCCAGCATCAACGGGCGGTTCATCGGAGCGTTCGCGCGGGCCGGCGCCGCGTTGGACGAGGTCCCCGCGCTGACGGAGGCGAAGCGCGCCGCGGACCGTTGGCTGGACCGCGCGTTCGACCCCGAGCGCGGCATCGCGCACCGCCTCGACCGCCAGGCGGCCTCCGGTTACGGCCTCCTCGAAGACCAGGTCGAGTTCGCGCGAGGCCTCCTCGAGATCGCGGAAGCGGCCGCCGAGCCGCGGTACGTCGAATCCGCGGTACGGCTGCTCGAGCTGGTCGACGCGGAGTACCGCGGCGAGGACGGCGTGCTGCGCGACATGGCGCCCCGGCTGTACGACGGAGCGGCGGTCGGAGGGGTGGCCGAACCATCGTATCCCCTCGAGGACAGCCCTCATCTCTCCGCCAACGCCGCCGCGGCGCTGGCGTTCGTGCGCGCGTCCGAGCTTCTGCACGACGAGCGGTGGGCCGAGAAGGCCCGCGCGCTGCTCGGCCCGATCGCGGTCCGCAGTCGGGGGCGCCGGGCTGTTCGCCGCCGGTTCGGCGCTTGCCGCGGGACTCCTTTCGATGGAACCCGCGAGCGTCGTCGTCGAGGGCCGCGGGCCGGATGCGGACGCTCTCGCCCGCATCGCCCGTCACTCGAGCCGACCGCGACTCTCGGTATTCCTCGGCCGCCCGCCGCCGCCGTTCTCATTCCCGGGAGAGGCCGGCTCGCCGGGCGCTTCGCCGCGCGCGCTGGTCTGTTTCGGGAGGACGTGCGACCCGCCGGTCACGGACCCGGCCGAGCTCGCGACGCGGCTGGGCTCGAACCGTCGGGCGGCCGGTCCGTAACGAGCCGCCCGACGTCCGTCCCGTCGAGCAGGTACGCCCGCGCATCGCCGCGGGCCAGGAACCGCTGGAACAGGAACGACCGGCCCCGACGGGGGCGTTCCCGGTTGAGGGACTCGGTCCCGGCCAGGGGATTGAACGCCGGGAGAACGATCAGCTCGTGGGGCGGCGCGTCGCGCGGCCGGCTCTCCGCCCTCGCGGGACAGATCGAGGGCACCCGGCGCGAACTGGACGCGCACCCAGCAGCGGCGCTTGCCGCTCGGTTGGTCGGGCGTCGGGGCGAAGCGGAACCCGGGATGCAGGTGGCCGGTCACGAGCATCGGCGCCCGGAGCACCCTCCTTTCCGGCCAGCAGTGCCCGTGGAATATCCCCACGCTGTCGCGGACGGCACCCTCCGCCGAGTGGACGCGCACCTCCCTCGGCAGGTAGGGCACCAACCCGACGTCGTGGTTGCCCAGCACGAGCTCGACTCGGACGCCGCGCGCCAGGAGCGACGAAAAGAATCCGAAGACGACCGGGCGGAGCGGTGGGGGCGTGCCGACGATCGGATGTTTCACGTCGCCCGCGATCACCAGTCGACGGGCCCCCAGCTCCTTCGCGAGGTCGCCGAGTTCGGTGGCCATCCGCTCCGCGGAACCTTCGGGGGGACCCCCCGGTGACGCGGCGTTCCCCCCAGGCCGAGGTGGATGTCGGCGACGATCAACGAGGTCGACCGTCCTCGCTCCCCGGGGTCGAGGAGGAGCGCCGGCGCGTCCGGAACCGGTCGGAGAGAGACCGTCACCGCGCCTCCGGAGCGACGCGAACCCAAGACAGTTCTCGACGGTGCGGGAGGCTCGCTCCCCGAGAGACGGGACCATCGCCATTTATATAGAAGCGTTGCTAAATCAAACTGGGGGCCGCCGGTGAGTCGTCCTAGGGACCGTCGGATCGAGAGGCTGCGGGATCTCCTGCAGCGCTCCGGGTTCTACGTCACGGGCACGAGCGGCGTTCGGCCCTCGAGCTTTGACCTGGCGGCGCGACGCGACGCCACCCTCCTGCTCCTCAAGATACTGAAGAACATCGACGCCCTCGACCCCGAGGAAGCGGGGCGGCTGCTGGAGCTCGGCCGGGTGTTCCCCGCGATCGTCCTCCTGGTCGGCGAGCGCTCCGGCGCCTCGGACCTGGAACGCGGGGTCGTCTACACGCGCTACGGCGTGCCTATCGTGAGCGAGGCCACCCTCCAAGAGTACCTCGAGAAGGCGTTCCCGCCGTTCCTCTACGCAAGCCCGGGCGGCATCTTCGCCCGGATCGACGGCGAGCGGCTGAGGTTCCTTCGGCTCGCGCGCGGTCTCTCCCTGGGAAGCCTTGCCGCCGTGGGCGGTGTCTCGCGCCGCGCGATCCAGCTCTACGAGGAAGGGCAGGGCGCCGAGGCGAGCGTCGTCCAGCGCATCGAGGCGTACCTGGACGCGCCGATCGTCCTGCCCATCAATCTGTTCGGCCCCGCGCCGAAGTCCGCCTCCCGAACCCCGGCGGAGGAGTCGAAGAAGGAGGAGGCAAAGCGGGGTCGCGAATCCCCCCGGTGCCGACCGGTGACGCCCTGCGCGACGGCGTGTTCGACCAGCTCGACGGGATGGGCCTCGAGGTGACGGTCACGATACGTGCCCCGTTCGACGCGGTAGCGCGCGCCCGCGAGATCCTCTTGACGGGGGTCGGGAGCCTCCGGACCGCCGCCCATCGCGCCGAGGTGCTGCAGGGGATCGCCCGCGTGGCGGAGGGTCACGCGATGTTCATCGTCCGCGAAACGGTCCATCGTCCTTCGATCAGCGGTCTCCCGATCCTCAACGTGACCGAGCTCCGTCGCCTCCGCGGACCGGAAGAGCTTCTGGACGACCTTACGGAGCGCGAGGGCCCGTGAACCAGGAGAGGATCTCCGTGGGCGCGGACATCCTCCTCGTCGCCTCGGTCCGTGGGCTGCTGTCGGAAGCGCTCGACATCGGGCCCGCCTTGGACGCCTTCGCGCCGGAGGTGGTCGGCCTCGGCGTCTCGCCGGAGGAGCTCCAAGCCCTGGTCGAGTACTTCGTCCTCCCGGACGCCGAGCCGCTCGTGCCCCTCACCACCAACGAGGTGAACGAGGTGCGCGGCCTCTCCCGGTTCGGCGAAGTGCAGGTGCCCAACCCCTCGAACGTCGAGACGCTGCGTTGGGGCCGCGCCCGTCAGATCCCGGTCGCCCCCCTCGACCCCAGCGAAGAGCAGTCGGCGGAGCTGTTCAGCGAGCACATCGGCTACGTGGAGCTCGTTCGCCGGACCGTTCGGGAGCGGCGCCTCTCCCGCTCTCCGCCGACGCCGTCCTCGGCCGACGTCTTCGCGGTCCAGTGGGACCGCACGGTAGGAAAGGGCCGCGGCTCGCGCCGGCTCGCCGAGGCGCGGGACGCGCATCTGGCGCGCGAGGTCGCCCGGCTCACCAAGGGCCGGGGACGTGTCGCCGTGGTGGTGGAGCGGGAGCGGTTCGACGGGGTCCGTTCGCTCCTGCGGGGATCGGGCCCCGGCGGCCGAACCCGGCCGTAGCGCCCTACTCGTCCTTCGCGAGGATCCGCTCGAGCTCGGTGCGCGCGTTCCGGCGGAAGATGTCGAGCGGTCCCTCGTTCACGAGCATCCCGTCGGCGAGCGTGAAGGCGTTCCCGATCCCCCACTTGAGCTCGCGGTGGTCGCGCTCGAAGAACTCCTGCAGGTTCCCCCCGTCGTCGGAGCGGCTGCGGCTTCGCATCCGCTCGTACCGTGTTTCGGGCGAGGCGTAGATCCCGAGGACGAACAGATCGCCGAAGTGGTGCCGGTAGACCGTGACCTCGGTGTCCGAGCGGCACCCGTCCACGAGCATCCGGGTCTCGGTGAGCTTCGGGAGGGAGCGTTGGGCCCAGACGCCGGCGCCGTGCTTCTCGCGCTCCTCGGACGCGATCCGCGCCACGTTGCCGACGGAGAGAGGAAGGCCCCGCCGGCGGGTCTCGTCCCGGACCAGGTCGCCCATCTTGAGCGTCGCAAGGCCCATCGACTGGGCCACCGTGACGAGCTCGTCCTTGCCCGAGCCGGGCATCCCGACGGTGACGACTGAGCTTCATGGAGCGCGCGCGGGTCCGTCGGTCGGGTTCGCCGCCGTCCCCGGCCCGGGCGCGGCCGGAGCGTCCTGTTCGGAGACGAGCTGGAGCCGGTCCGCGCGCTGCCGCAGCTGGACTGCCTCCTGCTCGGCCACGCGCGCGGCCTCGTTGAACCGGTCGACCCGTACCTTCAGCTCGGAGGTCTTCTGGGTCCGCATCGCCGCCTTGAGCTCGAGTTGGCGCGCCTTGTGCTGCCGGTCGACGACCTTCTGCTGGAGCTTTCGGACGTTGTAGTGCAGGCTCGTCACGTCCGAGGTGAGCGGGCCCCCGCCGTGCTTGCTCGTGTTCGCCTCGATGTCCCGCTGGTGCTGCTTGATCTTCTGCTCGAGCTCGGGGATCTCGGCGAGCGTCCGTTGGGCCTTCTCGCGCAGGAGCGTGGCCTGGTGGCGCAGCTTCTCGATCTTGGTGTTGAGCCGGGAGACCCGCTGCTGGGCGCGCGTCGCCGCCTGGTCCTGCCGCGCGGCGTGCTCCCGGAGCTTCGTGATGTCCGCGTACTGCTCGCCGCGCCAGCGTGACTGCCGCGCTGCGATCGGGGTCGCCGGCGCCTGAGGATCCTTCGACGGAACGCCTCCGGCCGACATCACTGGTCGCGTACGGGGCGCGCGAGATATAGACGTTGTCGTACCAGTTCAGGGCGTCCGGGGCTCGTGCCGTTCTGGCCTCGGCGGGCGTAGCGTCGGCGCGATCTTTCCGGCGAGGTCGGCGGGCGCCACCCGCTCCTGCGCCTTGGAATCCCGAAGTCGGAGCGTGACCGTGCCGTGCGCGGGTCCTTCGCCCAGCGTGTCGCCGTCGACCGTTACGCAGTACGGCGTGCCCGCCTCGTCCATCCGGGCGTACCGCTTGCCGATCGAGCTCGCTTCGTCGGTACTGCCCGGGCACGCCCGCCACCGCCATCTCGTCGGCCAGCCGGAGCGCGACGTCGCCGTGCTCCTTGGCGATCAGCGGAAACACCCCCAGCGGAACCGGCGCGAGGTACGGCGGCAGCCGCCAGACGGTCCGCTCGCCTTCGTGGACGAGGTGAACATCCGCGAGCGCCCAGAGGTTGCGGTCGATGCCGAACGTGAGCTCCAGCACGTGCGGAAGGACCTTGACCCCGTCCTTCCGTGTGACCGTGAAGTCCTTGCCGGAGCCGGCCCCGTGGCGGGATAGGTCGTAGTCGCCGCGGTAGTGGATCGCGCCGACCTCCTTGTAGCCCCCGAGGCTCTCGAGCGAGACCTCCGCGTCGAACTGGATCCGGTTGTAGAACGCGCGCTCCTTCTCGGACTTCTCGAAGTATCGGATCCGGTCGGCCGGATAGCCGAGGACGTCGCGGAGGAAGCGCAGCTGGTGGACGAGATGGTAGACGTAGAACTCGGGAAGGCCCGACGCGACGAGGTCGGACGGCGAGAGCACCTCGACCTCCTCGTGACCCGCCTCCCGACGGGCGGCACGGAGGACCCGTACCTTCTCGTCGCGTACGGTGTCGAAGCGAACGGCGAAGTCGTTCGGGTCGAAGAAGATCTGCAGCTCGGCCTGCGTGAACGCCCGCATTCGGAAGAGGACCTGCCGGGGAGCGATCTCGTTGCGGTATGCCTTGCCGACCACCGCTACTCCGAGCGGGAGTGCCTTCCGCCCGACGTCCCACATGCGCGCGAACGCGAGGTAGCTCGCCTGGGCCGTCTCGGGGAGCAGGTAGGCCCGCTCCTCGCTGCCCGGCCCCCCACGGGATGGAGAACATGAGGTTGAACGGGCGCGGGACCCCCAGGGCGTTCGAGCCGCAGGTGGGGCACCGCACCTTGTGGACGCGGAGGATCTCGCCGATCTGCGCGGGGGTCAGGCCGTCCACGCCCTGGGGCCGTTCCTTCTCGAGCAGGGTCTCGGCGCGGACCGACGCGTGGCACGATTCGCAGGTGACCTCGGGGTCGGTGAAGTTCTCGAGGTGGCCCGACGCCCGAACGACCGCCTCGGGGACGATCTCGGACGGTTGGATGAGATAGTAGTCGCGGGAGAGTCCGAGGAACCAGGCGGCCCAAGCGTCCTCGAGGCGTCGCTTCAGGGCAGCCCCGAGCGGCCCGTAGTCGTAGAGACCCTGCGCCCCACCGTAGATCTCCGCGGAGGGCCAGAGCACCCCGCGACGCCGGAGGAGAGCGTACAGCTCGTCGATCTTCATCGTGGTCCGGTCGCTCGCTCGGGTCCGAAGCGAGCGATAAGGTGTTCGGTCATACGCGTCACGACCTGGTAGGCGGGGTCCTCGGGCGGCAGCCGCAAAACGAGCGGGCGCGCGGGGGTACCCGGGGCGATCTCGGCCGCACCGGGCTCGCCGATCCATTTCCAGGGATCGACCAGCGCCGCGCGGGCCAGGAACTCCGGCGAGACCGGCCGACCGCGGAGACGGGTCGCGGCGTAGGCGAACTCCAGCTCGTGCCAGATGGACGGCGCCTGGAACATCGCGTTGTCCGTTCCGAGGAGGACGGAGAGGCCCAGGCGTTCCATCGTCCGCAGGTCGGGCTGCCGGCCGAACAGCGCGTTCGACCGCGGGCAGACCGCGACCGGGACTCGGGCGTCCCGGACCGCGGACAGGTCGTCCGGGGTCGCCTTGGCGAGATGGACGAGGAGATCGGGACGCGGGGAGAGGTAATCGTCCGGGAGTTCCCGGACGGCTTCGCTCGCGTGGAGCGCGAACCGCTTGCCGCTCGCGCGGCAGGCTTTGGATACGGCCGCGAGCGTCCGTTCGGTCTCGTCCCGCGCGCTGGAGAGCCCGATCCCGTCCGCGACGTGGAGGACGGAGGCGAGCTCGTCACGATCGATGGGCCGGGCGAGGGGCCGGCCGAGCGCGACCACGCGAACTCCGGTTCCCTGGCTCGCTTCCCGCAGCAGTTCCACGCCGGGACGCCCTTCCTCGCGAAAGTCGATCGCGGCCACGATCCCTTCGCGAGCCATCCGGCGCAGGGCGGCGCGCATGGCCGCGCGTTTCTGTGCAGCGGTGCTTTCCCTCAGCAGGCGGAACTTGTAACCGTCCCGGTGGGCGACGATGCGGGCCACCGGGCCCGCCGGCGGCTCGCGGACCGAGACCGCGTCTCCCAGGTGGATGTGGGAATTCACGGGCGAGGGCACGACGATCCCGCGGACCTTGGGGACGCGGCCCCGCGTCGAGTCGGTCCCCGGAGTCCCGACTTCGACGATGCGCCCCCGACGGAACAGCACGTAGGCCCGCCGCGGGCCTTCCGCGTCGAGGATCGCGCCTTCGACCAGCATCGACAGTCGGCGCGGGAGGCGCCTCGGGCCATAAGACCGAGCGGGGACGAGGACCGAACCGATATCCGACCGGGCGGTTCCCGCCGGAGCGGTCCCGATGTTCGAGCCGGCGGAGGAGCGGCCGCGCGATCTCCTCGTCTCGGGGCATGTGAACGTGGACCGGTTCCTCCGGGTCGCCGACTTCCCGGGCACGGACCGCACGGTACCCGTGGTTGCCCAGTCGGTCGTTCTGGGAGGCACGGCCACGAACCTCGCCCGCGTCGCGACCCGACTCGGGGTAGCCACGGGCGTGGTCGCGCGCGTCGGGTCGGATTTTCCCGAGTCGTTCCGCCGGACTTTGGTCCGCGAGAAGATCGACCTTCGGGGACTCGAGACGGTGGCCGGGCAGCTCACGCCGACCTGCTACATCGTGGAGGACGCTCGGAGTCACCAGCGCACCCTGATCGACCAGGGGCCGATGGGGAATGCTCGTGGGGCAAAGCTTCCGGGCCCCTGGATTCGAGAATACCCGTGGCTCCACATCGCCACGGGGGACCCGGAGTTCGCGCTCGCGCTGAGCGCTCGTTCCGCCGCGAACGGCCTTCGGATCGCCGTGGACCCGGCCCAGGAGATCTTCTATCGATGGGACCCCGCCCGATTCCGGCGCCTCCTGAAGTCCGCCGAGGTCCTGTTCGGGAACCGAGCGGAGATTGTGCGAGCGGTCCGGCTCGTCGGGGGCGGAGGCATCCCGCGGCTCCTGGAGCGGGTTCCGATGATCGTTCGAACGGAGGGGACCGGGGGGGCTACGGCGTTCACCCGTGCCGGCACCGTTCACGTTCCCGCCCACCGGGCTCGCACGGTGCGATCCTTGGTCGGCGGCGGCGATGCATTCCGGGGAGGATTCTACTGCGGGTGGTTCCACGGAACGCCGCTGCGTGGGTGCCTCGAGGCCGGCACGCGCGCGGCCGCCCGGCGGATCGAGCGGGGCCCGTAGAAGGACGACCGATGGAGCTCCACGCGTTCGGGCATCTGATTCCGGCCGAGACCGCCCGTCGTCGGCTTCTGTTCGCCGCGAGGCCGGTCTCCCGGACCGAGAACGTTCCGCTCGGATCGGCGTTCGGACGGGTGTCGGCCGCCACGGTGCGCTCCTCGCGGGACGTTCCGAGCTTCCGACGGGCGACCTGGGACGGGTACACGCTCAGGGCGGTGGACACCCGCCGTGCGAGCCCGGCGAACCCGGTGCGGCTGCGGATCGTCGGGGACGTGTTCGCCGAGGGACGATACGGTCGTCGCGTCCGTTCGGGCGAGACGGTGGCGATCGCCACCGGCGCGGCGGTGCCCGCCGGCGCGGACTCGGTCGTCATCTTCGAAGAGGTCGCGCGCGGGGCGACATCGATCCGAGTCACCCGACCGGTGCCGCTCGGCGACCGGATCTCTCCCGTAGGGGACGACTTCCACCGAGGGGAGCGGCTCGTCCGTGCCGGGGAGCGCCTGACGCCGGGCCCGCTCGGCACGCTGGCCGCGTGCGGTTTCCCGGCCGCCCGCGTGTATGCCCGGCCGATCGTCGCGATCGTTCCGAACGGGAACGAGCTGACCGCCCCGGGCGGCCGGCTCCGACCGGGGGGAATATTCGAGAGCAACAACACCACGCTCGCCGCCGTCGTCACGGCCGCGGGCGGGATCCCCCGGGCGTACCCGCCCTCCCCCGACGATCCGGTCCGCATCGAGGCGACCCTACGAAGCGCCCTTCGCACGGCCGACCTCGTTCTCGCGACCGGCGGCAGCTCGGTCGGGGAGCGGGACCATCTCCCCCGGATCCTCCCCCGGATGGGGCGGCTGCTGTTTCACGGGGTCGCGGTGCGCCCGGGGAAGCCGACCCTGGCGGCGGCGTGCTACGGCAAGCTCGTGGTCGGTTTGCCCGGACACCCCACGTCCTGCCTATCGAACATGTACTGGCTGATCTTGCCCGTGCTCCGTCGCCTCGCCCACCTGGGCGGCCCCGGATGGACGGACGTCCGAGCGAAACTGGGCGGCGACGTGGTCGAACTGTCGCCCCGGATGTCGACCGTCGTCCCGCTCGCCTTCCGGCAGGGGAAGGCGTACTCGACGTTCCGGGGATCTTCCGTCGTCACGAGCCTGACGGAGGCGACTGCCTTCGCCCTGCTCCCTGCCGGTCGAGGTGTCGTGAAGGCCGGCGCCACGATCGTGGCCCACGTTCTGGACCCGCCGCTCGGAGAGTCGGCGGCGGCCCTCCCCGCCGGAACGGTTAAGGTTCCGTAACACTCGGACGGCCGTGGTCCGTCGCCCGACCAAGGTCGCGATCCTTTCCATCGAGGGAACGAACTGCGACCAGGAGCTGTTCGTCGCGCTCGCCTCGTTGGGCGTGCGTCCCGAGATCGTCGGCCTGAAGCAGTTCGAGGGGCGGGATGTCGCGGCGGTCGACCGTCGGCGCCTCGAGGATTACAGGATCCTCTTCCTTCCCGGCGGGTTCTCGGGGGGCGATTACGTGCGCGCGGGCGCGATCATGGCCGCGCGGATCCGGGCCGCCATCGGAAGCCAACTCGAGGAGTTCGTCCGATCCGGTCGGATGGTCGGCGGTCTCTGCAACGGGTTTCAGGTCGCGATCGAGCTCGGGCTCCTGCCCGGGCGCCCCGGTCAGCGGCTCGGCCCCCCGGAGGCGGCCCTCATTACCAACGACTCCGGCCACTTCGAGTGCCGACCGACCTTCGTTTCGTGGGAAGGGGGACGATTTCCGCCACTGCGCGGCGTGGAGCGTGGGACCCGATTCCTCATGCCGTCCGCCCACGGCGAAGGGAAGCTCGTCCTCGGGGGCGATGCGGCGGCTCGCCGGGCGGAGCTGGAGGCCGCGGGTCAGGTGTTGTTCCGATGGGTCGCCCCCGACGGCGGCACGCCGTCCTATCCGTGGAACCCGAACGGGTCCGAGGGGGACATCGCCGGCCTCACGAACCCCGAAGGAACGGTGTTCGGGCTGATGCCCCATCCCGAGCGTTCGTTCTTCCGGGACCAGGCCCCCGACTGGACGCGGTCGGGCAAGGCGGAAGGATACGGCGACGGCCACCGGTTCCTGGAAGCGGTCGTACGCCACGCCAAGCGTTCGGCTTAGGAGATCCCTAGCTCCGGACCGCGGCCATCGAGAGGTCCCAAACGAACAGGCGTTCCCCTTCCAGGGCGCGTTCGGCCACTTCGGCGATCGACCCGCCCCGGGCGACCCAGGCCGCGCGGATCGCCTCGAGCGCGGAGAGGGACTGCACGGAGGAACCCAGGACGAACGCATGCCCGCCGGGGGCGAGATGCCCCGGAAGCGACCGGACGATCCGGGCCGTCACGCGGCATCCGTCCGGCCCGCCGTCGAGCGCGAGGTTCTGCCACCGGTCGGGGTCCCGATCGGGAGGGCGCATCGGAAGGTACGGAGGGTTGGCCAGCACGCGGTCGAACCGGCCGAGGCCGCGGCCGAGGTCCGTCCGGACGAGGTCGATCGTTACGCCGTCGGCCCGGGCCGCCTCGCGCAGGTGCCGCAGCGCATCGGGATTGAGGTCGGTCGCGACCGTTCGGGCTCCGCGACGTGCCGCTTCGAGCGCGAGTCGGCCGTTGCCGGTGCCGATGTCGAGGAGGGAGCGCTCCGGGCCCACGCGCGCGAACGGCAGGAGAAGGAACGTGTCCTCTCGTTCGGGGTAGACCGCCGTCGGGAGGGCGGTGCCGTGCGAACGTGCAACGCGGGGATCCGGGTTCATGCGAGGGAGATGGATTCTTATTGACTGGGGGCCTATTGAGTCGTGCTCACCGCTGTACCCCGCATGCCGCGTCGTCTTTCTCCACCGGTCAAGATAGGAATCACCGGGCTGCCGGGTTCGGGAAAGACCCAGACCCTCCTGCGGATTATCGAGCTCCTCGAGGAGGAGGGCGTGAAGGTCGGCGGGATGGTGACGGAACCGATCGTCGTCAAGCAGCGACGGGTCGGCTTCCGGATCACGAACTGGCTCACGAAGGAGCACGAGGTCTTCGCCCAGGAGTCGCTCAAGTCCCGGGTCCGCTCGGGGCGCTACGGGGTGAACCTCGAGGCGCTCGAGGGACTGGGGACCCGCGCTCTCGCCGAGGCACGGGAGTCGGCGGACGTGATCGTGATCGACGAGGTCGGCAAGATGGAGGTCGAGAGCGAGGCGTTCACGAAGAGCGTCATCGATACGCTCGACACGAGCAAATCGATCGTGATGACCCTCCACAAGAAGTCCCGCAATCCGCTGCTCCAGGACATCCGACGGAGGGACGAGCTACGACTCCTCGAGGTGACGCCGGTCAACAAGAATCTCCTCGCGTTCAAGATCGTCCACCTGATCACGGGGCAATCGCACTAACCCCGACGGTCGAGGGGGGAACCCCGTTCCTCGGGCCCGCGGTCCCCGCCGGCCACGGTCCGAGGCCGCGAGCCCCCGTGTTCTACAACCCCGCGATGGCGGCGGACCGCGACCTGGCGGTCGCGTTCGTCCGTGCGTGGAACGCGGCGGAACGTCACGATCTGACCGGCTGGGAGGTCACCGCGGCGACCGGAGTCCGCGGGCTGCGCCTGCTCGGCGAGTCCGGCGCGTTCGGCTCGTTCGCGCTGACGGAGGCGAACGACGAGCGCTTTCGCGGTCCTCGTCCGGAACACCGAGGACCACCCCGGAGCGATCGCGATCCACGCGGACGGTCGGGTCGTCCCGGCCGGGGCGCCGTTCGATTACGTCGACATCGACCCGTACGGCTCGCCCGCACCGTTCCTCGCTTCGGCGCTCGACGCGATCGCGCCGGGCGGGGTTCTGGCCGTCACCGCGACCGACATGATGGTCCTCGCGGGGGCGCAGCCGTCCGCCACGGTCCGTCGCTACGCCGCCACACCGGTTCGGGGTCGCCTCGGACCGGAGTCCGGTCTCCGGATCCTGCTCATGTTCGTGGCGCGGACGGCACGATCCAAGGGCCGCGGCGTTCGGCCGTTGCTCTCCTATGTCCGCGAGCACTACGTCCGAGCGTACGTGGAAGTGACCCCGGAGCGGCGCCGCCGGATCCCGTCGCGACGATCGATCCGTTATCGTGGTCGGGCCCCGACATCGGCAAGAACGGCCCGTACGGGCCGATGTGGCTCGGGCCCCTCCTGGAACCCGGTCTCGTCGGCCGGCTCTCGGTCCCCGGCGGGCCGCCCACCCGCGCGAGGTCGGCCCGTTCATCGCCCGCTTGGCGGGGGAAGCCTCGATCGGCGGCGTGTTCTACTACGAACCGAACCGGATCGCCGCCGTGCTCCGTCTGCCTCGACCCCCCTCGCCGGACACCCTGGCCGCGGCGCTCGTCGCGCTCGGCCATCGCGCCGCGCGAACCCACGCGCGCCCGGAGGGAGTCCGCACGGACGCTCCACGATCTGTCGTGGAACGGGTCGCCCGGGAGCTCGTCGGCGCCCGTTAATCCCAGAACGCCCGGGTACGGGCGTAGGCTCGCTCGGCCCTCAGGATTTCCGTGAAGAACGCGTCGTCGTTCCGATAGAGCCGGGCGAGCAGTCGCCGAGCGGTTTCCGGGCCGACCCCGCGCGCCGCCAACGCGAGCAGGGCCCTCTCGCCGTGATGGGCCAAAAGTTCCGCGGAGGTGTAGCCCGATCGGACGAGTGCTTCCGTGTCCGTGCCGAGCGGTCGCTCACGCCGTGCGCGCCCGGTCGGGGGGACTCGTGTTGCGCGCGTCGGCGCTTCTTCGCGTAGCGGGACAACCGCTCGATGTCGCCCTCGCGCCGCGGTGAGAGAACGGCCGACAGGGCGCCGTGGCAGAGGAGGCAGCGGCTCCCGCCTTCCGCCCGGTAGCGAACGCGCCGTCGTGGTCCGAACGAAGCCGCACCGCAGGCAGACGAGCGTGAGCGCTTCGTTCTCCAGCCGCTCCCGGATCGCCTTCAGGAGGGTCGGGGGCGGAACGTCCGGGACCGCCCGCCAGCGCAGGCGCTCGAGGGGGCCGTCGGTCAGCGCCGACGGCGCGCTCGCGACGACCTCGATCGCGCCGGAGCGGACGCGACGCAGGACCTCCACGGCGTGGTCGATGTCGTACCGGTCGTGGAGGGTCTTCTCGAGGGCCTCTTCGCCCAGGGGCGAGGTCTGCGACGCCTGGAGGAGCGGGTCGAGAGTGCGCAGGTCGCGCGGGTCCGAGGACGTCGGCAGGACCCCGAGCTTGCGCGCGACGTTCAGGAAGACCCACCGGTAGTCGAACCCGGACGGGACGAGCCGTTCGACGAGCGGCCGCAGGTCCGCCGGCTCGAGGCGGAACGCATCCACGAGCGCGGGGTCGTCCAGTGCGATGGGGAGCTCGAGCACGAACCACGTCGGCTCCACCGACGCGAGCTCGACCCGGGCTCCGAGCCGCGAGGTCAGAACGCCGGCCACGGCCAGCGCGAGGGTTTCGTTGGTCCGGGTCCCGAAGCAGGCCCCGAAGACGACCAGCCGGGCGCGCGCCGAGATCGTGACCCGCCGATCGGTCGCGAGCGACCCCGTGGCGATCGCCTCCGACCGGCGCCGCTCGAGACGTTGCCGGTCCACCGGTGAGATCGGGTACGGGTCGAAGGACCCCGTGCGCCGGCTCTCCCCGATCTCCTGGGCGACGTCGAAGGGGACGGGGATGTCCTCCCCGACCCAGCGGGGTTCCTGGCCAAGCTCCTGGACCCCTTCGACCAGCAGCTCGCCCTCCCGGTGCTCCACGACCTTCCACGTTCGTCCGTGGAGGAGGAAGATCTCCTCGGGCTGCGCGAGTATCTGCGTCAGCACGAACCGCTCGTCCAGCGTGCCGATCAGCCGTCGCGTGGCGATGTCTCGGAGGCGGTAAGTCCGCTCGTCCGGGATCAAGGAGAGCGACGCATAGAACCGCTGGAGCGTCCCGCGGCCGGGGCCGAGACGACGGTCCGATTCCCGTGCCAGGTGCAGCGCGATGAGGTAGTCGACCAGGGCGGCCCACTCGGTGTCCTCGAGCTCCGATACGCAGGCGGCCCGCCGGAGCCGCGCGATGATGGCATCCCGGTCCGCGGATCCCTCGGCGCGGAGCTCGGCGACGATCTGCTGGGCCGCGGCGAGCCGGTTCCGCGTCCGCCAGGTGAGCGGCTCGACCTGGCCCTCGGTGGCCCGCCGTGCGAGCACCGCCGCCTCCTCGAGGTCGTCGTCGTCCAGGGCGAGCACCATGCCGTGGATGGTCCGGTCGAGCCGATGACCGGATCGCCCGACGCGCTGCACGAGGCGGACGACCTGGTGGGGCGAGCCGAACTGAACGACGTGATCGACCGCCCCGATGTCGATCCCCAGCTCGAGCGACGAGGTCGGCGACCAGGCCCCGCAGGGTCCCTTCTCGGAAAGCGCGCTCGGCCTCCTCGCGGACCTCGCGCGAGAGCGACCCGTGATGGACGGCGACCGCGAGGTCGGGGGCGAGCCGCTGGAGCCGCGCCGCGAGTCCTTCCGCGGTCGGACGGGTGTTGACGAAGACGAGCGTGGTGCGATGAGCCCGGATCTCCGCCTCGACCGCACGAACGCCGCGCAGGAGCGGTGGGTCGGCCTTCAGCTCGACGATCAGCTCGGGGTCGAGCGCGGTCGGGGGTTCGGCGGCCTCCTGGGCGACCAGCTCGAGCGTACGTCGTGCCGAGGCGGCGCGGACCTCGACCGAGCGCGGCGCCGGCGCGAGGAAACGCGCGACCTGGTCGGGGTTGCCGATGGTGGCCGAGAGGCCGATCCGTCGGATCGATCGACCGGCGAGCGCGTCCAGCCGCTCGAGGGTGATCCCGAGCTGGGCCCCCCGGTCGGAGCCGACGAGCTCGTGCACCTCGTCCACGACGACCGTCCGCACGTTGGCGATCGCCCGCCGGAGCAGCTTCCCCACGAGCAGGATCTGGAGCGTCTCGGGCGTAGTGAGCAAGAGGTCGGGGGGCTTACGCGACTGGGCGAGGCGCGCGGACGAGCTCGTGTCCCCGTGGCGCACGGCGGCCTTGAGCCCGACCTCCTCGACCAGGGCCACGAGTCGATGCTCGAGGTCCCGGTTCAGCGCGCGCAGGGGCGTGACGTAGAGGATCGAGATCGGAGCGCTCGGCTCGGCCAGGCGTCGGGACAGAAGCGGAAGGAGCGCCGCTTCGGTCTTCCCCGTGCCCGTGGGCGAGATCAGCAACGCGTCGGCGTTCGTCTCGAGGACGGGGAGGGCCAGCCTCTGGATCTCGGTCAGGTCGCGGAACCCGCGCCGCCCGACGGCGGCGACGAGACGGGGATCGATCCCGGGAATTGCCAACGGCTCGTCCGCGGCCATGGGTCCCCGCGGGACCCCGGGCGAGCGGAAAGGACTGACGGGCCTCTAGGCGCTCTTCCCGGGCTCGAGGTCGAGCATCCGCAGCCCGAAGCTCTCGGCCATCGGGCGCCCGAAGGTACGGCCCGGGAACGTGTCGACCACAACCTCCTGGAGGATCCCGACGGTGGCGCGGATCAGGTGCCCTCCGACCAACCGGTGGTCGGGGCCGGCCGAGCGCGCTGTGGAGGTGGACCGAAGGAGCCCCGTCCGCGTAGGCGATCGTGCCGTGCAAGGCGACCACCTCGTGCGGCGCGGAGATCTCGTGCGGCTGGTACGCCGTCCCGTCCCAGTAGCCGAGGGTCGCCTTGCGGAACATGCCGATCCCGAAGACCACCGCCGCGGCCCGAAGGCGCTCCCACTGGGCGAAGCTCGAGATCGCCTCGAAAAGGTCCTGGCCGTCGTCCAGCCGGAGCACGTAGCGTTCGCCCTCGCGCACGACCTGCATCGCCCGGGCGAAACGGTTCCCCGCTATGGGGGTTGCGCGGGGGCTCAGGGAAAACGGTATGGTGGTGCCCCCGATGGTCCGACACGTGTACATGGAAACCTCGCCCGCGACTGCCCCGGAAATCCGCGGACTCGATCGTCCAGTGGATCCGGTCCCGCGGACCGGCGCTGGTCGCCCTGTCGGGCGGAGTGGATTCCTCCCTGGTCGCCTCGCTGGCGTACGAGGCGCTGGGCGAACGGGCGGTCGCCGCCACGGTGTCGAACGCCGCCCTCGCCACACGGGAATCCGACCGCGCGGCCTCGGTGGCGCGTTCGATCGGGATCGACCACGTCCTGCTCGCCGCCGAGCCCCTCGACCGGCCCGAGGACCCGGGCGAACGGGGCGGATCGGTGCTACTTCTGTCGGTCGGTAGAAAGCTCGGCCCTGCGGGAGTTCGGGGATCGCCGGGGAGCCACCCAGTATCTGGACGGGATCCACGTCGACGACCTCGCGGACGATCGACCCGGCCTGCGCGCGGTGAACGAGGCCGGCTTTTCGCACCCGTTCCTGTGGGCCGGGTGGTCGAAGCAGGACGTCCGCGCGAGTGCGCGAACCCGCGGTCTCCCGAACTGGGACCAGCCGTCCGATGCCTGCCTCGCTTCCCGCGTGTCCCGGGGTGAACCGATCGACCGGGATCTCCTCGCCCGCATCGACTCCGCCGAGGGAGTACTCCTGGCGCGAGGGTTCCGCAGGGTCCGCGTCCGGGCCCGGTCGGGCGCCGCCCGCGTGGAGGTCGACCCGGGCGAGGTCGACCGGCTGCTCACCGAGCCGCTGGCGGGGGAAGTGATGCACGCGTTGAAAGAGCTCGGCTTCTCGGCGGTGACCCTCGACCCGCGCGGGTATCCGGGCAAGCGCGACCCGCTGCCGGTTCTCCGATGAACCCGCCCCGTGAATCGCCCCCGGCGCCGTCCCCGCCCGAGCGGGCCGCGGGACGATTCGAGCTCGCGACGGACCTCGTCCCGCAGGGCGACCAGCCGGCCGCGATCGACGAGATCGTGCGCCGGGTCCGGCACGGCGAGAAGTTCGTGACGCTCCTCGGGGTCACGGGCAGCGGAAAGACGTTCACGATGGCGCACGCCATCCAGCGATTGCAGCGCCCGACGCTCGTCGTGAGCCCGAACAAGACCCTGGCCGCCCAGCTGGTGAGCGAGTTCCGGGCCCTGTTCCCGACCAGCGCGGTCGAGTACTTCGTCAGCTACTACGACTACTACCAGCCCGAGGCGTACGTCCCGCAGATCGACCTCTACATCGAGAAGGACGCGGCCATCAACGAGGAGATCGACCGGCTCCGCCACCGGGCGACCCAGGCGCTCCTCACCCGCCGGGACGTTCTGGTCGTCGCGTCCGTGAGCTGCATCTACGGCCTTGGCTCGCCCGAGGACTACCGGGCCTCCGTCGTGGGCGTCCGGGTCGGCCAGGAGATCGGCCGGCAGACCCTCCTCGAGCAGCTGGTCCGGATGAAGTACTCCCGCAACGACGTGGAGCTGCGCCGCGGTCGGTTCCGCGTTCGGGGCGGCACGATCGACGTGATGGGCGCCGGCGAAGCGGTCCACCGCATCGTGCTCGAGGGGAGGACGGTGGGCGCGATCGTCGAGCTCGACCCGGTGACGCACGAGGAACGCCGCGAGCTCGACCAGCTCACGATCTTCCCCGCGACCCACTTTCTCACGGTTGACGAGCATCTCAAGCGTATCCTCGGGGAAATCGAGAAGGAGCGGGACGTGCGCGTCGCCGAGCTCAAGTCCGAGGAGAAGATCGTCGAGGCGCAGCGGCTCAACGGCCGGGTCGAACTACGACCTCGAGATGATCCGCGAGACCGGCTACTGCTCCGGGATCGAGAACTACGCGCGCTACTTCTCGGGCCGCAAGCCCGGGGAACCGCCCTACACGCTGCTCGACTTCTTCCCGGACGACTTCCTCGTGTTCATGGACGAGTCGCACGTCGGGGTCCCGCAGCTCCAGGGGATGTTCAAGGGGGACCGGAGCCGCAAGGACAACCTGGTCGAGTTCGGGTGGCGTCTCCCTTCCTGCCGCGACAATCGACCGCTCAAGTTCGACGAGTTCCTCGCCCGGGTCCCCGAGGTGGTGTTCGTCTCGGCGACCCCGGGGCCGTACGAACGCCGCGTCTCGAAGGGGGTCGTGGAGCAGATCATCCGACCGACCGGCCTGGTCGACCCTCCGGTCGAGGTTCGCCCGCTGAAGGGCCACATCGCGGACCTGGTCGTGGAGCTCCAGGCATGCATCGCCCGCGGCGACCGGGCGCTGGTGACCACGCTCACGAAGCGGACGAGCGAGGAACTCACCCGCTACCTCACGAACTTGGGCCTCAAGGTGCGCTATCTCCACTCGGACGTGGAGACGCTGAAGCGCGTCGAGGTGCTCCGGGATCTCCGCCTCGGGCGCTTTGACGTCCTGGTCGGGATCAACCTCCTCCGGGAGGGCCTCGACCTGCCGGAAGTGAGCTTCGTGGCGGTGCTCGACGCGGACAAGGAGGGGTTCCTGCGGAGCGAGACGTCGATCGTCCAGACGGCCGGACGCGCGAGCCGCAACCTGTCCGGGAAGGTCGTCCTCTACGCGGACCGGGTGACCGGGTCGATGCGGCGCGCGATCGCCGAGATGTCGCGACGCCGCCAGGCCCAGATCGAGTACAACGCCGCGCACGGGATCGTGCCCGAGACGATCCGCAAGGAAGTGCGCTCGATCCTCGGGCCCGAGGAGGCGGCGCCGTCGGGCGACCTCTCGGTCGAGGGGCTCGGAGCGAAGTGGAAGGAGCGGCTCCCGCTCCTCCTGGCCAACCTCGAGGAGGAGATGCGGCTCGCGTCCGAGCGCCTCGAGTTCGAGGAGGCGGCCCGCATCCGCGACCGGATCCACGAGATACGGCGTCAGGCCGACGCCGCCCGGGGCACGCGTCGTCGCCGGGGCCGCCCCGGCCTGAGGAACCCCCCTCCGACGAGGATTTAGGAGACCCAGAGTCCCCCGGGCGATGCCGCGTCGATCCCCACCGGCCCTCGGAGGCGGTCTCGACACCCTCCGCCGCAGCGGGTCCGCGACGGAGATGCTCTTCCTCTACGAGTGCATCACGCAGAACGGTACCGCGCCTCAAGATCGTGGCCGACCGCCTCGGTCTCACCGTGCAGGCCGCCTCGCATCTCTATCGGGAGCTCGCGCGACGCGGGCTGGTCGAGTACCGCGACCGCCAGTATCGCCCCACCGTCCGTGGCGTGGCAGCCCTCCAGGGAACCCTCTCCACGCTGGGCGAGGAGATCGACCGCCGGCTCGAGCGGCTGAAGATCGTCCGCACGACGCGGGCCCTCGCGAAGAAGGCGATCCGACCCGGGCAGCTCGTCGGCCTCGAGCTGGTCGACGGCCTCCTCACGGCGACGCCCAATGCGAGGAGCGGTTCGCGGGGCCGGGCGGGAACGTCGGCTCGCGCGGGCGAGGTCGTGGAGGTCGAGGAGCTCCAGGGGATCGTTCCGATCACGCCGGGAGCGATCGCTGTCTGGGTCGTTCCCCGGGCGAGCGAGACCGTCGAAGCCTCCCGACGAAGGGCGACCCGTCTGCTCCGCGGGGGCACGACCCGCCTCGTCGCGGCCCGCGGCCTGGAAGCTCTCCTTCTTGCCGGTCGAGCCACGCGGGCGCCGGTGGTACGGTTCGGGGTCGCCTCGGCGTGCGTCGAGGCATCGCGGCTGGGCGTCGGGAGCGTGGTGCTCGTCACGGAGGACGAACTTCCCCGCTTCCTCGGAGAGTTCGAGGTTCCGAACCCGCCCCCCGTCACCGTGACCCGACTGCTCTAGCGGGTCGCGGGTTCCCTCCGGGGCGGCACCCCGTCGTCCTTGAGGTCGTAGCGGATCGAACGGCGGCGGGAACCCAGGATCTCTCAGCGACCGGACCGGGACGCCAGTTTCGACAACAGATCGTCAAGGTTGGGCGACTCGATCGCCCCCCGGCGCAGGAGTTCGGTTCGAACCTCAGCGGCCTTTCCCCCCGTGAAGTCCCACGGTGCGGAGGCGGGCTGGGCGAGGAGCAGGACGGTCTCGGGTCGTGCAGCCGCCGCCAGCTCCTCGAGGTTGGCAAGGTTCGCCGGTCCGACGGGAAACGCGCCGACCACGATCGCGGCGCTCTCCGCCAGGAACGCACGAACCTGGGCTCGCGTCTCCTCCGAGATCGGAGCGAACGGGACCTCCACGGCCGTGGGGATCCGGAGCTCCTCGGCGACCGCGCTGTCCGAGTCGAAGAGGGGGAGCGCTCCCGCGCTGACGGAGTAGTCGGCATCGACCAGGCGACGGAGGATCTCCGTCCCGGACCCGCCGCCGGCCATCACGTGGACCCGGATCCGCTTCGGGGCCCCGCCGACCGCGGGAGCGGAGGGAACGCTCACCACCCGCGGGATCAGGTAGGGCAATCGGCTTGCGGCATCGTAGCGGAGCTCGGAGGCGATCCCCCAGACGTCGGACAGCAGCTGCGGGGAGAGGACCGAGCGAGGGGAGCCGTCCGCCGCGACGCGGCCCCGGTGCAGGACGACGATGCGGTCGGCGAATCGGGCCGCGAGGTTCAGGTCGTGGAGCGCGATCACGACGGCGGTGCGATGGTCGCGCGCAATCGAGCGCACCCGCTCGAGCAGGTCGAGCTGGTGGCCGATATCGAGGTGGGCCGTCGGCTCGTCCAGGAGGACGATCGGAGCCTGCTGGGCGAGGACCCGCGCGAACCGCACCCGCTGCCGCTCGCCCCCGCTCAGCTCCCAGACGAGCCGGTCCCCGAGCTCGTCGGCGCCGGAGAGGCGCAGCGCCTCCCGGACGGCCCCTTCGTCGGCCGCGGACGGGGGAGCGAACCGGGCCGAGTGCGGGTACCGACCGTAGCGGACGTACTCGGTGACGGGCAGGTTGTCGCCGGCGGGTTCCTCCTGAGGCATCCAGGCGACCTCGCGCGCACGTGCGCCGAGCGACAGCCGGGAGAGCAGGGAACCGCCGAGTCCGATGGTTCCCGCAACGCTGTTTTCGAGGCCGATGGAGGCCCGGAGCAGCGTGGATTTTCCTGAGCCGTTGGGCCCGGCCAGGGCGACGACCTCGCCGGGGTCGGCGCGCATCGTAACCTCTCGGAGCGCCACCCGGTCGCCGTAGCGGACGGTCACCCGGTCGAAGGCGAGGGCTGACCCCCTCACATCGCACCTACGCCGCGAGAGCGCGTCGAGCGGCGGTACAGGAGGTAGAGGAAGAATATCGCCCCGAAGAACGCCGTAGGGATCCCCACCGGGATCACCACCGAACGGATCACGACCTGCGCGATATCCCAGGCGATCACGAGGAAGCCGGCCCCAACGAGCGCGGACAGCGGAATGACGCGCCGATAGTCTACCCCCACGAGTCGACGGACGACGTGGGGGGCCACGAGGCCCACGAAGCCGATGATCCCGGCGAACGCCACCGCCGCCGCGGTCACGACCGTCGTGACCAGGACGACCTGGCGTGTCAGTCGGCGCGGGTCGCTCCCGAGGCTCTGCGCGACGTCCGGCCCGAGCTGGAGGAGGTTCACTTCCTGGGCTCGAAGGACGAGCAGGAGCCCGGCGACGAGCACGACCGGGATCACGAGGCCATCGTTGCTCCAGGTACCATACTCGAGGCCCCCGAGGAGCCAGAAATTGACCGAAAGGTTCGAGACGGGGTTGTACAGCAGAAACGTGGCCAGGACCGCCGCGGCGATCGCGTTGAGGGCGACCCCCGTGAGGAGCAGGGTCTGGGGCGAGTTCCGCCCGGAGCGCGCGGCGAAGTAAATGACCGTTCCCGGGACGAGGCCGCCGAAGAAGGCGAAGATCGGCAGGATGAATGCCCGTCCCGCGGGCGCCAGATCGAACGTATAGACCGACGAGGCGCCCAGGGCCGCCCCGGCGGAAAGGCCAAGCAGGTACGGGTCGGCCAGCGGGTTCCGGAACACTCCCTGAAGGCCGGCGCCGAGATCCCCAGCGCGGCCCCGGCGGCCACCGCGAGGAGGAGGTCCGGGAACCGGGCGTCCCAGACGATCTCGATCCAGATGCGGCATTCCGTGGACGAGGTGTTGCCGCAGGGCATGCCGGCCAGGTGGCCCCCGCTGATCTCGTGGAGCAGGATCGTGAGGGTGGCCTGCCACGGCAGCCATTCCGGGCCGACGATCGTCGAAAGGACGACCAGGACGATCAACGCGACGACGAGAAATCCGACGACCGTGGCCGGAGACCGAGCCGGGTCGGGGCTCGCGCGGCCGGCCTCGGTGATCGGCTCGTCGCGGCGCATGACCGCGCCGTCTCAGGGAGAGGGTACCAGGGTCGGGTGAAGTTCGTGCATCAGCAGCGGGAGCGTGAAGATCATCGAGGGGGTCGCTTCGCTCACCACCGTGATGTCGAGGGCCATCTTCTGGCCCGTGAGCTGGGACCAGTATGGCGCGGTCGGCCAGACCGAGGGGGTCTCGTTCGAGACCAGGTAGCTGTCGTTGCTCGTCCCGTACAGGATCACCTGCGGCTGGTCCAGGAGCACGACGGTCGCGTTCAGGCCCGCATACTCGAGGGGAACGTCCGCCGCGATGTTGGTCCCGCCCGCGAGCGCGATGAGCGAATCGCCGAAGCTGCCGGGCCCGTAGGTGTAGGTACGCCCCGGGATCGAAGTAGTAGGTGAGGAGGACGCTGGGCAGGGCCACGTGGTCCGTGGCCAGTTTCGTGTCCAGCGCGGTGGCGTTCGCGAGGACCTCATCGAGCGAGGACTCGAGCTGGGTGGCCGCGCTGAGACTTTCGGGAAAGATCTCGGCTATGGTCCGAACATCGGCCACGATCCCCCACAACGACGAGGGGGCGAACACCACGACCGGCAGACCGTAGACCTCGGTGAGCTGCTGGACGGCCAGCGCGCTCGTCAGGGTCGAAGCGAGCACCAGCTGCGGCCCCAGCAGCGCGATGTCGCCGGTGTTGAGCTCCGGGAAGTCCGTGACGCACGACGCGTTCGAGAGGCTCCAGAGCGCGGTCTGGTTCGGGGAGTACTCGTTGTAGATGCCCCCGAGCGCGGTCCCGTCGCACCCGATCCCGACGACCGCGGACCGAAGTCCCAGCCGGTAGACGATGTCCATGATGCTCGGAGCGAGCACGACGATCCGCTGGGGATCCAGCGGCACGGTCACGGGGCGACCGAGGTCGTCGACGATGGCGACGTTGGAAGTGTCCGAGATGACGGAGACAGTGTCCGACGCGTTGTTCGTGACGAACACCTCGTCCTGCGCGGCGGCGTAGGCAAGGCCCGCGGGTTCTCCCCCCACGCCAAGGGTGAAGACGACTCGATCCTGGGACTCCGAGACCACACTGACGTTGTTCGAACCCGAGTTGGCCACGAAGACCTCTCCCTTGGCCGGGTCTGCCGTCGCCCCGGCCGGGCCATTTCCCAGCGGGATCGATTCGACGACCCGGTCGGACGCATCCGAGATCACGCTCACACTGCCGGACCCGGCGTTCGTCGCAAACACCTGGGCCGTGGCCGCGTCGTAGGTCACCCCGACCGGGTCCAAACCGACCGTGATCGCGGCTACGGTGTGGTTCGAGAGCTCCGGGATCACGCTGAGGTTGTTCGACCCCGAGTTCGCCACGAAGACCTGGCCCTCGGAGAAATCGTACGCCAGTCCGGCGGGTCCGACTCCGACCGGCACGGTCGCCACGACGGTGTTCGAAAGATTCGAGATGACACTGACGTTGTTCGACCCGTCGTTCGCGACAGAGACGTCGCCCGTCGACGGGTCGTAGACGGCCCCGTCGGGATGGACCCCGACGGCGATCGTGGCGACGAAGGAGAAGTTTACGGCGTTGAAGACGGTCACCGAATCGGAGGCGTAGTTCGCGACGAAGACTTCGCTGTCGTTGGAGTCGAACGCCAGCGCGTCCGGATGCCCGCCCACGGGGATCGTGGCGACCAATCGATCCGTCGTCGCCGAGACCGCGCTCACGTTGTTCGAGCCCGCGTTCGCCACGAAGACCGTGTTGTTGGCCGCGTCGAGGGCGATCGCCTCGGGCGAGGACCCGACCGGGACCGTGCCCACCACTTCCGGCACGTTGCTTCCCCCGACGGAGGGTCCGCCCGGATGCAGCTCGAAGTAGGCCGCCGTGGCGCCGATCGAGACGGCCGCCACGAGGACGACCGCCGCGGCGAACAGGGCGACCGGGATCTGACGGTGGGGGGGTGCCGAGGGGGAAGTCGTGCCATTCAAGGACATTGGAACGGAATCAAATGCCTTTGAATATAACGGTTCCTCCGCGGTCCGTTCGGCGGCGGGTCCTCGAGGGGGGGCGGCCGTGCGGCGCGGGGGCCGCGAATCGGTTCGGCGCCCCTCCGGGGATAAAGGCTATGAGTTCGAAGACCCCGCCTCCGTCGGAGGGAGCATAGGCTAATCTGGCAGACCGGCGGGCTCCAGTCAGGGCGCGGTCTTCGCGCCCTGTGAATAGGGTCTGCGGAGGGACGCCGGGCGTCCCCGTGACGAGTGACTGGAGCGCGCGGAGAGACCCGCATATCGGGGTTCAAATCCCCGTGCTCCCATCCCTCTGCGGGTCCCCAAGCCCTCCCCGATACCGGGGGCGCGACGAACCTCCAATTCTCCGTGGGGGCACCGAATCTTCCGGGTTTCGCGAGCCTCGACTTGTTGTATCTTATAGCCGGATATTCTCTGCCGGGTGAGTGGTTCGGCATGACCGGTAGGAGAGAAATTCTGACGGGACTCAGCGTTGTGGCGATCGTCGCGTGTCTGGTGTTCTCGACCTTTCTGGCCCTGTCGGGCGCAGCCCACGTCGTGTCAGCCCCTTCGACCAACCAGGCTGCTCCGGCCCAACGTGCCTCGGGGGCCGCAGACTCTCCAGGTTCGCGTGCCTTGTCCTTGCCATTCGCTCCGAGCGCTGCACCCGGCACGTCGGCCGCCCCGGCCCGGCCTCTTCGGGCGCAGGAATTCCGGCTGCGGGCACCGCATCGCGGCAGTTGGCCGCGGGGACCGTCTCGCCGGATGTAACGGCTCAAGCGGCGACTAGCCCGTCCTCGGCGAGCCCTTCCGGGGGTAGTGCGGCCAACGGCGACTACAGCGCCGTTGCACCCTCGGGCACGTTCATCGGAAGCGCAACCGGCTCGTTTCCGTCCTCGTTCGACCTGACGAGCGAAACGGCCGGATCGGGCGGTAACTGCGCTACGGGCACCTCCAACTGCTACAGTCTTCAGTTGAATTCCCAGGTCTATCCCTTCGTCAGTACGATGTGGACGGGTACTTCGGATTTCAAGTCGTCCTGGTTCCAGTTCGTCTACCAGAACGCTCCCGGTGGTTCCTCGTATCTTCTCTTCCAGTACGTTCTGATCGGCTCCATCCCGGCCAAGTCCGGTTGCACGGGCATCTCTTCCATGAGCGGGATTTCATGGTCGGTCAATTCGGGGCAACCGTCCGATTGCTATGGATTCAGCCCGGAGGTGTCGGTCGGCTCGAGCTTCGTCTCGGCCCCGCTCACCGATCTCTTGCTCGAGGCGTCCGCGAATCTCAGCGGCAGCGGGATGGACGAGCTTACCCTCTGCGGAACCCCCAGCTCGATGCTGGGATGCTCCGGTACGCTGTCGATGCCGGACGGCGTCCTCGACTTGGCCGCCGCCTGGTACGCGGCGGAGTTCAACGTCTTTGGGGACGCGGGCGGGTCCGAGGCGTACTTCAACACGGGTGCTACGATTACGGTCGCCGACAACCTGACCGACGAGAGCGGCACGCCGATCGCCCCCGGGTGCGCTAGCTATTCGGCTACGGGGGAGACCAACGACCTCTTCCTGGGACCCTGTTCGACCACCAATTCTGGAATCCTGTTTACGGAGGGTAGTCTGGTGTATTCTGTCTCCGTCAGCCCCGCCGCCCAGACCGTGCTGAGCGGGCAGACCACCGACTTCTCCGTGACGGCGACGTTACTCAACGGAACCGCGGAGCCGCTCACCCTGACCCTCGACCCGATACTCCCGTCCGGCTCCTCGTACGGGTTCGGCTCTCTCGGGGTCTCCACGGTGACGTTGACTCCGAGCGGGGGCATCTACCCGTCGAGCACCCTGGTCGTCTCCACCGTTCAAGGGGGCGGGCTGGGCGACTTCCCGTTCACGGTGGAAAGTCAGGTACGGCGGCCTGACCAACACGAGCGGCGGCGTTCTGCACGTCTACGATTTCAGCGTAGGCGTCAGCCCTCCTGATCAGACGGTTCTCCGGGGAGGGAACTCGGCTCAGTACGACTTCGTGCTGACGCTTCTGAGCGGGTCTTCCACCGTAGGGGTCCCGTCGGAAACGATCGATGTGCTGGGGTTGCCCGCCGACGCGACGCCCGTCTACAACCCGACAGTCACCCCGATATTCGGGGGAAGCCCCGGGACCCTGATCGTTACGACCGGACCCTCGTCGCTCGGTGACTTTCCGCTTGCGATAACGGCGACCGACCCGGTCAGCGGCGGAGTACACTCGGGCGACGCCATCCTGCACATCTACGATTTCACCGTTACCGTCACGCCCTCGGGCCAAACGGTTCTCCGAGGGGCGGATCCGGCGGTCTACTATCTCGATCTAACGCTCGTGCCGCTCTCCTCCCAAATTGGAATCCCCGGTGAATTGGTGTCGATCTCGGGCCTTCCCTCGGGCACGCCTCCGCCGGTCCTGAGCGCTCCTACCATCACCCCGACCTCGGCCGGGTGTTCGCCCCCGCTTTGTCCGACCCTCACGGTGTCGACCCAAGGTCCCCCGACCGGCCCGCTGGGTGACTCGACGTTCACCGTGACCGGCACCGACCCGGCCAACGGGGGTTCCCGCTCGGGTTCCGCCGAGCTGCACATCTTCGACTTCGTCGCCGCGATGACCCCTTCGGTGTCCCTCTTCCAGGGAGAGACGGTAACGGTGAAGGTGAGCCTTCCGCTGGACCTGGGCTCGACCACTGTCGGACTGCCGAGCGTTTCCCTCACGCTTACGGGCCTGCCGAGCGGGGTCACCGCGGTCGGCTTCCCGTCCGCTCTGATCGCCGGCGGCGGTCAGAGCTTCCTGCTGGAAACCTCGTCGGTAGGCACGTACATCAGTTGCCCTCAGGTGTCGAGCCACGGAGGGCAGAACCTGCAGCGCGACGATCTGGCGCACTGCATCCTGTCGGGATTCGATCTGAAGGGAGACAACCTGCAGTACGCGAACCTGTCGGGCGCCAATCTTTCGAACGCCGACCTTTCGGGCGCGAACCTTCAGGGCGCGAACCTTTCGAGCGCGAACACTTCCGGGACCGACTTCCAGGGCGACAACCTGCAGGGGGCCGACCTGTCCGCCGCGGGCGCGGTCGGTACGTTCACCTTGACCGTCACAGGTACGGTCGACGGGTCGTCCCGAAGCGGGCAGTCGACGCTGACCGTCTACGGAGACCAGCTTTCGGGCGACGACCTGCAGGGCGCCAACCTCCAGCGGGCCGATCTCGCGGGCGACCTGGCGACGGGCGCGAACTTCCAAGGGGACAATCTGCAGTACGCGAACCTCGCCGGCGCCGTCCTGACGGGCGCGAACTTCCAGGGGGACAACCTGCAGTACGCGAACCTCGCCGGCGCCTTCCTGTCGGGTGCAAACTTCCAGGGGGACAACCTGAAGAACGCCGAAATGACGGGAGCGACCTTGACCGGCCTCGGTCCGTTGACCAGCCAGCAGACGAACTTCAACGGGGCGAACCTGCAAGACGCCGTTCTCACGGGAGCGGTCTGCGGTACCCCCAACTACATCACCGCGAACGGCGCGAACACCAAGGGCCTCGTGGGAGTTCCGTCGAGTTGCAATCCCCCCCTCGACCCTCCGCTCAGCCCCTCGATCTCGGGAGGTGGGGTAGCGTACGCGCGAATGCTTCTCGCTCCCTCGGCACTGATCCAGCTGGTTCTAGTGTTGGAGCTTCTGGCAGGGACCCTCCTCGGTTGGATGGTCGTGGCCGAGCTCAACCGCTCCCGTCGACCACCATCGACCCCTCCTGCCATCCCTGCGGGCGCTCTCGCGGAACCGCCGTGGGCGCGACGTCGATCGTCGATCGGGCGGCGGCCCTAAGGTGGAAGGGGGAGGAGACTGCGACGGGGCGTCCACCGCCGGCAGGAGGTTTCCTCGGTTCAAGGGTCGGATCGCCCAAGTGTGTTCCCTTGGACTCCGACCCGCGGTGGGGACCAGCCGGGCCGATACGGATCCTGGCGGCAAACGCTTCCACGACCTCGCCGCCCTCGCATGCCTTGAGAGCCGAAGCGGCCCGGTGCAGGCTTCCCGTTCCTCTCTGACGGGAGATCGGGGGCGAACTTCGACCGCCTACAGTAAGTCGGAGAGACCGACAGGGGACTCGGACGCTGTCAGCACCCCACTTCGTTTCCGAGTACCTTCGCTCCTCGATGCGGACTCGAAACGGTCAGTGCGGACGCTCTGGACCACGTGCTCCCACCCCTCCCCCTCGCGCGCGCCGGCATCGTGGCACGCCCCTGGGCGGCGGCACCCGGCTACGGCCCAGCGTGCGGTCGCGCACCGCCGGCGTCGCCCTGGACTCTCGAGGCCAGGGCTTCCACTACCTCGTCGGCGTCGTTCGGCATCGGGACCCTTCGGTCCTCGATCCCCTGACCCTCCGCGAACTCGCGGACCACGACGTCGAGGTCGTACAGGACTTCCAGGTGGTCGAATACGAACCCGAACGAGGCGACGAGCTGCCGTCGCGCCCCCCCACGCATCCAGTCGAGCATCACGTCCGTGATGTCGGGGCCGAGCCAGGGTTCCGTCGTGTTGCCGGGACTCTGATACGTGAACGACCAGCGGTCGAGACCGGCCTCGCGCGCGATGCGGTCCGCGGTCTCGTTGAGTATCTCGGGGTAGGGGTCGCCGAGGTCTCGCATCCGCTGCGGCAAGCTGTGCGCCGAGAGGAGCACAGCCCCTTCCGGTGCCGGATGGGACGCGAGCTCCGCGCGGATCGCCCGTTTCCAATACCCGATCCAGTTCGGGTCGAGGTGCCAGCCGAGGCGCACATCGACATCGATGGGACTCGGCGCGGCCCGGGTACCTTCCGCAACGCCTTGGCGGTACGGTTCGCTGATCCACGTGGACGCATACGGCGATAAAGGCACGGCGACGAGGTGCCGAAACCCGGAACGTGCGGCCTCCGGAATGACGTCCCGGAGCGCGGGGTGTCCGTGCTTGACCCCGAGGAACACGCGGGTCCCGGACGCGTCACGACCGAGCCGTTTCTCGAGCTTCGAGCGCAGCGAGGCGAGGATCCGATTCTGCGGGGAGCCGCCGATGCGGTCGTAACGTCGTACATACTCCGCGACCAAATCGGGAGAGGGGGGTTGTCCGTGAAGCACGTCCGCGAGGTAGGCGGGTAGGTCCGCTGCACCGTTCGGGCTGCCGTACCCCATCAGCAGCACGCCCGAGGTCGCCGCGGACTCTGCTTCCCGGTTCATCGCCCCCTCGGTACTCCTACCGCTCTCGTGGACGAACTCGACGAGATCGCGCACTCGCTCAGGGTCAGTTTCGGGAAGGACACCGTGGCCCAGATTGAAAACGTGTGCCCGTCCGTCCGGCACCTCGTCGAGGACAACCCGAGCCTCGCGGAGCATCGTCCTGCGGGTCCCGAGGAGCGCCCCGGGGTCGAGATTGCCCTGGAGCGCCATCGCCGGGCCGATACGGCGCCGGACCCGGCCCAGGGGCTCCCTCCAGTCGACGCCCAGGGCGTCCGCCCCGGTCCGTGCGAGCAGCTCGACCAGGTGGCTCGACCCCGTGGAGAAGTAGACGGTCGGGCACCGAGTTCCCCCAAGTTGCTCAAAAATCGACCGTAGGGGCTCGAGCAGGTGGTGCTCGAACACCGACGGCGTGACAGCGCCCGCCCAGGAGTCGAAGAGCTGCAAGGCCGCCGCGCCGCTCTCCGCCTGGAGTTTGAGGTAATCGATCGTCATGTCGGTGAGTCGGGCTATGAGCCGGTCGAACGTCCCGGGGTCTCCGTAGATCATCCGCTTCGTCTCGATGTACTCCCGGGAGGGCCTTCCCTCCACGAGGTAAGCGGCCAGGGTGAACGGTCCGCCCGCGAACCCGAGGATCGGCCGCTCCGATTCGAGGCTGAGGAACCGCTCGATCGCGGCGCCGACGAACGGCACCGAAGATCGCGCGTCGAACGCGGTGAGCGCTTCGACGTCCGCGCGCGTCCGTAGGGGGTGTTCCACAACGGGCCCGACCCCCGCGTCGATCGAGAACGGGACTCCGAGCCCGAGGAACGGGAGGGAAATGTCGGCGAAGACGACGGCGCTGTCGACGTCGTAGCGGCGCACCGGCTCGAGGGTCACCTCCGCGGCGAGCTCGGGGGTCCGAGCGATCTCGAGCAAGGTATGCGCTTGCCGGAGCTTCCGGTAACCGGGAAGGTGGCGACCGGCCTGACGCATGAGCCATATCGGGGTGGTGTCGGTCTCCTCCCCCCGCAGGGCGCGAACGAGCCGGTCTCGCCTCATGGTACCCCCGGACCCGCAGCGCGGAAACCCGCGCGCAGGGCCGCGTCGGCCCGCGTGAGGTCGGGCGTTCGAATCGCCACCGAGGCGAACGCGGTCTCGAGGGGGGCCGGGGGAAGGTATACTCCCCGGTCGAGCAGCGCGTGGAAGAACCGGGCGTACTTGCGGCGGTCCGACCGCTTCGCGTCGCGCTCGTCGACGATCGGCCCGCGCGCGAAGAACAGACCGAGCATCGAACCCATCCGTTGCACGGTGAACGGACGGACCCGCTCTTCTTCGGCCAGCTGCACGAACCTGGCCTCCAACGCCGCTCCGGTTTTCTCAAGGCTTCGGTAGACGGCGGGATTCAGCCGGTCGAGCATCGCCGCGCCCGCGGTCATGGCCAGCGGGTTGCCGGAGAGGGTCCCTGCCTGGTAGACAGGTCCGAGCGGGGCGACCGTTTCCATGACGTCCCGACGGCCCCCGTAGACGCCGATCGGCATCCCCCCGCCGACGACCTTTCCGAGCGTCACCAGGTCGGCGGCCAGCCCTCGGCTCGTGTGGATCGTACCCCGCCGCAGACGAAAGCCGGTGATCACCTCGTCCGCGATGACGAGGGCGCCGTGCCGGTGAGCGAGCCGGGATATCGCGGCGAGGAAGTCCCGTCGCCCAGGGACGACTCCCATGTTCCCCGCGACGGGTTCGACCACCACGGCCGCGATCGACTCACCGTGCCGTTCGAACAGTTTGGCCAACCCGTCCGGATCGTTGTATCGCCCGACAAGGGTCTCCCGGACGATGCTCCTCGGGACTCCGGCCGAGTCGGGAAGGGAAAGGCTCGCGACGCCCGAGCCCGCGTGCGCGAGAAGCCCGTCCGAATGCCCGTGGTAGCAACCTGCGAACTTCACCACCTTCGCGCGGTGGGTGAACCCGCGGGCGGCCCGCACGGCGCTCATCACCGCCTCGGTCCCGGAGTTGACGAACCGGATCCGTTGGAGCTCCGGAGCCGACCGTCGGATCCGTTCGGCCAGCTCGTGCTCGAGCGGCGACGGCGCGCCGAAGGTCAGCCCATGCGTCGCGGCCCGACGCACGGCCGCCACGACGGAGGGCGGAGCGTTCCCCAGGATGTTCGCTCCCCACGAGCCCACCAGGTCGAGGTACCTCCGTCCATCGACGTCAAAGAGATAGGCGCCACGGCCGAGAGCGAAGAAGACTGGCGTGCCGCCCACGCTGCGGAACGACCGAACGGGACTGTCGACTCCCCCGACCAACACCCGCGTGGCGCGACGCCAGAGGGCCCGAGAGCGGGACCCCGGGGAGGACCTCACGGCAGCCCGTCTGCCAGATCGAGCATGCGGCGGGCCGGGGTGGCCACGCACGTGAAGATCGGCGTTTCGAGGGCAGTGTACCGGCTCGCTTCCGTCGCGCGAAGGTCGCTCACCAGGTCGAGAAACTCCGATGGCGACTCGCATTCGAACCCGAGGATGAACTCCATGTCGTCCAGCCCAAAGGAGTAGCCGGTGTGGATCCGCACCTTCGGGTACTTGTGACCGATGCGGAAATGCTCGCCCATGATCCGCTTCCGGTCCTCGAGCGAAAGGCCGTACCACTCGCGCTTCTTCACGAACGGGTACACGAATAGGAACGGGAGGTCGAACGGTCGCCGCTGCCCCTCCGCCCCCTCCCCACCGTGCCCGTGCTCCCCCAGGTACTCGGAGCGCCGTCCCATGCCCAGATAGGAGTAGGGTGTCTCGAGGTAGGCACCCAGGGGGGTGCCGAAGAGACGGGCATGGAGCTCCTGGATCGGTACGAGGTCCGGCCCGATTGACCAGACCATCATCTCGCAGCCCGCCTTCAGACCGACCAGCGAGTACGTCCGGGCGAGCAGGCCATCGGGGAGCCGCTCGAGGACCCGCGCGAACGCGGCCTTACCCACCTCGCGCGTCGTCGGCTCGAGCCGACGCCACTCGGGACGAACGTGAAAGAACGTGTATTTCACGAAGTCCCGCCGCTCCTCGGGGTCGTCCGGAGCCGGTTGCCCGTCTGTCATCGATCCCCCCGAAGCCAGCGCGCGACATCGCGCGCGAAGTACGTGACGATCAGGTCCGCTCCCGCGCGCCGGAGGGCGACGAGCGTCTCCTCGACCGCGGCCCGCTCCTCCACGATGCCCCGGTCTGCCGCCGCCTTCAACATGGCGTACTCGCCGCTGACCTGGAAAGCCGCGAGCGGCAGGTCGAACCGCCGGCGCGCTCTGGCGAGCAGGTCGAGGCTCGTTAGAGCCGGCTTCACCATCAGGATGTCCGCGCCTTCGCGGGCATCCAGCTCCATCTCCCGGAGGGCTTCGCGCGCGTTGCGGGGGTCCATCTGGTAACAGCGGCGGTCCCCGAACGATGGAGTCGACCGCTCGGCCTCCCGGAATGGACCGTAGAAGGCGGAGGCATGCTTCGAAGCGTAGGCAAGGATCGCGGTCTCCTCGTGGCCCGCCCCGTCCAGCATGGCCCGTATCCGCGCGACCTGTCCGTCCATCATCGCGCTCGGAGCGACAACGTCCGCGCCGGCGTCCGCGTGGGCGACGGCGACTCGACCGAGTCGCTCGCACGTCGGGTCGTTCGCAACGGTTCCGTTCCGGAGCACGCCGCAGTGTCCGTGCGAGGTGTACGCGCAGAGGCAGACGTCGGTCGCGACCACGAGCTCGGGCGCCGCCCTTCGAATGGCGCGGACGGCTTGCGGAACGACCCCGTCCGGAGCCCAGGCATCGCTTCCCTCCCCGTTCTTCGATAGTCCGGTCCCGAAGAGCAGGACCGCGCGAATCCCCTCGCACCACAGGTGTTCGGCGAGCGGTCCGGCATCGGCCACGGCATGGCGATCGACCCCCGGCATCGAGCGGACGGGCTCCGGCTTGCCGCGACCCGGCCGGACGAAGACCGGGTAGACGAGCCTCCGAAGCTCGATGTCCGACTCCGCGACCCAGTTACGAAGGGCGGCCGTGCGGCGCATGCGCCGCGGGCGGACGGACATCGCGGGCCCCGGCGGGCGGTCCGAGGAAGGTCTCCTACGCGCGGGCATCGCGGAGCACCCCCAGTAGACAGCGGGTAAATCGTTGCGCGCCCGCGGGCGGCACCACCGTGACGTGCGAAAACCCGTGACCTCGAGCCGAGTGGAGCGATCGCTCTCCGAGGACTACCAGGCGCACGCGGCGACGCAGTCGGGTAAACTTCGTTCGGTCCAGGCGGCGCCGAAGGTTCGACAGGACGGATGGGCTCGTGGCTATCAGAAGATCGGCCAGGACGATCTCGCGTTGAGCGCGCACGCTGAGGCGCGGCGTGCCCGATGTGCGATAGACGATTACCTCGGTCGCGCGGTGTCCTTGGTGCCTCAAGAGTTCGGCGAACCGACCTCCGGCAAGGTCGGATCGAAGGTAGAGGACGGTCCGTCGAGGTCCAACGCCGAGAGCGCGTGCGAGCGCTACCGAGCCAGGGTGGACCGGTTGCCGAACGCGGCGGATCCCGGCGGCCCGCAGGGCCCGGGAGGTACCGGCACCGACCGCCCAGAACTCGATCGAAGCGAGGGTCGGGTCCGAGGCGCGGAGCCACGGGGTGACTCCCGATTCCACCGCGTATCGACTCGTGACGACCACGGTGTTCGGTGCGGGGGCGCGTAGGCTGCGCGGCAGCCACACACTCGGCGGAACCGGCCGCGGTTCCAACACCGGGACGCGTACCGAGCCGCACCCGGTGCTGGGCGAGCTGCTCGTCCACCCCTTCCAACGTGTCGGGAGCGGATAGGAGGACCACGCGGGCAGGGGATTCGAGCGGTCATCTCGCCCCTATCGGTGCACGGATGTCCAGAGCTCGAGGGCTCCCCGGTCGAGCATCTCCTTCCCGAGCCCTTTTCCGAGAAGTTCCGCCCGGGCTGGAACGCCCCTGCGACGGGCCCTCAGGCGGGTCCGTCCGTCCACCGTGAGGACCTCCGCGACCAGCGAGAGGGATCCGTCCCGAAGGCTCGCGAGCGCTCCCAACGGAACTCGGCAGTCGCCTCCCAGCGCCGAGGCAAACCCGCGCTCCGCCAGGATGCGCGCCCGCGTCGCGGGGTGGTCGATGGCTCGAAGGGCCGTAGCGAGCGCTCGGTCGCCCGCGCGAGAGACGACCGCGACCGCCCCCTGAGCGGGGGCGGGCAGAAACGACGAGATCGGAAGTATCCGGGCGATGTCCTCGAGGCGGTCGAGCCGTTCGATCCCGGCCACCGCGAGGATGGCGGCGTCCACCGCGCCGGACCGGACCAGGTCGATCCGGGTATCGACGTTGCCCCGAATCTCCACGACCGTGAGGTCCGGCCGCCAACGAAGGAGTTGGGCCCGCCGTCGAAGGCTGCTCGAACCGACCCGGGCTCCCCGTGGCAGTTCCCGCCGCCGACCCGAGCGACCGATCACCAGGCAGTCGCGCGGGTCGGCCCGTCGGGGAGCGGCCGCCAGGCGAAACCGAGGGTCGAGCTCAGCGGGAAGGTCCTTGGCGCTGTGAACCGCGAGGTCGATTTCCCCTCGCAAGAGGGCACGGTCGATCGTGTCCGTGAAATCGGGGGAACCTCCCGTCGACCGATCGCGGTCTCCGCTCGCGTCGATCCGGACCGGTTCGAACGTCCACTCCGGCCGGGCTCGCCGAAGCCTCGCGAGGACGCTCTCCGTCTGTACCTGGGCCAGCCGGCTACGCCGGGTGCCTACCCGGACTCGATCCGTCACGGGTCGCGCGACGACGGACGAAGGAGCTCGAGGGCGAGCCGACGGCGGAGGTCCCCCTCCGGACCCGCGGGGAGCGCGCGGATCCGCTCGGTCGGGGGCAAAAGGAGACGGGCGACGAGCCGCTGGGTCAGCCGGTCGATGGCGAGCTCCTGTTCCGGGTCGAGCGCGCCCAGGAACGGCCGGGCGCTCTCGAGTTCCGACCGCCGAACGTCCTCGGCGGCGCGGCGAAAAGCGTCGATCCACGGTTCGCGCAGTCGGAGCTCGAGCTTCTCGAACGCTCGCTCCGCCCGTTTCTCGAGGCGAGGGTCCGAATCGTCGGAGGTCGCGATCTCGCCCGAGGTCGTTCGAAGCTCCTCCAGGTCGACCAGACGAACGTTCGGATGGAGGCGGACCCGGGGGTCGATGTTGCGGGGGACGCCCAGGTCGACCAGCACGATCGGGCGGTCCTGGGGAACGTCGACGGCGAGAATCCCTCGGTGGCCGAACTTGGCGGCCGTGACCACCGCGTCGGTCCGCTCGAGTTCCTCCGACAGCCGACCGAGGGGTACGGCCCGGGCCCCGGTGGCGCGGAGGAACGATGGCTCGGGAGGTCTGCGGTGGTAGGCGACCGTCACCCGGGCCCGAGCGACGAGGCATTCCGTGACCTGCCGACCGACCGTTCCCGATCCGATCACGAGCACGCGGGGGAAGGGCCGATCGACGAGCGCGCAAAGTCGTGCGGCGGCAACGGCCGCGATCGAAGGAGAGGCGAGGGTCGAGGGTGCGAGCTCCTCGGCCGCTTCGGAAGCCCGGACCAACAGTTCGCGGAGGACCGGTCGGGGATGTCGCGATTCGACACGGCCCGCGGCCGCTCGGACCTGGTGGCGAACTTCCGCCTCGCCGCGGGCCAGCGACTCAAGACCCGCCGCCACCCGGAACAGATGGTCGACGGTGGCTCGACCCTCGCGGGCCCGCCAGGAGTCCCGCCGCCCCGGAAGCAGCTCCCGCCATCGATCCACCACGTGGCCCGAGCGCACCAAGAGAAGAAGTTCGACCCGATGGCACGTGGACAGCACGACGACCTCCTCGGTTCCATCCATTCGGGGGAACCAGGCGCGAACGGCCTCCTTCGTGACGGACTGCGTCACCGCCTCGAGCTCATCGAGCGACGCCGTGTCGAGGCTGAACTCGAGCCCGAAGAGCAGGAGCGGCTCCTCGAGGGTCTCGAGGACGGGTCCGGAACCTCGGGCCGAAGTCCCTTCGCGGACGGCTCTGACTTGCGGCAAAGGAGCGGCCGACACGGTGAGCTTGGAAGCGGAAGTAGCACCGTGAGGGGGCTTTTTGAGACGGTGTACTAACTATCGCGGGGGCGCAACGTCTGACGACCGCCCGAGGACGTCGGACACCCCTTCGGCGGAACGCCCCCGGTTCCCGGTCGAGCGACGGGAATAAGAGAGGGGGGCCGTCATCCCTCGCCGGTCGTACGTGGCAAGCGAGAACGCGGCGTCGAGCCCTCTCCCCGCGAAGCCCGAGGTCCCGACCCAGAAGCTCTCGCTCACGTTGAGCTCGAGCGGGGTCCTCGCCGCGGCCCTCGCGATCCAGTTGATCGGGTTCGTGGGGAACCTGTTCCTGTACCGGAACATCGGCCTCACCAGCGAAGGTCGCCTGCTCATCGGTACCGCCCAGTTCTTCCTGCTCATCGGATCGTCGATCAACGGCGTCGGCGACCTGCGGCTCGGAACCGCTTACACGTACTTCCTCGCCCGCGGAAAGCCGTCGCAGGACAACACGCTCGTCTACCTGATCGTGCGGATGATGATGGTCGGCGCGGCGAGCCTCATCATCTTCGTGATCGCCCCGATCCCGATCGCGGGACATTCGCTCACGACCGGGAACGTTCAGATCACGTCGCTCGGGTTGTTCGTCCTCCTGCCGGTCGCCTGGTCGTTCTCCACGGTCTACAACCAGGTACTACATCGGCGTGGGCGATTCGCTACGGGCGCAGTACCCCTCGCTGATCGAGGCGCTGGTCCGGCTTCCGATCCTGTACCTCATCGCCTACTACGCGCCCGCGGGCTTCGTCCTCGAAGGGATCACGCTCGCGTACGTCGCCGGGGCGCTCTCCTCCACCCTCTACACGATCCCGACCGTGGTCGCCCAGAGCGGACGATACCGCTGGACCGAGGCCTACCGCCTGTACAAGTTCGCATGGCCGCTGATGGCCAGCCTGATGCTCAACTACCTCGTGACGAACATGGTCCCGCTGATCGTGAACGCCGGCCTCGGCGCGGCGAAGCTCACGATATTCCTCGCGGCGAACGGCTATCGGGTCCTGGTGCTCGCGCTGCCGCTCGCGGTCACGACCCCGCTCTTCCCGTATCTCGCGGGGTTGCATCGTCAGGAGAAGTACGAGTCGGTCCGGCGGGTGACGTGGCACGCCCTGCGCTACTCGGCGATGATGCTCGTGCCCGGCGTGGTCGCCCTGGTCACCTATCGGTACCAGTTCCTCAACGACCTCGCCAACCGAACGTACGCCGTCCAGGGGGCGCTCCCGCTCGCCATCCTGGTCATCGGGGCGCTGCCCCTCGCGTTGAGTCAGATCATCCAATCGAGCATCAACGCGATCGGGCGCCAGCGGCTCGAACTCTACATCACCAGCACGTCGGTCGCGGTGATGGTGGGCGGCATCCTGCTGCTCATGCCCCCGTGGGGGATCCTCCCCGCGCAGGACGGCCTGGTGGCCGGGGCGGTAGCGGTCCTGGCGTCGAGCGTGGCCGCGCTCTCCTTGAACACCTACTTCATGGAAACCCTGATCCGGGTGCACATTCACCCGCTCTCCATCGCGCGGATCACCGCCAGCGCCGTCGGCACGTTCGCGGTGTTCTCGTTCCTGAACCACCAGAACAAGTTCCCGATCAACTCCGCCGTCCAGCTCCTGTACGCGGTGGTGGTCGGGTACATCGTCTACCTGTTCATCCTCGCCGGGACCGGGGAGCTCACCGCGGACGACGTGCGCCGCATCGGCGCGTCGATCTCGATCCCGCGGCGGATCTGCGAGGTCCTCAGCCGCGTGTGCTGGAACAAGGCGAGCCCGGACCTGCTTCCGATCGACCTCACGACGGCCCCTGGCCTGCGCTCCACGGAGTTCCCCGAGACGTTCACGGGCACGACGGAGATGCCGTCGTTCGGCCCGATTGAGCCTCCGTCCGAGGACGACGAGACCAAGCGCGAGAACTGACGGCGCCGCCGGCCCGTCGGGCTGCCCCGACGGGCCCCGGTCGGGGAGGAACGCCGCTCCGCTCCTCCGCCTCCAAGACGTTAAACAGACGACCTCGGTGGTCGGGCGGAGATCCTGACCATGGTTCGTGTAGGGATTCGGGCTAGTGCGGGCGATGTTCTCGCCCGCCCACAGCGTCGTGCGAGCCGCGGCGGGCGAAAGCCCCCATGCGGTTGACGCGCCCGTCGACCCGACGGGTAGGGGCTCACCCCACTTCCGATCCTGTCGTCGGACGGCGTGGCTGCGCCGGTCGGGCGCGATGACAGGGGAAGCCCTGCGAAGCACGGACCTTCGGAAGGTCTACCGCAGCAAGGGGGCGCCGCCGACCGAGGCGCTCGCGGGCGTCTCGATGGTCGTCCACCCCGGCGAGCGGGTCGCCCTGCTCGGCCGCAACGGGGCGGGCAAGACCACGTTCCTGCGGATCGCCTCGACCCTTCTCCGCCCGACCTCGGGGACGATCGAGGTGTTCGGCTACGACGCGGACCGGACGCCGGACAAGGTCCGTCCGTACATCGCGGTCGTTCCTCAGGAAGGGAAGCCGTTCTTCCACCTGACGCCGCGCGAGCAGATCTACAGCTACCTCCGCGCCCGCGGCCTCGGGAGGGAGACGTCCAAGACGCGGACGCAGGAGGCGCTCGACCGGATGAGCCTCAACGAGTTCGCCGACCGCCTTTCCATCACGCTCTCGGGAGGACAGCGGCAGCGCACGATGGTGGCGACCGTGATCGCGACCGAGGCCCCGCTCCTGTTCCTCGACGAGCCGACGATCGGGATGGACCCGTTCGCCCGCCGGTCGGTCTGGGAATCGCTCCGGGTCCTCAACCGCCGCGGCTCGACCATCCTGCTCACGACCCACTACCTCGACGAGGCGGACGCGCTCAGCCAACGACTCTACATCATCGACCGCGGAACCGTGCTCGTGAGCGGCACCGCCGAGGATCTCAAGCGGTCGGTGGGGGGGACGCTCAAGGTGCTCCTCCCCGAAGGTGCCGCGGAGGTCGAGCGGTTCCGGACGTTCGGGTCGTGCGTGACGGACGGCGAGAGCCTGACGGTGATCGCCGCGCCGGAACGGATCGGCGAGCTGATGGACGTCGCCGTCCGTTCGCACCTCACGGCGACCTTCGGCCCGGTGACCCTCGAAGAGGCGTTCCTGCGCGTCGTCGGGCGATCGATCCATGAAGACTGAGGTCGAGCACCGGGCCCGACCGTTCCGGGGCCTCCCGGCGTTCCTGTGGACGGAGGTCCTCGTGCAGGCGCACGAGGAGCTCGCGATGGCGACCTCGATGATCGTCCAGATCGTGCTGCTCGTCTTCGTCTGGGTGCTCAACCCGGGACTCATCGGGGTCGCGCTCGTCGGCGCGGTCCTCTTCTCGATGTTCGCGATGGGCCAGCGCGTCCTCAACGAGGCGGCCTACATTCGCATCGACCACAAGGTGAGCGACCTCTACCTCGCCTCCCCGCTCAGCGCGGAGGCGTACTTCCTGGGGATCTCCGCCGGCGTGCTCCTCGTCTACCTCGCGCCCGTGGTGGTCGTCGCAACCCTCGCCACGATCGTGGTCCACCTGGCGGTGGCCGAGGTGCTGCTCCTGGTCCTCCTGGCCGGGACCGTCTGGCTGATCTCCGCGTCGATCGGCTACGTCTTCTCGACCGCGTTCCGCGACAACCGCGCGATCTGGGCGTACTCGAGCCTGTTCTTCAACATCTTCGGGGTTCTGCCGCCGGTGTTCTACCCGTTCGACCTGTTCCCCGCGCCCCTCCGTCCGATCGTGCTCCTCATGCCGCCGAGCGCGGCCGCCGCGATCCTCCAGGCGGCGATCGGCGTCACGGTGCTCACCCGGCCCGAGCTCTGGCTGGCCGGCGGGGGGCTCGCGGTCGAGGGCGTCGGCCTGTTCCTGTTCGCCTCGTATTGGGCCCGGCGCACGGTCCGGGGGAACTAGATGGTCGGGGTCGAGCGGTCGTTCCCGGGGGTCCCCACTCGGGGTCGGGCCCTTCCGGCGTTCTTCCTCGTCGGGTGGCGGTGGATCTCGCGCAACCCGGCCGTGACGGTGACGCCCATCCTCCTGCCGTTCATCTTCCTCTACTTCCTCTCGCTGATCTCCCCGCCCTCGGACCGGCCGCTCGAGATCGTGGGCGCGATGCTGTTCACGATGCAGAACATCGGCTCCTGGGTCCTGGGCGACAGCGCGATCTGGCGGATCGAATGCTCGATCCAGGACCTGTTCGTGGCCAGCCCGCTCGGGCGGGTCCGGTACCTGTTCGGGATCGCGTTCTCGAACCTGATCGCGATGGTCCCGGCGCTCCTCGTGCTCACGGTGCTCCTGGCCTGGGTCGGCGGGTCCGACGGCCACCCGCTCACGCTCTACGCCGGCCTCGTCCTCGCGACCAGCCTCGGGGTCCTGTGGGTCCTGTTCTCGTCCATCGGGATCGCGATCTCGAGCCGGATCCGGACCCAGCGGGAGATCTGGCCGGTCGGCAACATCACGTTCACGACCCTCGGGATGCTCTCGCCGCTCTACTATCCCCTCTCGGCGCTGCCGCCCCTCTGGCAGGACGCCGCCCGGTTCCTGCCGACCACGTACGCGGCGCTCCTCGCGCAGGGCGCGCTCGGCATCACCCCCGCCACGCCGCAGCAGATGGCTCTCTACGCGGGTCTGCTGGCCGCGTGCGCCCTCGCGGGCCTTTTCGTGACGTTCCGGCTGTACCGCTGGGGCGAGGAGTAACACGACGACCGCCGCGCCCACCTCGAAACGGAGGCCCCTTGCAGGACGGGGGCCGTCCCTGCGGCCGTGGGGGGTGCGGGGGAAACGTTCAAGCGGAGGAAGTGACTTCCCACCCTTGGTGCGTTCCCCGAAGCGTCCCGCATTCCGCGCGTATCCCTCGCGGGGCGCCGACGGTCCGTCCTGCCTTCTTTCGCACCTTCTCCTCGCGCGGCGAGGCCCGTAGGGTCACTGTCCATGGGCAACGAAGAGTTCGATGAGATCCTGTCTGCTCTCGACCGGGAGACGGCGCGCATACGGGTTCGGGCCGAACCGCGGCGCTACAACAAGCCCGCGACGGTAATCGGTGGGTTCCCTCCCGGCGTCGACCTTGCGGAGACCACGCGCGCGCTGAAGAACCGCCTGGCCACCGGCGGGTCGGTCGTGAACGGGGAGGTCTACCTTCAGGGCGACCACCGGGCACGGATCCGTGACGAGCTCGCCCGCCTCGGGTTCGACCCCCAGACGGTCGAGGTCTCGGACACGGCGCTTCCGAAGCGCGGGCGGCGCGGGTAGCGCCGCCGGCGTACCGGCAGAGCATCGGCCGCGGCACCGCCCGGGGGTGGGCGTGTCGACTCGGGGTTCGACCCATTGATCCCTGCTCCCATGGGAGCCGGCCGCCCGCGGTTCGGCGTCGGGGCAACGCCGCCGCGTCTCCTCGAGAGCGTCGCGGGTTCCCCTCCCCCAGAAGGCGGCACCCCGGGCGTCCCGCGCCCTCGAACCGGCGCCTTTCGGGGCAATAACATTGCGCAGTTTCAGGCCAACGCGCCAAGGTTATGCGCCATGCCCCGGCTTCGATGGCATGGCCGCCTACGCCCACCCCGAGGTCCTCGTCGAGAACGACTGGCTCGCACCGCACCTGAACGACCCGAAGGTCCGTGTCGTCGAGGTCGACTACGACCCGGCCGCCAACTACGACCTCGGCCACATCCCCGGATCCGTGCTGTTCGACTGGCGGAAGGACATCAACGACCCCGTCCGCCGGGACATCGTTTCCTCCGAGGGCGTGACCGATCTGTTCCGGCGTGCCGGGATCGACGACGACACGACCGTGGTCCTGTACGGTGATTTCAACAACTGGTTCGCCGCGTTCGCGTTCTGGGTCTTCACCTACTACGGTGCGCGGAACCTGAAGCTCCTCAACGGCGGCCGCAAGAAGTGGATCGCCGAGGACCGCGCGATCTCGAAGGAGACCCCGAAGCCCGCGAAAGGGAAGTTCCAGGCCCACGCGGCCGATCCCAAGCTCCGCGTCTTCCTGGACGATGTCCGGGCGGCGCTCCCCCAGGTCAAGGCGGGGAAGACGCACCTCGTGGACGTCCGCGGGCCGAAGGAGTTCAGCGGGGAGATCACCGCGCCCCCCGAGTACCCGACCGAACACGCCCAGCGGGGCGGGCATATCCCGGGCGCGAAGAACATCCCGTGGGCCCAGGCCGTCCGTGACGACGGGACGTTCAAGTCCCGCGAAGAGCTGGACGAGCTCTACCGGTCGAAGGGGGTCGCCCACGACGTCCCGGTCATCACCTACTGCCGGATCGGGGAGCGCTCCAGCCACACCTGGTTCGTGCTCCGCTACCTGCTCGGCTACCCGGACGTCCGGAACTACGACGGGTCGTGGACGGAGTGGGGCAACCTGGTCCGGACCCCGATCGAGAAGTAGCGCCGCCGGCCCGCCGCGGGTCTAGGCCCCGCGGCGGCGTGGAACGGGGTTCGCCTCCTTCGCCACCAGGAACTGGTGGAGGGGCCCCTCGGTCCGGTGCGCCAGCACCGAGTGTCCTGTCTGGTCCGACCAGCGGACCATCTCGATGGGGCTCGTCGGGTCGTCCGTGACGAGGAGGATCGCATCGCCCGGAGCACGCCGCGCCAGCTCCTCGTTGAGCTTGACGAGCACCGCCGAGCACTCGAGCCCGATCTCCACGAGCTCGAGCTCGGGGGTGCGGGGCCAGCACCGGATCCTCCGGAGGCGGATCTGCTCTTCCAAGCGGGCGGCGATCGTCGCGGCGGACTCGAGGAAACGGGCGGCGTCGGCCGCCCGCACGGGTCGAAGGCGCGCCACCCACCCTTCGGTGTAGGGGGCGTCGTTCAGGAGACGGGGCCGGCGAACGACCTCGGGGTTCCGATCGACCACCGTCGACTCCACGGGGAGCCGGATCGCGCCCGTGAACCGAACGCTCTCCGCGGTGGCGATGCTTCGCCCGCGCTCGAGCGGGCCCTCGACCGGCCGGAAGGTCAGCCCGACGAACCGGCCCGCGAACGCGCCGAGCGTCCCGAGGACCCCGAGCAGCGCGGTGCCGGTCGCGGCGTCCTCCTGCCACCAGACGTCGTTCTCGAGGTCGTAGAGCCGGTCCTCCGGTAACGGGCAGCCCGCGATCTCCACGGGAGGGCACGAGGCCCGCCGAGCCCTTTAGCCCGACCGGAGGGCAACCTTTTCCCGCGTCCGGCGGCTTGCCGGTCCGATGGCAGCTCGGGGCGGGTCGAAGACGCCGCCGGCACCGGCGCGGGGCCGCTGCCAATGCGGCCACCTCGCCACCCACCACATGGTCGTCGTCCCCGTGACCGGCACCGCCAGCTTCCGTCTGGAACCGTCGGGGCCTTGCCAGATCTGCGGGGAGGCGGCCTGCCGGAAATTCGTTCCGGGCGGGCGGCTGGCCCCCGGTCCTCGTCAGCCGTAGGCTTCGCGGATCAGGTACCCCTTCAGGCGGCCGAGCCGCTCGTCCCAGAAGTGGAAGTGCCAGGAGCGGGCGTCCTCCCACGCGGCGTCGCCCCCCAACCGGCGTGTTCGAGGGTGATATCGATCCCTTCCGGGGACTCCTGGAGTCGGACGTACACCTCGGTCCGCGGCTTCGGCTCGTTCATGAGCGCGACGAACGGCGGCGGGGCCTGCCAGACGAACCCGAGGTCGAGGTCGGGCGTGAGGCGCGTGATCGAACCGACGCTCTCGAACGCCGGGCGGGCCCGCGAACCGCAGTCGGAACTCGCCCCCGACCTTGGGAGAGACGACCGCCGCGTCGCACAGCCAGCCCGAGAGCTTGGCGGGCTCCGTGAACGCCGCGAAGATCATCGGGATCGGCAGCGGTATCGTCACCTGGATCAGGATCGGGTCGAGACCCTCGTCGGGCACGGGCGACGTGTCGCTCCCGGCGACTTTAGGGTTTGCCCGTCTCCGCCCGGACGGTCCGCTCGGCCGACCGTACGTGCGGTCCGATGGCGTATTGCCTCCGTGCGGATGCCCGAATCGGCGGTCCGAAGGCGGACCCAGCGGGTCGATCAACCATGGTGAATCTGGAAGATTCCGCCATCTGGGCCGCGATTGCGACGTGGGTCCTTGCGGTCGGGACGTTGGTCGCGCTGTACTGGCAGACGCGCCAGGCCGGCCGGCTCAATTCGGCCAACGCCGTGATCACGCTGCGCGAGCGGTTCGATTCGCCCCGGATGCGCCGGGTCCGTCGGCACACCAGCGAGCGCCTCCTCAACAACGAGCTCGGGGACATCACGAGCCTCGAGGTGATCACGTTCTTCGAGCTGATCGGGGCCCAGACCAAACGGAAGATCCTCGACGAGGAGATGGTCTGGGAGGCGTTCGGCGGTTGGGTCACCAGCTACTACTACGCCTTCCGCCACCCGGTCGACCGGATCCAGCAGCTGCGCGACACCGCGAAGGACCCGCTCCTGTTCCACCGGTTCGAGTGGCTGAACGAGCGGATCACGTCGCTCGACCGGGCTCAACTCGGGCCCGCGTTCTCGGCCTCCGTGGAGGCCGTGGAGGAGAGCGGCCTCCTGCTCCGCCGCGAGGCCAAGCTCGAGCCGGACTAGGTCGGGCCGCGCGACCCGCCCAGGCGGCGAAAATCGTCAGTGCTCAACGGGATGTCGGTGGCGGCCAGGTTCTCCTCGAGATGGGCCGGCGACTGGGTCCCCGGGATGGGCAGCATCACGGGGGATCGCATCAGGAGCCAACGCAGAGCCATCTGGTGCGGCGTCACCCCGTACTGCCGCGCCGCTTCCGCGAGGCCCGGGGTCTCGGCGAGCTTCCCGCGCCCCAGCGGGGTCCACGGGATGAAGGCGATCGAGTGCGCCTCGCAGTACTCGAGCACCGGCTCCTGTTCGCGTTCGAGGAGGTTGTAGCGGTTCTGGACCGACACGATCGTCGCCGCTCGGCGGGCTCGCTCGAGCTCCTCGAGCGAGACGTTCGAAACGCCGATCCGACGGATCTTCCCGGCCTCCTGCAGCTCCCGGAGGGCGCCGATGCTCTCCTCGATCGGGACCTTCGGGTCGACCCGATGCAGCTGGTACAGCTCGATCGGCTCGGTGCCCAGGCGGCGCAGGCTGGCTTCGACCGCCCGACGGAGGTACTCCGGGCGGCCGTCGGCGCCCATCCCGTCGGAGGTGCGCAGCATCCCTCCCTTGGTGGCCACGAGGACGTCGGGAGAGCCTTCGCCCAGGAACTTCCCCAGGGTCTTCTCGCTCTCGGTGGCCTGATAGACGTCCGCGGTGTCGATGAAGTTCACGCCGAGCTGGACCGCGCGCCGGAGCAGTCCGCGCGCGGGCTCCGTGTCGGTCAACCGGTTCGTTCCGAGCCCCAACCGGTGGACGAGCCTATCCCCGAGCCGCACGGAGCCCGCACGCTCCGCCGAGACCTCGGGCGCCATCGGTGGGTTCTCGACTACCGGACGAAACGCCGGAAGAAGCTGTCCGCCTTCCATTCGGGTCGCCGGTCCGCGTCCGCGACGCGGAGCATCAGCTGCTCGAGGATGGCGTTGAACTGAGCCGCCGCGGCCACGTCGACCGGTTGATCCAGGTCGTCGGCGGGGGCATGGTACCGCTCCGCCAGCCATGCCTTGGCGATCTTCTCCTCGGCGGAGCCGGGCAGGAAGCCGAGCCCGAACATCAGCGCGGGGACGCCCTTCCGGATGAAGCTGTACCTGGTCGCTCCGGATGAAGATGTTGCGTTCCGGTTCGTGGTCGGATTGTACCTGGACGCCGAAGGGGGCGGCCACGGCACGGATGTCGTCGCCCAACGTCGACTCTTCGAGTCCCTGCACCTCGAGATACTTGAGGGGGAAGATCGGGTTGAAGCAGTCCATGTTGAGGTTCGCGACCATCGGACCCTTCACCGTGGGGTGTCCGGCGTAGGTCCTGCGATCCGAGGAGCCCTTTCTCCTCGCCGGTGACCGCCACGAACACGATCGACCGACGGGGTCGCGCGTCGGACGTCTTCATCGAATGCGCGATTTCGACGAGCGTCGCGCTACCCGACGCGTTGTCCATCGCACCGCTGTAGATCCGGTCCCCGTTCACGGGCGCCCCGATCCCCACGTGGTCGAGGTGCGCGCTGAGCACGACGAATTCGTCCTTGAGCTTCGGGTCGGACCCCGGGTAAACGCCCGCCACGTTCTCGCAGGTGACCCGCGAGCGACGAATGGCGGCTCGCGAGCGGATCCGGGCGCGCAGCGGGAAGTGAGGGAGGGGCCGGTCCTTCTCGATCGCGCCGAGGATCTCCTGGAACGGGTGGCCGCTCCACTCGAAGAGCCGCTCCGCGCGGTCGGTGTCGAAGTAGACGAAAACAGGGAGACCCGCCGGGGCATCCTCTCCCGGGTCGCGGAGCTCCATCTTCGGTTGGAACCGGGACGCGGCCATCCGCGACCAGGGGAGGTCGATGCTCTTCGGGTTCGCGATGCGGACCATCCCGACGGCCCCGACCTTCCGCAGGGCACGGCGGCGCTCGTACGACCACTGGTAGTGGGCCTTGATCGGGCCCGGCATGTCGGTTGGGCCCCCGGAGACCAGGACCGCGATCTTGCCCTTCAGATCCTGGTCCGCGAAATCGTCGTATCCCAGCTCGGGGACCGCCAGCCCGTAACCGACGAACACCGCCTCGGCGTCGACCGATTCGGCCGCGCCCGCGGTCAGGTAGAACATCGCTTCCTCGCCGAACCGCAACGGCTTGACCGTTCCGTCGTGGACGAGCTCCAGCGACGACCGGGCCTCGTCGATCTCTTCGACGTCAAACTCCATCGGCTGGCGGTAGCCGTGGGTGCCGGCGGGCTTCAGCCCCGCCGCTTTGAACTGGGCCTCCACGTACTCGGCGGCCTTCGCGTACCCGCGGCTCCCTGTATCCCGGCCCTCGAGGGAGTCGTCCGCGAGGAACTCGACATGCGACCACCACCGCTTGCCGAGCGCGTTCCAATCCCGGGAACCCGACCCGACGGCACTGCCGAAGAGGATCGGCACCAGCGGCGCCCGAAACGGATTTCGAGTTTTCAACGAGCATCCCTCCGGCGGGTCGCGAAGTGGTGCCCTCACTCCGTGAGAGCATAAACGGGCTCCGGGTCGTGGAGCTCCACCCGCGGGTGGCGAACCGCCGCCGGTCCGCGTCGGCCACGCCACCGGGTCGAAGTGGACTGGTCGGGATTTGAACCCGAGCCCTCCGGTTTGCAAAACCGGCGATCTTCCGAACTGATCTACCAGCCCGCGCTTCCACCACGTACCGTTGGTGGGGTTAGCTTTTCGGAACCCCGGCGGGAAACGACTTCTACCCGCCCCCGGTCCGCCGCGAGTTGAAGCTCAGTGCCTTCTCCGTGGTCGACGCCTACCCGTCCGGACCGCCGAGCCCCGAGGACCGCCTTGGGGAGGTCGTGCACCTGGCCGAATTGGCCGAGGCGGGGGGCCTCTCGGCGCTTTGGGTCGCGGAGCATCATTTCCACGCGGGCGGCGTCTGCCCTTCCCCCCCCTGCTCCTCGCGGCGTGCGGTGCGAGGACCCGTCGTCTCCGACTCGGGTCGATGGTCTCCGTCCTGCCGTTCCACCGGCCCATCGACGTCGCGGAGGAGTACGCGATGCTCGACCAGCTGCTCGGAGGTCGGCTCAACCTCGGGGTCGGGAGCGGTTACATCCCGATGGAGTTCGAAGGGTTCGGGGTTGATCCCACCACGAAACGGGAACGGTTCGAATCGGGCCTCGACACGATCCTCACCGCCTTCCGCGGCGGGTCGGTGCGAGCGCACGAGGGCGCCCCTCCGGTCCGGTTGAACGTGCTCCCTGTCCAACAACCCCACCCGCCGATATGGATCGCGGCCCAGCGTCGGGAGGCGATCCCGTTCGTCGCCCGGCGCGGGGTCTCGATCGCGCTCATCCCCTACGCGACCTTGAGCGGGCTCGACGAGCTGGGGGCGGTGGTCCGAGAGTTCCGTGAGAACGCTCTGTCGGGGAACCGGTCGCGAAGTCGCGGTCGCTATCCACCTCTACGCGGGGGAGCACACCGACCGGGCCAGGGCGGCCTTCCGGCGGTACCTCGAGAGCCGACTTCAGACGCAGTCTACTTTCTACCGCCAGAAGGTTGAGCGCGACCCCCGTCACGCCACCCCCGAGGCGATCGAAACGAGCGGGTTCGCCCTGTTCGGAACCCCCGATTCGGTCGCTGACGGATTGCGCCGGGTTGCCGGGAGCTGGGCGTCGACGAGGTCCTCGGCATTTTCGATTTCGGCGGCCTCGACCCGACCGAGGTCGGTCGCTCGGTGGCCGCGCTCGGGCCGGCGTGGTCCGAGCGCTCCTCGTAGCGAGGGCCTCGAACCGGCGGTCTCCGAACCGCCTATAATCTCGGGTGGCTGCGCGGAGTCGGTGGTTCGCATGGCGGAAATCCTACCCGGAATCCATCAGGTCGAAGGCGTCGACCCGTCCCCCGATTTCAGCACGCACGTCTACCTCGTGAAGGACAAGGGCTCGAGCTGGACGCTCATCGACACCGGGCTTCCCGGGGCGTCGACGGCGATCCTCGCCTACCTCGCGAAGATCAAGGTCGAACCGACCGCGATCAAGCGAATATTGCTCACGCACCTCCACCGGGACCACACCGGCTCGCTCCGCGCGATGGCCGAGAAGACCCATGCGCGCACGTTCGCGCATTGGATCGAGGCGGCGTACATCGCGAACTCGCCGAAGTACGACGGCCCCGGGACCCCGCCGGCCGAGCCGTTCGTCGTGGACGAGACGTTCAAGGACGGCGACACGATCGATGGGGGCGGTGGCCTCATCGCCTACCACACGCCCGGGCACACTCCGGGCCACACCTCGTACTATCAGGCCGAGCACAGGCTGCTCTTCTCGGGCGACCTCTTCTTCGGGGACGGCGAAAAGGTGGTCCTCACGCCGCCCGGATTTCACCCATCACACCCCCACGGCCCAGATCTCCGCCCGACGGATGAGCCAGCTGTCGATCGACTCGCTGCTCACCTACCACGGCGGCCCGATCCTCAAGAACGGGGCGCGGCGCGTGCGGTCGCTCGTCCAAGGATTTCCCCGCTAGGCGAGGATCCCAGGACCCAGTGGCGGGTCCCGGCGTGGACCGGGTCGAGTGGGACTGGCCAGATTTGAACTGGCGTCTCGGAGTCCCGAACCCCGAAGGATGGACCAAGCTACCCCACAGTCCCGCTTTTGTCCCTCAAACTTCGTGATATTTGAGCGTGCTTGACCCGGACGGACCTCTGACGGCAGTCGTTTCCCTGGCCCGGCCTCCGGCTCTTGAATCAGTCGTAAGCGGCGAGTTGGGGCTCCGGAGGGTGCGCAGAATGGGGTGGTCTCATGCTGGCCGCCCAGGTTCCGTCATGATTGAGATGACTATAGTGTTCAGAGAGTAACTCTCCCGGAATGGGGTCACATTCTTCGCCACGCCGTCAGTTTCGAATTCCGGCCCAGTCGTTTGCATGATCAAGGGAAGACCAGCGTAAAGGTCTGTTTCTCACGCTCGAACCCTCCGAGGTTACGAGGCCCGTCCTCTCCCGATTCTCAGTGCCCGGGCCCTGAGCGCAAAACACCCGGTGTGGCAAAGGGTCGGGTGGGCGAAGGAGCCTGCCCCATGCTCAGAACCAGCGCAATCTGGATCTTCGAGCGATCCCGATTCCCAGGATGGTGGCTTGGAGCAAAATCTGGCGAGAGGACCGGCCGTGCCCGTTCCGAGGGCCGGCGCGTAACAACCTATGGCATATACCAATCGAGGAACGTCCACGGCTGCGTGATCGGCCGAGTTCCGAGGCCCTCCGAGCGCCATCAGGGGGCGGGCCGCCCCAGGGGTGGGGCCGTCACCACACTGCGAACGGCAATCCCACACCAACGAACTTGACCGAAGGCTCCCCGGCGGCCGAAGCCACCTCCCCTTCGTTCTTGGACGAGCCGGAAGGGTCGCTATTCCCACGCCTTCGGTGGCTCACCCCTCGACGACTGGCCTTCTTCCTCATCTTCTGGGCTACGCTCTTCTTCGCGGGAAGCATCTTCGTCAACAACCCCTTCACGGGCTCCGGCAGCACCTTGAATTGGAACGTCGGGGCCGGGTCGCCCAACTACTACTGGGTCGTGATGTATCTCCACGGGCTCAACACCGGGCTCGTGGGGATCGCCGCCCTCGTCGCGTGCGATTTCTTCGAGTTGCCCTCCATTCACGTTCGACGCGGGATCCTCGCGGGCGTGCTCATCGCCGGCGTCCTGTCTCCAATCGGCGCCGTGTTCAACACTTCGTCTCCGTGGACGACCCCCGGTCTGTGGATCCAGATCACGGCGTTCCTTGCCCTCGACGAGATCGTGATCCTCTTCCTGTGGGGCATGCTCACGGTATGGAGGGAGGGCGCTCCCCGGAGCCGGACCTGGCCCTTCATCACGGCCTCGCTGACCGGGGGCGTCATGTTGATCGCCGCCCTGATGGGGCACCTCGCCGGAGTGATCCTTGGGTTCGGGGACAACCCGACCCTGCTCGGACAGTACGCCGCTCAAGAGATGGGCGTGTCGCTGAACGCCTGGGCCCAGGACCTCGTCGGCGCGCACTCGTATCTCATGATCACTGCCGTTCCCGCGGGGATCATGGCGCTCGCCGCGGTCCGCTTCGGGTACTACCGGCTTGCGGGGAAGACGAAGCTGCTGGCCCAAGTGGGGTTCGCACTCGTGTTCATCGATCTCGTAGTACAGACAGGCATGGGGCTCCTCCTCGGATTCTCGAGCTGGCCGGGGGACCTTCCTCCCCAGATCAGTGCCCTGCCAGGAGTTCCCAGCTTCCTTGCCCTGAATGATGCGAGCAACTTCGTCTTCCTGATTCTCGGGGGTGTCCTGCTGCTCAGCGCGCTGGTGATCGGGACCGGCCGGCTTAGGGGATGGACGAGTCAGGCGGGCCTACCGATCCGGGTCCTTCCGCTCTTGATGCTGGTCGTCTTCACCGTCCTCACGGCGGTCAACGAGCCGGTCGGCAGCTCGTTGATCGGCACCCCTCCCCAGGCTTGGGTTCGGTTGTTCATCGCCTTCTACCTCACAATGATGGTGGTGCTCGTGGTCTTCCTCGCGGAGCGCCTGTTGAGCGAGCAGCAGGGCCTCAGGATCGGCTGGACGGCCACCGTGGGTGCGGTCACCACCTTCGCCGGCGTGTTGGTCTACGTGTACACTGGCCTTTACGCCGGGGGGTACATCGGGGCCGCCGGAGTCATCATCATTGGGCTCTCGTTCGTGCTCACTTGGTGGTGGGGTCTTTCCGTAGGATCCCGAAGACGAGTCGAGTCGACGCGAAGCTGATGGTGGTCGAAGCACGGGATCACCCCACAGTCAGCATGATTCCCGCCGGGAGCACCATCTCCCCGGTCCGAGACGAGCCCCTTTTTTGCGCGGGCGCCGTCAATTGATGTTCTCTTCTGAAGGAGGACGATTAGGATTGCCAAGCTAGTTTCACAGGGTCTTCCGGGACCATCCCCAAATGCCCCCGAGACGGATTGGAAATTGACATTTGTCCCATTGTTTTGGGACAAAACCACCCCCCAGTCCCAGTCGGGGCCCGACCACCCGGCCCCGCCATCCGAGCGTGCGTACCGCCGACCGCGACGGCGGGCGTTTCATCACCCCTCCTCAAGACGTTAGATGCCCGGGCCGCCTGGGGGAACGGCCGATGTCGTCCGCGGTCGCCGACCCACCGATCCCGGGGCTCGCCCCCGTCGACGACCTGACGTGGACGGTTCCGGGCCTGCGGGAGGACCCGACCCTCTGCCTGCGCTGCCGCTCGGCCCAGCTCCTGTGCGGCAAGCCGGTCTGCCCGATCCTCCTCAAGTACCGGGCGTTCTCGAGAACCCTCCCGATGCTGGGGGGAACCCAGTTCGACGGGAGTTCACCGCCCGGGCTGTTCGTCGGGCGGTTCGGCTACCCCAAGGTCTCGATCGGGCCGCTTTTCTCGCCGGAGCACGGTTCTACCGAGTTGCTCGACTCGCCCGAGGATTGGGTCGGCCGCTCCGTCGAGGAGGTCGTGGGGTTCCGCACCGGGCTCGTCCGGGGCACGATGAAGGTGAACGTCCTCGACGCCGAGAAGCCGATCCGAATGCTGGAGGAGGTGCAGCTGCTGGGGCTCGCCTCCGAGTCGGTGGAGAGCGAGGCGGAGTTCCGGCGTCCGCCCCGCGGCCGGATCGCGCTCTCGGACAGCTCCCCTCCGTTCGGTCCGTCCGCGCCGATGGAGAACGTCCGCCTCGACGTGCGCCGGATCGACCCGCGCCTCGAGAAGCTCTCCTCGGACGTCCATGCCAACGCTCGCGTGGCGGTGAGCGAGCTGTATGGCCGCGGGGTTCGGGTCAGCCGCATCCAGCGGGCCTTCAGCGCCGGTACCCTCGGCCGCGGGGGCCGGCGACGGCTGGTGCCCACCCGCTGGAGCATCACCGCGGTGGACGACCTCCTCTCGAAGCAGAACCTCGCGCGGGTTCGGGACCTTCCCCACCTCTCCGAGATCCTGGTCCACCGCTACACGGCGCTCGACAACCGATGGCTGGTGGTCCTGCTGCCGGGGGCGTACCGGTACGAATCGATCGAGGCGTGGTACCCCAACACCCTGTGGAACCCCGCCTCGGGGAACATCGTGATGATGGGCGACCACGAGGGCCACAACGGACGCACGACCTACGCCTCCATCGGGGGCTGCTACTACGCCGCGCGGCTCGCGACCAGCGAGGCGCTGCTCGCGCGAGGGCGCCAGGCGGGCGTGGTCGTCCTGCGCGAGGTCCATCCGGGCGAGATCCTGCCGCTCGGGGTCTGGAACGTGCGGGAACATCTGCGCGCGGCGCTGCTCACCCCTTCCGAGCCCCTCGCCTCGATGGGGGAGCTCCTCGGAAGGGTCGGTGCCACGTTCGCGATCCCGCTCGACCGATGGCTCCGGTCGAGCGCCGTCCTCCACGACGCCCGGACCCAGCGCCGGCTGGACGCTTGGCTCGAACCCGGCCCGACGTCCGGCTAAGCGAACTTCTGGCCGCACCGGCCGCAGAACGTATCGATCTTGCGGCGGGGCTCGCCGCACTTCGGGCAGGCGGCGGGCGCGGTGGGGATCCCGCACCCGCGGCAGAACGCGTCCGAGGAAAGGTTCGGGTGGCCGCACTGCGGGCACCGCTCCGACCCCGCCACGCGCTCTGCCTCGAGCATCGGGTTCGCGCTCTCGGGTGATGCGGCGGCGGACCCGGGGGTTGCGGCGGACGACAGGGGCGGACCCAGGTCGAGCGTTTCGACCTTGCCTCCGACCTCGCGACGCCCCCGCAGGGCCAGCCGGAACGCCTCCGTGTAGTCGGCCCGGTCGTAGGCCGCCTGAGCGTCCTTGCGCAGTTTCGCGGCCCGCTGGGTGCCGGCCTGCGAGGGCCGGTCGCGGTTCGCCGCTTCGAGATCGCCGTCCAGAAGCCGCATCTCGAACTGCGACTCGACGCGGTTCTTCGGGACCTTGGACATCGCGGGTTCCGGTGAGATCGGAGGATCGGCCCGGGTACCGGTCGCGGGGGGAGCGACGGCGGACTTCGGGTCGAGGAGCAAGGGGGCCGTCGGCACGGGCGCGCTGGGACGAGGTGCGCCGGACTTCGCTCCCCGACGCGCGACCACCAGCGACTCGTGCGCGGACTGGGCCAGCTCGTACGCGCGGTCGAACTCACGCCGCCCGAACGACGCTTCGGAAAGGTGGACCAGGTCCCGGGCTCGCCCGACGTCGACTCCCTGGCGCTCCAAGACGTCCACCTCGGTCCGGGCCATCGCGAGCCGGTTGAACGCACGATCGCTCGCGACCTCGGGCGTGGGGGGCGAGTCGCCGTGCAGATGCTGCCGGCGCGCCCTCAACCGACGCAGGACGTAGAATGCTACGCCGATCAGAACGACCGTGAGGATCAGGCCGACCGCCAAGGCGACCGTCTCGCTCGCGGATAGAGCGCTCACGCCTCGCCTTGTCCTGACGACCGAGACCTCGGGGCCGGACGGGAAGTTATTGGAAGGGGCGACTATTTAGAACGCGCACCCGGGTCCGCCGTTCAGAACACCGTTAGCTTGTCCGTGAGCAGCAGTCGCGGGATGGTATCGATCTGGTCGAACCAGCCCTGCGCGACCCCCTCGACCTTTCCCTTGAGCGACCCGAGCTTGACTCCTTTCGCGGGAAGGACCTGGAGGCTCGCGATCTGGGGCTGGTCGACGGGCTTGCCGATCTGCGAGAGGATCCTCACGTGGACCTCCTTGACGTCCCCGCCGGTCTCCTTCACGATGTCGTTCGCGATCAGGCCCCCGAGGAGGTTGTAGATCTTCCCGACGTGGTTGACCGGGTTCTTTCCGGCGGTCGCCTCGAGGCTCATCGGGCGGCACGGCGTGATTAGGCCGTTCGCGCGGTTGCCCCGCCCGACCGAACCGTCGTCCCCGGCCTCCATCGAGCAACCGGTGACCGTGAGGTAGAACCGTCCCAGCTCGGGGTCGTCGGCCGTGTTGACGTCGATCGCGACCTCCCGCCCGGTCAGCTTCGCCGCGAGGTCCGAGAGCTTGTCCCGGATCTCGTCGCAGACCGAGGCGTACTCGGCGGCGTTGCGGATCTCGCTGTCCACGAGGGCCGCGGCGACGGTCAGCCGGATCTTCTGGTCCTGGCGGTACCCCATCACCTTGACGTCCTCGCCGAGCGCCTTCAGCTTCTTCTTGAGCTTGAGCGTCAGGAACCGCTCGCTCTCGAGCACGAGCCGCTCGGTGTCGGAGAGCGGGGCGAATCCGACCCCGAACGACGTGTCGTTCGCGAGGACCGCCTTCTGGTCGAACACGCCCCGAAGGTCGACCGACCCGGAACCGATCCGGCAGTCGAACTCGATGTTGTGGTCGACGTCCATGTGGGCGCAGACGGACCCGACGTAGTCCCGTGCCGCCTTGATCACGATGTCCCGGAACGGCAGCTTCTCGCCGTCGACCTCGGTGGTCGCCCGGCCGACGAGCAGGCAGTAGATCGGGTTGGTGATCCGGCCGCCGCCGAACTTCGGTTCCGAGCCGCCGCCCACGACCTGCGTCTCGTCGGTGTTGTGGTGGAGGATCTTCCCGAACTCGTCAAGGTAGAGCCGGCAGAGCGCACGGCTCACCGATTCGGAGACGCCGTCCGCGATCGAATCGGGGTGGCCCAGCCCCTTCCGTTCGACCAGTTCGATCGCCTGGTCCTCGATGGGAGTCGTGTGGAGCGGTTCAACCTGGATGTTACGGGCCATGAGGGGGTCCCTGCGGTCGGCGGAGCCGGGTGCGTGTTTAAGGGTTGCGCGAGCGAGGATGCCGCACGGAGCCCGGGGCGGTCTCAGTCGTTGCGTCCGGCGGAAAGTTGCTTCGCCATCCGCGGCCGGCCGCCTCGTAGCCGCGGTCCCGGTAGTACCCTCGGGTCCCGACCGCGCTCGTCACGAAGATCTGCCCGAACCCCTTCTCCCGCGCCGCCGCCTCCGCGGTGGTCAGCAGGCGCCGCCCGATCCCCCGGTGCTGGTAGTCCGCCGCCCGGGATGCCGGACCACCGACCGGCACCTCCCGGCCGAGGACCTTCAGTTCCCGGATCACCGGCCCGGTGAGCCCGCCCTCGGTCCGGTCCGAGGGGAACCGCAGGCGCAGGTAGCCCGCGACCAGGTCGGTCGCGGGATCCTCGTAGGCGAAGAACCGTTCCTCCCCGGCGGCCGCCGGGTAGCCCGTCTCCGTGAGCTCGAGCGCGTCCGTCGGGGGCGAGGCGCGCCGCCCGACCTCCCGACACCGCAGGCAACGGCAACGCCGACCGCTCCGCTGAAGCCGGTCGAGCGCGATCTGGCGGAGATTGCCCGCGCGGACCCCGGCGGCGATCAGGCGCGCGGGAATGTCACGCTGGATCCGATGGATCCGGACCCACGGCGGAAGCTCGGCCTTCATCTCCGCGAGGAGCGCGGCCGCGGTCTCGGTCTCGTACGGGGCATAGCGTCCCGCCTTCCAGTCATCGTACAGCGCGGTCCCCGGAATGACGAGCGTCGGGTAGATCTTCAGAAAGTCCGGTCGGAACTCCGGCTCCGCCCAGAGTCGGCGAAAATCGATGAGGTCCTGGGCCGGGTCCATGCCCGGAAGCCCCAGCATCAGGTGGTACCCCACCTTCAGCCCCCGGTCGCGCGCTTCGCGGGTCGCCCGGGCGACGTCTCCGACACCGTGCGCGCGCCCGACCGCCGCGAGGACCTCCTCGTGCAGGCATTCGACACCGACCTCGACCCGAGTGACACCCGCCTCCAGGAGGAACGGAAGGACCCGGCCGTCGCACCAGTCCGGGCGGGTCTCCACGGTGAGCCCGACGACGCGGTGGGCGCCGGTCTCGTTGCGCTCCTGGGCCTCCGCGAGCGAGGCGGAGCGGCGGCCGTTGAGGCCGTCATAGATCCCTCGCAGGACCTCCTCCTGGTAGCTCGGGGGACGGGCCGGGAACGTCCCCCCCATGACGATGACCTCGACCTTGGAGGTCGGGTGGCCGATCTCCTCCAGCGTCGCGATCCGGTGGCGGGCGATCGCCTCCGCGTCCCAGTGGAACTGGGCCCCGCGCAGCGCGGACGGTTCCTCGCCCGTGTAGCTCTGGGGGCTCGCGTTCTCGAGCCCCCCGGGGCAGTAGGTGCAGCGGCCGTGCGGGCATCGGGAGGGGGCGGTCATCACGGCCACGACCGCGACGCCCGAGAGAGTGCGGGTCGGCTTCCGCGCGACGCTCCCCTCGAACCGCGCGCGCTCGGAAGGGTCGCGGCCGCGGAGCCAATCCACGTTCGTCGGAACCCGCCGTCCCGGGGTCGCCCGCATCGAGGCGAGCTTGGCCCGATGGACCCCTTCGGGGGTGGTGAGGTCGTCTAGCGCTGGATCCACGGGCGGCTCTCCCCGGTCACCACGTAGGGCGCCCTGCCCAGTTCGACGACCGTCCGGGAACCGGTGAGGAACATCGCCACCTTGAGCTCGTGGACGAGGGTCTCGAGCTCCTTTTTCGTCTCCTCGTACCCGGTCGCCGCGGCCCGCAGGACTCCCCCGGCCGTCCCGGCCGCGGTGGCTCCCAGCGCCACGGCGCGCGCCACGTCGAGCCCGGAGCGGATCCCTCCGCTCGCGATCACGGGGAGTCCGAGGGGTGCGAGCTCGAGGACCGACACGGGGGACGGGATTCCCCAGTTCCAGAACGTCTTGCCGACCCGGGCCTCGCGCTCCACGCCCTGGTCGACCGCGCGGTAGTACTCGACCGCGGCGAACGAGGTTCCGCCGGTCCCGCTGACGTCGAACGCGCGCACGCCCTGGTCCCGCAGCGACTCGGCGACCGACCTCGAGATCCCGGCGCCGGTCTCCTTCACGAGGACCGGGAACTTCTTCGCCAGCACGCCGATCTGCTGCAGGCAGCCGCGGGCGCGGCGGTCCCCGCCCGGCTGGACCATCTCCTGGAGGAAGTTGAGGTGGATCGCGAGCGCGTCGGCGTGGATCAGGTCCATCGCCGCCCGGACCTCGTCCGGTCCGACCGCCCGGTCGCTGGGCTTCTGGGCGATGATCTGGGGGGCGCCCAGGTTCGCGAACTTGAGCGGGACGGCGTGCTTCGCCACGCAGGCGTAGCTCTCGGGGTACTGTCCCTTCAGGACCGCGGCCCGCTCGCTCCCCACGCCCATCGCCACGCCCACCTCGGCCGCGGCGCGCGCGAGGTTGTCGTTGATCTTGACCGCGTCCGGGAACCCGCCCGTCATGCCCGTGATGACGATCGGCGCCTTCAGCGTGCGGTCGAGGAGCTTCACCGAGGGGTCGATCTCCTCGAAGTCGATCTCGGGGAGCGCCTTGTGAACGAGCTGGATGTCGTCCCAGGTACCGATACCGGCCCTCGACATCCCGCCCGAGGACGACCTTGACGTGCTCGGCCTTGCGATGGCTCAGGTCGAGCCCCTCGCGGTCCGAGCCCTTAGCGCGGTCTCGCGTGGGCCCAGCTGCCATAGACCGCCTCTCCTCGGATCGCACGAGAGAGCGCTCCATCCGTCAGTCCGCTAATAAGAACTGCGTCCACGCCGGACCGCGCGATCGCCCGCATGGCCATCGCCTTCCCACGAACCCCGCCCGTCACGTCCGCGCCCCGCGATCCGGACGCGAGGGCGTCCACGACGGCGTCCGACACCTCGGGCACGATCGACGGCCGTCGCGAGGCCGCCGGGCCGAGGATCCCCGGCACGTCGCTCGCGAACACCACGCGGGAGGGGTGGAGGAGCGGGACGAGCTCGGCCGCGAGGGAATCCGCGCTCAGGATCGAGAACCCCCACGCCTCGTCGGGCACGACGTCGCCGAACGAGACGGGCATCGCCCCCGCGGCGAGCGCCGCCGCGATCGGAGCGGGGTCGATCGAGGCGAGCCGCCCCTCCCGATTGCGAGCGAACGAAGCGGGCGGGGTCGAGAACGGGGAGCAGCCGCCGCGAACGAGCTCCCGCAGGACCGCCACGTGGAGCCGTCGCACCTCGGACGAGACGATCGCCGCGCCGCGAACGCGTCGGGTCGACGCGCGCCCGCCCTCAGGAGCTCGATCGAGCCCGAACTCCCGGGCACCGGGGTGGCCGAACGAGCCCGCCCCGTGCAGGAGCACGACCCGCGGGTCTCGAACGGAGCCGATCTCCCGGGCGAGGCGGGCCAGAACCTTCGGCCGGAGCTTCTCCCTCTCGCGCTTTCGGGTGATCAGGCTACCGCCCAGCTTCACGAGGACCGGCGACCGTGCCACCACGGTCGTCGACGCCATCGCCCGGACCCAGCCTACGCGTGGTCGGGCCCGGTTCCGCGCGTGAACAGCAGGTAGGCGCCGAGGACGACCGCGCCGAGGCTCGCGAACCAGAGCCAGCTAAAGTCCGTGATCAGCCAGTACGCGGTGCCGAAGAGGCCCGCGCCGATGAGGACGGCGATGCCGATGACCGTCGGTACGGAGACGGAGCCGGTTTGGGCGGCGGCGTGCGAGCCGTGGGCCGATTCGAGCTCGCCCATCGCGTCGTGCGAGAGCCGCTCCCCTTCAAATCGGTTCGGTCGGACCGCACGGCTGGCGGGATCCCCGGCGCGGGCGTCGAGTGGCGCGCAAACCGCCGCGTTGCAATTTTCTTTACAAAAGATAGATATGGCCCGCGCTCCTGCAACCCTCGCCCGAGTCCCGGGCAGGTCTCAAGTGCCACCTTCTCCCGAGGACCGACCGGTCGAGATGCCGACTCGCCCCGCCTCCCGTGAGGCGAGCAACCCTGCCGTCGCGCCGGTCGGGGACCGCTCGCCTTCGGGAAGCTCCTTGGCAGGCACGACCGTTCCGCCGACCGCTCCCGCGCCGAGCGCCGGTTCGGCCGCGGAATTCCTGGACGCTATCCTCCAGAACACGAGCGTGCTCTTCCGCGGGAGCCGCGAGGTCTTGCGCGATTCGTACGTCCCGAGCCGCCTCCCGCATCGGGAGGAGGAGATCCGGAAGGTCTCCGAGGTGATCGGGCCCGCCCTGCGGGGCGATCTGCCGTCCAACCTGCTCGTCTACGGGAAGATCGGCACCGGCAAGACCGCCGTGGTCGCCCAGGTGCGCCAGGACATTCAGCGCCGGGCGGAACAGTCGAAGAACGTTGCGTTCGTCACCGTCAACTGCGGGAACATCGATACCGCGTACAGCCTGCTCCAGAATATCGCCAACACGTTCGCTCGAACCGAGGCCGACCGGATCCCGACGGGGTGGTCGCTCGACCGCGTCCAGGCCGGGATGCGCCGGCTGATGGACGAGCGGGCCTGCACGATCATCCTCGTCCTGGACGAGATCGACCGGCTGGTCGCTCGCAGCGGCGCCACGGTCCTCTACACGCTCAGCCAGCTCAACACGGAGCTCGAGACGGCCCGCCTCTCGATCCTCGGCATCTCGAACGACCTCAAGTTCACGAACAGCCTCGACGCCCGCGTCCGAAGCCGGCTGAACGAGGAGAAGATCGTCTTCCACCCGTACAACGCGACCCAGCTCCAGGACATCCTGCGGGACCGCGCGAAGGAGGCGTTCAAGGACGACGTGGTCGACCCCGGCGTCATCGAGCGGTGCGCCGCGTACGCCTCGCTCGAGAACGGGGACGCCCGGCGGGCCCTCGCCCTCCTACGCCTGGCCGCCGAGATGGCGGAGCGGGACCACGCGAAGCGGATCACGCCCGACCACGTCGTGAAGGCGAAGAACCGCCTCGAGCAGGACATCATCCTCGAGTGCTGCCGCACGCTGCCCCCGCACTGCAAGGTCCTGCTGTACGCGATCCTCCAGCTCTTCGAACGCCGCCGCAACGGCGTCCTGACGGGCGAGGTCTACGACAGCTACCGCCGCCTCGCCGAGCGCCTGGGCCTCCAGCCGCTCCACTCGCGCTCGATCTCCAACTACGTCTCGGAGCTGGAGACGCTGGGGTTGATCCGCGCCACGATCGTGTCCCGGGGTCGTGGCGGCCGGACGCGCGAGATCATCGTCGACGTGCCGATCTCGGAGACGATGCCCGCCCTCGAGGAAGACCCCCTCATCGCGCCGGTCGGCCGACCGCGGAGCCGCGGGCAGACGCTCCTCACCAACTTCGACAACCCCAATCGCACCGGCCCGCTCTGAGCGGCGTCGGTCAGGGCCTTCCCCCCGTCAGGCCGGAGCTTCCTCGCCGGTCGGAGGGACGAGGTGCTGCGCGGCCTCCGCGGCCCGCCGGGCCTTCTCTCGCCGAAGCTCCCGCAGGTCCTTGTCGAGCTCCCGAAGCTCCCGCGCGATTCGGTCCACCCGGACGCGGGCGATCCGCTCCACGGCCGCGATCTCGCGCTCGAGCTGATCGTCCGTCGCCCGGAACCGGATCATGACGGCCGATTCGGCGTCGATCTGCGCCTTCTGGAGCTTGGAGGAGAAGTCCACGAACACGGTCTTGATCTCGGTGAACTCCTCGATCGCCACGCTGCCGGCCTCGCGGCCGCCGTTGCCGGTGTTCTTGATGCCCCCGAACGGGAGCTGGACCTCGGCGCCGATCGTCGGGGCGTTGATGTAGGTGATCCCGGCCTCGAGGTCGTGGATCGCCCGGAACGCCCGGTTCACGTCGCGCGTGTAGATCGACGACGAGAGCCCGTAGTCGACATCGTTCGCCACCCGGACCGCCTCTTCGTAGGTCCCGACGCTGGATGACGGAGAGGACCGGCCGAAGATCTCCTCCTTGGAGATCCGCGTGCCGTGCTTCGTCTCGAAGATCGTCGGCTCGAGGAAGTAGCCCCGGTCGTAGGCGCCGCCCGTGAGCTTCTTCCCTCCGCAGCGCAGCTTCGCCTCCTTCTTGCCGATGGCGATGTACTCGAGGATCTTCCTCTCCTGGTCCGCGGAGGCGACGGGGCCCATGCCGGTCTTCGGGTCGAGCGGGTCGCCGACGGGGAACCGGTCGAGCCGGTCGCACCAGCATCTCCAGGAACGCCGAGTAGACCTTCTCGTGGACGATCAGTCGGCTCGTCGCGGTGCACCGCTGGCCGGAGGTCCCGAACGCGCCGAACAGCACGCCCTCGAGCGCGAGCGCGAGGTCGGCGTCGTCCATGAGCAGCACGGGGTTCTTCCCGCCCAGCTCGAGATGGACCATCTTGAGCCCCTCGGCGCCGCGGACTGGTAGACCTCGCGGCCGGTCTCGACGCCGCCCGTGAACGACACGGCGCGGACCCGGGGGTCCGAGACCAGGGCGTTGCCGACGACCCCGCCCGAGCCGGTCGACGAAGTTGAGGACTCCGGGCGGAACGCCCGCCGCCTCGTAGACCTTGACGACCTCGGCGGCGCACCGCGCGGTGTTGCGACGCCGGTTTGAAGACAACGGTGTTACCGGTGACCAGCGCGGCGGCGATCTTCCAGTTGGGGATCGCGGTAGGGAAGTTCCAGGGCGTGATGCACGCCACGACCCCCTTCGGCTGGCGGACGGTCATGCAGAACTTCGAGCGGAGTTCGGAGGGCACGGTCTCGCCCGACGAGCCGCCGTCCCTCGCCGGCCATGTAGCCGGTGAAATCGATCGACTCCTGGACGTCGCCCAGTCCCTCGCCGATCACCTTCCCCATCTCGGAGGTGACCAGGCGGCCAAGGTCGCTCTTCCGCTCCTTCATGATGCGCGCCGCCTCGAGGAGGATCTCGCCGCGCTTCGGCGCCGGCGTGTCGCGCCACGACGGGAACGCCTTCGCCGCGGCAGCGACGGCCCGCGCCGCGTCCTCCGCGGTCCCGGCGACGAACGAACCGACCGTCTCCCGGGTGGCCGGATTCATCGTCTCGAATCGCTTCGCCTTCGGGCGGCGTGGCCCAGCTCCCGTCGATGAACAGATCCGTACTCCGCTTCCATGGAACACCCCGAAGAGGACCCCGACGGCCCGAACCTCCCGCGAGGGTACATAGGGGTTTGCCGGCGACCCGGCCCGGTCTGCCGGGACCGAGGCACAAAGACTTTCGAGGGCGCGACCTACGCGGGGACCGTGATCGACCTCGAACTCCTCCGCAAGGAGCCCGCCCGGGTGGAGGAGAACCTCGGGCGGCGACGGAACCCGGAGTATCTTCGCCGCTCTCGCCGAGGCGCGCGAGAAGGACGCCGCGTGGCGGGCGTGCCGTCTCGAGGCGGACGCGTTGCGCCGCAAACGCAACGAGCTCGGCCGGGCGATCGCCGAGGCGCGCGGCCGGGGCGACCCGTCCGAGGCGCTGGACGCCGAGGCGAAGAGCGATCCCGCAGTCGATGAAGGAGGCTCGAAGCCCGCGAGGCGGAGTTCCTCGCCGCCCGGGACGCTGCTCCTCCGACGCCTCCCCAACCTTTTGACGATTCCGTGCCGTTCGGCAAGGACGACTCCGAGAACGTGGTCGTAGCGACCTGGGGCGAGCCGTGCCCCGGGGGCCCCGGCCTGAAGTCCCACGCGAACGTCCTCGAGGCGCTCGGGATGGCCGACTTCGACCGGGCGCGCCGGTCGAGCGGCGCCGGTTTCTACTACCTCAAGGGGCCGATCGTCCTGGTCGACCTGGCGCTCCAGCGGTTCGCGCTCGACCTGCTCATCGAGCGAGGGTTCACCCCGGTCGCGCCCGCCCTACCTGCTGCGGCGGGCGCCGTACGAGGGGGTGACGGACCTCGCGGATTTCGAGAACGTGATGTACAAGATCGAGGGCGAGGACCTCTACCTGGTCGCGACCAGCGAGCACCCGCTGGCGGCGCTCTACCAGGGCGAGATGCTGGACGAGGATCGCCTGCCGATCCGGCTTCGCGGGGGTCAGCACCAGCTTCCGCAAGGAGATCGGCGGGCACGGGGTCGACCAGAAGGGGGTGTTCCGGGTCCACCAGTTCCAGAAGGTCGAGCAGTTCGTCTTCTGCCGGCCCGAGGAGTCCGCGGCGATCCACGAGGAGCTGCGGGCGAACGCGGAGGAGGTGTTCCGCCGCCTCGAAGGTCCCGTACCGGGTGGTGAACGTCTGCACCGGGCGACGTCGGGACCGTCGCGGCGAAGAAGTACGACATCGAGGCGTGGTTCCCGCGCCAGCAGGCGTACCGCGAGGTCGTGAGCTGCTCCAACTGCACGGACTACCAGGCGCGCCGGCTCGGGATCCGCATGGGCAAGGCGGGCCGTCCCGGGAAGGTCGTTCCGCACACGCTGAACTCCACCGCGATCGCCACCTCCCGCGGGCTCGCCGTCATTCTCGAACAGTACCAGCAGCCCGACGGCTCGGTGGCGGATCCCCGAGGTCCTTCGCCCTTACATGGGGGGACGAACGTCCATCGGCCCCGCCCGACCGGCGGCGTGAGCCCGACCGTCCCAATTGTCCGCGGTCCGGGTCAAACGCCTTAGCGAGCGAGGCGCTGTCGCTTCGACCCTCCGTGAGCTCCCAACGTAGCCTCGATGAATTCGCGGGAAGGGGCGAGGAAACGACCCTGTTCCTTCCCCGGAGGGCAGCGTCGCTCACCCTCCCGCGCTCCCCGGCGATTTGGCAGGTCGAAGAGGGCTGGGTCGGGCACCCGCTACCTTCGTCCCCGGGCGTCCTGCGCGCGCTCCCGTTCCAGATCGACCTGGCGCGGATCGGCCTCTCCCGAGGACCTGCTGGTCGTGCTGCCGACCGGCCTCGGCAAGACGGTCATCGCCGCCCTGGTCGCGGCCGAGGTGCTGCGGCGCCCGGACGGGAAGGTGCTCGTGCTCGCGCCCGACCCGGCCCCTCGTCCAGCAGCACGCCGACTCGTTCGCCCGTTGGCTCGAGCCGCGCGCGCCGCCCGGTTCACGGGGACGGTGAAGCGGCCGACGCGCGAAGGGCGGTGGGACGACCGCGGACTCGTCTTCGCGACGCCCGAGATCGTCGCAGAACGACCTCACGGCGGGGCGATACCGCCTCAACGGAGGTCGCGCTCGTCGTGTTTGACGAGGCGCATCACGCGGTCGGCAAGTACGTCTACGTCCCGATCGCCGCACGGTACCGATCGGAGCGGCCCACCGGGCGGTCGGGTGCTCGGGCTCACCGCTTCCCCGGGCGGGAAGACGAGCAGATCGAGGAGGTGGTCGGCCGCGCTCGGGGTCGACCGAATCGAGGCGCGGAGCCGCGAGGACCACGGGGTGGCAGGAGTACGTCCAGGCGGTCGACGTCGAGTACCGTCTGGGTCGACCTCTCCGCCGAGCGCCGAACGGATCCGCGCGGCTCCTCGCGGCGGCGACGCACGCGGAAGCCCGAAAGCTCCAGAAGATGGGGTATCCTGCGGAAGAAGCCGATCGCGTCGCTCTCGGTGAAGGACCTGATCGCCCTCCGGGCGGAGATCTTCGCCCGACCCGGGGCCGATGGTCCGGCGGTTCGGCCCGCTGTTCCACCAGCTCGTGCTCCTGCACCTCCACCACGCCCAGGAGCGGCTCGAGACCCAGGGGATCTCGAGCCGTTCGTCCAGTACGTCGAAGCGGGTGACGGCGAAGGAGAAGAACGAGCCGCGGGGACGCGGCGTTCCTGAAGCTCCCCGAGGTCGTCGAGGGCCGCGCGGATCGCCGAGCCGATTCTCGCGCGGACCACCCCGAAGGAATCCTCCCACCCGAAGCTGGACGCCCTGGTCGACGTCGTCCGGGAGACCCTCGCGCGGCCGCGGACCACCCGCCGCGGATCCTCGTCTTCGCCCAGTACCGGGACACGATCCCGACGATCCAGGCGGTGCTCGAGGCCGAGGGGTGGACCGTCGGGCGGTTCGTGGGCCAGGCGACCCGCGACAAGCGACGACCCGGGGATGAACCAGAAGGAGCAGGCCCGGGTCCTGGAGGGGTTCCGGGCCGGTCGGTTCCCGATCCTGGTCGCCAGCAGCGTCGCCGAGGAGGGCCTCGACGTGCCCGACGTCGACCTCGTGGTCTTCTTCGAGTCGGTCCCGAGCGAGATCCGGGCGATCCAGCGGCGGGGGCGCACGGGGCGGACCTCGCTCGGGCGGGTCACCGTCCTGCTCACCCGGGCGACGCGGGACGTCCGGTACCAGGCCGCGGAGGTCCGACGGGAGAAGGCGATGCATCGCATCGTCCGACGCCTTTCGGCCGAGGCCCGAGCCGCCCGATCCGTCCCGGAAGACCCCCGACAGGGGGCCCCGGGCAAGGGGGGCGCGCCGAGTGGGACGGGTCTATAATGGTTCGGGCGGACGGGGAGCGGCCCGCTCCCGTGAACGAGGCTAAATAGCGGACTCCGGGTCCAACGCCCCAGCACGCAATGGGCCCTCTGGAAGCGATCCAGCAGAACCTCGGCCTGGCTGTCCCTCACGGTCCTGGCGATCGCCCTCTGCGCCTACCTGGTCTTCTCGATGGTCCACCCCGAGAGGTTCTGAGGCCAACCGGGGTTCGTGTTCGACTCGAGCTCGCTCTGGGACGTCATCGTCCTGATCGGGATCGTCGCGGCGATCGCCCCCTGGTTCGGGGGCTACCTCGGCCGCATCTACATGGACCGGCCGATGCCGGGCGACTCGATCCTGGGCCCGATCGAGGCGGGGATCTACCGGTTCCTGGGCACGTCCCCCCGCAAGTCGATGACGGCGACGGGAGTACTTCGCTCGCCCTCCTGCTCGTCAACGGGATGACCTGGGGATTCCTCTACGTCTGGTTCTTCTTCCAGCCCCACCTCCCGCTCGACGCCGACGGGCGCTCCCGGGATGTCGTGGGACCTCGCGTTCCACTCCGCGGCGAGCTTTACGACGAACACGGATTTCACGCACTTCACGAACGAGTCCCAGCTCAGCCTGGGATCGCTCGTGGTCGCCTGGCCGCTCGCGCTTTTCCTCTCGGCCGCGACGGGCCTCGCGGTGATGGCCGCGATGGTCCGCGGGTTCGTCCGCCGGGACGGGACGCTCGGGCAACTTCTACGTCGACATGGTCCGGACGGTCTCCCGGCTCCTCCTTCCGCTCGCGATCGTCTTCGCGGTCGTCCTCGTGCTCCTGGGGGTCCCCCAGACGTTCACCAACACGGTGACCGCGTACCCGCTCACCGGGGGCACGCAGACGATCTACCTCGGGCCGGTCGCGTCGTTCACGTCGATCACCCTGCTCGGGACGAACGGGGGAGGGTTCTACTCCGCCAACATGGCGTCGCCGCTCGCGAACCCGTCCGCGCTCTCCAACCTGTTCGAGATCTTCGTCATGATGCTCATCGCGTTCTCGGCCCCGTTCGCGTTCGGGAAGATGGTCCGCCGCCGAGGCGAGGCTTGGCCGTACGTCGGCACGATCTTCATCGTCTTCGGGGTCGCGCTGGGGCTGTTCATCGCCTACCAGGCCGCCACGAACCCCGCCCTCGCCTGGATCCCGGGGCTCGGACCCCAGATCGGAGGCTACCCGGTGGGCCAGGAGACGCGGTTCAGCCTTCCCGAAGGGTGGCTGTTCCAGGTGGTGAGCGTGTACTCGAACGTCGGGGCGAACACCATGCAGATCGGCGCGCTCCACCGGTCCCCCAACTGGTGCTCCTGTTCGGCATGTTCACCCAGAGCACGCCCGGGGGCGAGGGCACCGGGTTTGGGATGCTGCTCCTGTTCGCCGTCCTGGGGATCTTCGTCGGCGGCCTGATGGTCGGCCGAACACCCGAGTACCTGGGCAAGAAGGTCAAGACGGGGCAGGTCCGTTGGGCCGCGCTCGCCCTCCTGAGCCATCCGGCGGCGATCCTCATCCCGTTCGTCGTGGCGGTGGCCGGGGGCTACGTCACCGTCTCCTCGGGCTCGCTCCCGGCGACCGCCCACACCTTCACCTCGGTCCTCTACGAGTTCACCTCCGAGTCGGCCAACAACGGAAGCGCCCTGACGGCGGGCGGCTCCAGACGTTCAACGACACGACGCCGTTCTTCAACCTCGCCGGCGCGGCCGTGATGCTGTTCGGCCGGTTCATCCCGATCTACGCGATGCTGAAGGTCGGCGGGATGTTCTCCCAGCAGGAGACGCTCCCGCCGGGGCAGGGGACGCTGCGGACGGCGAGCGTGACGTTCACCGTCTACATCACGCTCTTCCTGGTCATCGTCACGGTCCTCCTCTTCCTGCCGGTCATCGCGATGGGGCCGCTGGCCCAGATCGTGGGAGGCGGCTAGGATGGCCGACTGCCGGCGCTCACGTGCCCGTCCGCCGGGTCGGCCACACGTCGGTGGTCCGGGTCCTGAGCGACTCGTTCCAGATGTTCGACCCGAGGGTGCAGGCGCGCTCCCCCGTGATGTTCTGCGTCTACGTCCTGTTCCTGTTCCTCGTCGTCCTGACGCTCTTCCCGCGCGTGTTCCCGGACATCGCCCGGACGTACGACGCCGGCTACTACCTCTGGGTGACGATCATCCTGTTCCTCACGCTCTGGTTCGCGAACGTCTCGACCGCGATAGCGGAGGCCCAGGGGCGGGCCCGGGCCGACTCCCTGCGCGAGATCCGCAGCGGCGTCCGCGCGCGCCAGGTGCTCCCGGACGGCAGCGTCCGGTGGGTCCCCTCGGACGTCCTTCACGTCGGCGACACGATCGAGATCCGCGCGGGCGAACCGGTCCCGATGGACGGGGACGTGATCGCCGGGGCGGTGCTCATCGACGAGTCGATGATGACGGGCGAGTCGGCGGCCGTCACCCGCGAGAGCGGGGGCGACCAGACGAGCGTCCTCGGGGGGACCCGCGTGGTCCAGGGGACGGCGCGGGTCCGGGTCACGGCGGTGAGCGGCGGCTCGTTCCTCGACCGGTTGATCCACCTCGTGGAAGGAGTCGGTCGGGAGCCGAGCCCGAACGAGCTCGCCCTGCTCGTCCTCCTGTCGGCGCTCACGATCTCGCTGTTCGTGATCGTCGTGACGTTCGTCTATCTCGCCAACTTCACGGACATCATCGTCATCAGCCTCGCGACGATCGTCGCGCTGTTCGTCTGCCTGATGCCCACGACGATCGGGGCGCTGCTGCCCGCGATCGGGATCTCGGGGATCAACCGCACCGCCAAGGCGAACATCATCGCGAAATCCGGGAAAGCGGTCGAGGCCGCCGGGGACCTCGACGTGCTGATCCTCGACAAGACCGGCACGATCACGGTCGGGAATCGTCTCGCCGTGAAGTTCATTCCGGGACCGGGCGTTCCGGACGCGGACCTCCTCGAGGTCGCCCTGCTCTCGTCCAGCCTCGACGACACGCCCGAGGGGCGGTCGATCGTCCGGCTCGCGGCCCACCGCAACGCGACCACGCGCCGGCTCGAGAAGGACAAGTTCAAGGTCCTTCCCTTCACGGCGGAGCGGAAGATGAGCGGGATCGTCCTGCCGGACGGTTCCGAGGTGTTCAAGGGGTCGATCCAGGCGATGGAGGCGTACGGGGCGATCCTCCCGCCCGCGCTGCGGTCAGGAGGCCGCGGCGGCGTCCAAGGAGGGGATGACCCCGCTCGTCATCTCGCTGCAGAAGAAGGCGCTCGGGCTCGTCCTCCTGAAGGACGTGGTGAAGCCGGGGATCCGCGACCGCCTTCGCGAGCTGAAGACGATGGGTATCCGCACGATCATGTGCACCGGGGACAACCGGCTCACCGCGGCCGCGATCGCCCGCGAGAGCGGGGTCGACGAGTTCGTCGCCGAGGCGAAGCCCGAGACCAAGCTCCGGCTCGTCGACCGGGAGAAGGCTCAGGGTCGGTTGGTCGCGATGAGCGGGGACGGGACGAACGACGCGCCCGCGCTCGCGCGGGCCGACGTAGGGCTCGCCATGAACAGCGGCACGGGCGCCGCGAAGGAGGCCGGGAACATGGTCGACCTGGACAACGACCCGACCAAGCTCATCGAGCTCGTCTCGATCGGCAAGCAGCTGCTCATCACCCGCGGGGCGCTCACGACGTTCTCGATCACGAACGACGTCGCGAAGTACTTCGCGATCATCCCCGCGATCTTCATCGCGTCGGGCGCCGGTGCCCTGCCCGGGGTCTCGGTCATGAACGTCCTCGGCCTGACCGAACCCCCACTACGCCGTCCTGGCCGCCCTTCTGTTCAACGCGCTCATCATCCCGTGCCTCATCCCTCTCGCGCTGATCGGGGTCCCGTTCCGGCCGCGCAGCGCCATCGACCTCCTGCGGCGCAACCTGCTGTACTACGGGTTCGGGGGTCTCGTGAGCGCGTTCGTCGGGATCAAGCTCTGCTACATCTTCATCGTCTGGCTGGCGGCGGTGCCGGGGTTCACGAGCCTCGGCGCCGGACTCGGCCACTTCCTGCCGATCGGAGGCCTGTGAGCGGCCCCTCTGCCCGGCCCGGTCGAGGCGATGTTCCCGACCGCGCCGGCATCGCCCTCAGCGCCGGTCAGCACGCCGGCCGCTTCTACCGCGTCGGCCATGCCCCGGCCACCGCGGCCCACTCCCTCGCCGGTCACCTGCGGGTCGCCGCCGCCTTCATCGTGCTGATGGTCCTGGTTTCGGGGTTCGCCTACCCGGCGCTGGTGACCGGAATCGCCAGCGTCATCGACCCGGGCGCCGCCGGGGGCTCGCTCATCCGGTACCCGAACGGCACGGTGGAGGGTTCCGAGACCTGGCCCAGAACATGACCGCCGGGAAGCTGGGACCCGTAACTGTTCTGGGCCCGTCCGTCGCTGACCGACTACAACACCACGCTCGGGGCCGATTCGCCCCCCGGGCCGACCGACCCGGCGCTCCAGGCGCTGCTCAACGAAACGATCGCTTACATGAAGCTCTACGGGAACTTCACCGTGAACGCCACGTTGCCGTTCTGGTGGGTCGCCCCGTCGGCGTCGTCGGTCGACCCGGACCTCGTACCCGAGGCGGTCCTCGTCCAGGTCCCCCGGGTCGGCGATGAACAACAACCTTACCATCGGGCTTCGTGAAGGACTTCGTGAACGCTCGCATCGTCCAACCCGTCCTGCCCTACGTGGGGGTCGCGTACGTGAACGTCCTTGAGCTCGACATCGCCCTTCTGGAGTACACCGGTAATCCGGCCTGGTGAGTCGTGTACACGCAGATCCTCGTTCCGGTTCAGGACCCGTCCGAGGTCGAGCCGATGGTCCGGTTCGCCGCGACCCTGCTCGAGACGGACGGCGAGATCCGGATGCTGCACGTCATCCCGACCACGACCCTCCCCCAGGTCGACGCGCGAGTGGCGCGCCTCGGTGCACATGGTCGTTCCCGCCCACGAGGCCGGGGCGGCCCTCGACGTCCGGGTCGAGCCCGAGGTGCGGGCCGCGACGGACGTACCGGGGGAGATCCTCGACAGCGCCGAGACGCATGAGGTGGACGCGATCCTCCTGACGCTCCGCGGCGACCGGCGCAGCCGCAACCCGTTCGTCGGCCACACGGCGACCGGGGTCCTGCACCACGCCCGGGCCGCCGTCCTGGTGCTCAACCGCCTGGCCCTCGCGGCCGACCGGGTGCCGCGGATCCTGGTCCCCACGTTCCTCGCGGAACCCCCGGCGGCGCGGATGCGTCTGGCCGAGGACATCGCGCTCCGCCACGACGGGCGCTCCGGTGATCCTGATGTGCCTGGGCGCACGGGCCGCCGGCGGCCGCCCCAACTCTGGTGTGGAGCAGAGCCCGCGCGGCATCCCGATCGCCCACCGGCGGTCGGTCTTCCCGGCGTCGATGCTCGGGGGGCGTCGTCACCTGCCCGAGGTGATCCTCCACGCGGCGGCCCAGGAGCGGTATGGCCTCCTCTTGGTCGGGGAGGACGCGGACCCGGCCCGGTGGGCCCCTCCTCACGCGCCGGTTCCTCGAGGAGCTGTTCCGCGCCGCCCCGTGCCCGGTGCTCGCCCTCCGCGACCCTCAGTAGGAGCGGGCCGTGGCCGAGCTCTGGTTCGTCGGGCTCGGCCTCGACGACGAGCGGGGCCTCTCCCGCCGCGCCCTCGACGTGCTCGCCTCGAGCGAGGTCCTCGCGGAGGAGTACACCGCGACCGCCCCGCCCGGGACGCTCGACCGGCTGGCGGCCGCGATCGGCCGACCGATCCGCACGCTCGACCGCGAGCGGCTCGAGTCGGAAACCCCGGTCCTGGAGGCGCTCGGCCGCTCCCCGCGCGTATGCCTCCTCGTCGTCGGCGACCCGTTCGCCGCGACCACGCACGTCGCGCTCCGGCTCGCCGCCGAACGCGCGGGGCACACCTGGCACTACCTCCCGAACGCGAGCATCCTCACGGCCGCCGCGGGGTTCCTCGGGCTGATGCACTACCGGTTCGGCCGGACCGTGTCGCTTCCCCTGCCCGGCCCCCGGCTTCGCCCCCCGTTCGCCGCTCGAGCACATCGAGGAGAACCGGGCGCGGGGACTCCACACGCTGCTCCTTCTCGACCTCCGTCCGCGCGAGGGCCGTTTCCTCACGGCGGGGGAGGCGCTCGGGATCCTGCGCGAACGGGACCCGGACTCCCGAGGTACCTGGCGGAGGAGACGATGGTGGCGGTCGCCGCTCGCGTCGGTCGGAGCGACGCGGCCGGGTTCTACGGACCGTTCGGCCGAATGCGCGGGCGGGACTTCGGGCCCCCGCTCCACGCCGTCGTGGTGCCGGCGCCCGAGCTCCACTTCGAGGAATCGGCGGCGCTCGAACGGTTCCGGTGCGACTAGCCCGTGGGGTTCGCGGGTCTCGGGACCGCCTCCGGACCGGGCTGGACCGCTTCCGCGAACTGGCGGATGCGGAACGGTCGAAGGAGGACCATGTCGGGCCCGCTGCCGGCAGGCGCGGGGGGTGGTCGCGAGGCGGGAGCGACCAGGATGATCCTAAGGTGCGGAAGGGTCGCCCGCGCCTCGGCGACGAGCGAGGTGGAGCTCCCTTCGGCGAGGTTCACGTCGGTGACGAGCAGGGACGGCCGATGATCTCGGAGGAGGGCCATCGCCTGGGCCGATCCTTCGGCCTCCCCGTCAACCCGAAAGTGGTGGAGACGCAGAAGACCGCGCAGCAGGATGCGGGTCTCCTCGTCGCCGGCAGCCACGACGGCCGTTCGCTCCTGACCGTCTGCCGCGCTCTGCACCCGGGATCCCCTCCGCGACGGGCTGCTTTCGGCCCACCCGGTAGGTATGGGGCCACCTCACTCTAACTACTTGTCTCTAGCCGTTCTCGTCCGGAGTGGGGGGTTCGAGCGTCCCCCAGTCGGCGACGCCCGCGGTGTGCAGGAGCGCGTCCAGCGCCGCGTGGTACTCGGGGGCCGCGGCCTGCAGGACGGCCTTGGCCCGGGACTCGAGGACCAGGCCGAACTCCTTCTCCGTCGGCGAGAACTGCCAGGCGTGGGACGCACCGCGGCCGAGCGCGAGGAGGAATCCGTAGGCGATGCCGCGCTCCTTGCCTTCGCGGGGGAGCAGCTGGACGATCGCCCGTTCGGCCCCGGCCTCTCCGTGGGTACGGAACTGCCGCGCGACCCGGTCGACCCACTCCGCCTCGCGGACGAGCCGGGAGTAACGGGGGAGCGTCCCGAGGAGCTCTCGGTCCGAGCTCATCCGGGCGGCCCGCTTGAGGATCTCCGCGATACGGCCCGGGGAGGCGCGCGCCTCCTCGACCCACCGGCGCGCCTCCTCGGGATCCGAGACGATCGCGCCGACGATCTCCTCCGCGTTGTCCGCCCAGAGGCGCTCGAGCGCGCGGCTCGCGGCCGGCTCGTCGATCTCGAAGTAGGCGCGGTACCCGTCCAAGACCCGGCGCAGTGCCTTGCGTTCCACCGGGCTCGGGTTCAGGGCGTCCAGGAACGCCGCCAGGTCCCCGCCGTAGCAGACCCCGCCGGCGACGAGGGTGGCTCCCGAGGTCCGCTCGATCCGGGGGCGGAGCTCGGCAAGATAGGCGTCCAGCAGCTGGCCGTCCGCGAGACGCCCCATCACGTACCGCTTCAGCAGCGCCCGGGCAGGGCCGGGGAGCTGGGCGTGGACGCACTCCGGGCCGCCGTGGCAGAGGACGTTCAGGCTCGCGTCGACCGGGAACTCCCCCTCGGGGTCGGGCACCGCGGCGCCGTCCGAGAGGCGCGAGAGGAGGTGCCGGTCGTCCTTCGCGCACCGCTGGCAGACGCGGAACGTCTTCTCGGCGCCCCGCCAGCTCGACCTCGAGGAAGGGCTTGGGTTCGCCCACCGCCAGGTGGGGGCAGTCGAACCGACCCTGGCCCTTGGCGTCCGTCATCCGGTACGGGAGGTTCTCGAGCCGCTCGGCCACGAACTCGGCCGGCGGGCGCGGACGACTTCCCGGTGCACCAGAGGGTCTTTCGGGTCGCGAAGAAGTGGAACCCCTTGCGCGCCCAGTCGACGTAGCCGAGGAGCAGTCGCGCGGGGTCGTCGGACTGCTGGACCGCTACCTCCGCCTCCCGGTCCGCGCGGGAGAGCGGGGCGTAGGAGACCTCGCCGCCCGCGACGGGGAACGCGACGACCACCGGCGTGGTCGGCTCGAGCGCGAAGTGGAGCAGCCCGGCGTAGGCCCGCGCCATCGGCTCGCCCCAGCGCGCGAGCTTCGCGAGCCGGTCGGCGTCATCGGCGGCCTCCCGGACCTCCTCGAGTTCCGAGCGCAGACGATCGAACCGCTCGGGAGGGCAGTCGGGGGTCCGTTTGGGCAGGAGCGGGTCGACGCTCGCCCTGCAGCGCCTTGGCGCGGGCGACCAGGTCCTGCTCGCGGACCCCGGACGCCTTGCGTATCCTGGCCACTGGCTCCCCGGGCGGCGGAGCGGAGGGAGGTGCATGATTCCGGTGGGGTGCGCCGGCGTCACCGCCGGCAGAGCGTCGAGGAAGTGGCGGAACATGTCGCGGCCGCCCTCGGTGTGCTCGACCTCGGGGTGGAACTGGACCCCCCAGATCGGCCTCGACGGGTGCGCCATCGCCTCGACCGGGCAGGACGAGGAGTGGGCGAGCGACGGACCATTCCGGCGGGGGCTCGACGCACCTGGTCGTTGTGGCTCGCCCAGACCTTGAGCTTCGGGGCGAGGCCCGCGAACAGCGGGTGCTCGGGCCGGTCGACGGTCAGGTCGACGGATCCGAACTCCGGGACCGCCCCGGTCGATACGGCCGCCGAAGTGGCGGCCCAGGAACTGGTGCCCGACGCAGATCGCGAGCACGGGCACGGTGACGCGGTCGATCCATTCGTCCGACGCGGCCGAGCGGGGCATCGGTCCCCTCCAGGCTGAGCGCGCCGCCCGAGAGGACGATGCCGTCGGCGTCAGCTCCTCGAGCGGGGTGGCGTTCGGTACGATGCGGCTCTCGGCCCCCAGGTCGCGGAGCACCCGCCACTCCCGGTGGGTCCACTGCCCGCCGTTGTCGATCACGGGGACGATCACGGCGCTCCTTCGGCGGACGAGCGAGGGTCGGGGCCGAAGCGGCCCGCGCGGGCCTGCTGCGATCTCCACGACCGCCGCGCGGACCTCGCGAAGGTCGGCGCGCATCCGGAGCATCTCCTCCTCGAACGGCGTGAACCCGGTCTGGCGTGAGCAGGCGCTGGGAGATGTAGATCCCGATGAAGATCGCGCCGACGATCGAGAGCGATCGAGGTGAACACGAGCGAGAAGATGAACGCGAGCGGGTCCGCGAGCGCGGCTGGACGGGGAGCGTGAAGAAGTGCGTGAGCTCGGCGACCTCGAGAAGAAGGAGGCCGACGATCACGATCACCCAGACGATCGTGACGCCCCGGGCGACCTTCATGGGGGGCTCCCGCCGCCGAAGTCCTCGAGCCCGATCGGTCCGGCAACTGACCGATCGAGAGGCTGCTGGGCGCGAACATGCCGGACGTCACCGGGGAGATGACGATGGAGAGGGTCTCGCCCGAGCCGGTTCCCGAGAGGTAGAAGGCCAGGACCCCGGCGTAGTTCGCGACCGAGCCTCCGGTGGTGTACACGACGGTGACGTTGAGGGCGACCGGATTGCTCGAGGAGTTGAGGCCCAGCTCGAGCACGTCGGTCTCGTTCGTCCACGCCCACGCCGACGGCCAGTTGAACCGGCTGCCGTTCCACGCGAACCCGGTCGCGATCCCGACCGAGATCGATTGGTAGCGCACGGTCGACTCGACCGCACGCACGTAAAAGTGCGTGACGTTCGACCCCGGCGCCCGGTCCACGATCAGGTCCGCCGGTCGTAAGGAACGATCCGGCCGACAGCGCTCCGTTCGAGAAGAGGACCGGGGTCAGGACGATCAGGGCGGAGAGGATCACCGCGGTCCCCACGAACGGCCAGGGGAACGCGCCGTACAACCGGCCGCGCGGACGCCGGCCGATCGTGCCCGAGAACTCGTTCATTGCGACCCCGCCTTCCATCCCCGGTAGAGCGTGTGGGGGACGCCGAGGTGGTCGAGCACCTTCCCGGCGAGGTAGTTCGTCGCGTCGTCCATCGATCGCGGATGGAGGTAGTAGGCCGGCGACGCCACCAGGATGACGACCCCCATCTCGCTCAAGGTCGTCAGGTTGCGAAGGAGCGTCGTGGGCATCGGCGTCTCGCGCGGGACCAGGATGAGGGGGCGGTGCTCCTTCAGGTGGACGTGCGCCGCGCGGGTGATGAGCGTGTCGGACAGCCCCAGCGCGATCTTCGCGACGGTGTTGGCCGAGCAGGGGACCACGACCATCGCACGCGTCGGGCGCGACCCGCTCGCGATCGGGGCGGCCAGGTCGCCGTCCGCGTATCGTTGCGCGGCAAACTGTGCCAGCCGAGCCTCGTCCGCGCCGGTCTCCTCCTTCACCACCGCGCGCGCGCCGTCGGAGGTCACGAGGGCGACGGGGACCTTCGCGGCGTGCAGGGCCTCCAGGACCCGCAGCGCGATCGGCGCGCCGCTGGCCCCGGTAACGCCGACCACTACGGGAGGTTCTTCCACCACGAGGAGTCCCCGGTGTTAAATCGCTTCAACGGCTCGGTTGATAAGACGGTTCGCGCGAGGCGATACGGTGGGGCATCGGGCGGCGTTGATCGGGGCCGGCCACACCCGGTTCGGTGTGCTCGAGGACGGGCCGCGCGCCCTGGTTCGGTCGGCGGTGAACCAGGCGATCGCAAGCGTCGACCGCGGACTCGAGCGAAAGTCGATCGGGCAAGGGTACCTCGCCTCGCTCGGGTTCGGCGGTTGGCAAATAGGGAACGCCTCCGCGCTTCTGGGAGAAGAGGCCGGGGTCCGGGGCCTCCCGGTCGTGCGGGTCGAGAACGCCTGCGCTTCCGGTGGGTTCGCGCTCCACGAGGCCGTGAACGCGATCCGGGCCGGGACGACGGAGGTCGCGCTGGTCGTCGGCCTCGAGAAGATGACGGACGTCTCCAACGCCCGCCGGCGGTTCTGGCTCGGGGTCTCCGGGGACACGGAATGGGAGCGTCAGGCCGGTCTCACGTTCGCGGGGGTCTACGGGCTGATCGCGGACCGGTACCTCGCCGTCCACTCGGTGCCCCGGCAGGCGCTCGGGACGGTGGCGGTCAAGAACCACGCCAACGGGGCCCTGAACCCGAACGCCCATTTCCAGAAGCGGATCACCGCCGAACAGGCCGCCGACGCACCCCGCGTCGCCGATCCGCTGGGCCTCTACGATTGCTGTCCGGTCAGCGACGGGGCCGCCGCCGTCCTGCTGACCTCTCCGGAGCTCGCCTCGCGGTTCACCGACACGCCCGTGTACGTGGACGGCACCGGGGCGGCGTCGGATTTCCTGGCGGTCCAGGAGCGGGACGACATGACCCGGTTCGACGCGACCCGGCGCGCCGCCGACGCCGCGTTCCGGGCGGCCGAAACCGACCGGAACCGGATCTCGTTCCTGGAGGTCCACGACTGCTTCACGATCGCCGAGCTCCTCGCGCTCGAGGATCTCGGGTTCGCGGGTCCCGGCGAGGCGGGGGCGCTCACGCTCTCGGGGGCGACCGCGCGCGACGGCCGACTGCCCGTGAACCCCGACGGCGGCCTGAAGGCGAAAGGCCACCCGATCGGCGCGACCGGCGTCTCGCAGGCGTACGAGGTCTTCCTCCAGCTCCGCGGCAAGGCGGGCGCCCGCCAGATCGCCGACCCCGCCACGGCGCTCACGCACAACGTGGGGGGGGCGGGCGCGACCGCCGCCGTCACGATCTTCTCGGTGGGGTGAGATCGTGCGAGGGATCCTGAAAGCCGCCGTCTACCAGCCCGCCTGGACCGACCGGGGCCGGCGGGTCCGCGGGCCCGACGAGGACGCGTTCACGATGGCGGCCACCGCGGTCGAACGGGCCGTGGCCGGGAAGGCCGCCCCCACCGGGCCATGGACCGTCCGCGTGCTCGGCCCGGACCTCTCGGCCTCGTCGGACGGGTTCGCCGGCGTGCTGGGAGGACCGGTGCAACTCCACGAAGGACCTTCGGGCCTCGCGGGTCTTGCCGAGGAGATCTCCCAGGGAATGCGAGGGGACGGACCGACCGTCGTCGTGGGCGTCGACCTGGATCCGGAAGCGCTCGAGTCCTCCTCCGTCCGGGTCGTGCTGCCCACGGAAGGGGCCGTGGCCTTCCTGATCGATGAGCACCCGGTCGAATCGCCCCCACCCGTAGACCTGGGTCCGCTCCCGTCGGGCCCGTACATCGTCCCGCGAATGCTCGCTGTCCATCGCGCTCGGGGCGCGGCCTCCGCCTTGCGATGGGTCGGAGACTGGGAGGCCGCCCCCGACGCGGGCCGCCCCGCCGAAGCGTGGGGGACCGGGAACCGGCCACGCCTCCCGTTCGCGTTTCGGAAGGCGCTTACTTGCCCAAGCCCCGTTACCTGGAAGGTCTCGCCAGCCGCTGGCGGCTGGTGGCGGACCGGTGCGACGCCTGCGCCGCGACCACCTTTCCCGCGCGGGGCCGGTGCCGGTCGTGCGGGCGGGACGATCGACTCGAGCCGCGGTCGCTTCCGTTCGACGGAGGGACCGTGCTCGCCGCCACGTGGATCGGTCGGGGCGGCCAACCCACCGAGTTCGACGCCGAGGTCGAGCGGAGCGGACCCTACGGGGTCGCCGTCGTGGAGCTCGAGCCGGGGGTCCGCGCGACCGTACCCCTCACGGACACGGCCTCTGGCGAGATCCGGATCAACAGCAAGGTCGGAACGCGATTGCGCCGCCTGTACGCGATCGACGGGGAGTGGAGATACGGTCGAAAGGCGGTTCCCTTGATCCCGGCCAGCGTCCCGGGTGCGCAGCCCAAGGCTTGAGATCGCGGCATCACCGTGACACCGGTACTAGGGGTCCGCCCCCGCTCGGACGCGGGTCTCGGCGCGGTGCCTATCCGAAGCCCGGAAGGTCCCTCGCGGAGTCGGTCTTCTCCCGGCGCGTGTACGGCTCGGCGGCGATGCCGAGGTGCGTGGCGAGGGTCCGGAAGGTCGTGACGAGCTGGTTGATGGAGTTCGCCATCTCCCGTTGCTCGTCCCTCAGCTCCTTCAAGTCCTCGCGGAGCGCCCGAAGCTCGGCCTGCCAACGGTCTTCTTCTTGCGGAAGCGGCAAACGAATTCCCCCTCGGGTCAACGCCGCTCGGTAGATTACGGCCCTCCCGTCGTCGTCCGCTGCCGGCGGGGGGCGATACGGATCGTTCGGGAGTTCCGAGCCGCTACGAACCATCGTGCGCGGACCGACGATGAGTCGTATGGGTACTACGAGGCCAGGTCGAGCGCGACAAGGAATCCCACGTACGGCGTATCGTCCGGAACGCACCCGCCGATCGGAGAGAGAATGCCCACGTACCCAAACGTGAACGACAGCTGCGCTTCCGCGGAAGTGCCGTTGTAGGGCTCGTATCCGACCAGAAGATTTCGATAGGTTCCCGAGGACGCGGCCAGCACCGATAGATTCTCATTGACCATCCACCCCGAAAATCCGCACACCCCGTTCGCCCGCGTCTGGTTGTCGAAGGCGGCCATCACCAGGAGCGAATCGGGCTGGCCCAAGGTCACGCTTTGGTAGAGAGTCGTATTGCGGCCGAATCCACCGGCGCTGACCCCACCGATCGGTTTCGGCGGAGTTCCCTGCACGTTCATGGCGGTGATGACCAGTCGCGTCGGGGCAGTGACGTTGACCCAGAGGTCCAGGGAACTCCATCCGAGCGCGGACTGGGTGTAGAAGATCCAGATCGCGGTGCCAGTACCGGGTTGGGTGAGGTTGGCGACCCGCGAGAACGCTTGTCCCGCGCTGTCCGATACCGATACGGACTCGTTGAAGGAGACGTTGGCGCCCACGATCACGAGCGTGGTCGAATTCGCCGTTTCGTTGTAGCCCTGAAGCTCGCAGGAGTACACCGTGTCCGTCGGCTGACTGACGATGCCGGGGCAATAATCGAAACCCCGGTCCGACACGTTGATCGGTGAAAGTCCCAGCGGCGCGAAGGAACCTTGGGCGAACTCCACCGAGACGACCACGGCCGCGGTCGCGACGACAACGCAGATCGCGGATGCGATCTGGATCCAGACGAGATTGCCTTTCATCGCCCGTCCATCCTATCGACCACCGTCAATGACCGCGGGATCGACGTGGAAGAGGGGTTGTAGTCGCACGCCGCGGGCCCCCAGGAGAGGAAACCGTCGGGCATCGGGGCCGGCGTCACGGCGGCTTGCCCACGGTCGGCCCGGTGAAATCCGTGATGGAGGACGGCAGCCCGGCAGAACTCGGAGACGCGCGCGAAGGTCTCCCTGACGCCGACGACCCTCTTGGCGGGGTCGAAATCGTCATAGTCCAAGTACGAACCGACTCGGGCGCCGCATTCCGCGATTCCAAGGAGAGCTTCAGTCCTACATACGGACATGTCCCGTGGACGAACGTCGCGTCGATTTCCGAGAGTAGCCCACGGAGCCGCGCACGCATTCACGACCGGTGAGTTACGCTTATATCGAAATATCGATATCGAAATTTCGATGTCGCATTGGGGTACTCCATGGGTCTCCCACCACCGACGTGGACTACGAACGGCGGTCCTTCATCTGCTGGCCAGCGGGCCAAAGACCGGGGCTGAGATCATGGACGAGATGGAGCAGGTCACGCGCGGGTTCTGGCGACCGTCTCCGGGCTCGGTCTACCCTCTGCTCGAGGAAATGGCCACGGAAGGGGTCCTGCGCCGCAATGCGGACGGACGCTACGGGTTGACCGAGTCGGCCCGGTCGCAGGCCGGGTGGGCGTTCGGCGGGTTCGGACCCCGCAACGCTCAGGACGCCGTCCGAGAGCTGTCGGGCCTTGTCGCCTTCCTGGAAGATCTTCGGACCTCGCAGGCCAAGGACTTCGAGTCCGTGAAGGCGGCCATGAAGGCCGCCGCACAACGACTTGATAACCTCACGTCGTAGGCGGAGCCAGCATCGGGGGATTTCATGGCGGATTCGAGCGGCAAGGGTTCCGTCGTCGCGGACCAGCTCACGAAGGTCTTCAACGGAAAGGTGCGCGCGGTGGACGGCGTCTCGTTCACGGTGGCGCCGGGGGAGGTCTACGGGTTCCTCGGCCCGAATGGCGCCGGCAAGACGACCACCGTCTCCATGCTCACGGCCGGCCTCGGGGCCACCTCCGGTCGGGCGTTGGTGGACGGCGTCGACGTTCTCCACCACCCGGAGGAGGTCAAGCGACGCATCGGGATCGTCTTCCAGGAGATGACGTCGGATGGCGATCTCACGGGCCGGGAGAACCTCGAGCTCGCGGCGGCGCTGTACGGTGTTCCGAGAGGCGAGGTCGCCGCGCGGGTCAACGGGCTGCTCGAGCGGATGCAGGTCGCGGACGCGGCGGAGCGCCTGGCGAAGACGTACTCGGGCGGGATGCGACGGCGGCTGGAGCTTGCGGTCGGGACGGTCCACTCGCCCAGCGTGCTCTTCCTCGACGAGCCGACCCTTGGACTCGACCCGCAGGGACGCGCGGGGTTCTGGAAGTACGTTCAGGAGCTGCGCCGTGACCACGGCATGACCATCTTCGTCACCACCCACTACCTTGAGGAAGCGGACGGAATGTGCGATCGCATCGCGATCATCGACCACGGCAAGATCGTCGCGACGGGAACCCCGACGGAGCTCAAGGACCGGCTGGGAGGGGACGTGGTGACCCTGCGGCCGCTGCACCCCGGCCAGGACCTCACGCAGATGCTGAAGGCGATTCCCGGGGTCCTGTCGGTGGCGAGCCAGGAGGACGCCTATCGGATCAAATGCACGAACGGCGAAAGCCTCGTTCCGGCCTTGGTCGAGGCATGCACCCGCTCGAGCGTCAGCCTGGCCGGCGTCTCGTTGAAGCGACCTAGCCTCGACGAAGTGTTCCTCGAGTTCACCGGCCGCGAATTCCGTGAGGACGAGGGCGTGAGCGCGACCGACCGCGCGGTGATGCTCGGCCGCGTTCAGAACCAGCTGGGAGGTCGCCGATGATCCGCGAGATGGGGGCGCTCACGCGTCGGGAGCTTCTGCGGCTCGCCCGCAACCCCCAGGCCGTGTTCACCGCCCTGCTCCTTCCGATCCTCTATCTCCTGCTCTTCGGGCAGGCGTTCAACCTCAGCGCGGACCTGACCCCGATGGAGATCCTGGTGGCCACCCGCGGGGCTCCCACGTACTTCTCGTATTTCGGGGCGGGGATGGCGGGCTTCGTGGCGGTCACCGCGACCCTGTTCCTGGGCGCGAACGTGATCTTCGACCGATTGTTCGGCGTCCTCAAGCGGACCTCCTCCACGCCGGCCGGGGCCACCGCGATCTTCGGTTCCCGCCTCCTCGCCGGCATCATCCAGCCCGTCGGGCTCGCGTTCATGGTCCTCGGACTGGCCGTCGCCCTCGGAAAGCTGGGTCTCAGCGGACTAACCATCACGGCATCGTTCTCGGCCGTCGGTGCCGCGGAGGTCGTCCTCGCGATCCTCATCCTCTCCGTGATGTTCGCTTCCCTCTTCCTGGCGATCGGGTTCTCCATCGAGCAGCCCCAGAGCTACTTTGCCGTCGTGAACGCGATCAACCTGCCGGTGCTGCTGACCTCCGCGGCGCTGTTCCCGTGGGGGTTCATGCCCAAGTGGTTCCAGTACATGGCGTCGTTCAATCCGATCACGCTCGCCGTGGACGTCATCCGCGAGAATCTCTTCGCGGGGGCGTCCAACTACTACCCGTACGGCGCCTCGGTCTACCTGCTCGGGCTCACGGCCTGGGCGGCCGCCATCATCGTGATCGCGATCCTGCTCGCCCGACGGGCGCTCGCTCCGAAGAAGTAGTCGCGTACGGTTGTCGGATCAGAGGGGCGCCCCACCCGGGCCGTACGGCGAGTCGGTGGCGCCCTTCTCCACGAACGGCACCCAGGCCCGCTTCTCGGGCGAGAAGTCGACCCGCTGGAGCTCCACGACGAACTCCTTCAGGAGCTCGTTCGGGGCGGGATGGATGCTGACCGAGTAGACGTAGATCCCGAACCCCATGAAGTCCGTGACCCGACGAAGGACCTCGGTAAGGCTGTCGCGCGGAACGTTCACCTTCACGGAGGTCTCGCCCAGCATCGTCGAGAACTCGTCCACGTCGAACGGTCGGTCGAGCCGGATCAGCGGCCCGGAGGCCGGAGCGCTTCCGGTCGCAGGGGCCGTGGGCGAGGGGGTAGGCGAGGTCGGGGCTGAGGCGGTCGATCGCGCGGAGGGCGGCGGGCTCATTCGGATCGGGGCGGGAGCGGCGGGCGCATCGGGCCGGGGAGGGTACTTGTCCAGGACCGGGGACGCGTCGCGGCCGACGAAACCGCGGGTCGGTGGACGGCGTGGACGTGAGCTCTTGGGCGGGCGCGAGGATCTCGATGCGGAGCGCTTCTTCGTTGCCATGGACGCGACGGGCGAATCGCCGTCGGGGATAAGTTGTTGTCCGCACGGCGCAGAGCACGTGGGACCGGGTCGGGGACCGGCGCGTGTTCCGAGGTCTTGTAGCGAACCGCACCGTGCGACTATACGTCACGGGGTCTGAGTTTTGTAGCGGCCGAGACGACAATTTGGTTATGTAGGGCGGGATGGGTGGGCAGTCTGAGCCCACCTGCCGAAGGCGGGCCGAACTGCGAGGAAAGAAAACAATGCCAGCGCGTGTGATGAAGGAGTTCCAGGCGCCCCGCGGCCTACCCCGCAAGACCGCCTCCGTGTGCCCGGAGTGCATCAAGGTCATTCCCGCGGTCGTCCGGGAGAAGGAAGGCCGTGTGATCATGGAGAAGACGTGCCGCGCGCACGGCTACTTCTGGGACATTATCTCGAACGACGTCGACTTCTACCTCCGGATGGAGGTCTACGCCCACGACGGCGTCGGCTACGAGAACCCGTATTACGACAAGTTCCGCGGCTGCCCGACCACGTGCGGAATGTGCAGCCACCACAAGTCCCACACGGGCCTCGCGTTGGTCGATCTGACCAACCGCTGCAATCTCAAGTGCCCGGTCTGCTTCGCGAACGCGAACGCCGCGGGGTACGTCTTCGAGCCCACCCGCGAGCAGATCTACTTCATGCTGAAGACCCTCCGCGAGCAGAAGCCCGTCGGGACGGTCGCGGTGCAGTTCTCCGGTGGGGAACCGACCCTCTCGCCGCTGTTCCTGGACGCGGTCTCGATGTCCCGTGACCTCGGCTTCAAGCAGGTCCAGGTCGCGACCAACGGTATCCGTGTCGCGAACGAGCCCGGCTTCGCCCAGGCGTGCCGGGACTCCGGTCTGCACACGCTCTACCTGCAGTTCGATGGCCTGGACGACGAGATCTACCGGAAGGTCCGGGGGGTTCCGCTGCTCAAGGTCAAGCAGAAGGCGATCCAGGCCGCCCGGGAGACCCACTCCCCGGCCACGGAGCTCGCCGCGGGCAAGCCGGACAAGCCCCTCTCGGTCGTCCTCGTGCCGACGCTGGTCGGCGGGTTCAACGAGAAGGAGATCTGGCCCACCGTCAAGTTCGCGATCGACAACATCGACGTGGTCCGCGGGGTCAACTTCCAGCCCGTCGCCCTGACGGCGCGTATCCCCGACAAGGACCGGTTCCAGATGCGGTTCACCCAGTCGGACCTCGTCCGGATCCTCTGCACGGAGGGGCCGTTCGACAAGTCGGACTTCTTCCCCGTGCCGTCGGTCGCCCCGATCTCGGAGCTCGTCTCGATCATCCACGGCGAGGAGAAGATGACCCTGACGACCCACCCCGGTTGCGGGTGCGCCACGTTCGCCTTCGTCTCGAAGGACGGACAGAAGATCACCCCGCTCCCCCGGTTCATGGACGTCGACGGCTTCTTCGAGAACGTCGAGTCGATGATCGAGAAGTACCGGGACGCCCGGTTCGCCCGGGTCCGCACCGCCGTCGCGGGCGCCCGCCTCCTGCACGACGTTGCGAAGTACTTCGACTTCTCGAAGGCCCCGGAGGGGCTGAGCGAGAAGAACTGCGTCAAGGTGATCGCGGGGATCTTCACCGAGGGGAACAAGGAAGCCCTCGCGAAGTTCACGTGGCGCACGCTCTACATCGGGAACATGCACTTCCAGGACGCCTACGACTACGATATCCAGCGCCTGATGCGCTGCGATATCCACTACGCGGTCCCGGACGGACGGGTCATCCCGTTCTGCTCGTACAACTCGGGCCCGATCTACCGAACCGAGGTGGAGCGGAAGTTCTCGATCCCGATCCCCGACTGGCAGCGCGCGAAGTCCCAGAGCGGGATCCAGCTGAAGACGATCGAGACGATGGGCGTCAACGGCGAGGTCATCGTCGACCCCGAGTACTACAAGGTCCGGGCCCTCAAGGGTGCCCCGGGGATGGCTTCGACCTAGGCGCGAAGCCGCCCGCTCGGAGCGAACCTTTTCCTCCTTCCCTTTTCTGCTACGAATCACGGCGGGGCGAGGCCGCCGCCGCGTCGGTCTCGAACAGGGCGGCACCGGCCCGGGCGATCTTCCGCACGTCGGTCGTCACGGGCCGGGTCCGATTCTCCCAGCCGCCGGTCGACCTCCCGCCACACCGCGGCGGGGTCACCCCGTGCGGGCTCGTCCCGCCCCCGGGACGGGGCGTCCGGGTTCGCCCGGAGCCACCGTTCGGCGGCCGCGATGTGCTTGCACGTCCCGAGGCCCCTCCGGGCGAAGTCCGTGCACGTGCAGAGCGCCGAGCCGACCGAGGGGAACTCGGGCAGCATCACGAGGTAGGCGGTCTTGTGGACCGGGTTCCGCACCTCGAGGAGCGGGTAGACGCTCCGGGAGAGCATCCGCGCGTCCAGCGGCTCCTCCAGCGCCCGGCTCCGACGGTCCGCTACTTCCTCGGGCGCAGCTCGCCGTTCGGGTCGAGGCCTCTTGGCCCGCGGGGTCGGTGACACGCCGTCCGGGACGGGTCGGAGGCCCTTACGGGCTTCGGTTAGTCACGGTTATAGTGGGGGTCGCGTCGCCGTCGCCGTGGCGGCGGCTCCGACAGCGCAGGATGCCCCGACCCGCGCTCGTCGCCGTCGCCGCCCGCTCTCGAAGAACGAGAAGATCGGGCTCGGTCTCCTGCTCACGTTCCTGGGCTTGTTCCTCCTGTCCGACCTGATACCGACCGCCCCCGGGTCTCTCGGCCGAATTCTGCCCGTAGCGGCGGCCGGCGTGGTCGCGCTCTGGATCGGCGGGATCCTGATGGGGATCGGGAGCCGGTCGTAGGCCTCGAAGAGGGAGCAGGTTCGCCCGTCGCGAGGCTCCTCGAAGCGCTGACGGCGCGCCGGGGCGGTGAACCGTGCCTGGCCGCGCCTACAGGTTTCTTATAGAACGGCCACGGTCTCAACGGCAATGGAATACGTGATCGTTCGCGCGATGCACCCCACGTGGCTGACGATGCAGCTACCGACGGAGGTCGCCCAGATGATCCGGTTCGAACCCGACCCCAAGGACCCGACCCCCGCGAGCCGCACGATCTCGTTCCTGTCGAGAGGACCCGGCGTCGCCCGGGTGATCGCGACCTATCCCGCCCGGGAGGCTCTCGCGGTCGAGACCGTTCGCAACCGCCTTCTCGCCAGCGCCCGGCCGGGAGAGCGTCTCCTGTTCACCCTGCCGGCGCCGGTGTCGCAGCACCTGGGTCTCCACGTCTACGTCCGGGGACCCCGGGTCAAGGGGACGGACGATTCGCTGCTCTGGTTCCTCCCGGCGCCCGAGTCACTACCAGTTCCGGTCGGTGGTCGGCAAGAACAAGCCGTGGACCGGGCCGTCCGGGGCCCCGTTCGCCCACGTCTACCTGGCCAAATCGCTCCTGCCCGGCCCGTACAACACGCGCGAGCTGGCCGAGCTCGAGTTCCGGATCGAGGACGAGGAATGGAGGCCCGGCGTGGAGGCGCTCCAGCGGGTCGGCCGGAGCCGCCGGGTCGTCCTCTGAGGACGCAGAAAAACGGGTCACTCACAGATTTTTTTCCCAACTTATATATACCGTCCCAAAGGATAGATTCGGCCATGAGCGGGAACTCCGGGAGGGCCCCGTCGCGCCCCCTGCCGAAGAGCTACACGCTGCGCAATCCGCTGCCTCTTCGGACCCCCGGAGACATCGCCACCACCCGGGCCGGGATCCCCACGGACGAGACCCTCGCGCTGGGGAGCGGGCCGGTCGATTTCGACTCGCTCGCGAAGGCGATCCGGCGCTCGGTCGGCCATGACGGGATGCGTCCGGAGGACGCCCGGTCTATCGCCGCCCACGTGCTCAATTTCTTCGGCTTCAACGAGAGGATCATCGACAACGTGCTCGAGCCCGACGACCGCGACACGTTCTACATGCTCGAGGACACGGGCATCCTCGAGACCGAGCGGGACGAGACCACCCTCTACGACGGGCGGGAGTGGCGGATCCACTACTGGATGTTCCGCAAGGACAGGATCTTCGAGCTGGCGCGGGAGGAGACCGCCGCGATGGTGGCGGCCGGCGAGCAGGAAGTCGTCTATTCCCGCATCGCGAACCGCTCCGGCGCGTTCATGCTGCCGCACGGGGAGACCGGCACGGGCCTTCCGGCCCATGCCGTGTACCACGAGCTCGGGGACGAGATCTGGCTGGAGCGCAAGCAGAACCCGATGCCCGCCAGCGCCCCGCCGGCGCCCCCCCGCAGCCGCCGGCCGTCCCGCGAGCTGTAGGGGCCCCGGGGCCGAGCGGTTATCGGCACCGTCCGGGTCACGGACGGCGATGCGTCGTTTCCTGATCCTGGCCCACAAGGTCCCCCCGCGGGGCGAGTTCACCCTGAACGACCTCGCCGGTGGGGCCGGTCGAATGGACGAGATCGCCCGGGCCGTGTCGACGGCGTTCACGCTCTCGAACGACCTGCGGCGCGACACCGAGGTCTCGGTGGCGTTCGTGGCCGAGCCCCCGCCCGCGACGCGGCGGATCGACCTGGACGGGGCTCGGCTCCGCTACCTCAACCCGGACGAGCGGTCCACCGCGGCCCTGCTCAAGAACGCCCTGACCCGGGCGGCGAACTACCCGACCGCGTTCGAGTCGTCTCCCGGGCTCCGGGTCGGCCCCGCCGACCCCGAGACCTACTCCGGGAGTTTCTCCGCCTTCCGGGCGCGGTCTGGCTGACCGAGGAGGGAGGACCGATCTCGGCCTGGGCGCCGCCGTCGGGCGACATGGCCGCGGTCGTCTCCGACCCGTACGACCCGTCCGAGTCCGAGCGTCGCCTCCTCACGGAGAGCGGCGTACCCCGCGTTTCGGTCGGGCCGCGGTCGCTGCGGACGAGCCAGGTGATCGACGCCGTCCACCGGGAGCTCGACCTGCGCGAAGCGGCGGCCCCGGTCGGCGCCCCACCCTAGGGCGCGGCGAGAGGGGGACCCGGGGCTCCTCGGGGCCAGCGCCTCGCGCACGGTCCGGGGTCGAAGGCCCCCCAGCACGGCCGTGAGGCGGACGACCTCCCGGGGCTCCGGCCGCAGCCGGGTCCCGAGAACGAGCTGTTCGGGGTCGTTGAGCCGCCCTCGAACGGAACGCAGGATGTCGTCCAGCGTCCGGAAGGGTGAAGTTCGACCCGGCCTCAAGGTGAACCAGCGCGGAAGGTCGGTCGGGGAGCCGGAAATCGAGCAAGGAGTCGTGGAGCGCCTGGTGGATCAGCCGGTCGGGCTCGGAGATGTGGTGCTCCGCGACCACGACCGCCGAGAGACCCGACGCCCTCAGGTGGTTCTTCAGGCTCGCGAGGTCGACGTTGAGCTGGGAGGGGTTCTCGACCATGTCGACCAGGTTCGCGACCAGCGAGTGCAGGTAGGCGTTCCGGACCTGGAACACCCGGTGGATCGGAAGCGACTCGAACCGGCGGAGCTTCTCGTTCGCGAGCGCGAGGAGGAGCCCGCCCATCTCCTCGAGCTCCCGGACCGCCGCGTCGACGTTCTCCCGGCGGCTCGGGTTGGTCTCGAGCTCGACGTGGAACGGCAGGAAGACGACCGGCACCGGCAGCGCCTCGGTCTGGCGGAGCTCCTTCGAGAGGAACGGCAGGAGGGCGCTCCCCGTGCCCCCGCCGAGCCCTGCGAGCAGGAAGACGAGCTCGAAGTGCTCGAGCCGGTGCAAGAGCTCGTCCCGGCTCTCCTCCGCCGCCTTGAGGACGAGCGACCGGTCCCCGCCGCTCCCCCGGCCGCGCAGCGTGCGGTGCCCGAGGAGGATGCGCTCCTCGACCCGGACCCGGGAGAGGTGCCCCGCGTCCGTGTTCATCGCGAACGCCCGCGCCCCCGGGATGCCGAGGTTGACGAGGTCCTCGACCGCCTCGCTCCCCGCGCCGCCCAGGCCGACGACGGCCACCGACGGCGAGATCGGAGAAGGCGCCGAACGCCTCCGGGCCGAGCAGCGGTTCGGTCATCGGCCCTCCGGCCCGTCAGGGCGGAGGGGAGCCCTCGGCCGCGACCGCGTCCCCCTCCCTTCGATGGGCGCGCGTGGGCGGGGCGAGCTGATCGAGACGGGACCGGATGTACTCGCGCACCGCCGAGCGCACGGCGTCGTCGACGCTGACGGAGTTGCCGTCGCGGACGAACTCCTCGAGGCGGCTGTTGTCCTGCCGCGAGAGCTCGACCACGACCTTGCGGATGTGCTGGGGCGGGAGGCTCAGCTCGATGTACTGCTCGAGCCCTTCCCGTATCGTGTCGGAGATCGTCGGCGTGCCTTTCTGCTGCTGAACGTGCTTCAGCTTCTCGAGAAGCTCCTGCGGGATCCGGACCGTTACCCGCTCGGAAGTGTCGACCATGTTTGTCAGACAATACTATCTTTTTCGTCTGACGATTGGCATATCGCTCTTCGCCTATATGAACCCGGTGTCGGCGCGCCGGGCAGCTTATCCCGACGCGGTCGTCCCCCGGCCGTGACCGTGGTCCTAAAACCGATCGACCACGACCGACCCGCCGCGCTCCGGCTCGGACGGGCCGCGATCGCGGCGCGTGACGGACCCGGCGCGGAAGCGGACCGCTCGGTCGCGAAACTGGACGCGTCGATCGCCGAAGGCAGCGTTCCCGGAGGGATCGTTCTCCTGGACGGAGAGCCTCGCGGCGTCGCGATCTGGGACGACCCCTGCTCGCTGGGGGCCTCGCTCGATCTGTTCTACCTGGAACCCGCGGCGGCCACCGGCGACCGGTACCGGGAGTTCCTCCGCGACCTCGAACAGCTCCTCGGACCGGTCGCGTTCGTCGCGGGACCGCTCGCGGGCCTCGGTCCCGGCGAGGATTCCGAGCTGATGACCGCGCTCGGGTTCGCCCCGTACGGCCGGAGCGAGATGCGTCTCCCGCCGGACGCGGTGTTGCCCGAACCGCGCGTCGCACCGCCCTTGCGGTTGCGTCGGGCGGAGGCGGCCGACCAGCCCGAGCTCGCGCGGTTGCATGCGCGCGCCTACCACGGGTCGCTCGACCGGTACCTGTTCTGGAACGACGACAACGAGGAGGTCGACGCGCGGGTCCACGTCTTGGACATCTTTCGGGGCCGATGGGGTCCGCTGATACCGCACGGTTCGTGGGTCGCGACCGAGGGGGATCGCCTCGTGGGCGGCGTGCTCTCCCTGCGGACGGACTCCGGCGCGCTCATCGGGGACGTCATGGTCGACCCCGGGCACTGGGGCACCGGCGTCGGCCGTGCCTGCCTTCTCGCAAGCCTCCGGGCGATGCGGTCCGCGAACGAACCCCCGGCGTACCTCAACGTGACGGAAGGGAACGAAGCGGCCCTACACCTCTACGCCCACGTGGGTTTCGTTCGCTCCGTCGGGCCGACGCGCGACTGGTACAACACCGCCCGTGTCCCCGTTCCCTCCGCCGCGGCCCGAGGCGCCGCCGGCGCCCGGCGGCTCGGGTTGCCGGGGCTCGTAGGCGAGGCGCCGCAG
>CAWDQP010000006.1:0-25999 GCA_963804505.1 uncultured Thermoplasmata archaeon
GCCCGCTTGTCCATCCGACCGGCCTGCTCGGCCCCGGTGCAATCCGACCGGTGAGGGTCGAGGCTTTCCATCGCTTCTCGCCCGTGAGCCCGGAAGGGTGGGTAGCGTAGGTGTCGCCGAGGTTCAGCCAGAGCGTCCCGTCCGAGCCGCAAGACCCGACGGACTTCGTCGAAGACTTCGGCGAGATGCTCCACGAATCGTTCGGGAGTGGGCTCCAGGCCGAGTTGGCCGAGCCATCCCCCGCACCTCCGGCAAATGGATCCGCCCCCGGAAGCGTCGTAAGCGACCTCCGCATTCTCTCGACTCACCTCGCCGGTGACGCCCTGCGCCCCACGATGGCGCGGTGGCTGGGTCGGTCCCCATTCGTGTTCACACCGCGCCTTCCCGCCCCACCGGACCGGTCGGAGACCGTAGTCGCGGAGCCCCCAGTATGGAGGGGATGTGACGACGCAATGGATCGAATCACTCGGGAGGCTGCGTAGCAGGTCGATGACGTCACCCTCGAGGATGGCCGGGGCTGTGTCCTGCGGAATCACGCGTGTGCCTCCACTGCGCGACTCGGCGCGGCGAGGCTGAACGAGGAGGTACGACGGCGGGCAAGATTGGCGTACTCCGGCTTGAGTTCGATCCCAATCGATCGGCGGCCCAAGCGACGGGCAACGGCGAGGGTAGTTCCCGATCCCGCGAACGGATCGAGTACGATGCTGGGGACGGCCCCGGCGGTCCCACACGAGCAGGAGCTCTTCCAGCCAACCGTGCGAGGGATCCGAATGGCTCGGGGTAGTTCATCCCAACCACCAGCGTAGGTCGCCTTCGAGCCGGAGATCGAATCGGGCTGACCCTTCGGCTTGGCTATCGTGAACCCGGACCGGGGCCGCTCGGGGTTCAGCGGCTTGCTCAGAAACTTGTAGTCGACCTCGACAACGCGCCGGAGGGGGCTTCCGCACTTGCCGCAGGCTCCATGATCGGTGGTCCCGGCCCTGATGCAGGTCTCCGCCAGGGTTTCCGGGAAGGTAGCGAAGTGGGCCTCGGGATACCCACGGGTCGGGATCCACCAGACCGAACGGAGATTGGCTCCCAAAGGCGAGAACCGTCGGGGTGCATCCTCGATCTGGGGTGCCATCATCCGACCCTTGAGGTTCACGAGGGCTCGTCGAGCAGAACGATTCGACTGACTACCGTAGTCCTTCGGCCCGCCGGACTGGCTGTCGAACGTCGCCTGGGACAGTCGAAGCCGGGTTGCCGGTCGATAGGGCTGACGGACGCCATCGGCGTCGTAGAAGTACCGGTTCGACTTTGTCAGCAGAAAGACGTACTCGTGGGAACGGGTCGGTCGGTCCCGGACCGATTCGGGCATTGGATTGGGCTTCGCCCAGACGCAATCCGACCGGAGCCACCACCCTCGTCGCTGGAGTTCGAGAGTGACCCGCCAAGGGATTCCCGCGAGGTCCTTGGGCTTGAGGTCTCCACTCCGCGCGGCGCTCCGCCGTGGCCCGCCCCGACCGCGAGTCTGGGAAGGGTCCCAACGGTCCGAGAACGCCTCTGAGGACGACCGTCGGTACTGGGCTGTCCCCCTGGAATGTATCGCCGAGGTTCAGCCACAGCGTTCCGTCGGATCGCAGGACCCGCCGAACCTCATCGAAGACGCCGGCGAGGTGCTGGACGAAGAGTTCAGCCGTCGGCTCGAGGCCGAGCTGGCCCAGCCAGGCGTCGCAGGAGAGGCAGAACCGGCCCCTGCGCTCCCCCCGTGCATAACCCGCCCCGACCACGTTCCTGCCGTTCGGGGTCCCCGTGCCTCCCTTCGGATCGCCTGGGATCGGGGAGCCCCACTCGTGCGGACAGGACGGGCTACCTCCCCAAAGGACGGGGGGAAGGCCATAGTCCCGGAGCCCCCAGTAGGGAGGCGAGGTGACCACACACTGGATGGATTCGTCGGGCAGGCGCTCGAGAACCTCCCTCACTTCACCCTCAAGGATAGCTGGGGTGAGGTCCCTCGGGATCACGTCGCCTCCTCGAGGTTCCACCAGAAGCGTTCGTTCCGGGCCGCCCTCGCCCTACGGATCCGGTGCTCGACTCCGACGTCACGAGCGAACTGGACTCGAGGGCCGAATTCGGCCCGCACTCGGTCGAATCTCGTTCCGAACGCGCCACTCCGGTTTGGTGAACTCCTCGACGACCCCCTTGAGTCGGGAAGCGTAGCCCTGAAGCAGGAGGACGACGTTTTCCAGCTCGCGCCGGCTGAGCAGCCGGAGCTCGATGGTCTCGCTCATCCGGCGAGTGTCGCCTCCTGGTCGAGTGGCCGGCAGCCGAGGTTGCCTCGGAGGTAGTGGTAGTCGGGAACCCGAATCGGCGAGGGCGTTGAATCAAGGATGATCCACTCCTCTCCATCGCTCCACGTGGGGCGGAGCAGGCCGTTCTCACAAAATCCCGCGATGACGTGGAGCCGTCGAGGGGGTCGGTAGCTCGGGAAGGTTTGGACGACCATCCAATCGACTGCACGAAACGGCGCGAGCCAGCCGAACGTGTGGGGGGCGTAGAAGACCCGCAATGCCCGGACGGCCGCCTCGTCGACCTTGCGAGGAGCCGCAGCGCGCGCGCACACGCGCTGCCGCCAGCGGTAGGCCTCCAGCAGCTCCAGGAGCGTCGCGTCGGCGATCGGAGGGCGTCCCCCGGACCTGCCTCGGCCTCTCCCCCTCCCGGAAGACACCACGAGGCCCCGCTGGGAGACGATCCGTTGGACGCGTCGGAACTCGGACCAGGTCTTGTCCGAGAGCCAGAGGTGGCGCTGGGAGGTGGGAGGGGGAGGGAGTTCCGGGCCCGGAACAGGGGTAGTTTCGGGTCCCGGAACTACCGTAGTTCATGTCCCGGAACTCGGGGGAGTTAGAGAGGATGGGAGAGCCCGGGACGGGCTCGAAGGGAGCCCTCACTGACGGAGACGATGGTCTCTCCACGAGACTCACCCCGGGACCCCCCGTGTGCGCGCGTACCCGGTGAGTCGGACCTCCACCAGTTCTGCCGCGAAGCCGTGAATCGGACAGAACGAGAGGCGCAGGGTCAGGTTGTGGCGGGCCTCGGAGCGGCAAAGCTCGCAGACGAATCGAGGAACGGGCGGAGGGAGGGGAGCGCTGTCAGGCTCGACGACGAAGGTGATCTCGGCGTACCGGGGCGTCAACCGACCACCCCCGATGCCGTTTCAAGTCGCAAGGGTATGGCCCAACTTGAGGCGGGGAGAGGGGTTGGCCGTCCTCGCCTCGGGACCCGTTCCGGTATGGGTTCTATAAGGAAATGGTTACGGGCCCGCCGGGATTCGAACCCGGGTTCGAGGCTCCGGAGGCCTCTGTGATGTCCAAGCTATACTACGGGCCCGATCCGAGAGCCGAACACGTGGTCAGCTAAACGTTGCCGCCGCACAGCCGCGGGTTCGGCGGAAGTTCCAGAAGCGTGCGGTACAGCCAACGGAGGGCCCGGTCCGCCACGGGGATCCGCTCGACGAGGCGGGCGGCCTTCTCCCCGAGCGCGAGGCCGAGAAGCGGGTTCACGATATCCGAGCCGGTGCGTCGCGAGGCGTCGGTGACCAGATGCGCCGATCCGAACCGCACCTCATCCAACAGGTCCGCGAGATCGCGCTGTGCGGCGGGAGCGTCCAGCGGGATCGCCTCCAGGTGCCGGTGGCTCGCGCCCACCGCGACGCGGGCAAGGAGCGTGCACGAGCCGCAGCCGCGGTCGTAGTAGAGGCGGGCGACGCGGTCCTCGGCGTACGGCATCGCGAGAGCGAACCGACCCGAGCGAAAAAAGGACTGCGGGTCTACGCCGACTTCGCGCCCTTCCCCTTCGCGGCGGGGGGCGTCGTCGACTCGGAGTATCCGCACCGGCCGCACGACCGTCGGCCCTCGTGCTCGGCGAGGAAGGTCCCGGGGCCGCACTTCGGGCACGACTTGTGCGTCCGAACGAGCGTGTCCCCCTTGGTCTCGTAGAGACCGACCCTCGCCTTGGCCAACGAGACTCACTCCTTCTCGGCGGGAGCGGTTTCGGACTTGTGACCCTCGGACTTGTGCGAGTCGGACTTGTGACGTCGGTCTTGTGAGACTCGGTCTTGGGCGTCTCGGCCTTGGGTGCTTCGGCCTTGGGAGCCTCGGCCTTGGGTGCTTCGGCCTTGGGAGCCTCGGCGGGCGCTTCGGCGGCCGGGGCGGCCGGCCCCTTCGCTGCCTTCTCCTTGAGGCCGTTGCGGACGAGAATATGCTCCCGCGTGATCTTCTTCGCGGACTCGGTGGATTCGTAGACGTTCGCGTCGCCGCGGGTGATCGCGGTACCGAACCGGGCGTTCATCCGCTCGATGATGACGCGGTCCTTCGGGGACTTCATGAGCTTCGCGAGCTCGGTGCGGACCTCCTCGCGCCGGGGTGTGGCCGCCGTGGCGTGGGCGATCTCGAACCGGAACTCGTGCCGCTTCATCAGCGGGTTCGCGCGTTCCTCGAGGATCTTAATCTCCAAGGTCGAGCCTCCTCAGTTCCATCAGGGCGACGAGATGCCGCACGTTTTCCTTCGCAATCGCGTCGACGCGGACGAAGGAGACCCCCTCACCCGGGATGCCGTATATAACCGTGGCCCCGGCGGGAAGCGACTCCACGAGCGCGAGCGAGCCGAGGTCCTCTTCGCCGTCGACCTCGATCAGCCCGCCGCCGGCTTCGACCAGCTGCCGGACCGCCCGTCGCAGGCGTTCGGTCAGAACGCCCGCCGGGTTCTTCACCCGGATCGTGCGCCTGGCGGCCAGGACCCGGAACCGGTCCGGTCGGTACCCGCTCGTTGCGGCGGGTCTTGTAATCGACGATCCCCACGAGCGGGAGGTGCCCGAGGTCGATCGCGCGTCCCACGACCTGGTCCCCGCACGCGCCGAACGTCCCGAGCGCGCGGATCCGGCGGTCGGCCTCCTCACCGGAAAAGACGGGGCCGTACTTCTCGGCCAGAACGGGGCGAAGCGACTCGGGGACGACCCAAGCGCGCTCGTCACTTGACGCGGAGCGCGTACCGGCCCGGGGCATGAATGCCCATCTTGCGAGCGATCTCCGACTTCTCGGGGTCGATCACGACGAGGTACCCCTGCCATTCGCGGGAGACCTCCCCGCCGCACTTCGGGCACTTCGGCTGGTCGGTGATCGTGCGGCAATTCTTGCACGCCTTGAGGTTGATCATGAGGACTTCGCCGCGGCCCTCGGGGCGGCCGCCGCCTTGGGGGCGGGCGCCCCGGCCGGGGCCTTCTCCTTCTTGGCACCGCCGGACGCGGGCTTCTTGCCGCCGCGTTCCTCCGACTTGCGGTGCGCCTCCTGGATCCACTCGAACCGGCCCAGGGCCGGCTGGCGCATCGTGAGGCCGATCCGGCTGTCGCGGGGGGAGATCTCGGACAGGGAGAGCGACACGACGCGCGCCCGGACCTTGTAGCCGACCTTCAGGTCGCGCTTCGACTCGACGCCGACCAGCCGCTGGTTGTGCTCGTCGATGTTCACGCGATCGTCCATGATCTGCGAGACGTGCAGCAGCCCGTCGAGGGGACCGAACCGGACGAACGCGCCGAACTTGCGGATCTCGACCACGGAGCCCTCGACGACCTCCTGGATCTCGGGCCGGAAAAGGAGGGCCTGGTACTCGACCTGCTGGTAGACCCCACCGTCGCCGTGGATGATGTGGCCCTCGCCGATCGGCTTCACGTCCCGGATGGTGACCGCGAGGCTCTGGCCGTCGACGAGCTTCCCCTCGAACTGCTGCTGGGCGAGCTCGGAGATGACCCCCGCCAGCTCGGGCCCCAGGCGGGCCGGAGGGATGCGGACCACGTCGCGACGGTGGTCAAGATAGTACATGCGCCGCGCGCGAGAAAGGCGCATTATAAGATGATTGGGGTCGGGCGATTCTCCACCGGTGGTCGCCGGCGTCCGGTCGGTATGGTCCCCACCACGCGGCCGTTCGAAAGGGGGCGGCGCCTCGGCCCGGGCGGGCGAGGGCCGTCCGTCGGCGCGGCTACTGCTTGGGCATCTGGTAGAGTCCGATCACGTTGCCTTCGGTGTCCTTGAAGTAGCCCATGTGGCCCATGCTGCCGTCCCCGATCGGCTGCTTCTTGAGCACGACCTTGCCGCCGTGCTTTTCGATCTGCTTCTCGGCTTCGGTGATCTCGGGGACCATCACGACCACGACCGGATGCTGGAGAGGACCCTCTCGCTTCCCCATGCCCCCGTTGATCGCGCCGGGCTTGAGGACCATCCCGTCCTTGTCGGTGGGCGTAGTGGAGACCATGGTGTAGTTCATCTCGGGCATCGGCTGCATCTTCCAGCCCAGCGCGAGCTCGTAGAACTTGCGCGCGCGTTCGGCATTGTCCGCGGGGATCTCAAAGTGCACGACTTCGCCAGACATCGGCTTCCTCGATCCTGCCGACGGATGGGGGATGGTAAAAGCTGTGCCCCGGGTGGTGAAACACCCCGCCGTCCCAGCGCTATCGCCTCGGTTCTCAAGACCATCGGTCGGGCGGTAAGTGTCAGCTCTTCGACCGGAGCCCCAGCGCCGTGTCCGTCATCGCGATCGAGCTCGGGCCATCGGGGGCAAGGCCGAGCATCGCACGGATCGCGTCGATGTTCTCGGGCACGACGATCGACTCCTGATGGATCGCCTGGAAGAACCGGAGGTCACGACCTTCGAGCCTGGACCCCTTCCTCCCAGATCACGTTCTCCATCATGTCGTTGAACCCGATGCCGCGGTCCCGGGCGTACTCCATCACCTGGGGGGTTCCGTCGACGTGCTCCCACGGGGCGAACAGTCGGAACCGGGGCGTACCCGGAACGCTGCCGGAGGACCTCGGCGGTGTCCTTCGGGGCCTTCTTCAGCCGCACGTGGTTCACGTGCACGTGCATGAGCGTGGTCGGCACGACCAGCGCGGTCGTCGCGATCCGGAGGTTGGGGAAGATCGTGCGAACGTCCGGGCCGTGATGCGACGGCAGGTGCAAGGTCGGCATGATGCCGTTGACCGGACCGCGCTTCGATTCGGCCGGGTCGGCGGCCCGTCCGGACGAGGGTGACCTCCCAGTCGTCCACGCCCCAACGGGGCTCGAGTCACGGAGACGGCGCGGGCTATGCCCGTGGTATTGCAGGATACGACGCGGAGGCTCTTCTTGCCGCGGCACGCGTCGAAGTTGCCGAGGGCATTGAACGACGCCTCGGCGACGCTCGCGGCTTCGCCCCCCTGGAAGATCGCGGGCAGGCCCCGCGCCGAGTACAGGCCGCGGTTCTCGCTCCCGACCTTGTCCGGGGCGGCGTCGACCACGATGTCGGCGTTCTCGAGCATCTCCTTCACAGTGCCCGCCACCTTGAGGCCGACCGCCTCGAACTCGGTGGCCTTGCCGCCGCCGGCGACGAACAGAGGGTACCCCTTGTCGGCCGCGCGGCGGGCTTCGAAGCTGGGTCGGGTCTTCGAGATGCCGGTGAGGACCATGTCCGGCTGCTTCGTGACGGCGTCGGCGACCCTCTTCCCGATCGTCCCGAAGCCGTTGACGGCGACCCGTACCTTGCCCGCCCGACTCACGAACCGTGGGAGCGGACCCGGGAATAAAGGGGTTCCTCGGCGCGGGGCCGCGGCCGGGCAGGGCTAAATCTCCGGTCCGCCGTCCCGCGGCCCTACCGATGGAGTTCGAGCTCAGCGACGAGGAGCGGGCGTTCCAGGAAGCCGCGCGCCGGTTCGGCGACCGCGTCCTACGGACCCACGAGCGCACGATCGATTCCGAGGGGCGGATCCCCCCGAGGTCCTCTCGTCGATGGCCGAGCTCGGCCTGCTCGCGATGCCGGTGCCCGAGGCCTACGGCGGGATGGGCGCGTCGGCGGTCCTCACGGAGCTGGCGGCCGAGGAGATCGGCCGGGGCGACCTGTCGATGGCGACCGCGGTGTTCTTCCTGCTCGAGGCCGGCTGGGGCTGGCTCCTCTCCCGCCGCGGCACGGAGGAGGCGAAGCGCGAGATCCTCCCCCGGTCTGCGCGGGGAAGGCGTTCCTCGGGATCGCCACGACCGAACCGACCGGCGGGAGCGACCTCGCCGCGATGCGGACCCGGTCGCGCGCGACGGCGCCGAGTTCGTCCTGCACGGCGAGAAGTCGTTCGTTTCCGGCGTCGAGGAGGCGAAGTCCCTCGGGGGCGGGCACCTCACGCTCACGAAGGCGAGGCGAGCGGGTTCAACTTCCTCTACGTTCCGACGCGGACCCCGGGGATCTCGACGCAGCGGTTCCAGAACATGGGCCGCATGGGGATCTCCACCGGCGGCCTCAGCTACGCGGACGCACGGGTGCCGGCCCGGTACCTGCTCGGGACCGAAGGACGGGGCTTCGAACTCGCGCTCGAGGGGTTCACGGTCGCCCGGACGTTCGTGAGCGCCGCGTGCATCGGCGCGGCGGAGCGGGCGCTCGAGACCGGGATGGCGTACATCCGGGAGCGCACGGCGTTCGGCCAGCCGCTCGGGAAGTTCGAAGGGATCCAGTTCGAGCTCGTCGACCTCTGGACCCAGGTCGAGGCGGTCAAGTGGCAGTGCCGGCGGGCGGCCTGGCTCCTCGACACCTACACGCTGAAGGGCGACGACTCCCACCGCTCCGAGGTCGAGCGCGCGGTCGCCTCCGTCAAGCTCACCGCGCCCCCGATCGCCTTCGAGTGCATCAAGCGCGTGATGATGTGGTTCGGCGCGGCCGGGTACACGAAGGACGCCGGCCTCGAGCTCGGTCTCCGCGGCATCATGAGCTACCTGGTCGGGGCCGAAGGCGGTCTCAACATCATGCGGATGATCCTCGGTCGCGAACTCCTCGGGCGGGAGTTCCTGGCGTACAAGTGAGGCGGCCCGCCCGACGCCCGGTTTCCGGGGCGATCGACGAGCGGGCGTTCCATCGGTGGCTCGAACGCCATCTTCCCGCGGGCCGGACGGGCCCGCTCGCGCTGGGGGACGACGCCGCGGCGTTGCGCCCTCCCGCGGGAACGGTCGCCGTCATCTCCACCGACTCGCTCGTTCAAGGGACCCACTTCCTGGCCGACTCGCCCCCCGGGCTGGTCGGCCGGGCGGCGACCGCCGTCAGCCTCTCCGACATTGCCGCGAAGGGCAAGCCTGCCGGTCGGCGTCCTGCTGGCGGTCATCGTTCCTCCCGGTACCCCGGAGCGTTGGGCGCGGGCGGTGGTGCTCGGGGCCGAGCGGGAGGCGGCCCGGTTCGGGGCCCACGTGATCGGCGGGGACACCAAGCCCGGCCCGACCCGCACGATCGTCTCGACGGTCCTGGGTTGGGGGTCGCCGGGACGCCTCGCACCCCGGTCGGGCGCCCGGCCGGGCGACGTGCTCCTCACCACGGGCACCGTCGGGCGAGGGGGCCTCGCGTTTCACCGGCTTGGCCACGGTCCGAGGCGACGCGCCCTGGCCGAGATGCTCCGCGTCGACCCCCGCGTTCGCGAGGGGGTCGCGCTGGGTGCGCACGCCATGCGATGCTCGATACGTCCGACGGGCTCGCGGACGCGAGCCGCCTCCTGGCCGAGGCGAGCGGCGTGCGCGTTGTCGTGGACGAGGACCGGCTTGCCGATCGACCCCGCCCTCCGCGCGGCGGTCGTGAATCCGGGCACCGCGTCGCTGCCTCGCCTTCTTCGGAGGGCGACTACGAGCTCCTCGCGGCGGTACCCGCGGGTTCCGTGGACCGCGCGATCCAAGCGGTCCGCGCGGCCGGGGGTCGGGTGACCGTCGTGGGCACGGTCGCGACGGGGCGCGGCGCGTTCCTGCGGTCGAACGGACGCGAGATCCCGATGCCCCGCGCGGGGTGGCGCCCGTTCCGACGTTCGACCGCTCGGTGACCCCTCGAGGGAGCCGCGCCGTGCGCCGCCGTCACAGGGAACTCGCTATCCTCAAGTAGGGGCCCCCGGGTTCCGGTCCTGCCGAGGTCAGTTATGGCACCGAACGATCCTGTGATCAATGCGTTTGAGACCGCGAAGCAGCAAGTCGACATCGTGGCGGACTTGATCCATCTGGACGGGGGCATCCGCGACGTCCTGAAGCACCCGAAGCGCGAGCTGACCGTGAATTTCCCGGTCCGCCTGGACGACGGGAGTTTCCGGGTCTTCACGGGCTACCGCGTCCAGTACAACATGGCCCGCGGCCCGTGCAAGGGCGGAATCCGCTACCATCCCCAGGTGACGCTGGACGAGGTCCGCGCCCTCGCGGCGTGGATGACGTGGAAGTGCGCCGTCGTGAACATCCCGTACGGCGGCGCGAAGGGCGGGGTCATCTGCAACCCGAAGGCGATGTCGCAGGGGGAGCTCGAGCGGCTCACCCGCCGCTACGCGACGGAGATCGCCCCGATCATCGGCCCGGAGATGGATATTCCGGCGCCGGACGTCTACACGGACAGCCAGACGATGGCGTGGATCATGGACTCCTACTCGATGCAGAAGGGCTACTCCGTCCCGGGCGTCGTGACGGGGAAGCCGATCAGCCTCGGCGGCAGCGAGGGCCGAGGCGAAGCGACGGGCCGCGGCTGCGCCTATGTCATCCGCGAGGCCTCGAAGGACGTCGGCGTCCGCGTCAAGGGCGGGACCGTGGCGGTCCAGGGGTTCGGCAACGCGGGCAGCGTCGCCGCCAACCTGCTCCACGACGAGCAGGGCGCGACGATCGTCGCCGTCTCGGACTCGAAGGGCGGGATCTACAAGGCCGAGGGCCTGAACCCGCACGCGGTCGAGGATCACAAGAAGAAGACCGGCTCGGTCGTGGGCTTCCCGGGCACGAAGCAGGTGTCGAACGAGGAGATCCTCGAGACGAAGGTCGACATCCTGGTCCCCGCCGCCCTCGAGAACCAGATCACGAAGAAGAACGCGGACAAGATCAAGGCGAAGATCGTCGCCGAGGCCGCGAACGGCCCGACGCTTCCCGAAGCGGACACCATCCTGTACCAGAAGAAGGTCACCGTGCTCCCCGACATTCTCGCGAACGCGGGCGGCGTCACGGTCAGCTACTTCGAGTGGGCGCAGGACATCCAGGGGTTCTTCTGGCCCCTCAACGAGGTCAACGACCGCCTCGAGCGCGTGATGGTCCGGTCGTACGCGGACGTCCACAAGGCCGCGGTCGAGCACAAGGTGCACAACCGCACGGCCGCCTACATCCTCGCGATCCAGCGGGTCGCGGACGCGATCAAGATCCGCGGGTTCTACCCGTAGGCGGGCGGGCCTCCGGCACCGGGCGATGGCCGACCTGCCCCGGTGCCGGCGCCCCGGTTGGGACGACATCGACCGCTGGGCGGCGACCGTCGCCCGGAAGGTCCTCGCCGCGGACGCGGTGCCCGAGACGATCGTCGGCCTGACCCGCGGGCGGCTGGGTGCCGTCGCGGATCCTGGCCGACCGACTCGGGCGTCCGGCGCCTCGTCTCGCTCCGGGCGCAGCACTGGGGGGTCACGGCGACGCCCGACGGCGTGGCCACGCTGACCGAGGGACTGTCGGGGCCGGTCGGACGGGCAGGAGGTCCTGATCGTGGACGACATCACGGACACGGGCGAGAGCCTCGCGCTCGCCGCGAAGCACGTCTTCGCCGGGGGACCCGCGCGGGTGGAGACGGCGACCCTCCTGCACATCGGCCGGTCGAGCTTCGTGCCGACGTACTTCGCCGAGGAGATCCCCCGGGAGGCGTGGGCGTGGATCGTCTTCCCGTGGAACTACTGGGAGGACCTCCGGTCGCTGGCCGCCCGCGCGGCGGCCGAGACGCCGGGGATCGACGCGGTCCGGCGAACGCTGCTCGAGCGGTGCGGCCTCGACGTGCCGCGCGAGGATCTGGTCTGGATCGGCCGGACCGACCTCGGCCGGGACCCGGGCGAACCCGACGACATCGGGGGCGACGGCGACGCCGCGCGGGCGGCGGCGCGGAAGTGCTGCTGGATCACGCCGGCGCCGATCACGAGGCCGAGCCCGATGACGATGAGCCCGGCGATGAACGGGATGTCGGCGGAGCTCGTGATCGCCTCGAGGAAGCGGACCAGGAAGACGATCCCGTAGCTCACGAGCCCGATGCCGAGGATCGAGGTCGTCGCGACCACGAGCGAGCGGGGGAACCGGCCGTGCGCGATCAGCCGCCGAACGGCCCGGCCGGTCTCCGCAACCAGCGCCGCCGCGACCCACCAGATGAGGGCCGCCTGGAGGAAGAGGAGGAGCCGCTCGAGGGGCGAGAAGCCGACGACCCCCGAGTACTGGTTGTACCCCTCGAGGAACCCGACCCCGACGAGCGCGATCGTGAACAGCCCGAACCCGAACGCCACCGAGCCCTGGCGGATGTCGGTGGACGCGCTGCGGACGGCCTCGATGATCGTCTCGTCGATGTCGAACGTCCAGAAGATGAGGTAGACCCCGAGCAGGATCGCGAGTCCGATCACCCCCCAGAGGAGGACCCCGCCCGCCGCGGCGAAGCCGAGGATGAGCAGGACGAACGCGAACGGGAGGATCGTCTTCGCCCGCAGCTTCGGGTCCTTGAGCGCCCGGACGAGCGTGTAGTACGTCGACTCGAGGCTCTGGCTCTGCCGGACGAGGACGCGCCGGACCCCGTCGATCCGGACGCGGGAGGCGATGATCGGGTAGAGGTACTCGTCCTCCGCGCCGTCGCTCACGAGGTAGACGGAGGACGCGTGGACCTGGTTCAGCACCCGGTCGAACTGTTCGGCGACCCGGCGGTCGGAGACGATCCCGACCTTCGCCGCGCCCGTCAGGACGCAGACCTCGCACTCCTCGCCCCCCTCGTGGAGCTCGTCGTAGAGGCTCACGGCCGCGAACACCGCGTTCGTGTCGGTGTCCTCGGGGTCGACCGTCCCGAGCCGCACGGCGGCATCCAGCACCGCGGCGCGACCGACGACGGGACCGTCGATCTTCGCCTTCCGGCCGATGTCGTCGTCCCGGTCGATGCAGACGACTAGGCGCATGGCCCGTTGTCTAGGACGTCACCTCGGCTTAACACCCATGGTGGACCGGTGAACCCCGCCCCGCCGAAGCGGGCGCGGCCCGCCCTATACATTTATACTCCTCGGCCGCCCCTCGCTCGCTCCTATGGCCGACCTCCCGGACAAGAGGACCGCGCTGATCGACTGGTACCTCGCGGTGGTGGAGGCCGCCGACCTGTCCGACAAGCGCTACGGGATCAAGGGGATGAACGTCTGGACCCGGTACGGCTTCCGGGCCCGGCGGAACCTGGACCGGGTCCTCGTCCGGGAGATCGAGGCGACCGGGTCGGAGGCGGTCGAGTTCCCCGCGCTCATCCCCGCGACCGAGTTCGCGAAGGAAAAGGAGCACATCAAGGGGTTCGACGCTCAGGTCTACTGGGTGACGAAGGGCGGACTCTCCGAGCTGGACGTTCCTCTCGTGCTCCGGCCGACCAGCGAGACGGCGATGTACCCTGTCTTCGCGCTCTGGGTCCGGTCCCACCAGGACCTTCCGCTCAACGTCTACCAGATCGTCAACACGTTCCGGTACGAGACGAAGACGACCCGCCCGTTCCTCCGGGTCCGGGAGATCCACTTCTTCGAGGAGCACACCTGCCAGCTCGACGAGGACCGCGCGACCGAGCGGGTCCGGTCGAACCTGGACGCGTTCGCGCGGATGGCGGAGGCGTTCTGCCTGCCGTACCTCGCCGTGCGGCGCCCCGACTGGGACAAGTTCGCGGGCGCGCATTACACGGTCGCGCTCGACATCCCGATCGGAGGGGCCCGGACGCTTCAGATCGGGAGCGTCCACCATTACCGGGAGAACTTCTCGGTGCCCTACCAGATCTCGTACGAGACCGCGACCGGCGCGCGGGCGAACGTGCACCAGACCACGTTCGGGCTCTCGGAGCGGCTGCTCGGGGCGATCGTCGCGGTCCACGGCGACGAGCGCGGGGCGGTGTTCCCCTCCGAGATCGCTCCCTACGAGGTCGTCATCGTCCCGATCCCGACCGCGGCGACGCGCGCGGCGATCGAGGCGGCGACCCAGGAGCTGGCGGACCGTCTCGCCCGGGCCGGCGTTCGGGTCTTCCTGGACCGGGGCGAGGAGCGACCCGGGGCAAAGTATTTCCGGTGGGAGCTGCGCGGCGTCCCCCTCCGCCTCGAAGTGGGGGGGCGGGAGCTCGAGGGCCGTCGTGCCAGCGCCGTCGACCGTCTCGGCACGAGAAGCCCGGTCGCGCTCGAGAACCTCGAGGCCGAGGTCGCCGAGCGACTCCGCGCGTTCGACCGGGAACTGATGCGGCGCGCCCGGGCCGCCTTCCTCGAATCGTTCGCCGTGGCGACGGACCTCGGCCAGCTGAAGAATTCAACGAAGGTCCGCATCCTCGGGTGGTGCGGGTCGGAGGCGTGCGGCCACGAGATCGAGAAGGCGATCGACGGGGCGCTGCTGGGGGTTCCGGAAGGGGCTCCGCCCGTCGTCGAGGGGCCGCCCGGCCCGTGCATCGCCTGCCGAAAAGCGGACGGCGTCCGATGGGCGTTCGCCGCCCAGCCGATCTGATCGGTACCGGTCGAACCCGCTCAGCGGGCCGGCGGGGCAGGTGCGGGAGGGTTCGGCATGACCAGCCACATCCCCGCGAGGCCGAACAGCAGCAGCGTGATGACGACGGCGTAGACCCCGTTGTCGATCCAGACCCCGAACGAGAGCCCCCACCAGGCGTAGAAGAGCGACTGCCAGCACGACGAGCGACGCGAACGCCCAGAACGTGACGCGGCGCGGCAGGGACATGTCGCGCATCCGCACGGGCTCCGGCTCGTCCGCGGGCCTCCCGGCGGGCTGCATCCGCCGCCGAGCCGGGAGGCCCAACATAAGCATTTCGGCGGTGCCCCGGCCCGCCCGAGGCGGGCCCCGCGCTCCGCCGCATCAATTTAACCCCCGCGTGGCGATTGTAAGAACGCGATGCCCGGTCTCGAGAGCGCCGGAGCGCCCTCCGGCCCCTCGGCCGAGCCGTCGCTGGACTCGTTCTCCCCGGACCAGCACCGGATCCTAGCGTACGCGAGCGCGATCGGCCCCGAGTTCGACTTCGACATGCTGGTCGCCGCGATGCGTCTCGACGAGGAGACCCTCGCGGAACAGCTCGAACGGCTGGTCGGGGCCAAGGTTCTCTGGGAACGGGCGGGCGGTGGGCGGTTCGGGTTCTCGGAGGAGGAGTTCCGGGCCACCGTCTACCGGTCCCTCACCGAGAGCCGGCTTCGCGTGCTCCACCGACGCCTCGCGGAGGTGATGGAGACGATGCACCCCGAGCCGTCGCCGGAGATCGTCGCCGAGCTCGGCCGCCACTTCTTCCTGGGCAAAGTGCCCCAGAAGTCCGTACGAGTACAACCGCCGCGCGGCGGACCACGCCCGCGCCGCGGACGATACGGCCGGCGCGATCCACCATCTCGAACGGGCGCAGGTCGATGCGGCGACGTTCGGCGGAGGCCCGGGCGCAGGACCGCGCCGAGCTCATGGAGGAGCTCGGGGACCTCTACTACGCCACCTCGAACTACGCGGCGGCGGACCGGCAGTATGAGGAGGCGCTGCGACACGTGGAGCACGACCAGCCCCGGATCCGAGCGCGTCTCCTCCTCGCCCGCGCCGAGGTCGCGCGGGAGAACCTCGACCGGGACAACGCGCGCGAAGGGGCCACGCAGGCGATCCGCTTCTTCGAGATGACCGGCGACGCGCTCGGCGTCGCCCAGGCCCACCGCCTGCTGGGCCGCCTCGCCTTCCTGGAAGGTGCCTTCCGGGACGCCCTCGACGAGAGCATGCTCGCGCTCGAGATCCTCCCGGCGGGGTCCGACTCCCGATTCCTGGGGCGGCTCTCCATCGATATCGGGAACGCGTTCGCCCTGCTCGGCGAGGAGGTTCGGTCGGTCGCGGTCGAGTGGTACGAGCGGGCCGTCGGTCGCCTGAAGGCGGCGCGCGACTGGGCGGAGCTGGCCCGGGCCCTCCACAACCTGGGCGTCGCCGTCGGCGGAGCTCCGCCGGAAGACGGTCTCGAGTACCTCGCGCGGGCCCGGGAGTCGGCGGAGCGGGCGCACGACTGCGCGGTACGCCGCACGGACCCTCCTGTCGGGGGTCGAGATGCGGATCGCAGCTCGGCCAGCTCGAGGACGCCGACCGCGACAACGAGCAGGCCGGACGTCTTCTCGAGCGGTTGGACGACGCCCTCGGCTCGGGCCAGGTCGCCCTCAACCGTGGCCTGATCGCGGAGCGGCGGGGGCAGTGGGACGACGCGGAGCGAGCGTTCTCGACCGCCGTCGACATGGCCCGCCGCAACCGGCTCGTGCTGGACGAGGCGGAGGCGGAGTTCGACCGGGCCCGGCTCCGATTCAAGACACGGAACTTCGACGGCGCCCGCGAAGCGCTGCACGCCGCGACCCAGCTCAACGTCAGCGAGCTCGTTCCCGCGGCTCGCGAACGCTTACGCGGAGCTTCGGCGCCAGCTCGAGGGGCAGGCGGACCCCGGGCGCACCGACGAGACGGACCGCGCCGGCCCCTCCGAGGACAACCCCGAGGTCGGACGCTCGACCTGAGCACCGGGGGAGGACAGGATGGCGGCCGCGCGTCCCGCGGGGGAGGACCCCGAACTGCTGTTCGGCCGGTCCGAGATCGTGGCGGAGCTCGACCGATTCCTGGACGCGGCCCGTGAGGGGAACGGCGGCGGACTGCTCCTCGTCGGGACCGGAGGGATCGGCAAGACCCCGCTCGTGAATGTCGCCCTCCGTCACGCCCGGGACCGAGGGTTCCGAGTGGCTCGGGGGCGCGCCCTCAACGAGGAGCTCCCCGCCCCGTTCTCGCTTCTCCGAGCGCTCGCGGGTTCGCTCGAGGTCGAGCCCCGGTTCGCCGCGGCACCCGCCCACCCGTCGCCCGAACGGTTTCCTCTGCCGGTTGCGACCCCGGGCCGGATCGGCAGGTCTCCGGGCGGGGACTCCCCGACGACCGGGGAACCGGCCCGGACGCCGGACGAGCTGGAGCAGCTCCTGGCGCCGCTGGGACGCTCGCACATCGAGGGCCTCGGGGCCGTTCGGGCGCAGCTCTACGGGCGTCTGGCCGATTACTTCCTTCGCCTCGCGCGCGAGGGACCGCTCCTGGTCCTGGTCGACGACCTGCACTTTGCCGACAGCTCGTCGCTCGAGCTCCTCGCGGGCCTCGCCGACGCGAGCGCCCGGGCTCCGATCGCGGTGCTCGGGACCATCGCCCCGCCGCCCGAGCTGCCCGCGCGGGCCCGCGAATTCCTCACGTCCCCGACCCCGTCGGCCCATTTCCGGACGCTGGAGATCCGGCCTCTCCTCGTGTCCGAGCTCGCGGAGTTCTCCGCCTGGATCCTGGGCGCCCCGCCCTCCAACGAGGATGTCCTTCGCTGGCACGCCGAGACCAACGGGAACCCCCTGTTCGCCGAGCTTCTCATCCGGGCGGAAACCGGATCGGCGCGGGGCCTGCGCGCGGTCCCCTCGGTGTCGGGGGGGTTCGTGAACACGTTGCTCGCGCGGGCGCGGTCGCTGGACGAGCCGACGCGACGCGTCCTCACCTACGCCGCCGTGCTCGGTCGGGAGTTCGATTTCTCCACGCTCGTCGCCGTGACCGGGGTCGACGAGGAGCGGGTCACGGAGGCCCTCGACCGGCTGGTCCGCGCCGGGGTGGTCCGCGAGCGCGGTGGCGAGGTGTACGAGTTCGTCTCGGAGGGGGTCCGCGCGCGCCTGGACGCCGAGCTGACCGAAACGCGGCGGCGGATCCTGCACCGGAAGATCGGCGCCGCGCTCGAGGCCCAGGGGATCGCGAACGAGTTCGAGCTGGCGCGCCACTTCTACCTTGGGCGCAACGATGCGAAGACCGTGGAATACAACCTGAAGGCCGCCGAGAGCGCCGTCCGTTCGTTCGCCTTCGAGGTCGCGCTCGAGCACGTCGAGCGCGCCCTGGCCGCCGAGCGGCGCCGCCCGGACGGCGACCGCCGCCGCGAGCTGCGGCTCCAGACCCAGATGGGAGGTCTGCTCAACGAGCTCGGGAACCTGCCGCGCGCGAGCGAGGTCCTGGAAGCGACGGTCCGCCTCGCCCGCCAGGAACCCCGTTCCGAGCTCGAGCTCGGTCGGGCGCTTCTCGCGCTCGCGATGAACCGTCTCGAGCGAAGCGACTACGCGGTCGCGCGCCCCCTCGCGATCGAGGCCTCGGAACTGCTCTTGAGGACGGGGAGCTCGCGGGACGCGCTCTCGGTCCACCGGACGCTCGGCACGTCTACTGGCGTCTCGCCGACTTCGCGCGCGCGGAGGTGGAGCAGCGCACCGCCCTCGAGATCGCGGAGAAGGAAGGGGACCCGATCGAGCGGGCCATGCCCTGGTCGACGTCGCGAACACCCTCGGCCCGCGAGGGCCGCGACGGGCTCGAGCAGGCGCGCCCGTTCTACGAGAGGGCGGCGACCCTCTTCGATTCGGTCGAGAACCCTAGGCCCGCGCCCGGGTCCTGATGAACCTGGCCGTCATGGAGCATCTGGGCGGCCGGGCCGACGACGCGATGCGGACGGTCGAGCGCGCCCTCGAGTCGGCGGAACGGCTCGCGCCCCGATCTGGATCATCTATTGCCTGCTCAACCTGGGCCAGTGGCAGGCGGAGAGCGGCCAGGACGAGCCCGCCCGCGCGGCGATCGACCGGGCGGAGCGGCGTCGCCCGGGCCTGGGCGAGGCGCTCGCGGAGCAGCAGATCGCGATGGCCCGCGGGATGATCGCCGAGTCCGAGGGAGAGTACGCGGGCGCCGAGGCGCAGCTACCGGGACTCGCTCGCGCGGGCCCGCGGCGATGCAGCTCCCCTCCGAGACCGCCGAGATGCTGTTCTACCTGGCCCGCGTCCTCCATCGGCTGGGGCGGGACGACGAGGCGCGGGAACGTTTGACGGAGGCGCGGAGCGGCGGCCTCGAGAGGTTCCGCCCGGACCTCGCGCCCCGCTTCGGGCGCTGGCGGCCTCGTTGGGACACTCCACCTGACCTCCACCGTTAAGCCCGCGGGCGGGGTCGTGGGCCGTGGCAGTTCCGTCCACCCCCGCGCGGACTCGCCTCGGACGGTTCCCCCTACCCCGAGCGAGGGGTCCCGACGTTCGAGCGGGACGTCCGACTGGATGTTCGCGCACCTCGCCGTGCGCTACGAGCGGTTCAACCACGTCGCGTCCCTCGGGCAACGACCTCGTCTGGCGCCCCTGCGCGCTCTGGGAGCTCGACCGGTTCCGGCGGATACCGGTAACGCGGGCGCTCGACATCGGATGCGGCACCGGCGAGTTCGCCCGAGCCGTCGCCCTCCACTTCCGCACGGCGGACGTGGTCGCGTTCGATTTCACCCGCGCGATGGTCGTGCAGGCGCGGGACCGGGCCCGCCGCCACGCGCGGTACGACCGTCTCGGACTTCGGGACGGCGAACGCGCTGGGCCTCCCCCTCCGCGGACGAGGCGTTCGACCTGGTGACGAACGCGTTCGTCGCACGGAACCTGAGGGACCTGCCCTCCGCCTTCCGCGAACTGCGGCGGGTGCTCAAGCCCGGCGGCGTGCTCGTGACCCTCGAGATCTCCGAGCACGGTCCCGGCGTTCGGACGGGTCTTTCCACGCGTACTTCGACACGGGTCGTGCCCCTGCTTCGGACGGGCGGTCGCGAACGAGGGGCCGTCCCGCTACCTGCCCGAGTCGCTGCGCGGATTCCCCCCGAGGGCCGAGGTCCTGCGGCTGATGCGGGAGAACGGCTTTCCGCGCTCGACGGCGCGGACCTATTCGCTCGGGATCGTCACGGCGTTCCTCGGGGAGGCGGGACCGCTCCCCCCCAAAGCCGTTAAGCGAATCCGGCCCCGTCGCCGACCGTGTCCTCCGAACCGTTCGACGCGTTCCGGTACGCGCACGCCCATCGGACCGAGGTCGCGTGGCTGTCGCAGAACACCAACCACCTCGTCCCGCCCGAGGTGATTCGCGGGCGCGCTCGAGGAGGCGATCCGGGAGCGGGTCTACGAGGGGTATCCGCTCGCGTCCGGCGATGCGGAGCTGCTCGAGCTAGTGCGCACGGACCTCGGCCTCGACGGCATGACCCCGTTCCTCACGGGCGGTGGCACCGAGTCGCTCTACATGCTCGCGCGGGCGCTCCTCGAGCCGGGCGACGAGGTGATCGCCACCGACCCGAGCTACCTCATCATCCACCGGTTCGTCGAGCTCTCCGGCGCCCGCACCGTCAACCTCGACATCTACGCGCCGCCGTACCGCCTCACGGCCGACCGGGTGCGCGAGGCCATCACACCCAAGACCCGGATGATCCTTCTCATCGACCCGCTGAACCCGCTCGGCTCGGGGTACCCCCGCGAGGAGGTCCGTGCCATCGCGGAGATCGCCCACGACCACCACCTCCTCCTGCTCAACGACGTCACCTACCGCGACTTCTCCGAAGGGCACGCCCTCGCGGGGGAGTTCGCTCCCGAGGAGACGGTGACCGTCTGGTCGGTCTCCAAGAACTGCGGGCTGGCCGGCCTCCGCCTCGGGGGTCTGCTCGCCCGGCCGAAGCTGCTCGCGGAGATCACGCGCTACAACACCAACGACCTCGGGGTCAACGTTCTCGCCCAGGTCGCGGCCCGCGCCGCGCTGAGGACGAAGGCCTCGTGGATCGGCGAGGTCGTGCGTCAGACCCGCGAGAACGACCGTCGGGTCCGGGCGGTCGCGGCGGACGTGCCGGGCGCCACGGTCCCGGTGCCCCCGTTCGCGCGCGAACATGACCGTGATCGACATCGCGGCCACCGGGGTCGCCGCCCGAGCCGCTGCAGGAGGAGCTCCTCCGTCGGCACGGCGTCTTCGTCCGCGCGGGGAACTACCTGTCCCCGAAGCACGGCTCGAACTTCGTTCGGGTCTCGTTCTCCAACCCCCCCGACGACATCGAACGTTTCGCGCGGGCGTTCCCCGAATCGGTGCGCGCGCTCGCGGCCCGGACCCCGGCCGCCCGCTAGAGCTCCGGGGCGGCTCGACCCGGGCGTCGACGACGACGTGCGTGCGGCCGGGCCCGTAGGGCTTGACCGCGCGGGCGCGGGTCGGCCCGAGGGTGCGTCCGCCGGCGGAGCGGACGGTCGTCTCGACCTCCTCGATCGCCGAGCGGAGCGCGGCCCGGGAATCCTGGACCGTGTGCACGTGGACCCAACCACCGCGGAGCCGCAGCAGCCCGACCGCACGGCCGACCCACGGGATCGCGCTCGGAAGGTAGCCAAGGAATACCCGGTCGAACGAGCGAAGCGGAAGGAGCTCGTCCCGGTTGTCGCCTTCGACGGCCCGAAGCCGGTCGGCGACGCCGTTCAGGGTCGCGTTCTCGACCAGGTAGCGGTGGGCGACGGGGTTCTTCTCCACGGCCACGACCCGGGTCGCGGAGCCGCTGAGGGCCGCCGGGATCGCGAAGTAACCGATGCCCGCGAACAGGTCGGCGACCGATTCTCCCGGGCGGACGAGCTTCCCCGCACGGACGCGTTCGGTCCGATTCCCCGCGGCGAACATGATCCGCGCTGCGTCGAACCGCCACCGGACCCCGTGCTCGACGACCTCCGTCTCGGTGCCCTCCCCGGCAATGCGCTCGCATCGAGGGCGTCGCAGCTCGCCCTCGATCGGACCGGTGCGGACCAACACCGTCGCGACCCCCAGCTCGGAGCGCCACGCCTCGCCCAGGAGGTCGAAGTGGGGGCGCAACGAGAGGGGCAGCCGCAGCACGAGCACGCGGCCCAGCCGCTGAAAGCCGGGAGGCATCGTGCGCGCGACCGCGTCGCCGGCCGCGGCTCGGAGGCGGTCGCGTACCCGTTCCGCGGGAGGGCGGGGGTCGCGCGCCATCGTCCGCGGAGCGGTCAGACCACCGTTCCGTCCGGCCCCTTCTCGAGGATCACCTCGAGGAACTGCTTCAGGTGCGCCGTCAGGATCGGGTTGTCGGTGAACCCGCAGGCATCGAGGCCGGGAGCCGCGAGCAGCGCGTGCTCCCCGTCCGCCAGCACCTCGGTGGCCAGCAGGTTCTCGCGGGCGACGTACTCGACCCCTTCGGGAACGCGCTGGAGCGGGGCGGTGACGAACGTGACGTGGACGCCCCGCTTCATGGCGTTCTGGACCCGCTTGCCGAGCTCGTCCCTAAGCTCGGAGAGCTGCGGGGTCGTGAGCATGAACGTTCGGATCGACTGGTCGAGGAGGTCGCCGATCTTCGCGATCACCTTCTCCCGTTCGCTGAGCAGGTAGACGAGCTGGGGCTCGCCGTGCTCGGCCACGACCCGGTGGAGCTGTGCGAGCTGCTCGAACACTTCCTGGATCGCGCCCTTGAGCGTCTCGGCGACCTCGAGGGGCGGCGACGGACGGAACAGGATCGGCTTGCCCCCGGTCGGGCGGGCGTACCCCTTCTCGGCGAGCGATTCGAGCACCTTGTAGGCGCTGGTGCGCGGGATGCCGGCGGCCGCGGCGAGGGTGGTCGCGTCACCCACGCCGCGTGCGACCAGCGCGATGTAGGCCCGGGCCTCGTAGTGCGTCAGCCCGACCTTGCCCAGAACGGTCGCGGCGCGGCGGAACTCTTCGGAGCTCTGGTTCCCGAGCGCGACCGCCGTTTCCTCGACCGATGCCATCGGGGGTCTCCGACGCAACCGTCCGCCCGGCCTTAACTGCTTGGCGGACGACGACCCGGCCCTACGGGGCCGGTTCGGCAAGCTTGAGCAGGGCCTTCTCCCCGAGGAGGCTCTCGACCTCGGCGGGGGTCAGCAACCCCTTCTCGACCAACAGCTCGCGGACCGGTCGATGGGCCTTCTCCGCCTCGTGCAGGACCTCCGCCACCTTGAGATAGCCGAGCCGGGGCGTGAGGACCGTCGCAAGCGCGGCCGACTCCGCGAGGTACCGCGCGAGGCGTTCGCGGTTCGGCTGGATCCCGTCGACGCACGTGCGCGCGAAGACCGGGCAGGTAGTTCGCCAGGATCTCGGCCGAGAACAGGACCTCGTAGGCCGCAAGCGGCATCATCACGTTGATCTCGAGCTGGCCGGCCTGCACGGCGAGGGCGGTCGCCGCGTCCGCGCCCACGACGTGGAACGCGACCATGTCGAGACATTCCGCGGCGGACGGGTTCACCTTCGCGGGCATGATCGACGACCCCGGCTGGATCTCGGGCAGGCGGACCTCATCGAACCCCGTCGCCGGTCCGCTGGAGAGCAGCCGAAGGTCGTTGGCGATCCGGATCAGCTCGAGGGCGAGCGTTCGCAGCCACGCGGAGGCGAACCCGAGCGCCCAGCGGCTCTGCATCGTCTCGAACGGGTCGCGGGCGACGGTCAGAGGCAGGCCCGTCAGACGCGCGAGCTCGCCCAGCGAGCGGCTCCGAAAGCCGGCGACCGTGTTGACACCGGTGCCGACGGCGCTCCCGCCGAGCGGGAGCTCGGCGAGCCCCTTCTCGGCGGCCGGCAGGGCCTCGAGGACGCGGTCGAGCGCGCTCGCGTAGGCGCGGAGCTCCGCGCCGAGCGTGACGGGCATCGCGTCCTTGAGGTGCGTGCGCCCCGACTTCGCGAGGCCGCCGAGCTCCTCGCCCTTGCGACGGAAGCTCTCCGCCAGGGTGGTGACCGAGCTCCGCAACTCCCGGAAGGCCAGCAGCACGGCGACCTGCGCGGCGGCGGGATAGGTGTCGTTGGTCGATTGGCCGCGGTTCACGTGGTCGTTCGGGCTCAACGTGGCGTAGTCGCCCCGCGGCTTTCCCAGGATCTCGAGCGCGCGGTTTGTGAGCACCTCGTTCACGTTCATGTGGAACGAGCGTGCCCGCTCCCGCCTGGAAGACGTCCACGACGAACTCCGCGTCGAGCTTGCCCGCGGCCATCTCCTCCGCGGCGCGAGCGAGTGCCGTGCCGCGGTCGGCCTCGAGCCCCCCGAGCTCGACGTTGGCGCGCACGCAGGCGAGCTTGAGGAGACCGTAGGCGCGGACGAGGTGCCGCGAGGCCCGCAGGCCACTGACGGGGAAGTTCTCCCGGGCGCGCAGGGTCTGGATCCCCCAGTACGCGTTCCCGGGAACCTCGCGCGAGCCGAGCGAATCGGTCTCGACACGAGGGGCGGCCATCGAGCCGAGGAGAAGGCCCCGCGACAAAACGTTTAGGCCTCTCGCCCACCTCGGTCCGGGCGTCCGTCGGCGGGGAGGGAAGTCTGGTCGCAACGGCAGCGCTGGCCCTGGAGACCGTGGCGTTCGCGCTCACGATCGCCCTACCCGGGATCCTGTGGGCGGTACTCTTCCTCCTTGCGTGGGGCCAGGGGCCGTTCGCGGAGAGCATCGGCCTCGGGCGCAAGGCGTTCTGGTTGCTCGTGCCCGGAGCGCTGCTCACCTCGCTCGCCTTCCTCCCGATCACTCCGGTCTCCTACGATTGGCTCGCGCTCGGCGTGTCGGGAGCGCTCTTCCCCCTCCTCGTGGGCGGCGTGGCGGTCGGACGCTACGCCCGTCCGGCGGGTCGCTCGCTCGCGGTCTTCCTCGGCCTCACCGCCGCGATGGCGGGCGCCTTGTTCGTGCTCGTTCTCCCCTCGAGCGCCTCCGCGCTCGCGCGCGCCGACGCCTCGTTCCATCTTCCCGCGGGCGGCGTCCAGGTGCTCCTGGTGACCCTGGTCGCGCTCGCTTTCACCGCCGGGGCCGCCGTCTTCGGGTGGCGCTCCTCGGACCGGCCGGCACGCGCGATCGCGTTGCTCTTCGGGCTCATGGCGTTCGTCCTCGTGCTGACGTTCGCCGGATCGAGCGCGGTCCCGGGGGTCGGGATCCAAGAGTCGTTCCCCTACTACCTCCTCCCGCCGCTCTCCGCCGGTGCGGTCGCGGGGCTGCTCGCTCCCCTCGTATTCCCGAAGGAGGAGGGGTTTGCGCTCCCGGTCGCGTACTTCGGAGCGACGTTCGGTGTTCTTCTCGGGGCGGACCTTCTGCGCGAGCCGCCGCTCTACGGCCACGGAGCCGCCGGGCTCTACACGATCGGCGGCGCGGGCATCTTCGACCTGGTCTACCTGTCGGGGTTTCTCGCCCTCGCGGCGGCGTACCTCGCGCACGCCGCGCTCGCCCGCCCGTGGACCCCGATCGGATCCCCGCTCCCGGAGGCCGTGCCGACGCCGGTCGGGTACCTCGAGCGCGCTTTCCGCAGCGGAGTCGACGGTCGGCTCGAGGAATCGCTGAGCGAGTCGTCGCGGGCGACGCATGACGCCGCGGCCCAGGCACGACGCCTGCTCGAGGCGGGGGACCCCGTCGAAGCGACCCCGTGGCACGGGCTCCCGGTGCCGGGGTGGGTGGTGAGCGACCAGGCGAACCTGGACGCGGTCGCCCGTTCGAAGACCACCGACGCGCGCGAAGCGTACCGGGCCTGGCTGACCGCGCGGCAACTGGTCCTTCTGGGCCGGGAGATCGGGGTCCACCGGTTCGCGTCGATCCCGCAGCGGGTGGTGGCGTTCGCCCTCGACCTCGCGCTGGTCGCGGGCGTCGGCAGCGCGGTCTTCGCGGCGATCGCGCTCCGGACCCGGGAGGGTTCGCGGCGGTCATCGCGAGCCTTGCGTTCAACGCCGCGATCTACGGGTTCGTCGCGGTCGCGCTGTTTTACTTCGTGCTCGCCGAGGCCTGGACGGGGACGACCGTCGGAAAGGCGATCGTCGGGATACGGGTGCGCGACCGGAACCTGGGGCCGCTCGACCGGATGGCGGCGCTGGTGCGGAACGCGCCCAACGCGCCGATCCTCGTCCTGGTGGCCTTCGGGTCCTCGATCGCGACCGCGATCGCGGTGAAGGGGCTCCCCGGCGTGCAAGCCTACGTCCGCGGCTTCGGCCTTCCGGTCGGGGCCGTCGCGATCGCGGGGATCGTCGGGGTCGTGGTCGGGGCGATCGGTCTGCTCGGCGGACTCTCGGTCCTCGTGATCCTGCTCACCTGGGAGCGCCAGCGGATCGGCGACCTCTGGGCCGGGACGTGGGTCGTGCGACGACCTACGGCGCGCCCGTCGGTTGCGGCGGACTCTCCACCGGGATCGGCGGGAGCGGGCCCGTCCGGTTGAGCGGGATCGCGATCGCCGAGACGTTGGC
>CAWDQP010000007.1:0-201157 GCA_963804505.1 uncultured Thermoplasmata archaeon
TCGATAGTGTCCGGCCCTCCCGCCCCGCGCCTCGTGCGGATCCCTCGCGCCCCGGCTCGGGAGGGCCCGACGGGTCGAACGACCGGGGCACCGGGAATCGTTTCGCCGGCGGACGGCGCGTCCGTCGATCGCCGGCCGAACCGGGCGGGCACGCGTCGTGCGGTCCGGATGAGCGTGCTGTTCGTCCTCGGCGTGGCAGCGCTGTTCGCGGTATTCGCGCTCTACGCGCGCAGCGCCCCCGGGGGAACCAGCCCGGGCGCCCAGCAGTCGCTCGAGATCTTCGGGGGGTTCGCGGTCGCGATCGCGGTCGGCGGTGCGGTCCTCGCCCTTCTCTCGGCGCCCCAGGCGGTCGAGTTCCGGCCGATGGGGACGATCGTGATCGGACGGTTCGGACACCGTCGCATGTTCCCCGCCGTCGCGCATCTCTCCGTCCGCCTGGTGCGACGCTACCCCTCCGGATTCTTCTCCGATTCGGACGTCGAGGCCGTGGAGGTCGTGGGCGGCCGGGAACGCGGGACCTATCTGCTTGAGGAAGGTATCCTGGCGATCACGTACCACGACCGGCCCCGCAGGGGAACTGACGGGGCGGTTCACTCGAGGACGTCTTCGAGCTCGCTCGCCACCAGGGTGAGCAGCTGGTCGAGAGACCGGTTCTTGAGCTCCGTGATGTGGCCCGCGTCCGTTTCGAGGCGAGCGAGGAACTCGTCCCCGTCCCGAACGAACGACAACGACAGGATGTGACGGCGTCCCCCGGGCAGCGGCACCTCGAGCGCGGGAACCTTTACGACCGGCGCGGCGACCGACTTCTTCGCAGGCGGGGCGGGCTTGCGGGCGGGCTTCGCCACCGGCTTGGCCGGTTTCTTCGGAGCGGCCTTCGCGGGCTTCCTCGGAGGGGGCCGACGGGCGGCCGGACGCTTTTTCGCGGACGGTCGCGCGCGCGGGGCCGGTCGGCGAGACGGAACCATCGAAGGGGCCCTCGAGTCGGGCGCACCAAGCCCTCCTATTTATGGGTATGGTGAACCGGCCCCTCGAGAAAGGCCGCCGACGGCTCCGAGCGCACCGATTTACGTAGAACGACCCCTCGGCACGGACGGATGGAGGGCCGCGATCCCGACGGGAAGCGGACGACACCGTCCGCCCGTGCGCCCCTCCGACCCGAGACGCTGCTGTTCCTCGCCGGCCTCTCCCTGCTCCTGGTCTTCGTCGCGCTGGAGCCGTTCCTTTCCTACACGCTGTTCGGCTCCGACACCGGTGAGTACTACCGGGCTGACCGCGGACCTGGTCGCGTCCGGGTCGATCCCGCACGGGGCCGCGTACGGAGGGTGGGGGAGCGCCTACCCGGATTTCCCGGGATCTTCCTCCTGGGCGGAGGGACCGCCCAGGCACTGCACGCGAGCGTGTTCACCGGCCTCACGGTGGTCGTCCCCGTGGTCGCGGTGCTGTCGGTCCTACCGCTCTTCCTCCTGTTCCGACGGCTGTACCCGAACGACACGATCGCTCTCCTCGCGGCGGCGATCTCCTCCGTGGCGATGCCGCGCCTCTTCTCCATCGCGCACCCTGCGCCGCTCGCGCTCGGGGATTTCCTGTGCGTCGCCTGCCTCTGGATGCTGGTCGAGGGGCGCACCGACCGGCGCTGGTACCTTCCGCTCTCGCTTACGGCGGGCGCGCTGATCCTGACCCACCACCTCTCCTCCTACTTCTTCGCCATCAGCGCGCTCGGCGGCATCCTCTTCCTCGAGCTCTGGCGGCCGGGCCTCTGGAGCCGCCGATTCCCACTCCGCGAGTTCGTCTTCTTGGGAGGGTTCCTGACGGTGACGTTCGGCTTCTGGTTCTACGGCACCTACGAGTTCGTCTCGAAGGTCCTCCTGCCCGGCTTCGGGGGCAGTGCGTACGTCGGGTTCGGTGCCCTCGAGGTCCTGGGCCTGGCGGCGATCGCCGTGACCGCCGTGCTCGTCCGGTGGCGGCGGGCGCATTTCCGTCGGCGTCGAGCGTGGGTCCGACTCCCGACCGACCGGAGCACCCTCCGCGACGCGATCGCCATCGCGCTGGGGGTCGGCGGGGGGATCTCGCTGCTGCTCGTGATCCCGATCCCCGGAACGAGCCAGACGACGAGCCCCGCGGCCCTCTTCTGGTTCGCGCCGATCATGGGCCTCGCGATCTTCGGGGCCGGCAGCCGACGATCCCTTTCGCCGGCGAGGATGGGTCCGTTCGGTCTCACCTGGCTCGGGGCCCTCGGACTCTCCACCGTGGCGATGCTGGGCCTCGCGTCGCTCGGGAGTTCCTTTCCCCAGTACTCGGTCGCGGTCGGGTTCGCGGACACGCTCTCCCCCGGGCGACACGTGGAGTACCTGTTCCTTCCGCTCGGCCTTTTGCTCGCCGTCGGGTCCGCGCGCGTCGTCGCGCGGGCGGGCGACCGTTGGGGCCGTCGGGCGATGGTGGCGGCCGCGGTCGCGATCGTCGTGGTGGTGGCGGCGAACGCGGCGATCGTCTACCCGCCCCAGGCGGACTTCGGGGGGTTCCAGGAAGGGCTCACCCAGGGCGACGCGGCGCTCTGGATGTGGGTAGGGATCGCCGTCCCTTCGACCGCCACGTTCGCGTCCGACCATCGGCTCAGCTCGATGATCTTCGGGTTCGACGGCAATCCGGCGACGTGGGTGACGACACCCGCGCTCTTCAACGGGGCGAACTGGACCGCGGCGTATGGAGAGTTGGTGAGCGTAGGAGTTCCGAACCCGGCCGAGCCGCGGCCGATCGATTACGTCGCCGTCGATTCGGTCATGTACACGGGCGTCGCGCTGAACCCGTCGGCCCTGGCGCTCCCCCTGAGCGCGGCCGCGATCGCGTGGTTCGAGAAGGTCCCGTTCGTCCCGGTCTACGAGAACGGGCTCGAGGTCGTCTATCTCGTCGACGCGTCGTGGCTCGTGCCGTAGGGCGCGATCGAGCCGTCCCGCGCCCACCGCAGCATCGGCACGCTCCCTTCCGCGGCGAGCTCGTCCAAAAGGCGGCGCGCGCACGCCAGCTTGGCGAGCTTGCGGGTCCGCGTCGGCCCGTCGGGTTCTTCGACCGACTCGAAGTCGAAGCCCCACAGGAGGATCCGGCGTGCCCCCACCGCCTCGGCGAGGTACGCGGCGCGGTCGCCGTCCGTGAACCCTCCGACGTTGAGGAGCGCGGGGCGGGGGGGCCCGGCCCAGGAGCCGGCGAGCTCGCCCGGGAACTCGGGGACCCAGCGTTCGAGGGCCGGAACGTTGTCGCCGTGCGCGTGGACGAGGACGAGGCTGCCGCGCAGGTTCGCCGTGACCTCGGACGGCACGGGGCCGTCCAGGTCGGTGACGACCACCGCCGGGACAAGGCCCGCGGTGAGGCACCGCTCGGCGGCGCCGTCCGCCGCGATCAGCACGGGCCGGTCCGGGGTCGCGGGAAGTCGCCAGACGGGCGGAGGGCCGGCGTCCGGAGCGAGACCCACCACGATCGCATCGTGGCCCGCGATCCGCGGACCGAACCCGGCCGAGAGGGTCGATCCGGTCGGCGGGGCGAAGCAGCCGTTCGAGGGCGGCCGCCGCGACCTCCTCGCGCTCGAACGGGTACCCGAACTCGTCCCGGATCCGAGCGTAGCGGGGAGCCCAGACGTCGTAGCGCACGACTCTCCCCGCCGAGGTCGCCGAATTTGCGCCAACCCTTTATAATGACGCCGGTGCTGCGCGTCCCGAGGAATACTCTCGTGATGCGACCGCTCGCTCAGGAGATCCTGGCCCACCTTCCGGGCCAGGGGAAGAAGGTACGCCGGCTCCACCGCCGCAGACGAACGACGACGCCGAGCTCGAGGCGGTGCTGGCCTCGCTGAAGACGAACATCAAGGTCGTCGGCTGCGGGGGCGGCGGGTGCAATACGATCAACCGGCTGACCGAGGAAGGGCTGGCGGGCGCCGAGATGGTCGCCTGCAACACCGACGCGCAGCACCTCCTCACGATCCACGCCCCGCGCAAGATCCTCCTGGGCCGCCGCCTCACCCGCGGGCTCGGGGCGGGCGCGCTCCCCCAGGTCGGCGAGCAGGCCGCGAAGGAGGCCGAGGACGAGCTCAAGAAGACCCTCGCGAACTCGGACATGGTGTTCATCACCCTCGGGCTCGGCGGCGGTACCGGCACGGGTTCGGCCCCGGTGGTCGCGCAGTGCGCGAAGGACTCCGGCGGTGCCCCGCCGCTCACGATCGCCGTCTGCACGCTCCCGTTCGCCTCCGAGGGCCTGGTCCGCCAGGAGAACGCCGCCTGGGGGCTGGAGCGTCTTCGCGAGGTCATCGACACCGTGATCACGATCCCGAACGACCGGCTCCTCGAGCTGGTCCCGCGCCTCCCGATCCAGACCGCGTTCAAGGTCGCCGACTCGGTCCTCGCCCGCGCGATCCGCGGCATCACCGAGATCATCACCCGGCCCGGCCTGGTCAACCTGGACTTCAACGACCTCCGCACGATCATGAAGGGCGGCGGCGTCGCCCTCATCGGCATCGGCGAGTCCGAGAGCGAGAACCGGGCGGAGGACGCCGTCCTCGAGGCGATCAACTCCCCGCTGCTGCACGTCGACATCGCGGGCGCAACGGGGGCGCTCATCAACGTCACCGGCGGACCGGACATGACCGTGGCCGAGGCCCAGAAGGCCGCCGAGGTCGTCCAGAAGACTGTAAGTCCGACCGCCCGCATCATCTGGGGCGCGGCGGTCGACCCGACGATGCAGAGCACGATCCGCGTCATGCTCGTGGTGACCGGGGTTAAATCCCCCCAGATTTTCGCGGGCGGGGCGAGTCGAACGCCGGTCGCCCGCAAATCGGGCCCCGAGCTTGACGTCGTTCACTAGAGATCGATCCTCATGGCGTTCCTAGACCGCGCGCGCCACATCCAGGACGAGGTCGACGCCCGACTTCGCAGCGTGGGCCACGGCAAGTACGGCCGCATCCTGAGGATGGCCCGCCGCCCCACCTCGGAGGAGTATGTCAAGGTCCTCGGGGTCACCTGGCTGGGCGCGGTAATCATCGGTTTCACCGGGTTCGCGATCTACATATTCTTCACGTCGGCCGGGCCGTGGTTCTGGGCGAACATCCTGTCGCGGCTCTGACGGCGGCGCGGGCGGGGAACGATGGACGGGGAAGGGAACGACCAGGGCATCGGACTCCTGTCGGGGGCCCCGCCGGGGCCGGCCCCGAAGGCGACGCCCGCCGCGCCGATGGCGGCGACGGTACCGGCCGTGGCCGCCCCCCCGCCGGTCGCGAAGCCGGCGCCCGCGCGGCTCCTCTCGATCCAAGCCGCGGACGATGCGACGCGCGAGGTGACAGCCGGCACGGTCACGACCCTCTCCGCCGTTCTCTCGAGCCGCTCGGCCGAGCCGATCGACGCGACCCTCTCGGTCGAGGTCGGGTACAAGTCGACCTACCCCGGCGAGGGCGCGGAGTGGCCGGTCAGCTGGTCCCCGCCGGGGAAGCGCGGACGCGCCGAGCTGTTCCCGCGCAAGGAGCGCCAGAACGTCCACGTCGGCCCGAACGCCGGACTGCCGCTCTCGTTCGAGATCACCGCGCCCGTCGGGGTGCGCTACGGGGACCGCGTCGAGGTCCGGCTCGAGATCGAGTCGCAGGACGCCGGGTCGAACCCGAAGCTCACGCTCGCGTGCGTGGCCCGCCAGGCGGTCCTCGCGATCAAGACCTCCCGCGGCTACGAGCGCGAGGTCGCCGACACGCTGCTCGCCCGTACGGAGGAGAAACCGGACGTCGTCTTCTCGCTCCTCGTGCCGTCCGCGATCCGCGGGTACGTCTTCGCCGAGGGGATGAGCTTCGAGGGCGTCCGCGAGATGCTGAAGGGGATCCGCAAGGCGCGCGGGCTCGTCGACGGCGAGACGACCCTCAAGGAGGTCGAGCCGCTGCTCGTCCCGAAGATCACCGTCGAAGGGTTCGTCGAGGGAGCGATCGTCGAGCTCATCTCGGGACCGTTCAAGGGGGAGAAGGCGCGCGTGAAGAAAATCGACCAGGCGAAGGAGGAGATCACGGTGGAACTGATCGAAGCGGTCGTCCCGATCCCGGTCACGGTGCGGGGCGACCACGTCCGCATGCTCGAGAAGGGAGGTGGGAAGTCTGGCGGATGAGGTGAGCCTCCTCGTCGAGGGCGGCAAGGCGTCGGCCGGCCCGCCGCTCGGTCCCGCGCTGGGCCCGCTCGGGGTCAACGTCGGCCAGGTGGTCGCGAAGATCAACGAGGAGACCAGGCAGTTCGCCGGGATGCGCGTCCCGGTCGTCGTGCGCGTGGACGCCGCCACGCGCGCGTTCACGCTCACGGTCGGCCGCCCGCCCGTCGCCGCGCTCCTCCTCAAGGAGGCCGGCAAGGAGAAGGGCTCCGGCAAGCCGAAGACCGAGACGATCGGCGACGTCAAGCTGGACGCGATCCAGCGGATCGCCGAGGCGAAGGGCGAGGACCTGTTCGGTCGGACGGTCGAGGAGAAGATGAACCAGGTCATCGGGACCTGCGTCTCGCTCGGGATCACCGTCGGCGGGGAGGACCCCCGCGCGCTCCTCAAGTCGCGGGTCGCCGCCCGGGGTCCGCGATGATGGGACCGACGGGCGGGCCCGCGCCGGACCTCTCGAACGCGGAAATCGTCGACTACACGATCGTCGAGGGCGACGGCCGCTCCGGTTGAAGTTGAAGGACGGGTCGGTGGTCGAGGTCCGGCTCGAGATCATGAACGTGCTGCGCGCCGGGAACGACCCGACGACCGGGCTCCCAACGTACGTCGTGCAGTCGGCGCCGCTGATACGTCTGGTCGAGGCCGGCAAAGAACTTCGGAAGGCGCCCCTCCGCCAGGGCGGGGGACGCGACTCGAAGGCGCTTCCCGGGTTCGGCTGAGCGCTGTTAAAAAAAAGGTGGGCCCCCGGACCGGCCCGCGTGCGCGGTGGTCCAGGGGCAGGGAAGGGGTAGCGTCTACGGAACGGTGACCTTGACCTCTTCCGGCGAGGGCGTCGGGTGCTCCTTCGGGAGGTCGAGCTCCAGCACGCCGTTCTCGACCTTCGCCGTGGCCCGCGACCCGACGACCGGTTCCGGCAGCTCGAAGGAACGCTGGTAGCCGGCGTAGGTCCGCTCGCGATGGACCCACTCGGAGCCGGTCGCCTCGCTCTCCTTCACGTTCTCGCCGCGGATCTCGACGCTCGTCCCGCGGACGCGGATGTCGAGCTTCTCCTTCGGGATCCCGGGGACCTCGGCGACGATCCGGTACGACGTCCCCGTGTCGGAGATGTCCGTCCGGGCCGGGCGGAAGAACCCGTCGCCGTTCGATTCGGCCGCCGCGTACGGGACGCCGAACGGCACGAAGCCGAACGTGTCGAAGAACCGCTCGCGCAGGAGGTCGATCGCGCGGTCGAAGTCGGTCGGGAGGTCGGTCGGTTCGGGCGTCTTCTGGAGTTCTTTCGTCATCGATGCACCTCGAGGGTTACCGAGATTGGTAAGTTTACAATTCTATATAAAGACATCACTACGGCCTCCTCGGAGAACCCCGCTCACTCCGGTCGCGGACCGTCGCGGCGCGGGGGGACACCGCGGGGGACACCGCGGGCGGAACCGCTCCCACGGCGAAGAGACTATAGACGGCCGCACGGTCGGCCGGTCGTGGTGGACATCCAGGAGACCCCCGCGGTGCCCCCGTTCGATCCCCAGGGCGACGAGCGGCGGGGATACTTCATCGCGGGCGGCCTTCTGATCTTCCTCGGCTGGGGACTCGGGGTCGTCGCGAACGCGCTCCTTCACTACCTCGCTCCGAAGGGCGGGATGCGATTCTTCGGGGTCTACTTCGCTCCCGCGCTCGGGTCGTACGCGTGGGCGACCCTCGCCTTCGGGCTCGGCACCGGCGCGATGGGCATCGTGCTGCTGCTGGTCGGGCGGAGTGCGCCGAAGGGCGCGATCGTGCTGCCCGGCTACGACTACTAGAGCGCGGGGCGTCCCGGGCTACTGCGTTCGGCCGGGCGCGTTGGGCCGGCGCGCCATCCGCCGCGACGGCGGGGACCGGACCTCGATCGGGCTCCGCGCCCGCTTCTGGTTCGCGAGGCAGTCCGCGCACACGCGCTCGTCCGAATCGAGGTGCTCACGGCAGAACGTTCGGCCGCAGATCGTGCATCCCAGCGTCGCCGGCGTACCGCATCGCGCGCACTGGCCGACGAGCATCTGGTTCCCTCCCGGCGGGGGCGTTCAGCCGAGGAGGTGAGCCGCCTTAAGGCCTTCGACAAATCCGCTCGAAAAGTTCGAGCGGGTGACGTACCGGGCCGCCGCCCTGGCTCGGGGGCTCGCGGAAGGAAAGCTCACGCCGAACCCCGCCGCGCGCAGCATCCCGACATCGTTGTCGCCGTCGCCCAACACGACGCAATCGGCCGGGGTGAGTCCCAGCGGCTCGAGGGCGTGGCGGAGCGCGGGCAGCTTGCCGGCGCCGCGCTCCATCAGATGGATCGCGTAGCCGGTCGACTCGACCGTGACACCACGGCCCGCCAGGGCGCGACGAATCGCGGCGAGCGAGACATCCGGCTCCAGGGCGATCTCCGTCTCGCGCCACCGGTCGGTGAACAGCCGCCGCGCCGGGATGCCCGCCCGCCGCACCGCTCGGAACGCGGCGCGAGCGACCCGCGGGTTGGCCCGATGCTCCACCACGTCCCGGCGCCCTTCCTGCCGGTAGACGCATCCCGCCGTTCTCGGCCACGATCGGACCCGAGAGTCCGAGGAACCGGTGCAGGGCGAGGGAGATCGGGAGGACGTTGCCGGTCGCGAGGATGACCGGTATCCCCGTCGACTCCAGCCGGCGCACCGCGCCGATCGCCCGCGGGTCGAGGCGACGCCGTGCGTCGGTGAGGGTCCCGTCGACGTCCGTCACGACCGCGCGGAGAAGAGTTCGCGCGTCCGCGCGCTGCGTTCCCGTCGTCGAAGGTCGTCGGGGACTCACGCCCCCGCTCCCGAGGACCCCGAGGGCGCTTCGCCGAGGACCTTCGCGATCGCCTTACGCAGCTCTTCTGCGACCTCGCGCCCGTCACGGCGCCCGCGGACCTCCTTCATGACGTCCCCCATCAGGGGCGAGAACGCCTCGCTGCCCCGTGCCCGGATCATCGACGCCTGGTCCCGGACGATCCGCTCCACGAGCGATGCGAGGTCGTCGGAGGAAAGCCCTTCCAGACCGGTCGCCGTGATCGCGGCGTCCACATCGGGAGATCCCAGGGCGAGCGCCAGGAGGACCCTTGGGATGCCTTCCTTCCCGAAACGACCCCGGTTCGCCGCCGACAGTATCCGATCGAGCTGCTCGAGCGACGGCTCGAAGGCCGTTCCGTCGGGCCGCGCGGGGACGGCAGGAACGTCCTGCACGAGCAGGCGCGCGACCAGCCCCGCGGCGTGCCCGTTGGCCGTGAGGGCCTCGAAGGCATCCGCCAACCCGCCGTAGACGATCTGCCGCAGGAGCTCGCGGCTGAGCCCGTGGTGGGACTCGAGGCGGGCGAGACGCGCCGCGGGCCGCTCGGGCAGCGCGCTCCGGAGCCGTTGGAGCCGCGTGCCGGAGATCGGGATCGGGGGAATGTCGGTTTCCGGATACATCCGGTGGCGCCCGGGAAGAGGGCGCGAGTACCCGGGTCCGGCCGTCCGGCAGCGGGTCGCGGGTTTCGCCGGGGATCCCTTCGACCGCGGCGCTCGCCCGCAACGCGACCCGACGGATGGCGGTCCGCGCGCGTTCGTGAGAGGTGTCCGCGATGAGGACGAAGCCGTCCTTCTCCGCGAGCCCGAGCTCGGATCGGACCCGAGCGAGAAGTTCGGGCGTCACGCCGTAGCCGGGAAGCTCGTCCGAGTGGACCAGCCCTCGCAGCCCCACCGCACGCGCCTGCTCGGCGAGCTCGCGACCGAGGCGTTCCTCGGTTCCCGGCCGTGTCCCGAGGAGGCCTCCGAAGCCCGGGAGCGGGAGTGCCAGCACCGGACCGCCTTGGCGGGCAGCGGGCGCGAGCGGGCCGGAGGAGACCGATTCGAACAACGGAGCGAGATCCTTCGGGGACCCGGCCGGGACGGTCGCGCCGCGACCTCGCAGCTCGTCCCGAACCGCGAGCAGGGCGCCCTGGCGGCCCTCTTCGCCCTCGACGTACTCGGAGATCTTCCGGAGCTCCTGAACCCCCTTGATCTCGATGCGGTGCCCCCCCTCGATCGAGACGTTGAGGTCCTCGCGTGTGGCGCCGATCCCACGACGGGCTCGCCCGGTCGCCCGAAGGAGCGCCCCGATCTCCTCGGCGACCTCCCGGGCCTCGGGCCCGGTCTGGATGTCCGGTCCGGTCGCGATCTCGACCAGCGGAATGCCCAGCCGGTCGAGGCGATAGACGACCTCGCCCTTCCCCTCGCGGACCTTTCGTGCGGCGTCCTCCTCGAGGCAGATCGAAAGGATCTCGTGGCGTTTCCCGCGTACCTCGATCGACCCGTCCACGGCGATCAGGGCGGTCCGCTGGAACCCCGCGGTGTTCGACCCGTCGACGACGATCTTCCGCATCACCTCGACCTCGTCGACGGGCCGTGCGTCGAGGAGCAGCGCCAGGGTGAGTGCGACGTCCAGCGCGTCCTCCGAGAGGGGCCGGGGCGGCTCCTCGTCCATCTCCACGAGGCAATCGACGGGCCCGGTCTCGTAGCGGAAGGAGAATCCCCGGGACGCTTCGAAGGCGGCGGCCGCGTCGACCCGGCGGTCCTCGCCGCTGGACGGTCGGAGCCTGCGGACGAACGAGCCCCCGGTCTCGTCCGACAGCTCCGTGGGACAGCGGCAGAACAGCTTGCCGGTGAGGAGCTGCTGGTGGACCTCGAGCCCGACCTTCACGCCTCGCCCTCCGCCCGGTGCCGCCGGAGAAACTCACCGGCGCGGTCCTGGGTGAGGAGCGCCTTGACCCGGGCGGGGTCGGTCGCGTGACCCAGCGCCCAGACGAGCTTCGCGTACGCCGTTTCCGGGCAGGAGTTCGTCGAGGTAGAGCGCCCCCGCGCGAAGGAGCTCGCGCCCGGTCGCGTACACGTACGGGTCCGCGCCGCCCTCCAGGCATTGGGTCGTCATGGCCACGACGACTCCGTCCGCGGTGAGGGACCGGACCCAGTCGATCAATTCCGAGCGAACGTGGCCGAGCCCGGTACCCGCCAGGATCAGGCCGCGCAACCCGCCCGCGAACGCGCGGGCGCGCTCGACGGTGAGACCGGGGTAAAACCACAGCAGGCCGGCGTGCTCGTCGATCGGCCCGTCCACGCGGGGCGGGCCTGCGGACGGCGGACGGATCAACGGGAGAAGGCTGACCTTACCTCCCTCCACGGTGCCCAGCGGAGGGCCGTTGCGGCTTTCGAACGCGTCACGTCGGCTCGAGTGCATTTTTCGCACCCACGTGCCGCGGTGGACGGCGAACCGATCGTCCGAGAGGCCCGCATGCATGACGACCACCACTTCGCCCAGCCGACGGTCGCGGGCCACGGAGGCTGCTGCCTCGATGTTGGACGGGCCGTCGGAGGAAGGGCGGTCGGGGGAACGCTGCGCCCCGACGAGCACGACGGGGCCCGGAAGGTCGGCCAGAAGGAAGCTGAGTCCGGCGGCAGTGAACCCCAACGTGTCGGTTCCGTGCGCGATCACCACGCCCCGTGCCCCGGACCGGAACGCTTCGACCACGCGCTGGGCGAGCACGAGCCAATCCGGCGGACCGATGTCCTCGCTGAGACGATCGAAGACCGGGAGCACGCGGACGGCCCCCGAGCTCTCCAGCTCCGGGTAGAAGGCAAGGATCTCGCGCTCGTCGCTCACCGGCCGAACCCCGCCGGTCTCGTAGTCAACCCTCGACGCGATCGTGCCGCCGGTCGTGAGCAACGTGATCCAGCCGCCCGAGTCCCCCTTGGCCGAGGCAAGGTTTGCCGCCGGCGGGTCCGAGCGCGCCACCGGAGGGACTCCGATGACGCGGACGGTCGTCGTGCTGTCGATGGCGACCCCGACGTTGTACCCGCTCTCGAGCTTCAGCGAGACGATGCGACTTCCCGAGAGCTCGTGCGAGGGAACGATCGCGCCGTTCCATGCATGCCCGGAAGAATCCCGTATCTCCACGCGCTGGCCGGGCGCGAGACCCCGGAGCAGGGCGAGGGGGTCGGACGACGTGCCGGACTCCGTGGACGCCACGCGTTCTCCTCGGCAGCGGACGCGTCGGCCGGTATAAAGTGTGGCGCGGCGGAGTTTGTTCCCGAGCCCGGGCTTTTATAGCGCGCCCTTCTCGCCGCCGAACGAGCGCTCGCGAGAGCGTCAATGCCCGTGTGGGGTAGCTACGGTGTCGGGGCCAACTCCCCGCATCGCTGCAGTGGATTATCCTAGAGGCCTGCGGAGCCTCAGACCTGGGTTCAAATCCCAGCACGGGCGCCTTCTCCGACCGGCGTTGACGTTGACGGACTCGAACAAGTAGCTACTCGAACCCCTTCGCGCCGGGTGCTCCGGTTGGAAGAGAGCGCGGCCCACGGGCCCAGCGGGGTCGAGCTTGGCAAAGGGGTGCTTTGGCTGAACCCTCGGTCAACTCGCAGACCTCTTAGGGGGACTGGGGCTGAACCGGAAGCAGGCGGAGGGCACTGATGGACCCCGGCCGTCGGTTGAGAGTCGCCACCGTCGTAATCATCCTCTTGATCGTCGCAATCGCCGTTCTGCTGATCTTGGCGACGGTCCCGCTTGTCGACGTGGAACGTCCGGGCGTCACCTGGCACGGTTTTACTCTGGGACCCAGCTCCCATCCCTATGATACCGTGGTCGACACCCACGTCGGCCAATTTTGTCCACCTCAAGGTGACAACTCGGCTCTGGTCGTGGGAAACGTGACGGTGTCGTTGACGTGGGCTACCGTAAACGGCAAGCCCATCAGCAATTTCAACGTCTTTGCCTCGGGCTACCCCGTGCTAAACGACACCTTTCTTGGCACCTACGTCTATTTCGTGAACAACAGCTCAAGTGGAAGCTTCAGTTCCGAATCGCCGACGATCTCCGTCTCTCTCTGCAACTATCCGCTCACTATCGGCGCGAGCGTCGCAACTGGCGACTCGGTGGCGGTGACCATCGAGACCGTTTATACCTACACCACGACCGCCACGGTGTTGTAGACTCCACAAGGGGTAGTTTCTGTAACCCGACGACTGAGTTCTGCCGACCCATCGAGAGGCTCGAGTCTAGCAAAGTGTCGAGAAGAACCAGGCTGCAGCATAAGGTTACGAAGGACCACGGCGTGCCCCGCCAGTCGGTCGGGGATAGGTAAAGATGAAGGCTTGGGAGGTCCGTCTTGTCGCGATCGTACTGGTCGTTCTCCTCGTCGTGCCGTCTGTTGCAGGATTCTCCCGCGGCGACCGGCTTCTGGGCCAATCACGAAACGAGCGTACCGGGATTACGACACAAATCCCATCCACGACTCGAGCTGTACCGATTCTGATGGCCTCCGGGTCGTCGACGATCGGGCTCGCCGGAACGGTGACCGTAGGATTTGGAACCGAGGATGCGGCCTACGATCCGGTAGACGGATACATCTACGCTCCCACCTCGTCGAGCGGCCCGTCCCAAGTTGCCGTTCTCTCGGGGACAACCCTTCTCAAGACGCTGGACACCGTGCCGATTACTGTCAACCACCTCGAAGGTCCCTGGTTTGACACTTCCACGGGCTACGCCTATGTGGCAGCCCCGAGCAACATCGGTTCCGAGAGCGTGCTCAGCGTCATCAATGGCACTTCGGTGCTCGGTAACATCACCGCCGGAGCGGGACCGAACAACGACGGTGTGTTCGATGACGGCGACGGTGACCTCTACGTTTCCAACTCAGGCTCGGGAAACGTCACGGTCGTGAATGGCACTGCGGTCATCGCGTCGATACCTGTCGGACCCCTGCCATATGAGGAAGTGTACGACCCGAGCAACCAAGATGTCTACGTCGCAGACAACACTACGGTAACCGTCCTCCACGGGACGACGGTCGTCGCGACAGTCCCGGTCGGGGCACAACCGGGTCCACTAGTTTGGGACAGTCGTAACGGATTCGTCTACGTCGCAAACTGGGATTCCGGCAACGTGTCGGTAATCAATGGAACCACCGTTATCGCGTCGCTGAACGTCGGCGCCTACCCCAATGCTATAATCTTCGATGCGGCCAGTGGATTCGTCTACGTGACGAACCAGCATGGGCAGGTCATCGCCATACAGGGGAGGTCAGTTCTCGCATCTCTTCAGGCCGCGAGTTTCGGCTACCTCTTCGGCTTAGACTATGATCGCGCAAACGGTTACCTCTACGTCCCGGATGCGGAGGACTCTAGCCTGGTGGTCATCAACGGCTCCCAGATAGTCGCTCGGATCTACTCCCCTGGCTTGTTCGGGGAATACTCGGACGCAGCGTATGATTCCAGCAATGGTTACGTCTATGTCGCGACCGGCTTCCCGGCAGAGACCAAGACATCCACGGTCAGCGTGGTCAATGGCACTACGTTGCTTGCAAGTGTGACTCTGAATGGGTCTGAGCCTGGTTCCCCTGTCTGCAGCAATGCAAGTGGTCTAGTCTACGTTTCCAACACACTTTCAGGTTCCGTGAGTGTCGTTAATGACACCACTCTTCCAACTTACTCCATCGATTTCACTGCCAGCGGTCTCGCTGACGGTACATCCTGGTGGGTTTCGTTGAAGGGGACCACAGAGTTCTCGACGGGCTCCGGTATGGTCGTTTGGGAGCCGAACGGGACATACAACTACACCGTGGAAAGTGGAGGTGGCTACACTCCGAGTCCAAGCGGCGGTGTCGTCACCGTGGCCGGCGGGGCGCCTACACAAGCACTCACATTCAAAGCGCCGTTGACCATCCTCGGTCTGACCCCGCTCGCATTCGGGTTCGTGCTTTCGGTCCTCGCGGTGGGCGCTGCGGCCATCCTGGCTCTTCTTCGCCGCCGGGGCCTCGGGCCGCCGCCCAAACCTTCACGACCGAGCGAAGAATCGCGTTCCTCAGTCCCCCGAGAGGCGATCGCCCCACCGTCTCAGAACCAAGGGCCGCCGGCAATGGGTCCTGGGCATAGCTGATGCGGTGATGGATCATTCTCTCCGCCCCGGTCCGGAACCCTTTCGGAGGCTCCGACCCTTACATATCCGGCACTTTCTGTGCGGTCTGGGGCGACCGTCAAACCGGGCGTAGCAATCGTGTGCATTTGCAAACTCCGGGGTGTCGGAAAGCGTCAATTTCGGTCACGACATAGCAGATCTGATGGGTTCCCTCGCTGGCTCGAGCCTGGCACGCTCGACCACGGCTCCATTACGCCCTAGGAGGGGTGCGTGGTTCCGAGGACGACGTGTCGTGCTTGCAACCGGACTCGCCTGCCTTGTAGTCGCGTCGGCCTTTGCGATCACCTTGGCGGTTCAGAACCTCGCTAGCCGCCCGACTCACCAGTTGTGTCCAGGTTGCCCTCCTGCCCTGCAGATAGGTATCGCGTACGTCCCTTCAGCCGCTCGCCGGGGTGCGCGGATAACCTGAATGAGACCTGTTACTCGATTTCTGCCTACGCGTCCATTGCGATTCCGGTCTCAGGTTTCAACTTCACACTTCGGGAATCCGCTAGCAATCGGACCATAGTGTCGGTCGGACCGGATGCCACCGTAACCGTCCTGGATTCCAAGATCGCCCCCGTCGCCATCTGGAGTGTCGAATGGGGGACATGGGAGAGCGGGCTCAATGTGAGCCTATCCGGAAGCGCGACGTTTGTCTTCGATGCCGGCCTGATAGGTGCTAATCTGACCGGCAATCTCCTCTGGTTTATCGATCCCAGCTTTGGCGGGGGCATCGACGGGTTTGCTGCTGCTGAACTGATTTGATGCCACCATCGGTTTGATACTTCGTAGACGCAAGGGCGTGTCACTTGCCCGGATCGCTTGTGGGCGAGCAGTTAGAATCGGGCCGCGTTGCTAGGGGAAGAATCGGTGGCGGTGCAGGAACCGATTCCTATGGAGGGGTTTCTCTAACCTCCCCCCAAAAGTACAGCGGACAACCGCCTCCACCGGTGGGTCCGGCTGGGTGTGGACGTATCGTTCGAATAACTAGTTACTCAAATCCCAGTACGGGCGTCGCCCCAGTACTTGCCGGATGTCGCCGCCGCGATGATGCGAAATCTCACGGATGTTAGAACGGGGACGGAGGGTCGCCACCCCACGCAATCCGATCTGGCCTACCGTAACTCTCCGGCGTGGAAGCGCCAAAGCAACGGTGGGGTCTACGCAATCATGTCGGGTACGTGCGCTTCGCGCCCCTCGGCGAGCCCGGTCTCCGCATCCGAGTAGATCACACCCTTTCGGCCGCATGCCCGTCGCGGGGAGTGGTCCCGAAGTGCTCGAGTAGCCCGACGGTCGGGGGCAGCTCGAGAGGAGGCCGGTACTGCGATGGAGAATGCCCGCCGATGCGGACGACCTTCTCCGCGACCGTACCGCAGTACCCGCACTCCTCGCATCGCTGATGGTCGCAATCCGTGGCCGCGATCCGCCGAAGGAAGCCTTGAGGAAACGCGTCGTTGTCGATCACGACGTTTTCGAATGCGGCAAAGGCCTCTCGAAGGGGCTCGACCACGTCGGGAGCGACTCCGCGTCGGGACAGTTCCGACAGGGCGTTCAGCGGTCCCTTGATCTGGACGAAGCTCAAGAGGTCGAGTAGATTTCCATGGTAGCTGCGGGCCGCGTACGCCGTGGCCACGCGCGCCAGCCACTCGGTCGGCCGATTGCGCCCGGATATCTTGAAACGCTCGACTCCGGCCTCCTCGTACACCGAAAGGTCCTCGGGCCGGACCCAGATCGAGGAGATCAACCTTCGGGGGTCCCGGACCACCTCGAGACCGCATTCGAGGATCGGGAACTCGAACCAGAGGCGGTCCCCACCGGGCTGCGAACAGAGGGAGCTCGTGTTCAAGTGATGCGCCCGGAACGGGCACTCCCGGATGCAGGTTTGGTTGACCAGGACCTCGACGCGGGCGCCCGCCCGAACAAGGCCGCGGATCAGCGCGAAATTCCGGTCCCCCTCCTCGAGGATCACGGTGTCCGCGCCGAGCCTAAGGAAGTACTCCGCCTGGCTGACGGACCGGATCCGTGCGAAGGACGACACGGAAATCGGGACTTCCGAGTGCGCCCGGTGGATCGCCTCCACGAGGGCAGGGATCGCGATGACGAACCCGTCGACACCGAGGTCGAGGAGCTCCTCCGCCTGCTTCAGGAACGCGTCGAGGTAACCGCGGCGGTACTCCTGAAGTCCCAGGTCGTTGCTGTTCAACGTCGCGTAGAACTCGTGTCCTCCGCGGTGGATCGCGCTCACATGCCGACGGAACCCCTCCCGATCCACCTCGGGAAGGATGAAGGGGGGACGGCCGGCTCCGGTGAGGGAGACCGGAAAACCGCCGAAGAACGTCCGGACAGGCAGGTCGGAAACGCGCTCGATGAGGGCGTCGTCGAAGTTCGTCGCCAGCACGAGATCCATGGCGACCGAGGTCACTCAGGCGTGCAAAGTAAGCCGGGTCCCTTACCGGTCGGGGGCTACACCCTTTTCCCGAGCCGCGGTATCGGGCGGAATGACCGTTCTACGCCCGGTCCCAAGAGGGGATGAATTCACGTGGGCGATTCGGGCGGAACTTCAGCGGGTGGACCTGCGGCTCGTCGACGTTCTCGCCGAGCGCCTCGAGCTCGTCCGACGACTCTGGGCTCACAAGCGGACGGTCGGACTGCCGTTGGAAGACCCGGACCAGGAGGCACGGGTCCTCGCGGGGGTCCGGAGGGCGGCGGGCCGATCCGGCCTCGACGAGCACTTCGTGGAGGAGATCTTTCGCACGGTGATCGGCGAAGGCAAGCGGAGCGCCGCTCCCGGGCTTTCATCGACTCTCCGCCCCCCGGCGCTCGTCGTGCGGTCGCGGCCGCGCAAAAGAGCGTGACCCGCCTTCCGGCACCCGCCCGTCGTGCCCCTCGAACGACCCGTCGGACCCCCCGAGCGGAACCCACTCTCGTAGAGTTGCGGGTCCGCGGTGGCCCCGTGCCCCACTGGATGCAGGACCTTGGCTCGCGCTGGGGGGCGGGCGTCCGTCTTCATGTCTGCCCGGCACACCGAAGGCTCGCCTCGTCGCCTGCTGCAGCTCCTCGAGATCAATCCGACGCCGGCGACCCTCCCCGAGATCACGGCGTTCCTTCGCCGACGGGCGAGCCCTGATGAGGTCTCGCTCACGCAGCTCGGACCGCACCGGCTACTCGTTCGTATCGTCGGGCCCTTGCCCGCCCTTTGCCACAGCGTCTTCGAGATGGGGGCGATCTGCATGAGCTGCCCGTTCCTGCCGTCGGCGGGCGCGCCCGACGGCGAGGCGCGGGAGGGGGAATGGCGGGTGCTCGTCCATCGAGTACGGGACGCCCAACCCCTTTTGGCCTCGTTCACCACGCCGGACAACGTGCCGGCCTCGCTGATCCGCATCGGTTCGTACCGGGGGTCCCATGACCTGACGGCTCGTCAGGAGATGGCCGTAGGAGCGGCCTTCGTGCTCGGGTACTACGATTACCCTCGCCGCGCGCAACTCAAGGATGTGGCGAAGTCGCTAGGCGTCAGCCGTGCCACCGCAATGGAGAACTTGCGTCGGGGCATGCGGAAGCTCGCTTCGCAGCGCCAGGCCGAGACCGGCATCGTACGAACCCATTCTACGTAGTCCGATCGCCCCCGGGCTCGCAGAACTGCCCCGGTGCGGACGAGAGGAGCTGGAGACCCGCCCTAGGGGACGATGAGAGTTCGAAACCCCTTCCCCTTCCGGAGGTCCTCGGCCGCTTCCCCGATCCGATCGAGCGGGAGGCGGGCTGTCACCACCGCGTTCAGGTCTACCGTCCCACGGCGCGCCATCTCGATGACGCGCGGGTAATCCACTGGCCGGCAACCCAGTGAGCCGACGATCTCGTATTCGAAGAACATGAGGCGGTTCAGCGGGATGGGAACGACGGAATCGCTGTACCCGACGACACAGAGCCGCCCTCCGCGCCGGAGGGTGGAGAGGGCCATGCTCACGGTCTCGGGCTTCCCTACGACCTCGAGCGCCACGTCCGCGCCCCCTCCGGATATCCTCCGTGCCTCGCGACCGAGGTCGGCGTGTTCGTCGGGATTCAGCGCCTCGCACGCCCCCAGGCGTAGCGCCATTTCGCGCTTCTCGGGGCGGAGGTCGACGGCGATCACGTTCGCTCCCGCCGCCGCGGCGAACTGGACGGCATTGATCCCGACGCCCCCGCATCCGACGACCACGACCCAATCTCCGCACCGCGCTCGGGCGCGGTGGACTACGGCGTGGTACGGAGTCGTCATGGCGTCGGCGATCACCGCGCTGAGGGCGAGGTCGAGGTCGGCGGGCATCGGCACGAGGTCGCGTGCCGGAACTCTGGATGTACTCCGCGAATCCGCCGTCGATATGGTTGCCGGGCATCCGAAGGTGGGGACAGATGTTCTCGCGCCCCGACCGGGCAGTATTCGCAGTTCCCGCAGGGAAGGACGGAGGGGACCAGGACCCGATCCCCCACCGACCGTTCGAGGCTCCCGGGCCCGAGCTCCTCCACGACGCCCGAGATCTCGTGCCCCAGGACCAGGGGAGGGGCCTTCGCCGTCGGGACGCCATGGTCGAGGTAATGGAGGTCCGTATGACAGAACCCGCAGGCCGCTACCTTCACGAGAGCGTCACCGGGTCCGGGGACGGGCCGGGGCACTTCGCCGACGGCGAGCGGGCGACCCGAACCCTGAAAGATGGCCGCCCGCATCGGACCGAAGGCTCAACCGTCCTTCCAGACGGGGGTTCGCTTCTCTAGGAACGCTCGCAGCCCTTCCTCCGCTTCCGGCGGCACCATGAGCTCCTCAAGATAGGCGCTTTCGGCTCGGGCCAACGGGGTCCACGGGTCCCTCTCCGAGGTTCGGAGAACCCGCTTGAGCAGCCGCAGCGTTTCCCCGCGGTGGCTGCAGAGGGTCTGGGCGGTCAGGGCCACCGTAGCGTCGAGCTCGTCCTCGCGAACCACGCGGTTGACGATGCCCACGGACGCCGCCTTCTGGGCGTCGAACGGTGTCCCCAGGAACAGGAGCTCGGCGGCCGGGCGCGGACCGAGGAGTTGCGAGTAGGTCGCGGCTCCGAACGGCGCAAAGACCCCTAGACGGATCTCGGGCTGGCCGAACGTCGCCCCCTCGGACGCGATGGCAAGGTCGCAGGCCATCAGCAGCTCCAAGCCCCCGCCAAGGCACCGTCCGTGGACCTGAGCGATCGTCGGGACCGGCAGGTTCCACAACGTGGAGAGGGCACTTCGGAACGCGTCCAGCATGGCAGAGACGCGGGGCTTGAGGTGATCCTCCACACTGAGGCCGCCGCTCCAAGACTTCCCTCCCCCACGCAACACGACGGCGTGGGCGCTCGTGACCTCCTCGCGCTCCAGAACCCGGGTGAGCTCCTCCAGCAGTCCGATGTCGAATACGTTCGCCGGTCCGCGCTCCCAGGTGACCGTCGCGCGCCCGTCTACGCGGGCGACGGTGACGGTGCCGGCCGGCTTCGCGCTCATCGTCCTCCTCGGTCAATCGAAAAGGATCGATTCGACGAACGTCTCGAGCTGCAGACGCGCCTGCTCGTACGTGGTCGACTTCTCCTCGAACTCCATGTGCAGATAGGGGAGGCCCCGCCCCTCGAGGGCCCGCCGGTAGAGCACCACGTCCTCGAGCGCCGGCTCGCAGAACTTGGCGGTGAGGAACACCACGCCCTGCGCGTGGGAGGCATCCACCCGCTCGAGGACGGCCGCGGCCTTCGTGGTCGGAGTGCTTCGGACGCCGATGTCGACGGGCGTTCGAACGTACGACGCCGCGAGGCTCTCGAGCGGATTCGCCCCCGGCTCGATGCGGGGGCACCAGCGGTGCAGCATCTGGAACTCTTCCCCGACGACGTAGCAACCGACGTCCTCCAGGAGCTGCACGAGTTCGAGGGTCGGCTGTTCGCAGAACGGGCCGATAACGATCACGCGGATCGCGTCCTTGCTCTTCCGCTCCCGGCCTTCGAGCTCGGCGAGCGCGCGCCGGAGCAGCGGGACATGGACCTCTCGAGGGAGGAGCCCGCCCAGCCGGAGCAGGAGGTAGGTACTCGACCAGAGTGACCTTCCAGGGCGTCTCCCGCTTTAGCGTGGCGAGCCGAGCGACCAGGTCTCGTTGCTCGTTGAACACCTCGATCGAGGCGCGCAGGTCCTCCGGAGAGAAAGGTCGTCCGGCGACACGCTCGAGCTTCTCGATCAGACTGCGGTACTCCGCGACCAGGAACGGGATCGTGGCCGGGGACGCGAAGTTCTGCGGGAGGTGGAGCATGTGCGAAGGCTTTTGGGGGAGGACCCGGGCGAAGATCCCGTCGAGATTGCGGCTCACATCGCAGATGTACGGAAAGACGAACGCGTCGAACGGGTCGAGGAGACCCGTGAGGGCCATTTCGAGGGTCGATTTCGAGATCGAGCAAAGGAACGAGCCGAGGGCCGCGTCCGCGCGGCTGATCTCGAGATTCTCCCCTCCTCCCTGCATGGCGACCGGTAGCATGCCGAAGGAGTGGACGAGCTCCTGCGGGGTGTAGACCGGAAAGCACCCGACGGCCTTGCCGCCCCCTTTTCTCCAGGCCCGGGCGGTGGGGAAGGTCGGGTCGGCGAGGATCGTCTGAGCGAGGCGGACCAGATCCTCGACGGATCCCGCCTGAGTGAATTCCCGGAAATCCGCCGAGATTTCTACCGAGGGGAACGGCTCTTCGTCCGGCAGGGTTTCGGCCTGCGGCCGGATCTGCAGCAGCTCGGGCACGCCTAGCCTCCGGTCCCTTGCGGCGCCTGGGCGAGCCTCAGTGCTCGGGAGTGCCCGAGTATCGCCGCGCCGAGGGCGGCCGCATAGTACGCGTCGGGCGCGACGTTGACGTCCATGCCGACCGTGTCGTGGAGGGCCTTCACCATGCCGACGTTGCGAACGAGACCTCCCACGAGCGTGACCTCCGGCTGGATCCCTACGGTACCGCATGAGAGAGAACGCGCGCTGGGCGAGGGAGAGGAAGACGCCCATCAGGATGTCCGGGAAAAGGACTCCCTCCGCGACGTTGTTGATGATCTCGGTCTCGGCCAGGACCGCGCAGACGCTGGAGATGAGCTTCGGGTGCTCGGACGCGAGCGCCTTGGGCCCCATCTCCTCCAGGGGGACCTGGAGGTACTTCGAACATCGCTCGACGAAGCGACCGGCTCCCGCGGCGCACTTCTCGTTCATCTTGAACTTGAGCACCTTTCCCGTCGCGGAAACGGACATCGTCCGGGAGGCCTGCGTGCCCACGTCGACGACCAGTCGGGTCTTGGGGAAGAGGAAGACCGCGCCGCGCGCCGAGGACGTGAAATCGCTGACCTGCAGGTTCCGTTCGGGGATCGTGTACCGACCGAAGCCGGTCGTGCAGAGGTACTCGACGTCGTCCGGGGCGATGTTCGCCGCCTCCTCCAGCTCGTCCATCACGTGCCGAGCGGCGTGCACCGGTATGCCCCGCGACGGGGCGGAGGTGGTCGCGAGGATACGCCGACCGTCTTCGAGCAACACGCCCTTGACGACCCCGGCACCGAGGTCGAGCCCGCCGGTGATCACGATGCGCCCCCCGCCGCTACGCGTTCGCGCCCGTGGAGCGCCGCCCCCAGCGCCCCAAGGTATTGGGAGAGAGGGCTCACGTTGACGGGCGCCCCCAGCCGACGACGGAGCGCCCGGACCATTCCCTCGTTCTGGGAGACCCCTCCCGTGAACGTGACCTCGGGCTCCACTCCGACCCGCTGCATCAGGGAAAGGGTCCGGTTCGCGATGCTGGCGTGCAGCCCCGCGAGGATCTCCTTCGGATCCTTGCCCCGCGACACGTAGGACGTGACCTCGGACTCGGCGAAGACCGTGCACGTGCTCGTGACCTTGACCGCCCGTCGAGCCTGAAGCGAAAGCGCCCCAATCTCGCCGACGTCTGTACCCCAGAGCGTTGGCACATACGTCGAGGAACCGCCCCGTCCCGGCGGCGCACTTGTCGTTCATGGCGAAGTCCACGACCTCGCCCTTCTCGTTGATGCGGATCGCTTTCGTGTCCTGCCCACCGATGTCGACCACGACGCGCGTGCCGGGGAACAGGAAGCTCGCCCCCCGCGCATGGCAGGAGATCTCGGTGACGACCAGCTGGCCGAAGTAGATCTTGTACCGCCCGTAGCCCGTGCCCGTGATGAACGACACCTCCGAGCGGGAGAGGTGCGCGTCCGCGATCGCGGCCTCGAGGGCGCGTTCGGCGTCCTTTACGATGTCGACGCCGACCACGCTCAACGACTTTCCGAGGACCCGGGAATCGTCACCGAGCACCACGCACTTCGCCGTGGTCGACCCGATGTCCACGCCTGCGACGACGCTCATGCCGTGGCGCCCTCCGCGACGGCCGCGACGGCCCGGCGCTGCTCGAGAGATTCGAAGAAGGCATCCATGCGGTTCTTGATCTGGGCAGCCGCGAAGTACCGGGGATCCTGGTGGTCGGACTCGATGTAGAGCGTCGGTAACCCCTGCTCGTGGATCAACCAGTCCCGCAGGTCGCCCTGCCCGGCCGTGAAGGAGCGGCACGACTTGATGCCGTGGATGATCGCGGCGTCCGCCTGGTACTCCTTCACGTAGTCGGCGATGATCTTTCGCCGCAACGGCCAGGACTGGTTCACGTAGGCACCGAGGCTGTACTCCGCGATGCTCTCGAACGGCCGGGACGGGTCGTGCCGGAAGCCGCGGTCGAAGAGCCCGCCGACCTTCGGATAGGTCGCGACCACGGAAACCGCGCCCCACTTCCGGAAGAAGTCCCAGAACGTCCGATAGTTGGTGTACGGTGGGACGCCTTCAACGAGCACGCGAACCTTCTCCTCCGGCAGAGGATAGTTCCCGTCCCGGACGCGCGCCCGGATCTCCTCGTTCACCACGCCGTAGAAATCGGCGGCCTCCGCGGTCCCCCGAAGCACGTTGATGGGGAACATGTAGAAGATCGACTCAAAGTAGGCCTCGATCGGGGACGGACGCAGCCGACCGGCGCGGAGGAACTCCACCCACCCCTCCTCGGCGCGACGGGACTCCGCCAGCACCCGCTTGAGCGCGTCCATGTCGAACGCACGGCCGGTGCGTTTCTCGAGCAGGTGAACGAGTTCCCAGAGCTGGCTCACCAGGTAGTCGATGTCCTCCTTGCGGGGCGATTCCTCCCGCATGTACGGCACATCGTACATGAACAACGGGGCGCCGTACAACTCCGCGAGCGCCTCCCACCACTTCACGTAAACATAGCAGCCGGAGAAGCTGCACACGAGAAGGTCGGGGCGCGGGATCTGACCGAACGAGGTCTTCCCGCCCAGGTCCTGGAGTCCGAGGTCGTTCTTGACGTAGCCGCAGACATCCAGTCCGTAGCCCATCGACTCGGCGCGGAGGATGTTGTCGAGCGACTGGTGCTTGATCGCGCAGTTGAGCGCCACGATCTCCGGAAAGACGACATCGTAACCGAACGAACGGACGATCTCGGTGAGGTTCCCTCCCACCAGCATGTGGGCCACCGGTCGCCGCGGCGTTTCGGTCGAGCCGAGGTCGCGGTAGTAGTCCTCCACGAGCTTGCGCTGGAGGCCACGGGCGTCACGAAGGAAGGAGGGAGAAGCGCCGCCGGGGACCGCGGGGGACGCGATTCCGTCCGACACCGGCTCATTCCTCCGGAGAGTTCGGCGCGAGGACGGGGGTCCCGCACCGACCGCAGAAGGCGAAATCCTCCGGGAGCCCCTTGGCCCCGCAGCTCGGGCAGTGTCGCACCGGGCGGCCGAAGGGGTACTCGCCCCCCTTTCCTTCCGCGAGGCGGCGGCGGAGACCCGCGACGTCGGGGGCGCGCTTCTCGACGAACGCGTTCATTCCCTCGTGGGGTTCTCGGTCGGTGAAGTGGAGCGAAAGCCATTCACGGCCGTGTCCGACCGTGCTGTGCCACGCGAGTTCCTTCCAGAAGTTCACCTGCTGCTTGGTGTAGCGGAGACATTCCGGGAACATTCCGAGGAGACGCTGGCAAAGCGTGTCGACCGCTGCGTCCAGCGGCGTCAGGTCGATCTCGTAGCCTTCCAACCCCTTGTGCGCGAGCGCGACCTGCTCCGAGGTGGGTTCGTCGACGAACGCCTTCCCCTGTCGAACCGACGGGACCATCTCGCTGACGAGGCCCCAGTCCAGGGCCTTGCGGGCCGGGATCCGTTCGTTGAGGAGCAGCATGGTACGTGCCCGGCGATCTCCGACCGCGAGGGGGAGCCACTGCGTGGCGCCACCGCACGCCACCGAACCAACCCCCACGCCCACCTGACCGAGATACGCGTGGGACGCCACGACCGAAAGGTCGCACGCAAGGTGGAGCTCGTTCCCGCCGCCCACCGTGATGCCGTTGAGCCGTGCGATGGTCGGCTTCCCGGACCGCAAGAGGGCCTCTACGGCTCGCTCGAAGAGCCCCATGTACTTCCAGTAGTCCCGGGGGCGCTGGGTGTACCGCTCGGCATACTCGCGGACATCGCCGCCGGTGCAGAAGGCGGTGGATCCCGCGCCCGTGAGAACGATCACTCCGATCGCGTCGTCGACGGATGCGTCTTCGACCGCGCGGGCGAGTTCGAGCAGGGTGCCCGTGGCGTACACGTTGTAGACCTGGGGGCGATTGAGCACGATACGCGCGACGCCGTCGCGCTTCTCGTAAAGGATATCCCGGAAGCCCATTCCCTCCGGTGGCATCGGCGCGAGAACGTCGGGTCCCTCCGCGGAGGCGGCCGGCCGCGGGCGCGTTTTCGGCATCCGACTCTCTCCGGGGTACGGAGACGGGCCGTGGATGAAGCGCGTTGTCCCGTACCGGTTAGGGGTCAACGGTCGAGAACGGAGATTCGCGACCGCAGCGGGGTCGCAGGGAGGGCGCCTTCCGGCGGTTCGACGCGTGGCTCGCCCGGCGTTAAGTCCAAGAAGCAGCGCGAAGTGCTGAACCGATGCCCGTCCATTTCAGGATCGAGGGGCATGTCGCCTGGATCACACTCGATCGTCCGGAGGCGCTGAACGCCATCGACCCCGAGTCCCACGCTGAGCTGATAGCCGCCTGGGAGCGCGTTCGCGACGAGGACGACCTCCGAGTGGCGCTGCTCACGGGGGCGGGGACGAAGGCGTTCTGCTCCGGGGTCGACCTCAAGCGAATCGGCGAGTTCTATCAGAGCGTCCCGGCCGCCCGGCGGGTAGAGGTTTGGAACCGGGAGCCGGGAATCGGTGGCATCACTCGGAATCTCGAGGTGGGAAAACCGCTGATCGCCGCCGTGAACGGGGTCTGTCTCGGCGGCGGGCTCGAGCTGGCGCTCGCCTGCGACATCCGCCTCGCGAGCGCGAACGCCACCTTCGGCCTGCCCGAAGTCCGGTGGGCGATCATCCCGGGTCAGGGCGGGACCCAACGACTCCCGCGAGCCGTTCCGCCTGCGGTCGCGCTCGAGATGATACTCACCGGCCGGCCGATCGACGCCGCCCGGGCCGCCGCCATCGGCCTCGTGAACCAGGTGTACCCCGTTGCCCGGCTCCAGGACGAGGCCAGGGCAATGGCGGAGACCATCGCCGCCCATCCGCCTCGTGCCGTACGGGCGGCTCTGATGGCGGTCCGCCAGGGCCTTGCCCTGCCGCTCGCCGAAGGTCTGCGCCTCGAACAGGTGCTGGCCGATCCCCTGCGGGATAGTCCCGACAACCGCGAAGCCCGCGCGGCCTTCCTCGAAAAGCGCCCGCCCCGATGGGCCGGGACCTGACCCCCCCCCCGAGACCCGACCGAGGGAATCGGACGGCCCACTCGCCGCCTGCCGTCACTGGAGCACCCTCGCTGGGCCGAAGCGAGATTCCCGCATGCGCTCGGCCCCGAGGAAGCAACGCAGGCTCGAGGACCGAGAACAACGTCCTTCAACGGGTACGTGCCGAGCGAGGCGTATTCGAATAGGTGGCCGATCGAACGCTAGCACGGACACCTCTCCATGCTAGGGGGAGGACCTTGAGTGTGGACGCAGAAGGGGTCGGCACGGTTTCTGCGCCCGACTTCGCGAGCTTGAGTACCCTACGGGCGACACCGGCGCCGCGGCGCACCAGCTGGATCGAAGAGTTCTGATCCACCCAATCCGGTCGAGCGCCCTCACCTAGAATCGCGATGGTCGGGACGGGTCAAGGACGCACCCGAGCGGAAGGAGTCCGAGCGGGACATCGCCAAGCAGCCCGTAGGGGGGCCCCTCGCTTCCGCCCTTCGTCCTGAACGTTACCGTCACGGAGGCTGTCGTGCCGGAGACCTTCGCCCGGGGGGAGATCCCGAGAACGCGTAGCCGGTCACCGGTCCGACCTTGTAGCTGTACGTCCCGTTCGGCAGGTAGAACACGATCGGCTCGCTCGTGTCATTCGACAGCGTCTTGCCCTTGATCGTGATCGACCACGTCCCGTTGGGGTGCCCTGCCTGCGTGAACGTCACCGCGTACGGGTAGACGAACGTGAACTTCAGAGTCTCCGCCTTCGCCACCGTGAGGTTCCCCGCCGTCGGTACAGCCATCGTTCCGACTTTCGCTACGACGGTCTCGCCGCTCAGGGGGGACCGCAGCGCGTAGCCGTACGTCCCCGGCGTGAGGTTCGCGTACGCAAGGGTCGCCTTCGTCGCGCACTGCTCGGCGCCGTCGACTTCCACGCACCAGGATTGGCCCTTCGGCAACCCCGACTCCCCGAACGTCAGGGCGACCGTCTTTTCTTTCGTGAACGCGACCGGGATCGACGTCGGCCCGGAGACGTTCCACGTCCCGGGTTCTTCGGTCGCATACCCGGACGGGCCCGTGATCAGGAGCGAGTCCGTTCCGTTCGGTGCTGCGAAGGTGATCTCCGGGTTCGTGGAGTGCCTCCGGGTCCCGTCCAGGTTGACCGCCCAACCGTGCGTCGAGAGCATCTTCGCCGGGATTCCACTCTCGGTGAACGTAACGTTCACCCCGGTCGGCCCGGCGATAGGGAGGATCGTCACGTTGCTGCCGTTGCTGTTGGCGACGAAGAGCTGGCTCGTTCCGGTATCGAAGACAACGGCAGCCGGTGCGCTCCCCGCGGGCAGGGTGGCCACGACCTTGTCGGTCCCGTCATAGATGGCGCTTACGTTGTTCGAGTTCCCGTTGGCGGTGTAGAGCTCGTCGTTCGCCGGGTCGTAGGCGATGCCGTCCGGGAACTCCCCCACGTCCACGGTGGCCACGACCTTGTCGGTGGAGTCGGAAATGACGCCGACGTGGTTGTCCGTGCCGTTGCTCTTCGAACCGGCGAAGAAGACCTGATTCGTGGCCGGATCGTAGGCGGCGGCGATGTTGAACCCGGGGGCCGGGATCGTGGCCACGACCTTGTCCGTAGCGTCGGAGATGACGCTTACCGTGTTCGCGGACTCGCCCTTCGGCATGTCGTTGAAGACGAACACGCGGTGCGTTCCCGGGTCGTAGACGGCCGCCTGCGGGGTGCTCCCGACGGGGATGGTCGCGACGACCTTGTCGGTCGCGTCCGAGATCACACTCACGTTGTTGCCGTTCGTGTCGGTGACGAAAAGCTGGTTCGTCCCCGAGTCGTAGACGATGCTCGAGGGCCAGGCACCGACGGGGATGTTCGCGACGACCTTGTTCGTAACGGCTGAGATGACGGTCACGTTGTTCGTGTTGAAGTTGGCCACGAACACCTCGGCCTTGGCAGAGTCGTATGCCATGTTCCAGGGGGAGCCCGCGCCGCAGTAGACGCCGCCGGCGTTCACCCAAGCGACGACCTGGTCGGTGGTGTCGTTGATCACACTGATGTTCCCCACCGTCCCCCCGCACTCGTCCGCGACGAAGATCTCGCCCTGGGACGACGCGTACGCAAGTCCCCACGGGGCCGCTCCGACCGACACGGAGCGGTTAGAGACCTGTTGACGCATGGTGATCGCTACGTTCACGTTCGCCCCCGAGACGTCCACGGTCCCGGCCGAAGGGAAGGGAGCGTAACCCTCGACCGAGAGATTCGCTCCTCCCACGGTGAACGAGTACGTTCCGTTGGCCTCCAAGAAGACGATCGAGGAACTTCGGCTCACCTCGGTGGAGGTGAAGTTGGAGGAGTTGGTGGAATTGTTCGAGTGCGAGACCAGCTTGACCCCCCAACTGACCGCGGCGTACAGGCCCGTTTCGTTGAACGTGACGCGGTAGAAGCCGGTCGCAGCCATGAAGTTGACCGCTTGGGTTACCGGCGACCCGGCGACCGTCAGCGTCCCGGAGGTCGGCGTCGGCGTGTAGCTTGCCGCGTTGACCGTGAACGAATACGTCCCGTTCGGCACGTCGCCGAAGTTTACGCGGGCGGTCCCGTTGCTGGCCCCCTGAAGATTGAGGCCCCCTCCCCCGGAGAGCGCGGCCGACCAATTGGTCCCGTTCGTCAAGCCCGTCTCGACGAACGTCACGGGGTAGCCGCCCTCAGAGGAGAAGGCGAAGCTGATCGACACGTTCACCGGCGTCCCGGTGAGGGTGAGCGTCCCGGATGAGGGGGTCGCGATGTAGTCGGGGGGCCGGGTCCCGAACGAGTAGGTGTAGCTCCCGTTCGGAATGTCGATGAACTCCTGAGCACTGCCGCTGCTACCGCTGCTGTACGCACCGGAAGGGGTTCCGTTCCCCGTCGGAGGCAGGGTGAGGTTCGCCCACCAGAAAGTCCCGACCGGCAGTCCGCTCTCGTTGAAGGTGACCGTGTTGACCAAGTGGAACGACACGTTCACAGTGACCGGTCCCCCTTGGACCGAGAACGTTCCCTGCCGCGCCCCCCAATCCTGGTCGTACGGCTCGGGGGTGTAGTTGTAGGTCCCGTTCGGTTCGTCAAAGGCAATCGTATCGTTCGTGCTGCTGTACGACCCGGCCTGCCGGATGTACAGGACCCAGTAAGTCCCCGTCGGGAGTCCGGTCTCCCGGAACGTCACCCGTTGAGTGTTCGTGGGCGCACCGAAGACGATCGCCACTTCCGTGTCCGCTCCGGTCACGTTCACAACCCCGCGCGACGGCGTCGTCGAACAAGCGGTCGCGCTCGCGTTGAACTCGAAGCTCCCGTTCGCCTGGTCGTAGAAGATCAGCGAGGACCCGTAGGAGGTTTCGCTGCTCCCGTTCATGGTCACCGACCACTCGGCCGCCAAGCACGCCGATCCGGCGAGACCGGTCTCGGTGAAGGTCACCCGGTAGCTCGGGCGGATCGAGATGCTCACGTTCACGCCCGCACCGGTGACGTTCAGGACTCCGGAGGACGGCGAAGGGTTGAGATTGTAGATGCTCTCGGAGTAGACGGAGACGGCGTACCGGTAGAAAATCCCGTCCGGGGCCCGGAACGAGATAGTGGAACTCGTGCTCACTTCAGTGGCGGAGAAGTTGGAGTTGGACAGCTCGACCGTCCAAGTGGCTCCCGCGGGGCGAAGGCCGGTTTCCCCGAACTGGACGACGAACGTGCCGAGGGCGGCCGCGAAGAGGACCGACTGGGTCACCTCCGCGCCGGAGACCGTCAGGGTCCCGGACGCCGGCGTGGCCGTGTAACCGAGCGCGCTCAGCGTGAACGTGTAAGTCCCGTTCCGTATGTCGGTGAAGTTCAGCGAAGTACCTTGAGAGGTGCTCGAAATGGTGAGGTTTTGGGGTCCGAGCAGTGACGCGGACCACTCGGTCCCGGAGGCGAGCTCAGTTTCGTTGAAGGTTACGGGGAATCCTCCGACGAAGGTGACCGAGAGCGTGACGTTCGGTCCCGCAAGGGTCACGACGCCGGTCTGGGGAACGGGAACGAAGCTTGGGCCGGACCCGGAGACGTTGTAGACGTAGAAATGGTAGGTCCCGGGGTACCCGTCGAACGTAATCGTGGAGTTGTCGGAGCTCTCGACAAGTCCGGCCCCGCACCCGCTCGCGTTCTTGCCGAGCCCCACGCTCCAGTTCGTCCCGGACGGTAGACCGGACGCCTGGAAGGTGAGGGCGTCAGAGCAAGCTGACGTGGCGGGGGCCGTATTCGCTTCGGAACCCGGGGCGCCGACCGAGGACGCGGAGTTCCGGATCGAGGGCGGTTCGGTGATCGCAGAGAGGGGTAAAGCCATGAGAGCGGCGACCACGATCACTAGCCCGAATTGCCACAGGGGTCGGTGGGATCGACCCGCCGGCGCGGCCCCAGCCGCCGACCCGAAAGCTCCCTTCGCTCCGCGGACGTCCGCCGAGCTAGACATCGGCTACGCCGCAAAGGCAGAGCGCACACTTGGACAAGTAGCTTGCCCGCCGTCCCACCGAGCCGCTAGGGCTCGGACTCCGTCACGCGCAGGCCATGATTCGACCGATTCGCGAACCACCGCGGTCCGCTTGTGCGTCCACCGTATGCGGTGACGCTCTGGGCCGAAGTCATCTCGGCGGCCCTCGAAGGCTACCGAGACCCGCTAGGTACTGCGAGGTAGCAGGGACCTCACCGTGGCAGTGCGACCTCGTTCATGAACCCGCGCGGTCTCCGGAGAATTCGAGCTCTTGGTGACATCGGCGGTCAAGCCCCGGCGGGACCGCGATTCACGGCAGGAAGTGGGGGTTTGTTTGAGCGCCCGTTCCCGTAGGTATCTGGTCGGTAACCTAAAGGAATAAGGCCAAGGTCGGGCTACCCGCCTTTCGCAGAGTGGAGGAGCCCCGCGGGCCCCTACCTGAAGAGCAAGCAATGTCGATGAGAATAAGCCTCGCAGTAGCGGCGATCGCGATCGTGACGCTTATGGCCGTCTCGGGAGGTTTCGGGAACGTGGTCACCTCGCCCGGCCACGCCCAGTCCGTTCCGTCAACGCCCAGCGCGGGTGCGCCCGCCACGACCTTCGCAGGACCCCACCCCGCAGGCAATCCGGCCTATACGGTCAAGTTTATTGAGAGCAACCTCCCCAGCGGCACCACGTGGTTCGTGAACGTATCGGGCGAACCGCCGTTCGGCTCTTCCGGCGCTACGATCCAGACCGCGCTCCCTGACGGGTTGTACTACTACAACGTCTCCTCCACCAACAACGAGTACAAGGCCTCCGGTGGCTCCTTCACGGTGAGCGGCGCCGCGGTGACGATTCCCATCACCTTCACGCTCGTGACCTACACGGTCACGTTCAACGAATCCGGCCTGCCCGCCTCCACCGAGTGGTGGGCCAACGTTACCGTCGGACCCTCTCTGGGCACGACCGCCAACGTGACCTCCACTCCGTTGACGAACGGCAGCTACACGTACACAATCGGCACGACGAACAAGGAGTACGCCGCGCCAGGCGGGTCGTTCACCGTCGACGGGGCCGCGCTGAACCTGACCGTTGTGTTCTCGCTCGAGACCTACACGGCGACCTTCACCGAGAAGCACCTTCCGGCCGGGACCCAATGGTTCGTCAACGTGAGCGGGGTGCCGTCGGCCAGCTCGACGACCACGACGATCACCGAGATGCTGACGAACGGCAGCTACACCTACACGGTGGCGACCGTCGATAAGGAGTATGCCGCGACGGGCGGCTCGTTCTCAATCCACGGTGCGGGTGTTTCGAAGACCGTCTCGTACACCCTCGTCACCTACACCGTCGAGATCACGGAGACCGGCCTTCCGAGCGGCTCGCAGTGGTGGATGAACATCACGGACGAGCCTCCGTTCGGGGCCACCGGACCCACGATCACGACCTCGCTGCCCAACGGGACCTACCCGTACGTCATCGCCTCCGAGAACAAGAGCTGGGAGGCCGCTCCGGGCGAGTTCATCGTGAACGGCTCCTCGATGTCGGTGCCCATCACCTTCTCCCTCGTGACGTACAACGTGACGTTCAACGAGACCGGTCTTCCGGCAGGGACCCAGTGGTGGGTCAACATCACCGGGGAGCCCGCCTTGACCTCCACGGGAAGCTCGATCACGACGGTCTCTCCCAACGGCACCTTCTCCTACGTCGTCGACTCCGCCAACAAGAGCTACGAAGCGACGCCGCAGCGTTCGGCGTGGACGGCGGGCCGGTCGGCGTGGCCGTTCCGTTCGGGCTCGTGGTCTACGCGGTCTCGTTCACGGAATCCGGCCTACCCCTCGGAACCGAGTGGTTCGCGAACCTGACGGGAGGCGGGTCGTTCAGTTCGACCAGCGCCTCGATCGTCTTCTACGAGCCGAACGGTACGTACGACTACACCATCGGATCGGCGAACACCAGCTTCGAGGCTCCCGGCGGCACGTTCATGGTGAACGGGGCCACGGTCTCGGAGAACGTGACGTTCACGCTCGTGAACTACTCGGTTTCGTTCTCCGAGGCCAACATGCCCGCCGGAGCGACCTGGTGGGTCAACCTCACGAACGGCCAGTCGTTCTCCTCGATGACCAGCAGTATCGGGTTCGTCGAGCCGAACGGGACCTACTACTACTCGATCGGGACCACGGCCAAGAAGTTCGACGCGCCGTCGGGATCGTTCCCGATCGACGGCGCGGGGGCTACCCGGTCGATCACCTTCGGGCCGGTGACCCAGTCGATAACGTTCAGCGAGACCGGTCTCCCGACGGGCAAGTCGTGGACCGTCGAGCTCAATGGCACGGTCCGGACGAACGATGTCCGCGGCCACGAGTTTCGGGGTCTCCAACGGGTCGTATCCCTACGTGATCGCGGGGCCGTCCGGTCGCCAGATCTCCCGGCACGACACCGAGCGGCACGATCGTGATCAGCGGGTCGTCGAAGACGGTCTCGTTCACGTTCGTCAAGGGCCCCACCTACACCATTCACTTCGGTGAGTCCGGCCTGCCCAAGGGCCACTCGTGGTGCGTGACCCTGGGTGGGTACGGGCTGTGCTCGACCACCTCCGGCATCAAGTACCTCAACCTGACCCCCGGCTCCTATGCGTACTCGGTCCGCCTGCTCTCCGGGCAGACGATCACCGCAAAGCTGGCCGGTACGGCGATCCCGCTCTCCGGGACCCTCGGCCTCTCAACGAAGGGCCTCTCGGTGTCGCTGAAGTTCGTGTACTACTACACGCTCACGTTCACGGAGCGGGGACTGCCCGCGAGCACCTCCTGGACCGTGACCGTCCGGGGCGTCCACCAGTCGTCGACCTCGACCACGATGGTGTTCAACGAGCCGAACGGAACCTACGCTTACACGATCGCGGCGGAGACGGGATACAAGAGCACGGGTACGCCTCGCCCCGCGAAGATCATCGGCTCGGGTGCTTCCGTGATTCTGACGTTCACCGCGAAAGGGTCCGCACCCGCTTCGGTAGCGGGCGGCGGGTCGTCGGGCGTCGCGCTGGCGCGCACCCTCGGTGCCTCGCCGATGATCGGGCTCGCCGGCATCGGCGCGATCGCGATGCTGACGCTAGGCCTCCTCGTCGGAGCCCTGCGCTCGGGCCGCAAGCCCGGGGACCCGTAGAATCGTCATCGACGACGAACCCTCCGGTGAGGCCCGTGGCCGCGCCGGACAGGGCCGGGACGGGCCGCTCGGGCCCGCCCGTCGTGACAGCGTATCCGACCCTACTTCGTCTACGGGGACCGGCATGGGCGCCGCCAAGGTTTAAGCGAACGAAGCCCATCGGTCGGTGGACCGGCGCGGGACTCCGCGGATGAAGACGAAAAGCAGGCCAGCAGGCGCGGGACATTATGCGAACTGGCCGACGCTCCTGCTCGCGGCGGGGATCGCCGCGCTGATGATGGTGACCGGCGGCGTCGTGGGAGCGGTCCTCTCCCCCACGGCCACGCCGTTTCACGGTTCGTCGGCCACGGTGCCGACTCCCCGATCCGAGAGCCCGGTGGCCGGCCTCTCCGCGTCGGAGATACACCCGTTGGTCTCGGTTCCGACCGTGAGCGAGACCCTCGTCCTTCCGAACGATACCCTCCAACCCGGTAACTTCCTGGCGGGCAACGGGTTCGCGCCGGTGGGCGTGTCGTACGACACTGTCCTCAAGCAGATCTTCGTCGCGGACTCGGGCGCGAACAACGTCACGGTGATCTCGGGCACGATCGACACGGTCGTCGCGAACATCTCGGTCTGGAACGGTTCGGTGGCGGTCGCCTACGACAACGGCAAGAAGGAGACCTTCGTGGCCAACGAGAACGGCACCGCGCTCACGGGAAACGTGAGCGTGATCGCCGACGTGAACGACACCGTACTGAAGAACGTCACGGTCGGCACCTCCCCGGTCGCTCTGGCGTACGTCCCCACCCGCAGCGAGATCTTCGTCGCCAACTCGGGGTCGAACAACGTGAGCATCCTGAGGGACGGCAACAACAGCACCGTCCTTGTGAACCTCACCGTGGGGAGCAAACCGGTCGTGCTCGTATACGACGCCGGCAAACATCTCGTCTGGGTCGCGGACGAGGGTTCGGACAACATTCTCGGGATCTCGGTCACGACGGACAAGGTGGTCGCGTCGGTCCCGGTCGGCGTGCAGCCGGTCGCCCTGGCCTACGACTCCAAGAAGAAGGAGGTGTTCGTGGCGAACTACTTCTCGGGGAACGTGAGCATCGTCTCGGACGCGTCCGATAAGGTGATCGCGTCCGTGCCGGTCGGTACGGGGCCGGACGCCCTCGCGTACGACCCCACGAACAAGGAGGTCGTGGTCGCCAACTCGTTCACCGACAACGTCAGCATCATCTCGGACCTGTACAACACGGTCGTGGCGCACGCATCCGTCGGAGGCGACCCTGCGGGGATCGCGTTCGACACCGCGACCGACCGTCTGTACGTCGCGAACTCCGCCACGGACAACGTCAGCGTGCTGGCGGGTTTGACGAGCACGGTGGTCGGGACGGTCGCGATCGCGGCGACGCCCGACGCGGTAGCGTTCGACAGCGGAACGGACGAGCAGTTCGTCGCGAACACCCTCTCCAACACCGTCGATATCGTCTCCGGCACGAGCAACTCGATCCTGGCGACCGTCCGGGTCGGCACCGACCCCACCAGCCTGGCCTACGACAGCGGACAGGGTCGGATGTTTGTCGCCAACCACGGCTCGAACAACGTGAGCATCATCTCCGACTCCACCGACAAGGTGGTCCAAAGCATTCCCGTGGGGTTCGGCCCCGCGGGCCTCACCTACGACCCTGTTCGAGACGAGATCCTGGTCGCGAACTCCGAGTCGAACAACGTCAGCGTGATCAACCTCACGTCCGACACGGTCGGCGCCTCGGTCCCCGTCGGGGTCGATCCGGACGCGATCGTCTTCGACAGCGGGGTCAACGAAACGTTCGTCGCGAACTCCGCATCCAACAACTTGAGCGTGATCCTGGACGTCGTGGACGTGGTGGTCGCCAACATCCACACGGGCATCTCGCCCGCAGCCCTCGCCTACGACAGCGGGCGGGGCGAGATCTTCGTCGCGAACTCGGGGTCCAACAACGTGAGCGTGATCTCGGATTTGACGGACAAGGTCCTCACCAGCGTCAACGTGGGCGCCGATCCGGTCGCCCTTACCTATCAGGGCCGGCTCGCGAGCGACCTCCTGGTCGCCAACTTCGAGGACAACACGACCAGCGTGATCGCGGACGCCACGAACACCGTGGCCGCCACCCTCCCCGTCGGCAACAACCCGGCGGCCGCGGATTACGACTCGACCCACTCCGTCGCCTACGTCGCCGACATGGCCACCGGCACGGTGTCGATCCTTCGCACCGCCCAGACCCTTTCGGTGACGTTCAAGCAGACCGGCCTGCCGGGGAACACGACCTGGACCGTCGCCCTGGACGGGTTGCCGGTCGTCTCCAACCTCTCTGCCGTTCCGTTCTTCGTCTCGAACGGGTCGTACTCGTACCTGCTCGTGGGTCCGTCGGGCCAGCGCATCTCGGGAACGCCACCGGCGGGGACCGTGAACGTCTCCGGTACCTCGGTGGTCGTGAGCTTCTCGTTCCTCACCGCGAAGACGTACACCCTGACCATCAAGGAGGCGCAACTTCCGACCGGAGCCACCTGGTGCGTCGCGCTCCAGTCCTGGGAACGGTGCACCACCGCGACGAAGATCGCCGTCCTGAACCTGACGCCCGGTGCCTACGCTTACACGATCGGGGCGCACGGATCGCGCCTGATCACGGCGAAGCTAGGAGGGAAGACGATCCCGCTGTCGGGCTCGCTGGTCCTGGGGACGAAGAGCCTTGCGATGGCTCTGACGTACGCCTGGACCTACGCGGTGATCTTCACCGAGACCGGCCTTCCGGGAGGCACGAACTGGAGCGTGACGGTCTCCGGCGTGCTCGAGTACTCCACCTCGACCTCGATCGTTTTCCACCTCGGGAACGGAAGCTACCCCGTCGTCGTGGGCAAGATCGTGAACTACACCTCGCCCGGGGCGCCCCACCACGTCGCCGTGAAGGGCGCCGCCCTTGTCGAACCGGTGACGTTCACTGCGAAGACCATGGGCGTCCCGCTCGCGAACGCACTCGGTGCCGCGTCGGTCGCGCGCGCTTGGGCCAGCCCGAGAAGCTCCAGCCCGGCAGCGGGGCTCGGCACGGCGTAGGCTCCCCGGGCCCGGTTGGAGCGCGTCCCATCGGGAACAACCTCGCCGCTGGGAGCTCCGGAGTCCGATGCCCACGCGCGACGTCGCCGCCGAGTTCGACCAGATCTCCCTCGTGTACGACGAAACCCGGGACCCGCTCGACCCCGCGACCGTCGACGGGGTCGCCGAGTCCCTGCGACGCGCCGGCGCCTCCTCGATCCTCGAGGTTGGGGTCGGTACCGGGCGCGTCGCCCGACCGCTGACGGAGCGGCGGATCAACGTCACCGGAGTGGACGCGTCGAAGGGGATGCTGGCGAAGGCGCGGGCGAAGGGCCTCGGCCGGCTCGTTCGGGCGAGCGGTTATCGGCTCCCGTTCGGAGACGTCGCCTTCGACGCGACCCTCTTCGTGCACGTACTGCACGTGCTCGACGACCCGGAGCGGGCCATTCGGGAGGCCTCGCGGGTGAGCCGCGTCGGGACGTTCGCCCTGGTCCACCCGCGGGCGAACGACGGCCGCGAAGAAGACCGGCGCGAGGACGGTCCGCGCCAACTCGTCCGGAAGATCCTTCGCGAGCAGGGGTACCCGATACCGCCGAGGGCCAGCCCGCGGACGAAGGAGCGCGACCTCCTCGTCCGGTTGCCACCCGACGCGCTCACGGTTCTCAGCGAGCGGGACGTCACGGAATCCGTGCGCGAACGGATCGACCATCTGGCGAAGCGCGGCCACCGAAACCTGCTGACCGTTCCCCCCGAGGCCCTGGCGAAGGCCGTGGCCATCGCACGGGAGCAGGTGGGGGACCGAACGGTCACGTACCACCGGGTCGAGGCGCTGGCCACGTGGAACCCCCGCCGCTGGGTGGACGCCCCGCCCTCGGCCCCGGCCTAGGGTCCGACCCCGATCGTCTCCGCGCGACGGTCAATCGGTACTGTTCGTCCGTCTCCATCCGACTGACGACCGAGCCGCACGAGGGACACTGGGCGAGCCTCCACTCGGCGGGCACGGCGACGAGCTTCCCGCACTGCGGGCACCGCACCGAGCTCGGTCCCGACTCCATCCCCGAGGTCACCGGTCCCAAGGCCCTGAGAAGCGGGGTCTCTCGAGGAGGTGCGGTCGGCCCGCCGCGCAACGCACCATCTCTCCCTTCCCCCACCGTACACGGGCCGGACCCCAAAACCGTTGTCCTGTCGACGAGCCGGCACGACCTTTACCTCCGTGGGTTGGCGACCTTGGGGCCCGGCGTTGACGACCGTCAAGACGCTCGCGGCGTACGAGATCGTTCAATCGGTGCATCCCCACCCGGTGACCGAACGCGACTAGCTCGGCATGGCCGTGGGGCGGGCGATCGACAGCGTGCTCTCCCGCTACAGCCACGAGTTCAGCGCGTCCCGTCGGCCCACCGCGACCGCGATGAACCGGCTCGCGGCGGAAACTCTCGACGAGGAGCTGACGGACGCCGACCTGTCCCTGTCCGCCTCGGACCGGGAGAAGCAGCTCGCCCAGGTGGCGGGCGTCCTGCAGGCGTTCCGGCGCAGCGAGGTGATGGGGATGCTTCGCCCGAAGAGCCGCCTGGTCCTGATCAACGAACGCGCCGGATTCTACGCCCAGCCCGATTACTGGAACGGCCGCGATCGGTTCTACGAGATGAAGAGCTACCGCGCTCCGCCGATACCGCCCGGCGTGGAGCTTCAGCTCCAGCTGTTCCAGCTGGCGTTCCCTCGCTTCACCGCGGTCCTGGCGTCGTACGACCGGCACTCCGAGCCGGTCGCCACCGTCCTAACCGAAATCCCTGCGCTGGAGGCGTCCGATCAAGAACGCCTTCTTCGGCTCGCCCTCCCGATCGCGGGCGAGCTCGGGAAGGACAAGGTGCTCGAGTACATCGACAGCCCGATCGTTCGCTACGCGATCCCCAGCTGAGGGGGACCACGGTCTCTTCGACCCGTCGGGATTCTTCCCCGCGTGTGAGCTCGGGTGAGCGAACCAAGACCCGCGAAGTTGGCCGACCCGGCCGAAATCGCGCCGCGCCCCAGCCGAGCCCTATTATACTTTGGGGGGGGTCCCCGGGCACGCAGCAGCCCGCGCCACCTCGGCGCGGGTCCGGGGCGTAGGGGGGGCTGCCGACGCAGCGGGAAGAGGCGGGCTACCGCACGAGGGTCGAGGTCCTGAGGGACTTCCTCCGGGCGGTTCGCCAGGAGCCGAAGAAGACCCGGATCATCGGGTTGGCCAACCTGAACCCTTCCTCCTTCCGCCGATACCTTGACTTCGGCATCGCCTTCGACCTGGTCCGACCCACGCCGAGAGGGTACCGCCTTACCGTTCGCGCCGAGGCCGTACTGAACACGATCGAGCGGCTGCTCTCCAAGAGCACCGAGTTCGAATCGATCCTCGGCGAGCTGTACCAGGCCCTCGGGGGCGCGCCCCCAGGGCGCGGCGCGCGGGGCACCTCGTCCGCGCGGACCGTCTCGCGCATCGCCCTCGGCGAGATCGCCCTCCCCAGCATCGGGAAATCCGGGGGGATCGCTGCCCCCGGGGAGCGGTTTCCGGATCCGGGTCTTCCGATCGATTCGATTGACCGCTGGTGGTCGCGCGACTCGGAGCCACCCGGGGTGGCGCCACGTATGAGCCCTGGGGCTCGAGGGGATCTCGCGCTCCTGCCGCCCTCCGTCACCCTGCGGCGATCCGCCCGGCCGCGCTCCCGAAAGTGAGGTGATCGTGAGCGCCACCGTGCCCCGCACGGCCCCCGCATCGACTCCCGCGGGCGGGCTCTCCGACCGACAGAGCCTCGCGATCGCGTTGGGGATTGCCGCGGCCGCGATCCTGACGACGCAGGTCTACGGTTACCTCGAGCGGTGGTTCACAGGGTACGGCAGCTACCTCGGTCTGTTCGGGCTCGGCGCCACGCTCGTGGGCCTCATCCTCCTCGCCTCGAGGCTGGAGCGACGGCCCCTTCGCGACCTCGGCTTCGCGCTTCGCGAACCGCTGTCGGCGAGCCTGACGTTCGCCGCCCTGCTCGTCCTGCTCTACCTCGCGGTATGGATCGATCCGGGTTTCCTGTTCGGGTTCGGCAAGCTGGTGCCGACCCCCCCGATCCCGTTCGGCCTGCTGCTGCTCAGCGCTCCCGTCCTGGCCCTCGCCGAGGTCGGGCTGTTCTTCGGGTACGTGTTCCGGACTCTCGCGCGGGTCCTCCCGCTTCGGGTGGCTATGTTGGCCGCCGCGGCGATGTACGCTGCCAACGCGACCAATGTCCGGGTCCTCCCGCTCCTCGGGGCGACCGCGGCGACGCAGTTCCTGTTCTCCACGACGATCCTTTCCTTCGTCGCGGGGATTATCCTGGCCCTCTATCTGTACAAGGCGCGCTGGAGCCTCGTGGGCCCGATCACCCTGGCCGACCGGACTTTCGGCGTTGACGACGCTGCTGCCGTACGCCGCCCGGTTCCCGGGCTGGGAGACCGAGTTCGCGGCGGCGCTGATCGCGTACTGCGTGGTGCTGGTCGTCGTGGGCCTCGGGCTGGAGGAGCCCCGACTGCAGAAGCTTCGCTACCTCGGCGAGCGGACCGGCCCGCGCCGCTTCCGGTTCCGGAGCCGAGCCCGCGAGCGGGCCGCCCTCCGAGGGACGTTCTTCAGCGCGGCCGTGGTCGGGGTTGTCGCGATCTCGTTCGTCTACGGCCTGCCCGTGGTCCTCGGGAACCCTTCGCCCATCCTGGCGATCGCGACCGGCAGCATGGTCCCCACGTTCCACCGGGGCGAGCTCGTGGTCGTGGAGCGCGTGGCGCCGGCCGCCATCAAGGTCGGCACGATCATCGCGTTCGACGTCCATTGCCTACCGTCGCCGACCGTCCATCGCGTGATCCGAATCGTCTCCGGCGGACCGAACTGGACCTACCAGACGAAGGGCGATGCCAACCCCGTCCAGGACCCGTGCACCGTCGCCTACGCGGACGTGCTGGGCGCGGTCGTCTTCTACGTCCCGTACGTGGGCTACCTGATCCTGGACCGCCTGTTCGCCGCCTCGGTGGTGTTCCTCGCGGTCCTGGTCCCGGTCGTCTGGCGGGGGGAGCGGAAGTGAGGGTCTCGGCGCGGGGTCGAACCGTCGCGACCGCGCTGGCGGTCGTCTTCGTGCTCACGACTGTCTGGGCGGCCTACTACCTGGACGCGCAGGTCCATCCGGTCAACGCGAACGCGACGGGCACCACGGTCGCGACGTTCTCGCAGACGGGGGCCAACTCGTTCGCCGCGGCCGTCAACGCGAGCGTCCTCTACAACTACTCCACCGAGGTCTACGGCGGCAACATCACCCTGTTCACGCCGATCACCAACTGGATCAACGTCAGCATGATCTACGCTCTGGTCGCGGATAGGCCGGCGTCGATCGCGATCAACGAATCGTTCAGCGTCGGCCTCTCCACGACCGTCTGGTCGAAGGTGTTGTTCGCGTCCAGCAACCAGACGACGGCGACCGATGCGACCTTCCTCACCCTTCCGAGTCAGTACCGATGTGAACGTCTCCTCCGTCGTCGACCTAGCCCAGTCGATCGATCATCAGATCGGCTTCGTCGGGACGGAGTTCACCCTCTCGCTCCAGCCGCACCTCACCGGCTCGCTCACCGTCTCGGGAATCCGCCAGCCGTTCGCGGAGGAACCGTCCCTCAACCTGACGTTCGCAGGGTCCCTCATCACGCCGACCGGGCTCAACTACTCGAGCTCGGGTGCGATCATCGCCCCGCCCGCGGCGGCCCGGACCGGTCCGATGACCGCCCTGGTTCCCTCCACGGCCCTCGCGCTCTCGCTCGGGGGCCTGGGAGGCAGCCTCTGGTTCGCGACCCGCCGCCCGGAGGACGAGGTCGTACCGCCTCTCGAACAGATGATCGCGCCCTACGAGGAGGCGATCGCCGAGACCGAGACCGTGGTCGGCTCGGCGTCCCTGATCCGGGTCGATCGGTTCGCCGACCTCGTGAAGGTCGCCGACACGCTCGGAAAGCCGATCCTCCGCCCGGGCGGCAGCGACGCCAGTCGGTTCGATTTCGTCGTCCTGGACGGTACGTGGGCGTACACCTTCCGATACCCCGGAGGGTCGGGCGGCGGTCCCGTGGCGACGGCCCGCCCGGGCGCCCCCCCGGTGAGTCCCCCATCGGCACCGGTCCCCACGGGGGATACCTCCTCGTGGACCACCCCGACCGGACGGCCGACCCGGACGGCTCCGCCCGACTCCTCGTCCAATGCGGCGCGGAACGCTCCGCCGTCCAGCCGGGCTGCGCGGCCCGGCCCTCCGTGCCCGCGCCGGGCACGTCCGCCCCGGCACGTCGGCCACGACGGCGGCGCCACCGGATGCGGCGGCCGGACCCGACGATCCCTCGGGGCTATCGCCGGGGTCGCTCGCCGTCACGCGCCTCCTGAAGCGCGAGGTCGCCCGGATGGAGACGCTTCAGCTCGACCGCGAGACCTCGTTCGAGGCGCGGGCCCGGATCAGCCGAACGATGGCGCTGGTCCAGGAGAACGATCTCGCGGCCGCCTACCTCGAAGTGACCGAGCTCTCCCAGCTCTTGACGCGCGGAGCCCGCCGAGGGGGGCCGGCGCCGGGGCCCGTCGCGGAGCCGCACTAGCCGGATCGGCGCGTCGGGCACGATTGATACGTACAATCCGCGCGCATGGTACGGAGAACAATGGAAACATCTTCCCTTGCCGTATAACTCCCCACGTCTTTGTTGCCTCGGGTACTGGTACCCGGAGTGTTGGGCAATATGGGAAAGCGGTGGATTTTGGGTCTCGTCGCCGTAGTCGCAGTGATCGCGGTGGGCGGGATCGGGTTTGCGAGTTTTACGACGAGTGCGTACATCGACGCGCAGGCGCAGGCGGGCACGCTCGGGCCGCTCTACTGGAGCAACACGGCGACGCCCTCCGGCACCGAGAGCTTCGATGTCTGCACGAACTTCATCACGACGACCTTGAACATGAGCGACACGCTCAACTTTACCGCCGGCAACCTCGCCCCCGGTGACTCCTGCACGTTCAGCGCGTACCTCAACAACGGCGGTTCGATCCCGGCGGCCATCTCGATTACGTCGACCAAGGACAGCGGGGCCGGTTGCTTCGTGACGTACACGTACGACAGCTGGTTCGGCTACGAGTCGTACGGTGAGACGCACGGGACCGTGACCATCCCCGGCCTCTCGTCCCAAGTGTACACCGTCACCGAGGGCCTCATCAGCGGAATAGGGAACTCCGATCAGGGTGTCTACTGCAACATCGTCCTGACGTTCTCCGCGTCTGCGGGGACCTAAAGGGATCGGCACCGAGTTGCATCGAACCCAGCGAGCCCAACGAGCTGTGAGGGTACCATGCGCCTGACGAGGGCAACGACCGGGCTGGTCGTGGTGGCCGTACTGGCCACCGTCGGCACCGGTTTCGCCGCCTTCACGACCTCGGCGTACATCGATGGTGGCGCCCGGGCCGGTACCTTTGGTCCCCTCGTGTGGGGCTCGCAGCCGGCGTACGGCGGGTTCGAACCAAACGACGTGTGCTATGCGTCGCTCGGACCGGCGACCCACTTCCCGGACGACACCCTCTACCTGACCGCGAGCGTCCTTCTTCCGGGCGACATCTGCAGCTACGGAGACACCCTGACGAACCTGGGGTCGATCCCCGCGAACGTCTCGGAGCAGATCACGAGCGTGTCCGGGATCCTCTGCGGCATGACGGTGTTCGGGGACAATTTTTTCTCCCCCGCGGTCACCATCGGGGAGGGCGGGCAAACGAGCGCCCTCTCGCACGTCGTGCCGGCGACCTCGTCCATCCAGTGGGCCGGGTTCATCCATCTCCTGCCGACCGCGACCGATCTCTCCTCGGGCGAAAACTGCACCTTCGTGGTGACACTGTCCGCATCGGCCGGGACGTAGGCTCGACCGCAGCGTGAACGAGGGGTCGGGGCAGAGGTTACGGTGCCCCCGACCGGTCAATCGCCCTGTTGTGTAGTAGTCCCCGTACGGATCGTCTCCCGGGTCTGGAGCCGATGATCCAGTGAAACATCTGATAGTCCTTGTGGTCGCCGTCATCGCCGCCTCCGGCGGCGTGGCATTCGCGTGCGGCGGAGGCGGGGGATCGGGGTGCGACCAGAGCCATGACGGCTCGAAGTGCACGACACTACAGATCGAGTGGAAGAACCCATCCGGCACGGTCGCGAGCGCCTCGTACGTGCACTGCCAGCTGAGCCTCACCACGTCGACGCTCACCGCGGTCGCCGACGTCCTCGCTCCGGGTACGTCGTGCACTATCGCCGCGGTCCTGGCGAACGTGGGAAGCGTGGCCGTCACCCTCTCCCAGACGATCAGCATCGGCGAGCCTCATGCGTGTCCCCTGTTCACCTACACCGACAACCTTCCCAATTCTCCCCCCCGCGAGCTTGCTTCCGGCGGGACGTTCTCGTACCAAGGGGTCATCGGGCTCTCCCCGACCGCCGGGAACGCGTGCCGGGACGCTTCCACGGTGATCGTCGTCACGATCACCGGAACCGAACAGTCCTCCGGCTGCGGTAATCCGCTTCTGCTCCCCTCCGAGTGAGCCGCGCGGGTTCCGGCGCAGGCCGCCGAGGACGCAGGTCAGCACCGCGCGGCAAACCATCTATACGCTGCCCCCCTCGAGACGTCGGGCGTCACCATGGCAACGGAATCTCAGGCGATAGCGAACCAGCTTACCCGACAGCTCGAGCTCGACATTCCCCCTGTCCAGGTGTCGTATCTGGAGCATCCCCCGAACGGTGTCGCGCAGCACCCGGGCGGCGTTCCGTCCGTCTGCACCTTCTTCGCCTTCGGCGCCGAGAAACCGTTCTACGCCCCGCTGACCGAGCACGCCGCGTGCGAGATCGGGGCGTTCGTCCTCGGCATCCCTCCCGAAGGCGACCTGGGGGGCCGGCTGATGTCGACGATCGGCACGATGCAGAAGGAGGGGTACCTCAACCCCGGCGAGGAGGCCCATGTGCCCCACAATGCCACCCCGCCGAAGTACGTTGCCTACGGCCCCCTCGGCTCGCTGAACATGCCTGCGACCGCGGTGCTGCTGTTCGCGAAGCCCAGGTCGGCGATGCTGGCCGTGGAAGCCGCCGGCGCGGGCACGGACGCGAAGCCGGTGTCGATGAACGGGCGGCCGATGTGCGCCATCATGCCGATCATGAACCAGGGCACGCCGGTGGCGATCTCGCTCGGTTGCACGGGCTCGAGGATCTACACGGACCTGGGGATCGACAAGATGGTCGTCGGGATCCGGGGCGACAACCTCGTCCGCTTCGCGGAGAAGTTGACGCGGATCGTGAAGGCGAACGAGATGGTGGCGACCGATACCAAGGCCCGGAAGGGCCTGGCGGGTCACCCGCACCGCAAGCCTGGGTGATCCCCGTCGCCTAGTGCCGCTTCTACATAGGTCGTCGGCTGATTGATTGGGCCGCCAATCTGATTTGCAACCCGCCCCTTCTCGCCGCGAGGAGACCGTGGAAGGAATGCGAGCATGTCCATCGTGTCAGTCGCCGATGGAGAAGGGGAGCCTGGCGGCGGAGTCCCTCACCGGCGGGGCGAAGTGGCACAAATCGCGGTCAGTTCTAGCTTTGGGGGGAGAGAAGATCGGCGACTACACCCTCGGCGGGATGGTCTGGTTTGACGGATTCCGCTGTGCGAAGTGCCGCATTCTAGTGTTAGGTTTCTGAGAAGGGACCACGCACCGTTTCCAAATCGGTCGTCGGTGGACTTTCCACTTGCGCATCTGAGTGTCCCCAAACCGCTTCTTGCGTAGTACGCGTTCGCGATTCCGATAGGCGACCGCTCGCGCTACCTCTCTCCGAACTTCGGTCCACGACCCGAAGTTCGACCCCGCCAGCACCAACTTCTGCAGATCGCCGGCGTGGCTCTCGACGGGGTTCATCCAGCTCGCCTGGGTGGCGGAAGCCACCAGCGTCACCCGATTGTCCCTCGCCCACCCTCGGTACATCGGGGGTCCAATGGGCGCTCAGGTTGTCCTGAATGAGGTAGATCCGCTGGTCCGTCGGATACTTCTCTACCTCCCGTTGCACGTAATCGAGCCAAGGTTCCCCGCCCTTGTGCCGATAGGGGCGGCCGCTGAGTCGCTGGTGGTAGACGTTCAGCGTGAGGTAGAGGTACCGCGTGCCCTTGAGCCGCTTGTAGGTCGAAGGGATCCGCTCGGGGTGCCCCGAGCGAAACCATCCCTTCCCTCCATGCGGCTGAAGGGAGATCGGACCGATCTCGTCCATGCTGAGCACGATCGGTGGGTTGTGCTTCTGGTGCGTCAGCCGGTCGATCCGCCGTCGTTTCTCCTCGAACTTCGGGTCGTGGGACTCTTTCCAGGTCTTGATCGACTGGTGGCTCATGTCCGCCTCGTCCAAGACGATGCGGAGCCACTCCAACGAGATTGAATCGACGATCCGCTGGTTCCTCGCCTCGTCCCGGAGTCGGGCGAGGGACCACTGAGAGAACGGCAAGCCGAGGTCCCTCGGCCGACTGGTGGCGAGGGCCACCAGAGAGTCCTTCTGTTCCTGGGTGAACTTCCAGTTCCCTCCCGCCTTCCAGTTCGGCTTGAGCATCTTGAACCCGTGAAGGTTGAACTCTCGAATCAGGGTCCGGACCCAGTCGGGAGAATAGCCCACCAGGCGAGCGATGTAGGGCGGAGTGAACCCCTGGGCACTGGAGAGGATCACCATCGCGCGGTGGAGCTCGATGGCGTCAGTCGGATGTCGGCACAATCGGGCGAGTTTCTGACCTTCCTCGTTGGAGATCGGTCGAATACGGCGCACCATGCTCGGGGGGCATGCGCTCCCCGGCGACTAGATTTTTCGGTCGAGAAGTCGAACTACCTAGCTAGAAGCGGCACTAGGTTCCGATCTCGCCGCGGGCGGCGGTCCGTCCTGCTCAGACCTGGGTGACGAGCACGTTGAACGAGTTGACGGACGTGATCGTGCCCTGGCTGAGGTCGACCGCGAAGACCGCGGTCTCGGAGGCGGTGATCGTGGCCGACGTCTCGATCCACGCGCTCGCGAGGATGCTGTCGGCGGTGGGCGTGGTCGACTCGAAGATGCTCACGTTGAACAGCGTCGAGACGCTGGCGGTGGCGTTCCAAGAGACCTCGAGGATCCAGATGGTGTCGCCGGTCAAGTAGCCGCCGGCGAACGCGTTGAGGCAGATCCCGAGCGACCCTCCATCGGTCAGATGGTTGGGCGTGACGTTCGTGCCGAGGTTGGTGGTGGTGCACGCGCCGGTCGCCGGCGTGGAGCTCGGTGTGACGAGTTCCGCCTCCGCGAGGGGGAACTGGACCCCGGCCGGCGCGCCGGGAGCGACGCCGGAGGCGCCGGTCTGCTTGGGGATGAATCCGAAACTTCCGAAAGTGAACGAACCGAGGGCGAATCCCGCGACCACGGCGAACGTGGCGATCGCCAACACCAGATAGAACGTCCCGCGCGCGGTCGTGTTTCGCTTCATCCGGTACGCCCCAACGGGGAGCAGTCGAGCGCGGAGGGGGTATTTAACCCCCACGAGGTCGACCTTCACGGGGGACGACGGCACTCCGCCGAAACGCGGGCGTGGCCCCTCGCGGCGTCGCCGTCCGCGTTACAAGCGGGCCCCCGAGAGGAGGAGCGACGCTAGGCCGCCATCTCCTCGAGGACGACCGGCACGCCCCGTCGGAAAGTGCCGTATCGAGGTTTCCATCCGAGCGACCGGAGCTTGCGGTTCGAAACGCGCCGGCTGGCGCGGTTCAGCTTCGCGATGTCCGCGCCCCATTCGCGCTTCGCCCGGGCATACGGGAGGCTGCGAGGGAGCGGGAGCCGAAGTCGTCGCGCCACGAAATCGGCGAACTCGCGGGTGGTGGCGGGCGCGTTGTCCGCGACCAGGTAGACCTCGCCCGGCGCTCCCGCTTCGAGCGCGCAGCGGAACGCCGCTCCCGCATCCGCGAGGTGCACGGGGGAGAGATAGTTCGACCCGTCAGCAATGTACTCGTAGCTCCCGTCACGGAGGCCGTCCACCATCTCCGAGAACCACGACCCCGGCCCGTAGACCATCCCTGGCCGAAGGATCACCGACTCGATCGATCCGAGCGACCGGCGCGTTCGAACCAGCGCCTCGGTCTCGTAGTTGACCTTCGAGATCGACAGGGGCTCCAGCGGACTGTCCTCGGACACGGTACCGCGGTTGTCCCGGTACACCCAGTAGCCCGAGCCGATGACGCCACGTCGGACCCCGGCGGCAACCGCCGCGCGCAGCAGGTTGCGACCGCCCTCGACCCGGACCCTTCTCCGGGCCGTCATGGTACCCGACGTCTGGGCGAGATGGATCACGGCGGCGCATCCCGCGACGTGCTTCTCCAGGGTGCGGGGGGCGAGGAGATCACCTAGGACGGGTTCGCCGCCCGCCCCCCGCACCGCCGCGAACTGGCCGCTCTGCCGCACCAATCCGCGAACCTCGTGGCCCGCGGCCGCCAGCGCGGTCACGGTGGCGATCCCGAGGAACCCTCCGGCGCCGGAGACCAGGACCCGCATCGAGTGTCGACCGGCCGACGGAACTTAACCTAGTGACCGCCGAGCCCGGCTGTGGAGGCTCGGCGACCCCGCGGGCGATGGAGCGGGGGAAGCGTCAACGCTCTTCGTCCGAGTCGGCGACCAGGCGGTCCCGGTACATCCTCCAGCGGTACCGCGCCGGCCGAGCCAGCGGGACTAGCTCGCCGGGCTCGTCCCCTCCGGCCTCATCGGAATCCTCCGGCGGAGGGTGCGGCTTGGCGATCGCCGAGGGTACTCGAACCGTAGGTGCCGTCGACGGGCCAGGGCCCCGCGAAGCGGTGGCGGCGGGTCCGTGCGGAAACATTGCGGGCACCGACACGTGCTCGCCATCGGGGGGTACGAGCGTCGTGGCCGGCGGGGGGGCCCCCATCTGGGCGGTGGAACGGGAAAAGCTCGCAGCCTCGGGCTCGGGGGTAGGGGCCGGCCGGGTCTCCTCATGGGCATGGGGCGCCGGACGATGCCAGTCCCGCCAGTGGAAGACCGGGAGGGCAGCCAGCATCGGCGCGGGAGGGGCGGGAGACTCCTCCGGAGTCGGCGCATCGGGGAGGAGAAGCGGGGGTTCCGGCTCGGGGGTCGAGAGGACGGGCTCCGGTGGCGGAGCCCTGGGAGGGGGTGGTAGCGCGGTAGGTTGGGACTCCCGCACCCCGAGCCGCATCTCCCCCGCAGCGCGCAGCCCCGCCGAGACCGAGAGTATGCGCGCGAGGAGTCCCGGTAGGTCGTAGAGTCCAGGCGCGGGGGTCGGCGGAGGTCGCGCCGTATAGGATGGGGTGATCGGAGGGGAAGGGGGTTCCGCCACGGCGAGCGGTGGAGTCCCGGGCTTCTCCGGCGGCGGACCGTCGGCCGGAAGTTCGTCCGCCATGACCGTCAACGGCTCGAGATACTCCGGCGTGGTGTCCGGGATCGCGGCCTCGATGACCGACGGCGAAGCAGGAGACTCCGTCGACCCGGGCGGCGCCGACGGTGTCTCGGGCGGTCCCGGTAGGATCGGCACGATGGCGGGCTCGGCGCGCGCGGGGGGCGGCGGCGGGGGCGGCGCGAGATCCATCGGAGGGAGTGCGATCGCGGCAGTGAACTCGAGACGGGGCACCGGGGCGAACGGGTCGGCGTGGTAGAGGGTCCGCGCGGTCGGTTCCACGCGGAGCGTCAGGCGGGTCACCGGCCCGCTCGACAGGACCACGCGCGGGAGCACGTCGGAGGTCGACTCGGGCGCGGGCCGATGCGGCGGGAAGGAAGGCTCCCACGCGGCGAGGACTCGAAACGTGGGGGGGCGGGTTCGAGCGACCATCCTCGCCTACGGTGTCGGTGCCGGCACGGTTTCCCACTATAACTTGTAACGGGGGGAGCGGAAGGCGCTCGGAAAGGGCGGGAGGACCTCGGGCCGGCGTCGTGCCAGGGGCCCGGCCCGCGTCAGGTTCGGCCGGGGCCCGAGGGCGCAGCGCACCGTTCCCCACACCAGAAAACCGTGACACCTCCGCGGGCTCCGCTGGGAAAAGTGCGACCGCCCCCCGGGTACGCGAGGACACGGAGGGCGAGAAGGGGTTCGGTCGGCGCCCTAGTGCGAAATGGCCGCCTTCGGCGTATCCTCGCCGGGCCCCGCCTCGGGCTCCTGCCACTGAGCGGCGGGAGTCGGGGGCGGCGCGCGCGGGCGGCGCAGCAGGGCGAACAGCGCGACGAGCAGGGCGATGACCGCCAGCGCGAGCGCGATGTCGAAGCCCGTGTTGTAGGTGGACGTCCCGACGTATGAGGGCGAGCTCGAGGGAGTGAACCCGACCGACGTCCCCGCGGCCGAGCCGGCCACGGTGATCGACCCCGACCCACCCGTCAGCGAGTAACCGCTCACGCTCGCGATCGAGTAGGTCCAGGTGCCGTTCGGCTCGTAGAACGTGATCGTGGTGCCCGACGAGGTCTGCGTCACGCCGTTCACGGTGGCCGACCAGACGGTGCCGCTCGCGAGCCCGGTCGCGGAGACCGTGACCGCGTACTTGACCGTGGAGAACGCGACCGAGAGGGCGTAGTTCCCGCCCACGGTGACCGAGCCGCCGGAGGGGGACACCGTGTAACCGGTGATCCCGACGATCTGGTAGCTGTAGGTTCCGGCGACGACCGTGAAGGCGAGCGAGGTCCCGCTGGTCGACTCCTCGACCCCGTTGAAAATCGCGGACCATTCGGTCTCCGCCGTAAGCCCCGACTCCGAGATCGTGACCGTGTACGTCGGCCCCGTGGCCGACGCGAAGGTCACGAGCAGGAGGAAGTTGCCGCTCACGCCGACCGTTCCCGCGGACGGCGACGCCGTGTAGCCATCCACCGCTTCGACCTGGTAGGAGTACGTCCCCGATGGCACCGAGAAGGCGAGCGAGGTGCCGCTGGTCGACTCCTCGACCCCGTTGAAGATCGCGGACCAGGTGGAATCGCCCGGGAGCCCGGTCTCGTTGACCCAGACCGTGTAGCTGGTCGGGGAGGTGAACGCGATCCAGAGCGTGTAGTTCCCCGTCACGGCCACGGTCCCGTTCGCCGGGGAGACGGTGTAGCCCGCCACGCCCGGGATCTGGAACGAGTAGGTGCCTGCGGTCTCGGTGAATGCGATCGAGGTTCCCGAGGTCGACTTCTCGACGCCGCCGAAGAACGCGCTCCAGGAGGTTGAGGCGGCGAGCCCCGTCTCCTTGACCGTCACGTGGTAGGTGGCCGCAAAGGCGATCGTCTGCGCCACGGGCCCGGTCGATACCACGACCGATCCCGAGGCGGGGGTGATCGCGTAGTTGGCGATCGCCGCGACCGTGAACCCGTAGGTTCCCGGGTACTCGACGACGGTGATCCAGGACCCGACCGTGCTCTGCGTCGCGTTCCCGACCGTCACCGACCAGGAGGTCCCGGACGCGAGGCCCGACGCGTAGAAGGTGACGAAGAACGTTCCCTCCATCGCGCCGAGGGGGTGGTAGTCCCACGTCCCGTTCGACAGGTAGTACGGGTTCAGCACGCCGTTGGTGTACCGAGTGCCAGTCGGCCCAGTAGTTTCCGACCTCGCCCGAGCTGTTGAACTCGTTCGAGGAGGAGTTGCTGAACGCCTGGATGTGCGCCGCGCTGTAGATCGAGGTGGCGCCGTTGTTGCCGATGAAGTCGTTGAAGTAGACCCAGTTGTCGACGCCGTGCGTGATGTCGACGCCGAAACCCGGCGCAGTTGACGAACGAGCTGCCGGTGACGACGTTGCCGGAGGCGTTCGTGAGGATGTACTCCTCGAGCTCGTAGTCGTAGTAGACCGCCCAGTTCATCTGGAGCCCGACCTGGTCTTGGTACGCCTGGATGCCGGAGAAGGCGCTGCCGGTGGTGCCGTTCAGTATGATCCCGAAGTCGCCCCCGGACGCGTTGACCGACTGGACCCCGAGCACGCTCGACGAGTTGTCGTAGAGCGCGGCCGGATAACCGGTCGCCACGACGTCGTACACGGTGCTCTGGAACGTCTCGTACGTCACGACGGCGGCCGTGGGCACGCCCCAGACGAACTGGTAGACCCAGGGCGACAGGAGGCCGCCCGACCAGGTCGCGGTGACGCCGTTCACGTGGATCCCGGTGCTGAACTCGATCCCGACCCCGATCGCGAGACCGGAAGCGACGGTCGAGTTGACCCAGCTCGTGTTCGAGCCGACCACGCCGACCCCCAGCGAGTAGCCGGAGGCGCTCGTGTTGGTGATCCGTGCCCAGCTGTCGTTCTCCTCCAGAACGCCCAGCGAGTCGTACGAGACGTTGGTGTCGTTGATCCAGAGGTCCGTCGAGTTGTCGGCCATCACGCCGAACGAATCGAGGGTGGAGTGCGTGTCCGTGACGAAGACGTAGTAGGACGGGTCGATCCAGACGCCGAGCGCTTGGTCGGACGCGGTAACGTTCACGACCGAGACCTCGAACGAACCGGAGACGTTCACGCCGATCGAACGGCCGTAGGCGTCGACGGACGACACGTTGACGAACGCCGAGTCCTCGACGTAGACACCGACATTGGTGAACTCGGAAAAGCCGGCGGCGCCCACGGTGACGACGTCGATGTACTCCGACTCGTAGGACTCCACGCCGATCGAACCGTTGGTCGCGTTCACGAACTGGACGAGCGAGGGGGCCTCGTTGTACCCGATCGCGACGCCGACGCTGTCGTTCGCGACCACGCCGTCCACGATGACCTGCCCGTACGACTCCTCGGCGACGACGCCGACCGAGTCGTTGACGGCCGTGACGTTCAAGACGGTCGAGACCCCGTCGTCCAGCAGAAGGACCCCGTAGCCGTAGCTCGAGTTCACGAAGACGTTCTGGATCAACGAGTTGTTGCTGCCCTCGAGGACGACGCCGGGGTAGTACTCGCCCGTCCCGGTCGCGACGTCGTACACGGTCGTGTTGTTCACGCCCAGGCCCTCGACGCCGACCGAGTCGAAGCTCGCGTTCACGGCGTAGAAGTAGAGGCCCGCGCCGAAATCCAGCTCGGCCCCGTACGAACCCTCGGTCGCGTTCAGCTGGGAGGTCGCGGTGTCGTTCGTCCAGAAGGTGACCAGCCCCGCCGAGTCGTACGTGGCATTGAGCTGGAAGAACTCGCTGCCGTACCCTCCCTCGTCCAGGACGTCCGCGGCGAATTCAAAAGCGGAAACGTTGTCCGCGAAGGCGAACGGCGACGCCGACAGGGTGAGGCCGACCGCGCCGAGGGCCGCCACTGAATCGATAAGGCCGGTGAACGGAGAGTCGGAGGCCCACAGCCCGTACGAGTCGTAGAGGCTCGTGAGGTTGAAGGCGAACGCATCGGTGACGTTCCAGAGCGCGACGGCGCCGCCGCCCGCGGTCCCGGCGGCAGGAAGTAGCCGGGGAGGAGGAGGTTCTCGAAGACAGGGGACGGGCTGGACCAGACGGCGATCTCGTCCCCGAAATCGGGCAGGTTCTCCCCCGAGCCGTTGTAGTCGGGGGCGTAGTAGGTGTCGCCGTTCGGGGCGTCACCGCCCTGGGTGATGTTGCTGACGACCAGCGTGGCCGTCAGGTTGTACACCCACAGGAGGTCGAACGTCGGGAAGTCGTAGTCGTTGACGTGGTTGAACGTCTGGTTGACGGAGACGTTCAGGTTGTAGAACACGTACGGCAGGGAGGTCTCGTCCATGGTATCGAGGGCGAGCTCGGCCGCCTGCGCATCCCCGTTCATGTAGAGCGGCGCGTTCCAGGTCCCCGGCGACGATTCGAGCTCGATCATCTCGGCGTTCACCGCGCCCTCGAAGGTCGCGTTGAGCTCCGAGAAGCCGTCGGCGAAGACGGTCAGGTTGAACACGACGGACGGCGGGAGCCACGTGATGACGGTCCCGTTCACCGCGGAAGGAGCGTAGCTGAGGTTGGTGGTGTTCGTCCCGTAGAGGCCGATGAAGGCGAACGCGTACAACGGGTCGAGGTGCCCGACGAAGGGCACTTTACCGCTCGGTACGCTGTAGGTGGTGTTCCAGAGACCGTAGAGGATCGAGGGACCCTGGCTCACGGACTCGGTCGTGCCGGACCAGGTGCCCGCCATGCCGATGGCGGTCTCGCCCGTGTCGGTTCCGTAGTCGTAGGCCGAGGGGGCGGGGTCCCAGGCGGACCCGTTCAAGAAGGCGAGGGAAAGGTTGCCCGACATCGAAGAGATCTCCGCGTTCGAGCCGCCGCCCGGCCCTCCGAAGACGAGCTCGGCGTCGTCCAGCAGGAAGTTGTCGGGCGCGAGGTTGAACCCGGTGATGAAGTACTCCGGGGTCAGCAGGGGGTCGAGGACCGTCGGCTGGGAGTTGAACACCACGGTGTCGTAGACGCCCGTGAACACGGTCGCGCCCTCGACGATACGGTATCCGAAGGTGAGCGCGGACCGCCCGTCGATGATCGAGGCGTTGTTGTACAGGTCGATCGTTAGGGGGAAGGAGAGCGGAAGGGTCGGGCCGTAGTCGTAGTAGAGCTCGCCCGGGACGAGGACACCACTACCGGAGTAGATGGTCCCGTATTCCATGGCCGCGCCGGGGGAGGAGAGGTTCCATACGTTGTCGATGAACTGAATCGTGCTTCCGGAGAAATCGAGTACGTTCTGGGTCCAGAACGCCCCGGTGTCCGATCCCGGATAGGAAACGTTGTTGAGGACCGTGTTGAGCTGCACGCCCGACTGCCACGGCGTGACGACGGCGTTCGGGCTGAGACCGTCCCAGTAGTACGCGCCGGTCGTCTCGTAGGTGGTGCCCGCGGTCGCGTTGTACCCCGAGAGCTGGAGGCCCCCGGCGACGCCCTGCGTGTAGACACTGTACGGGCCGTCGGCGCCGAGTCCGAAGTCCGCGATCCCCATCGGTGCGGGAGAGACGGTGACGAGCGGGCTCACGGCCTGGCTCGGGGTCGCAACGTGCTCGTTCAGGAGCGAGAGGCTGGGTAGATAGGCCGCGGAGGCGGGGATCTGGCCGTCCGCGATCGATTGGCCGACGCTCGAGACCCAGGCAGGGGTCGAGGGGGATACGTCGGTCGAGGCATCGGAGGCGCCGAGCAGTGGGCTCGCGCCCTCGGAACGGGCGCTGAGCGACGCCGCGGGGGACGCGTAGAGACCGCCGTTGAAGCCTGACGCGTCCGAGAGGAGGGACGCTGCGTTCGCCGGGCCCGCGGGCGAGTTCGTGAGCGACGACGGCACGAGGCTCGGGAGGTGCATCGAGCCCGCGCCACCGGTCGTCGCCGAAGCGGACAGGGAGGCCGAGAGGGACGCCGACGAAGCGCTCCGCGCCGCGAGGAGTCCACCCGCCGGGGAGAGCATCAGGGCGCAGACGACTAAGACGATCGGCAGCAGCCATACGCGATTTCGCACAGACGGCAGACTGGTCATACGAGCCGGGGACCATGTACCCTCGTATAAGAAAGTTGCTTGGCTCTTCGAGGTCCCGAGTACCGAACCTTGGGGGAGCGGGCCCCCGGCGGTGGGGTTCGCTTCGGGGATCCGCCGGCTCACTTGGCGAACCGGTGCTCCATGACGTACGGGAGCACGCCACCCGTCCGGTAGTATTCGAGTTCCGTGCTCGAATCGGATCTCGACCACCGCCGCGAACTTCTTCGCCGTCCCGTTCGCGGGCGTCGCAGCGACCTCTACCGAAGCACGCGGGGCCAGCGCGCCGCCCGAGGCGATCCTGAGGTCGTACGATTCACGACCCGTGAGCCCGAGAGACCGCCACCCCTCGCCGCGGGGAAACGCCAGCGGCAGGACCCCCATCTCGATGAGGTTGCTCCGGTGGATCCGCTCGTAGCTCTCGGCGATCACGGCGCCGACGCCGAGGAGGCGCGGGCCCTTGGCCGCCCAGTCGCGCGAGCTGCCCTGCCCGTAGCTCTTGCCGGCGAACGCGAGAAGGGGAACCCGTTCCGCTCGGTACCGCTCCGCGGCGGCGAAGATCGTCATCGGCTCGCCTGACGGAAGATGGGTGGTGTAGCCGCCCTCGCGTGGCGCGACGAGGGCGTTGGCGAGACGGACGTTCGCGAACGTGCCGCGGATCATCACCTCGTGGTGGCCCCGTCGTGACCCGTAGGTATTGAAATCGCGCGGCGCCACGCCGCGCCCGACGAGGTACTCGCCCGCGGGGGACGCCTCGGGGATCTCCCCCGCCGGCGAGATGTGGTCGGTCGACACCTTGTCGCCGAGGACGACCAGCGCCCGGGCCCCCTTCACCAGATCGCCGCCGCGGGGCAGAAGGGGCGGTGGCAAGGCGAGGTACGGGGCTTCCGCGAGGTAGGTCGACTCCGCCGACCACGGATACCGGACCCCCTCCGGGGCGTGAAGGCCCTCCCAATGGGCGTCGCCCACCTCGATCGACCGGTACTTTTCGCGGAACATGCCGGGGTCCAGGCTGCTGGCGACGAGACGGGCGACCTCCCCCGGCGTCGGCCAGAGATCGCTCAACAGGACCGGGGCACCGTTCGCACCGTGCCCCAGCGGTTCCTGCGCCAGGTCGACGTCGATGCGCCCCGCCAGGGCGTAGGCGACCACCAGCATCGGGGAGGCGAGGTAGTTGGCACGGACCTGCTGGTGGATGCGTGCCTCGAAGTTCCGGTTGCCGCTCAGGACCGCGGCGACGAACAGGTCGTGCTCCCGCACGGAGTCGCCCACGCCGGGGGCCAGCGGTCCGGAGTTCCCGATGCAGGTAGTGCAGCCGTAGCCGACGACGCCGAACCCGAGGGCTGTCAGCTCCCGGAGCAGCCCGGCCTTCTCGAGGTAATCGGTAACGACCTTCGATCCGGGGGCGAGCGACGTCTTGACGTGCGCCGGCACGGTCAGGCCGAGTTCCCGGGCTCGCTTTGCGATCAACCCGGCCCCGATCATCACCGTGGGATTGGAGGTGTTCGTGCAGCTGGTGATCGCCGCGATCACAACGGAACCGTCGTCGACGGCCGACGGTCGACCGCCCGGAGGACCCTCGCCGGGCCGGTTGAGTTCCCCGTTGAACGGCCGCAACGGGTCGTCGGAAGGGTAGGCTCGCGCGGCGGCGCCTTCGGAAGGACGCGGGTGGGCCTCGCGATACTGGGCGAGGGCGCCGCGGAACGAGCTCGAAACCTCGGCGAGCGGTACGCTCTCCTCGGGGTTCCGCGGGCCGGAGACGGTCGGCACGATCCGTGACAGGTCGACGGTCACGAGGTCGTCGTAGTCGATCGCGCCCGACGCGGGAGCCCCCCAGAGTCCGAGGGCGCGGGCGTACGCTTCCACCCGCGCCACGACCGCGCGGTCACGGCCACTGGCGCGAAGGTACTCGAGGGTCGCCTCGTCGACGGGGAACAGCGCGGCCGTCGCCCCGTACTCGGGGCACATGTTCGAGACGGTGGCGCGGTCGGGCACCGAGAGCGACCGGACGCCGGTCCGAAGAACTCCACGAACTTGTCGACGACGCCCTTCTCGCGGAGGCGACGGGTGACCGTGAGGACGAGGTCGGTGGCGGTGGTGCCGGTCGGCAGGGAGCCGGTCAGCTCGACCCCGACGACCTCGGGACGCGCGAGGAAGTACGGCTCCCCGAGCATCACGGCCTCGGCCTCGATCCCGCCGACACCCCATCCGAGCACCGAGAGGCCGTTGACCATGGTCGTGTGCGAATCCGTCCCGATGACCGTGTCGGGGTAGGCGACCGGGGCCGACGGGTCGCCCCCGAGCGCGACGACGGAAGCGAGGTACTCGAGATTGACCTGGTGGCAGATCCCGTTCCCCGGCGGGACGACCCGCAGGTTGGAGAACGATGCCTTGGTCCACTGGAGGAAGCGGTACCGCTCCGAGTTCCGCTCGTACTCCCGGTCGAGGTTGAGCACGACGGATCGCGGAGAGTTGTAGCTGTCGACCTGGACGGAATGGTCGACCACGAGGTCGACCGGTACGACCGGGTTGATGCGCTCGGGAGGGACGTGTCCGCGGGCCGCGGCGTCTCGGAGCGTGGCCAGGTCGACGATCACCGGGATGCCGGTGAAGTCCTGCAGCAGCACGCGTTCCGGGTAGAACGGAAGCTCGACCGACCGCGCGGCGGGTTCGCGGTGCGCGAGCGCGACGAGCGAGCCCACGTCGATCGAATCGGAACGATAGTGCCGGAGGACGTTCTCGAGGATCAACTGCACGGTCCGGGGCGTGCGAGCGAGTCGCGCGGGGTCCACACCCTTCAAGCGGCTCACCCGATAGACGGTCGCGGGGGTCGACCCCCCGAGGGGCAGCGGCTCCGTCACGCTCAGCGGGTCGTGGAGGCTCATGGGCCGTCCAGCCTCGGGGGCCTCTTGGGCTCTTTGGCCGTGCCGGGCAGCCTCGTTCCCTCGCGCACGGGCTCGGACCGGTCCCAGGTCAGTCGGCCGACCGCCCCGACCGGCGACTCGGCCGAGAGCGACGCTTCGACCCGCTGACCTCCGGGGCCCTCCAGGACGATCAGCGCGCGGCGGCCGGTCGAGCCAGTAGCGACGACGGTGAACAGCGGACCCGGGCCGGGTCCCGGGGCGAGCCGGAGATCTTCCGGATGGACCGCCACGGTCCCGTCCGGACCGGCCAGGACGTTGTAGCCGAGGAACCGAGCGGCCCGGGCCGTCCCGGGGTGAGCGGTACAGCTCCGGAGGGGTCCCGGTCGCTTCCAGCTCTCCCCCGAACAGAAGGGCCACGCGGTCACCGAGGAACAGCCCCTCGTCGCGGTCGTGGGTGACGTGGATCGCGGCCGTGCCGGACGCCCGCAGCGCCGCGCGGAACTCGGTCCGCAGCGTGGCCTTGACCTCGACGTCGACGGACGCGAACGGCTCGTCGAGCAGGACGAGGCGCGGCCGGGCGGCCAGCGTCCGGGCGAGCGCCGTGCGCTGCCGTTCGCCGCCGGAGAGCTCGGCCGGGCGGCGGTCGAGGAGCGGCTCGAGCGAGAGCAGCGCGGCCAGTCGGCCGACCTCCGCGCGGACCTCTCGGTCCGGGCGTCGCTGGAGGAGCGGCGCGTACGCGACGTTCTCAAAGACGGTCCGGTTGGGAAAGAGGGCGGGGTCCTGGAAGAGGAGTCCGATCTTCCGTCGGTGGGGCGGCGTGCCCCGCAGGTCCGCCCCGTCCAGCCGGATCGAACCTTCCGCGGTCCGCTCGAAGCCGGCGATCGCGCGCAGCAGCGTGGACTTGCCGGCCCCGTTCGGGCCCATGAGCGCGAGCAGCTCCCCCTCCGCCACCGCGAGGTCGACGCCCCGCACGACGGGTTCGCCGTCGAAGTTCACGCGGAGGCCCCGGACCTCGAGGAGGGGGTCCTAGCGGTCACGGAGCCTCCCGAAGAGGGCGATCCCGAGGAAGACGGCCAGGCTCACCACGAGCAGCAGCGCGGCCGCCCCGTCGCTCGCGTCGCTGAACCGCAGCTGCTGGAGCTCGTACGCGGCCACGCTGAGGGTCGTGTACTGGGTCGTGACCAGGAAGTTGGTCGCCGTGAACTCGCCGAACCCGATCGCGAACGCGAAGAGGCCCGCGACCAGCAGCCCGCCGGCGGCGAACGGCATGTCCGCGTCCCAGAACGCCTGCCAGCTCGAAGCGCCCAGGGCGCGGGCGGAGTCGTTCGCCGCGCGGGGAAGACCGAAGAGCGGGATCTCGAGGCTCTGCATCACGAACGGCAGGGCCAGGGTCGCCTGGCTCACCGCGATCAGGATCCAGACCATCGCCTCCCCCCCGAGGAATGGCCGCCAGAACTGGGCGAGCGCGAACGCGAGCAGAACGGGCGAGATGAGGAGCGGCAGGAAGAGGTAGGCCGTGAGCGGTCGGCCGAGCTCGGGGCGCGTCCTCAGGGCCACGCCGGCGACCAGCGCGAGCACGAGAGCGATGGCTGCGGCGAGCACCGCGAACCCGAAGGTGTTGCCGATCACGCCCGCGACGGAGAGGCCGAGGGCATTCGCGGTCCGGCTTCCCGCGAGGTCGGACCACGGTCCGCCGAACCCTTCCCGGCCGCCGGGAACGAACGACCGGTAGAGCACGGCCCCCAGCACGACGGCCACGCCGGCCCAGACGGCCGTGCTCACCGCCGCCAGAGCGTAAGCGACCGGACCCCCTCGCGGGTACGTCGGTCGCGGGCGTCGCGCCGGCCAGCCGAACCCCGAGAGACGTCGAGCGACCACGATGTAGGCAACCGTGGGAAGAAGGAGGAGGAGGACCATCGCCAGCGCAAGCAGGCTGGCCCCGGTCGCGTCGAGCTGCGTGAAGTCGAGGATGTACACCTGGGCTTCCAGCGTGTAGCAGCGGGGCGAGCCGCAGAGGATGATCGGCGCGGCGAACGCCAGCGCGGAGAAGATGAACGTCAGCAGCGCTCCGGCGGTCGCGCCGCGAAGCGACGGTCCCGCCCACACGTCGCGGTACGCCCGGGCGGGGGTCCCGCCCAGGGTCGCGACGCTCTCTTCGAGGGCGCTGGGCGCGCTCTCGCAACCGAGGGCGGTGAACAGGACCACGAGCGGCACGTTGAACACCAGATTGACCGCGACGATCGCCGGTACCCCGTGGCCGAACCAGCCGAGGGCCGGCCAGGTGCCGGAGAGGAGACCGCCCGGCCCGAACAGGTCCACGACGGCGAGGACGACCACCAGGCTGGGCAGGAGGAACGGCACGAGGACGAGGGCCCGGACGAGCGAGCGCCCCGGCCAGCGAATACCGGGCGAGGTAGATCCCGGAGGGATACCCCAGCGCGAACGCAAAGGCGGCGCTGAGACCCCCTTGGACGGCCGAGTTCCGCAGGGCGTCGAGGTCGGCGCCCCGGTCGACGACCCCGAAGAATCCGGCGACACCACCCCCCTGCTCGAGCCCGGTCGCAAAGAGGATCGCGACCGGAACGAGCGCGAACAGAAGGACGAACGCCAGGATCGGCCACAGGTAGACGGTCTCCGCCCACCTCCGCGCGCGGGCTACGACTCCCCGAGGCTCTCCCATGTCGTTTGCCATTGGGTCAGGTTCGCCGCGACCTCGGCCGGGGTTTCGCCCTCGAGGTATCGGTTGAGCGGGGTGATGGAGGCCGGCGGGATCAACGGGTCGTAGACCGCCGGGAGCGGCACGGTCGCGTTCGCGGGGTACTCCCATTCGTTGAGCGGGAGCTCGGACTGCACCGAGCCGTTCAGGAAGTAGTTAATGAACTCCTGGTCGAGGGCGAGGTGGTGCGTTCCGGCGACGATCCCGATCCCGTAGATCGTCTCCCAGCTGTAGAGCGCGTCGTCCCAGAGGCTCACGGTCGTGTTGAAGAAGTTCCCCTCGCCGTAGTAGACCGCGGACGCCGGGTCGGTGGTGTAGCTGACGACCAGCGGGGTCGTCCCCAGCTCGACGAAGTCGGTGTTGAACGCATTGCTCCAGGTCCCGGCGTCCGTCGCGGTGGGCAGGACCGCCTTCCAGAAGTCGGTCCAGTTCTCGTGCAGGACGTGCTCGTAGAACTCGACGGTCCAGGCGAGGAACTCCTCGCCGGTGATGTCGGTGAGCGGGTCCTCGTACGCCAGCCCCCGGGCCCAAGTGGCGTTGGTCGTGAAGTTCACGAGGGACGAGTTGCCGATCGCGCCGCCGGTCGAGTTCCCGAAGGTATGGGTGTAGTCGATCCCGAGGTACCCGGTACTCGTAGGGCGTGACGTAGTGGTCCGGTGACAGGTAGTCGACGACCGAGCTGTTGACGGACGCGAGCTGCGGGGAGACGTAGGGTACGAGCAGTCCGAGCGCCTCGGCCTGCGGAGCCGTCAGCTCGTCCAGCCCGATCACGAGGTCGGCGGACGGGGAACTCGCCTGGGCCTCGAGCGTCTGGACGAGCGTGCCGCTCGGGCAGTCGACCTGGATCGGGGGGATGCCGTGCGCGGCGGAGAAGTTGGCGAGGATCCCCTCGAGCGGCTGCCCTCCGCAGCTGACGGAGCCCAGGAGCCCGGGATAGGTGTAAATGACCAGCGGCGCGGGTCCCGTGTGGGCCCGGTAGGTACTGGTAAGCGCCGATCGCGCCCACGACGACCACCACGGCGATGGCGACCGCGACCACGGCGCGGCCCCACCGGCCGGGCCGACGAAGGCGGCGGACGCTCGGAGGATCGACCGGGTCTCCGCTCATCCCTCCGCAGGGCCGGCGGAGAGGTTTCTCAGCGCGTGCATTGCGTTCCCTTCGCGGGCATTATCCCGTGCAGGTTCCTGGGGTCGACGAGGCGAACCTCGTCCTCTCAGCCGGTTCCGAGCTCCCCCTGCATCCTACGTCAGACGGGAGCGTGATAAAACGTCACGCGGACCCGGCGGGGCGTCCGGCTTATACTGACTCCGTGCCTAGCACACCCCGAGGGAACCACCGTGCCCGACCCGATCGAGAAGCTGCGCTTCGGGACCGAGCTCCTGAAGCGGGGCTTCGCCCGCATGCAACAGGGCGGCGTCATCATGGACGTCACCACCGCCGAGCAGGCCGCGCTCGCCGAGGAGGCGGGCGCCGTGGCCGTGATGGCGCTCGAGCGGGTCCCTGCCGACATCCGGGCCGCGGGCGGCGTCGCGCGGATGGCCGACCCGAAGAGGGTCCGCGAGATCCGCGAGCGCGTGAGCATTCCGCGTGATGGCGAAATGCCGCATCGGCCACACGGCCGAGGCGCGGATCCTCGAGTCGCTCGGCGTCGACATGATCGACGAGTCGGAGGTCCTGACCCCCGCGGACCCGTTCGGCCACGTCGACAAGAAGCAGTTCAAGGTCCCGTTCGTCTGCGGCGCCCGCAACCTCGGCGAAGCGCTCCGTCGCATCGACGAGGGCGCGGCGATGATCCGCACGAAGGGCGAGGCGGGCACCGGCAACGTCGTCGAGGCGGTCCGCCACATCCGGCAGATCGCGAGCGAGGTCGAGGAGGTCAACAAGCTCCCGAAGCGGGAGCTCGGCGCCTGGGCCAAGAAGGAGCGGGTCCCCGAAGCGCTCGTCCAGGAGGTCCGCACGCTCGGGCGGCTCCCCGTCGTCAATTTCGCCGCGGGCGGCATCGCCACCCCGGCCGACGCCGCCCTTTGCCGACTGCTCGGGCGTGGACGGCGATCTTCGTCGGCAGCGGGATCTTCAAGGCGCAGCATCCGATGAAGGTCGCCCGCGCGATCGTCGAGGCGTCGCTCCACTACGACGACCCCGCGGTTCTCGCGCGCGTCTCCACCGGCCTGGGCGAGCTGATGCACGGACTCGAGATCGCCGCCCTCCCGGCCGAGGCGATGTTCCAGGTCGCGGGAGTCCGCCCCGATCACCGGGGGCACGAACCGACCGGACACCGCCCCGGCGTGACCCCGCCGGACCGGTCGTTCCGCCTCCGCCGATGGCCGTAATACCGAACCGCCGGTAGCCTCGGCCGTGCGGATCGTCCAGGTCGCGCCGTTCTTCCACCCGCACGCGGGGGGCGTCGAGTCGCACGTCCGCTCCCTGGCCGCCGAGTTCGCCCGCGAGGGGCACGAGGTCACGGTCGTCACGTCGCGCTACCGCCCCGACCTGGCCGCGGAGACGACCATGGAAGGGTACCGCATCGTCCGGGCGCGGACCCTTGCGGTCGCGTTCAACACCCCGATCGACATCGGCACGGGTCGCGCGCTCCGCCAGATCCCGGCGGACGTCGTGCACCTCCACTACCCGCCCCCGCTCACCTCGTTCTTCGCGACGCGAGCGCTCGCGAGCTCGGACGTCCCGATCTGCCTGACCTACCATTGCGACCTCTTCCTGCCGGGGTTGCTGGGGCGGGGTGTCGCCGGGCCTCTACCAACGGGCGTTCCTCCCCCCACGCTCCGCCGGGTCGGCCGCGTCGTCGTGCATACGCGCAGCTACGGCACGACCTCCGCGGTGCTGCGCGGCCGGCCGCTCGAGATCATCCCCTCCGTGGTCGACCTCGATCGTTTCCGCCCGGGCCTTGAGGTCGGCGACCTGAAACGGCACCTTCAGGTCGAAGGAAAGCGGGTCATCGTCTTCACCGGACGGCTCGTGCCCCACAAGGGCGTGGACGTCATCCTCCAGGCGCTCCGCGAGCTGCCGCGCGACGTCGTCCTGGTCGTGATCGGCTCGGGCCCCGGCTCCAGCCGCTGATCGGGCTCGCGCGCCGGCTCGGCGTGGGCGACCGAGTGGTGTTCTGCCCGAACGTTTCGGACGACGACCTGCCCCGCTTGCTCGCGCTCGCGGACGTGTTCGTCTTCCCGTCGCAGAACCGGTTCGAGGGGTTCGGCCTTGCGGTGGCCGAGGCGATGGCGGTCGGGCTTCCGGTGGTGATCGCGGACGTCCCGGGCGTGCGCGAAGTGATCGAGGACGGGAAGGAGGGGCTGCTCGCGGAGCCGCTGATCGCGGCCGACCTCGCGCGCAAGGTGGGCCGCCTCCTCGACGACCCCGCGCTCGCGCGGCGGATGGGCGCGGCCGGTCGCCGTCGGGCCGAGACGCGCTACGGTCTCGACGATCGTGGCCCACCAGCTCATCCGGCTGTACGAAGCCCTAGGCGCAGCTGGTTGATCTGGACCTTGAGGCGGGACGGCCTCGGCGCCGGCGGCCCGCTTCCAATCGGGCCCGGCCGAAGCGTAGAGGATGCTCCGGGAGGCGTTCACGAGGAGGGCGCGGCCGTGCGCGTCGACCCCCTCGCGCACCGTGGTCGCGAGCGAGCCGCCCTGGGCCCCGATCCCCGGCACGAGGATCGGCATCCCGTTCCCCAGGGTGGCGCGCGCCGTGCGGAGCCCCTCGGAGAAGGTGGCGCCGATCACGACGCCGACGTTGCCGTGCGTATGCGCGAGGCGGCGGACCTCGCCGACCACCGCGAGCCAGAGCGGACCGCGCGGGGTCGGGATCTCCTGGAAATCGACGGAGCCCGGGTTCGAGGAGTGCGCCACGACGAAGACGCCGTGCGCGGTGTCCTCGAGGAACGGAGCGAGCGTCTCCCAGCCGATCCACGGGGTGACGGTGACCGCGTCGAACCCGAACCCGCGGAACGCCCCGTCGCGGACCATCCGCATCGTGTTCGGGATGTCGTTCGCCTTGAGGTCGAGGATCCGCAGCCGGGTCGGCCCGATCTTGCGGCTCCAGCGCTGCGAGCGCATCGAACCCGGCGGGCCCGTACTGCAGGTACGCCCCGAGCTGCATCTTGTACGCCGCCGCGTGCGGGAAGGGTCGCGCCGACCACCCCCGCAGGAACCGTTCGAGCTGGGTCCGCGCGGAGAGTCGCTTGAGGCCGCGGGGCATCGGCGCCGGGTCCGGGTCGAGCCCGACGCAGAGCAGCGAATCTCGCTGACGGAGAATTCGGTCGACCTTCTGGTTGAACTTGAGCGGCAACGGCCGTGGTGAGCGGACGCGGCTCTAAACGTCTTTCGAACGCCGGCTCGCGCCACGGCCGACGGGCCCGCGCGACGGCACGTCCCAGCCCCCGTCGCGGAGTCGAGCGTTTTAACGGGCCCGACACTTCGTTCGGACCGAGCGGCATGGCCGAGGACGATACCCCTCCACGATCCCCGAGGTCCGGCTGCGGGACCTTCGGCCGACGTCCTCGCCCGTCGAGGTGGTGGGTCGTATCGTCTCGATGCAGCGCCGCGAGATCGTTCGGAAGTCCGACGGCGGCCGACGCCCGCTCCTCGCGGGCCAGCTGAGCGACGGGACGGCCAGCGTCCGCTTCACTTGGTGGGACCCGCCCCGGGAGGGTCTCGAGCGCGGAACGATCCTTCGCGCGACCGGCGTGGAGGTCGGCGAGTTCCGGGGCCGGCCCGAGCTGACCTTCACGTGGAAGACCCGGGTCGGGCCGGCGAGCGCCGCGGAGCTCCCGCAGCGTCGATTCGGAGGAGATGCCGCTGCGGACGGTCGACTCGCTCCGCGCGTCCGACGAGGGGTTTCGGCTCGAGGTCCGCGTCGCGCGGATCGCCGAGAGGACCGTCAGCGTCGGCGAGGAGCGACGGGTCGTCTACGACGGGCTGGTCGGGGACCGGAGCGGCGTGATCACCCTCTCGGCCTGGAGCGACTTCTCGCTGCGCGCGGGGGAAGCCGTGCGTGTGGCGGGCGGATACGTTCGCGTGTTCCGCGGGCGGCCGCAGCTCGTGATCGACGAGCGAACGACGATCGCCCGGATCGAGGGCGAGGGCCTGCCCGGAGGCGGCCCAGCTCGTGCGTGCGCCGCCGCGTTCGATCGCGGACCTCGAGGATGCGGGCGGCGCGGAGGTGGCCGCGATCGAGGGGATCGTGGTCGGGCTGGTCAGCCCGAGCGGGGTGGTCTACCGGTGCCCGACCTGCCGCCGTACCGTCTCCGGCGGGATCTGCCGCCTGCACGGACAGGTCGAAGGGTATCCTGACCTGCGCGCGCGGATCGTCCTGGACGACGGCACGGGCGCGGCCACGGTGTCGGCCGGCAAGGAGGCGACCGAGGCTCTTTGGGGCGTTTCTCTGGACCAAGCCCGAAAACGGCTTCGGGAACAACCCGACCCGACCGTGCTGGAGGAGGAACTGTTCGAGGCGCTCCTCGGCCGTCGGTTGAGGGTGCGCGGGAGCGCGATCAAGGACGACTTCGGGGTCACCGTCACTGCCGGAATTGATCGAAACCGCCGAGGTGGACCTCGACGCGGCGGCGGACGAGCTCGGCGCCCGCCTCGAGGGGCGCGACTGATGGGGCTGCGCGAGACCGCGTGGCGGGTCACCGCCCGGGAGCTGGAAAGCTCGCTCGAGGAGGAGAAGGGGCGCGGCGACCGCGCGCCCACGTACCTCTGGAGCCCGTTCGGTGCGCGGATGAGCCGCGTGCTGCTCGCGGGCACGCTCTCTCCCGGCGAACCGATCGGACGCGAAGAGCCGACGTCCTTCTGGAGAGCACGCCTGTCCGACCCGACCGGCGCGGTCGGAGTCACCGCCGGCAGCTTCCAGCCGCGCGCGATGAACCAGCTGCGCTCCGCGACCGCGTCGCGGTCCGCGATCGTGGTGGGCCGAGCGCATCTGTTCCGGACGCGGGACGGCGTGGGGACGGTCTCGGTGCGGGCGGAGGGGATCCGGTCGGTCGCCGAGGGCCAGGAGCGGGAGGTTCTTGCCGAGATCGTTCGGCAGACGCTGGATCGACTCGACCTGATGGAACGCCTCGAGAAGGAGCCGGCCGTGTCGATCGAAGCCCTTCGAGGCGAAGGGATCCCCACGGCCTGGGTCACGGCGGGCAGGGAGTCGCTCCGTCGGTACCCGACCGTCGACCGGCCGGCGTTCCGGCGGGAGCTCCGGGCCGCGGTGGGCCGGGTGGCAGGCGACAGCGGCCCGATCCGCTCGACGACCCCGCTTCCCGCGTCCGTCACACGGACCGTCACGTCGCCCGCGCGTCCCACGCCACCCGCCCCCACCGCGGCGGAGCGCGCCGAGGAGTCGCTGTTCCTCGATTTCGTGGACGAGGTTTCGGAGGTCTCCGCGGACGGCTACGCGGACCTCAAGGAGGTCATCCTGCGAAGCGCCGAGCGGGGCCTAGGCTCCGAGCAGGCCGAGCGGGTGCTGAACCGGCTCGAGGAGGAGGGCGTGCTCGAAGAGCCGATCGTCGGGAAGCTTCGGCGCGCCTGATTCGCCCCCGCGAGCGCCCGGCCGGCGTGGAAAGACGTTGCGCGCGCCCGAGGATATATATACGCGCCCGCCTCGGGGCGCGGGGGAATGAGGAACACCTGTCTCTCCGAATCGATGACGAGACCAGCGAAGAGCTGACCCCCACTCCTTCGGACGAATCGTAGGTCATGGTCGAGCGTTCTCCTTCGGTGCTCCTGGTCACCGTTCTCACCGTCGTGGCGATCGTCGTCGCCGGCGTCGGGGCGGGGGTCCTGTACGAGCTCACCCATCCGCCTCCGGCCTCGGGACCGGCCACGGTGGCGATCGGGGACAACGTCACGGTGAACTACATCGGGATCTTCGGCAGCGGCCCCCAGATCGGCCGCGTCTTCGACACGTCGATCAAGGCGATCGCGGTGAACAACGCCTCCTGGCCGAAGTCGCTCCAGTACACGCCCCGCAGCGCCGGTCGGTACACCCCGCTGCCGGTCTATGTCGGACCCAACGCGCCCAGCGGCGGGTACACGATCGGGAACCTCACCTACGGCGGGGTCGTCACCGGGTTCTGGCAGGGGCTGGTCGGCCTCCAGGTGAACCAGACGCGTTACGTGACCGTTCCGGCCGATCTGGGCTACGGCCCGACCAACACCAGTTGCCTCAAGAACAACACGATCCAGTACACTATCCCGACCGTCGTCACGCTGACCCCGGACGAGTTCAACACTACCTACAAGGGGGCGTCCGCCGAGGCGGGGGTGGAGTTCCCCGACCCGCTCTACAACTGGACGGACGTCGTGGTCAGTTCGAACGCGAGCGCGGTCGTGGTCGAGAACCTGGCGAGCCTCGGCTGGACCGTCTCCCCGTTCGGATGGGCGATCACGGTGACCAACCTCACCTCCAGCACGATCACCCTGACGAACGAGATGACCGCGCCTCAGGCCGGCCTTCTCAAGGGGACCTCCGTGGGCCTGACGATCTGCGGGACCTCGGACTTCATCGTCTCGGCGATCGATCTCGAGGGCGGCACGTACACGGCGAACTACAACAAGGAGGTCGTGGGCCAGACCCTCGTCTTCATCGTGACGGTCGTCAACATCCAACCGTGAGGCGCGACCCCCGGGCTATCCGCCCAGGGTGACCTTGCCGCGCTTCATCAGCTCCTCGAGGTGCGACTCCGCGATCGACGTCGGGTCGCTCCGCCGGGGCGCCGGTCGGGGACGCTCGTACTCCTTCATGATCCGCCGGGCGTCCTCGCGGCGGACCCGGGCGCGCGCCAGAAGCTCGCGACCCTCGCGCTCGATCTCGCCGATCTCGCGCGACAGAACATCGACCTGGGCCATGACGTCGGCGCGGGCGCGACCGGCCGTGCGCATCTCCGCGACCATCGCTCCCGCCGCCTCGAGCTTGGCACGGATCTCGACCATCCGCTTGTCCCGCTCGGTCCGGGCGGTCGCCATCGCCCCGACCAGCTGTTCGACCTCCGCCCGGGAGGCGGTGATGGCCTCCTCGGCCTCGTGCCGTTGGCGTTCGTGCTCGAGGGCGATCGCCTTCCGCGACTCGATGTGCTCGAGGTCCTTCGCCTTCTGGCGGAGCTCGGCGATCAGCGCGTTCTCTTCCTCGATCTTGAGCGCGCGGGTCTGCTGGCGAAGCTCCAGCTCGGCCATCGCCTTGCGGATCTGCTCCGGGTTCTGCCGCTCGGTGCGGTCGAACGTGAGAACGAGCTCGCGACGACGGACGACAGAGTCCTCGAGTCGCTGGCGCGCCCTTTCGACCTCCTTGCGGAGCTCGGAAAGCAACTTCCCCAGCTGGCCGTACTCGTCGTGGAGCTTCTCGACCTCCGCCTGGGGTGCCTGGCTCCGGTTGTACAGCTCTTTCTGCTTGGCGGAGAGCGTGCGGACCTGGGTCATCAGCTCGTGTCGGCGGTCGAGGAGCGTGTTGAGCTGCCCCTCGAGCTGGCGGAGCCGGTCCCTCTCCTCCCGGTCCTCCCGTTGCCAGTGCTCGGAGAGGACAGACCGAGACGCCACGAGCCCTCGAGGCGCGGCAAGTCTCAAAAGGCCTTCGAAAGGGGGCGGGGGGGCCCCGGGCCCCCCCGACAACCGTTTATGGGCTTCGGAAAGCGCCCGCCCGACGGGCACGACCCCCGGTAGCGCGGGGGCGCGGCCGGGTGAACCGCTGGGCAGTGAACAGCGCCGCGGGGACCGCCGCGTCGATGTTGAAGACGGCGATCGGGGAGCACGATTGGAGCATCGCGTTGAGCGCGGCGTGTCCGCCGCCGCCCCGCCCGTAGCCGATCGAGGTCGGAACCCCCACGACGGGGGCGTGGACCAGGCCCGCGACGACGGTGGGGAGTGCTCCTTCGCGTCCGGCGAAGACGATGTACGATTCCGGTCGCAGCCGTTCCGTCCGAGCCAGGGCCGCAGTCAACCGGTGCAATCCCGCCACCCCGACGTCGTACGCCGTGACCACGCGGATCCCCAGCTCCGTGAGAACGGCCCGGGCCTCCTCGGCGAACCCGACGTCGCTCGTTCCGGCGGCGAGGATGGCGACGGTGCCGTCGGCGTAGCTTCCACCCAGCGGACCGGGCAGACGCAGCACCCGGCCCCCGGCCAGGGAGATCACCCGGATCCCCTCCGTCCGCGGTGCGAGCAGGTACCGGCGCTGGGCGGCCGACGGCCGGGAGACGAGCGCCCCCACGCCGCGGGCGCGCAGGCCGTTCAGGATCCCGACCAACTGGTCGACCGACTTTCCCTCGCCCAGGATCACCTCGGGGATCCCGGTCCGGCGCGACCGATCCCGATCGATGCGCGCGAAGCCGCCCACCGCGATCTCGCGACCGCGTGCACCGCGATTCCTCCCCTCGACCGGCGGCCCCACGCTCGAGACGACCGGCTTTGAAACTTAACCTCGGCGGGAGGCGTTCATGAAACAGAACTGGACCTGCCTGAAACAAAACCTGATGCCCGGTCCGACCGAGCTTCTCTTAGAGGGACTACCCGAAACGAGAGGCAGCGTTTGGGATCACGCTCGGTTCTCGGGCCACTCCAGTCAACGTCACGGCGAGGTGAACCGATTCGAAGGGTCCTGTTCCAATTCGCGAGGTCCGTCCCGGGCCTATCGGCGAGGCCGGCCTCCTCACCCCGCGAATCCGCAACAGAGCCAGATTCGGGTAAGTTTTTTGATACCGAAAACGAGATTACTCTTGGAATGGACTTCGCATCATTGGGCCTCGACTACGCTATATCCGGAAAGATCTGGGACTAAATCGTCCGCGGTCGGCTCAGGTGTCAAGATGGTCAGGTTTGAGCTGCAAGACTTTCAGCGACGGGTGTGGCGTGCGACTCGATCGAACGTAACCCACCCCATGGGAATGACATTCGTTGTTCTGCTCGTGGGGTTCGGGGCGTACATCTCGTTTCGGAGCCTCGAAGCTGGCCAGTTTCCCACCACGCTTGTCAACCTCGGGCTGATTGGAGGCCTTGCCGTAATGGTTTATCTGTTGTTCGTTCTTCGGACGGCCGTTGGTCCCGAGTTTGTCGATATAGATAACCAGGGAGTGCGGTTTACGTTTAACTCGCACTCGGTTCACTCCTTCTGCTGGGACGATCCGGAATTCCGCCTCTGGCTCAGGTTCCTAACTGACAACAGACTGCCAGGACCCGATCAGGATGTCTGCTGGATTTGGGGTCGTGGTCTCTGGCCGAAAACTCTGCCGGTTCCAGTTCCTGTGGCTGAACGGATGCTAGCGGAAGCCAAAGCAAACCGACTCGAAGTACATTCAAAGTACCCCGGCAGCGGACCATCGGGTGGAATCGGGATGTACCAGCTTCGTGCTCCCAGTCATTAAAGCTTGTATGATGAGGATTAAGTGACAGCAACCGAAAGTCTTACGATAGAAGTGCGATTCGGACCGAAGAGCGGTCCTGTTCCAATTCGCGAGGTCCGTCCCGGGCCTATCGGCGAGGCCGGCCTCCTCACCCCGCGAATCCGCAACAGAGCCGTCCGTAGGGAGGATCCTTCTATGAGAAAGCACGACGGCCGAAGAATCGTCAGTCTCGCTTAGACGACTTTGGTTTGGGCCCGACCGATACGGTCACCCGCAACGAGCCAGGCTCGACCTCCCAAACTAAGGTAGAGCCGGGGACAGCGCCGAGAATCGCAGCGACCGCCTCAGGGACGGTCGCCCGGACAGATGGGGACCCGGGAACAGTCCGGAGGACTTTGGACGTGAACTTGCTGACCATGCCGCCGCTCGGTGAGGCACACCCCTACAGGAATAAATGCGTTGGCTATCACATACGCCAATACATTGGCCTTAAGTACTCTCGAACTATAGGGCAATACAGTAGCCAATATCGGGGGCAAACAATGGAGCAAGATGCGATGACAGCACCTCGGGACAACCGATCGGTGCAGGCGAAGGAGATCGCCTCGCGTCGAGATGAGATTGAGCCCCTGGGTGAGAACGACTGGTCGATTCCTTCACAATCAGGCTTCGGGCGGTACCGAGTCAATCTGCGCGAAGGAGGGTGGGTCTGCGGCTGCCAAGACTTTGCGAAGCGCGGCCTGCCGTGTAAACACATTCTCGCCGTGCTGGAGCTGAGCCGCCCGACGCCGCCGATCGCCCCCGCCCCCCGGAAGCAGTACCGCCAGCACCCCACTTACACGAAGGGCCAGACGGCCGAGATGCGGCTCCTCAACGAACTCCTCCGAGATCTCGTAAGGGAAGTTCCTGATTTTCCTGCGACGCCGGGGGTCGGGGGTCGGCCAGCCCTCCCACTTTCTGAGAGCCTTTACTGCGCGATTCTCAAGGTCTACTCCGGTCTCTCGGGACGGCGCGCGTGTGGGGTCTACGAAAACGTACACGACCGGGAGTTGCTCAGCCGAGTTCCGAACTACATGGTCGCTTCCCGCGCCCTCAACCGACCCGAAGTAACGTCGATCCTCTACCGCCTTCTCTCGCTCTCCGCAGCCCCGCTCGCCGGACTTGAAGACGGGGGAGTTGTCGCGCCTGATTCGACCGGCGTTCAGACGACTTCCTTCGGAAGCTGGCGAGAAGAGAAGCACGGTGAGAAACGCCAGAAGATGTGGCTCAAGGTTCACGCGCTGGTCGGGACCAAGACCCATGTGATCATACGAGCATTCGTGGGCGGGGCAGACTCGAATGATTCGCCGTTCTTCATCCCTCTCCTTCGCGACAGCCTCGGGTCCGGCTTCCGACCCTCGGCTGTCGTGGCAGACAAGGGGTATCTCTCGAAGGACAACTACCGAGTCGCTTCAGAGCTGGGACTCGACGCGTACATCCCATTCAAGTCGAACTCGGTGAACCGGTCGGGTACCCATGGGAGCCCACCATCTTGGCGGAAGGCGTTCTACATGTTCCAGGCCAACCGGGACGTATTCGAACAGAGTTACCACCGCCGGTCGAACGTCGAATCCGTCTTCTCGGCGCTCAAGCGAAAATTCGGGGAGAACATCCGCTCCCGAACCCACGTAGCTCAGGTAAACGAAATCCTCTGCAAGCTGATCGCGTACAACCTCACGGTGGTCGTCCATGAGATGTTCGAGAACGGGATCGTCCCCGTCTTCTCAGTTGAGAGTTAAGATGTCGTTCGCGGGCCGGGCGGTGAACCGCTAGGGGGCACGCCCAATGGGGGCGGCGTCGGGCCCCCCCTTGGGACAGGCGGCGTTGGCTGCGGTTGCCCGGCAGATGGCATCTGCATAAGTTGAACGGCCATGTTCGCCGAGGTTTCGGAAGTCTCGAACAGCTTCGCGATGGCAGGATTCGACATGAATGCAGGAATCGTCCTGAGGTAGTACTCCCAGACGAGTGACCACCGTTCATCGTCGTGGGGCCAGAAGTCCACGTTGAGTTTCAACGCTGTCGTTGCATCCTCTCTATTGATTACGCTGCCGTGAAGCCCGTACCGACCGCCCGCGACGAGTTGACTAACCGTGTTCGCAACGTCAGCAGGGGGACGGCCGTTCATCGCTCCAACGGGCAACCAACGCCGAGCAAAATCCTCGGAAAACTGAATCAGGTCGACGCACATTCCAATCATCTGTGGGGATAGCTGCTGTAGGACAGGGAAGTAGATCTGAATCGAAGAAGGATCAGCCCTCACCTTCTCGCGGATGATGTTGATCGCGTTGAGGTAGGCTCGCGCCGGAATCAACTGAGGCTGTCCAGCGGGGCCGACGGATTGAATCTGAGGGTCGATGGGCCCCAGTTCTGAGGCTTCCCCCATTACGATTCTGTCCGCTCCAAGTGACAGCATCGTTGCAGCACTCTTCGCGGATTGCGGCACGATGACTGAAAATCCCTCAGGGAACGCAGTCCGGCAGATTTGGATAATCTTCTCAGCGGTGTGGCCGTCGCCACCAGGGCTTTGGACCATCAGATAGACCTTCTTGCCGCGCTTCCTTGCCACATTGAGCATGTCTAGGACGAGCGGAACGTCCTGCGGAATCAACGACGACAACGGGTGAAGTGGGCTCGCGATGTATGTGGCGACTGGGGCGCCGAGTTTTTCTTCGAGTTTTTTCAGGATTGCCTGTCGCTTCTTGGCCCACCCCGGCGGTTTTGTTTCCTCAATAATGCTGTTGAACATACGGCGACTCCCTGCCGCGATGTAAGAAAGGTCTCACTTAGATGAGTCGGGCTAGTTTGTTTCGTAGGTAATCGAGACACCAATAATGGCAGGGGCCGGCTGGGGTGGAATGATTCTCAGTAACTCAGCCAAATCAGTATTCTCACTGATTGCACGACGGAGCATCTCATCCACGATGCGGGCGAGCTCCTCGGCGCTTTCCGCCACAGGTGAGCCTTGAGGGCAAGCGCTAACGAAAAGGCTTGCGCCCTGACTTTCCTTATCCCTTGCTGCCTGCAAGAAGAGGGTAGGGCGAACGCCCCTTACTCGGGTCTGAGATTGAAACCGGATTGGCGAGGCTGAAAACAGATGACCGAGTAAAGGTCGATCCCATCTTACCGTCGGTAGAACCGAGACCGGACTTATCTGAAACAGAACTCGACCGCGTGAAACTAAACCCGCCCGGCCGAGGATGTTAAGTTTCAAAGCCGAGACGACCCAAGCCGTGATATAGCGGGTGCCCGTGGCACGCCGCCTTCCTCCTAATGCCCGATTTCTCCCTCTCGCCCGAGCACGAGAGCCTCCGGGACATGGCCCGGAAATTTGCCCGGACGGAGATGGTCCCGCACGCGGCGGAATGCGACCGGACGGCCCGTTTTCCGGAAGAGATCTATCGCAAGGCCCACGCCCTGGGCCTAATGAACCTCAACGTACCGGCGGAGTGGGGCGGTAGCGGGCTCTCGCTGTTCGAGCAATGCCTGATCGTCGAGGAACTTGCCTACGCCTGCGGCGGCATGACGACCTCGATCATCGCCAACTGCCTCGCGCTCGAGCCGATCCTGCTCGGGGCCACGCCCGAGCAAAAGAAGCGTTTCCTACCTTCGTTCTGCGCGGACTATCACCTGGCGTCGTTCTGCCTGACCGAACCCGGAGGGGGAGCGACGCGGGCGCGATCCGCACCCGCGCCCGGAAGGACGGGGACGAGTACATCCTGGACGGCGAGAAGTGCTTCATCACCAACGCCCCCCACGCGTCGCTCTACACCGTGTTCGCGACGCTCGACCCGCAGCAACGCCACCGGGGGATCAGCGCGTTCGTGGTGCCGCGCTCGGCGAAGGGCCTATCCCCGGGCAAGGACGAGGAGAAGATGGGCCATCGCGCCTCGTCGACCAGCACGGTTCGCTTCGAGGGCGTGCGTGTTCCAGCCGCCGACCGATTGGGCGAGGAGGGGGAGGGGTTCTCGCTCGCGATGCGGACCCTCGACATGACCCGCACCCCGATCGGTGCTTTGGCCACGGGCATCGCCCAGGCGGCGCTCGACCACGCGGCGCGCTACGCCCTGAAGCGCGAGACCTTCGGCAAGCCGATCGCCGAGCATCAAGCGATCCAGATCAAGCTCGCCAACATGGCCCAGGCGGTACACGCGGCGCGCCTCCTGAGCTGGCACGCCGCCTGGACCATCGACGGCGGCCAGAAGGGGACGCTCGAATCGTCCATCGCGAAGTGCTTCGCTTCGGACGCGGCGCTCCACGTGGCCGACGAGGCGATCCAGACCTTCGGCGGGTACGGCTACATGAAGGAGTACCCGGTCGAGAAGCTCCTGCGGGATGCGAAGCTCACCCAGATCTACGAAGGGGCGAACGAGATCCAGCGCACCGTGATCGCCCGCGAGCTGCTCCGTGGCTACTCCTAGAGGCGCACGATCGTGGAGATCGTCGTCTGCCTGAAGCCGGTCCCGGACGCCGAGACCCGGTTGAGGCCGCGCGCCGACGGCTCCCGGCTCGACCCGGAGGGCGTGAAGTTCGTCCTGGCCGGATACGACGAGTCGGCGGTCGAGCAGGCCCTCCTCCTGAAGGAGGCGAACGCCGGCTCCAAGGTCCACGCGGTCTCGTTCGGTCCGGCGCGATGGACGGAGGAGGTCCTGCGCGCCGCGATCGCGCTCGGATGCGACACCGCGACGGCGGTGGAGAGCGCCGGGGAGGACACCGGGGACCCTCTCGCCGCGGCGGAGGGACTGGGCGCCGCGGTGGCAGGAATGCCGCACGACCTCGTCCTTCTCGGCAAGCAAGCGGGCGATGACGAGGAGGGCCTCGTGCCGGGCGCGCTGGCCGAGCTGCTGGGGATGCCGCATTTCGGGTACGTGGTCGACCTTCGCTGGGACGCGGCGGCTCAGCGGCTTCGATTCGGGCGATCGACCGAGGTCGGCCAGGAGACCTGGGAGGCCCCGCTTCCGTGCGTCCTGGGGCTCCAGCAGGCGTGGAACGATCCCCGGACGGCCAAGTTGCCGGCGATCCTCAAGTCCCGTCGGGCACCCGTCGCCAAGCTGAGCCCGCCGACCGGGCCGGCCGACCGCGCTACGAACGTCCCGGAACGGTTCGCCCTGCCTCCTCCTCGGACCGGCGCGAAGATGATCGAGTATCGAACCCCCGAGGAGGCCGCGCAGAAGCTCGTTCGGATCCTCAAGGAAGAGGCGAAGGTGTTCCCGTGACCCCGAACGTCCTCGTCGTGGGAGAGGTCGAGTCGGGCCGGCTGTCCCTCACGACGACCGAAACGCTCGGCGCAGCGCGGTCGTTGGCGGGGCACGACGGGAAGGTCGTTGGGTTCGTGGGCGGCGCGGGAGCCGCCTCGGCCGCGTCCGAGTTCGGCAAGTACGGCGTCGAGCGGGCGTTCACGATCAACGACCCGCGGCTGGACGCTGCTCCCCCTGCGGCCCAGACCGGATACATCGCCGCGGCGGCCTCGGCCGTCGGAGCGAGCCTCGTCCTTCTCGGCGGGTCGACCTACGGTCGGGATCTCACCGGCCGGATCGCGGTGGCCTGGAAGGCGGCGGCCGCGAACGGCGTCACGGAGATCGCGTGGACCGGGGAGGCGCTGCGCGTCCAGCGCCCCGTGTTCGGCGGGCGGGCGACGGAGGCGCGCCTCCTTCGAGGGGGCCGCGCCGTCGTCTCGCTTCGACCGCACGCCTTCCCTGTGGCGGCCGTCGCGGGTGCGACGTGCGCGGTCGAGTCGCTGCCGGCGGCGACCGTCCCGCCAGCCCTGCTGGCGCCACGGCGAACTGGGATCGAGGCCACGCCGAAGGGAGCGGGCCCGGCCCTGTCGGACGCCTCCATCGTCGTATCAGGAGGACGCGGGGTCCGTACCCCGGAGAACTTCCGGCTGGTCGAGGAACTGGCAGCGTCGCTCGGCGCGGCGGTCGGCGCTTCCCGCGCGGTCACGGACGCCGGATGGCGGCCCTCTTCGTTCCAGGTAGGACAGACGGGCCGCTCCGTGTCCCCTCAGCTGTACCTCGCGGTGGGCATCTCGGGCGCGATCCAACATCTGGTCGGCATGATGAGCTCCCGCGTGATCGTGGCGATCAACAACGACGCCTCGGCGTCGATCTTCCGGGTGGCCGACTACGGGATCGTGGGCGACCTGTTCGCGATCGTCCCGGCGCTCACCGCCGAGATCCGCCGCGTCCGGGGGATCTAACCCACCCCGGGCCGTCAGAGGTCGCGGGCCACCGAGATCGCGTCCTTCACGAGCGCGGGCGTCGAGAGCCCGGCGGCGCGCTGCGCGGAGCGCAGGAGCTGGCGGAGTCGGCGCTTGGGTGCGCTCGTCTCCGACATCATCGCGTGGAATAGCTCGGTCGCGAACTTGGGGTAGGCCGTGTAGATCCGCGGGTTCCACTTCACCCGGTCCATCCCCGCGAAATCCCGAAAGTCGCCCAGGATCCCCGTGGACTCCAGCCGCCGGTCGTACTCCGCGAGGCGGGCGGCCGAGGCGTCCCCTCCGGCCTTCGCCGCGAGCGCGGTCTCCGCGGCTTCGAGGCCGCTGCGGACGGCGTAGTTCATGCCCTGGATCACGATCCCGTTCGAGAACACGAATCCGGCCGCATCGCCGGCGACCATCCACCCGTGCCCGTGGAACGCCGCGGGACGGCTGGCCCATCCCGAGCAGATCATCTTCGCCCCGTACTCGACCATCTCCGCGCCGCGGAGCCGCCGTTGGATCGTGGGATGCTGCTTGAACCGCTCGATGAGGTCGTGCGCGTACACGCCCTTTCCGAACAGCGAACCGATGTTCACGATGAGCCCGAGCGAGAGCGTGTCGCGGTTCGTGTAAAGGAACCCGCCGGCCATGACGCCGGGCGGAAAGATCCCTGTCACCCACTCTTCCGCGTGGCCCTCGCCCGGCTCGAGGTTGAACCGATCCTCGATCGCGGCCGGGTCCAAACGGTACACCTCCTTCAGCCCCAGCTCGGTCGCCTCTCCGGAAAGGCGGGCGGCGGGCCGTATCGGGGTGCCGAGCGTGACCCGCGAGTTCGTGCCGTCCGCCACGATCGTGACCGGGGCGGTCATGTTCTCGCCGCCCTGGACGACCCCCTTCACGCGGGTGCCCTCCCACAGCAGGGAGTCGACGGGGACGGCCGAGACCACGGTCGCCCCCGCCGCCTCGGCCTGCTTCGCGAGCCACACGTCGGTGCGGCTCCGCAGGACCGAGTGGGCCACGTACGGCTCACGTCGCCATGCGCTGCCCTCGTAATCGAACGCGACGGAGTCCTCGGCCGTGAGGAAACCGAACCGCTTGCGCACGACGTGGCGCTCGACGGGCATCTCACGGGCCCAGTTCGGGAGGATCCGGTCGAGGTCGCGCCCCCAGAGAACCCCGCCCGAGAGGTTCTTCGTGCCGGGTTCGGCTCCGCGCTCGAGCAGGAGGACGCTCGCGCCGCCCTGGGCCAGTCGGATCGCCGCCGAGCATCCGGCCATGCCGGCCCCGACGACGATCGCGTCGAACTCGTCCGCCATGGTCGCGCCGGCGGACGGCGGAAGGCCGATTTAACAACGCGTTGCCCGCGGACCCACGTCGCGCCGGCGGGTCGTTCCCCCGCGCGGTCCTCAGCGCGTCGTGCGGCCCGACGAATCGATCACTTCGGTGGCGTTCTCGAGCCGCTTCTGGAACTCGAACGGCCGGGGGATGCCTTCCCAGTCCTCGTTGCCGACCTTCGAGCCGCCCTCCGAGCTCACCCGTAGGGTCCCGTAGTGCAACAGGCGCTGGCCGAACGACTGGTGGACGTCCACACCCCGGACCTGCGTGACGGGGATCTCGTCGAAGTTGCGCCCGAGGATCCCCTTCTGGATGATCACGCGGTGGGAAGTGACGGCATACACCGTGCTGATCCAGCGAAGATACCGCACGAGCAGCCAGAGAAGCCCGACGAGCAGCACGACCGTGAAGACGGCGGCAACCCCGTAGAGGATGGTGTTCCGGGATACGTGAACCCAGCCCGCGAGGGTGCCGAACGCGTGCGCGTAGGTGGTTGTGAACGCCCAGCCCATCCGCGCGCCCCACGAGAGGTAGGTGAGCGCGGCGAAAACGAGGACGAACAGGGCCGGCCCCGGAAAGTAGTACCACTTCGTCCCGCGCGTTTCCTCCAGAAGGGTCTCCTGGTCCCCCAAGTAGGTGGCCTTGAGGTGCTTCGGCATCGCCTTCGGGGATTGCGGGACGGACATCGGCGGGCGACCGCCTGCCCGAGAGATAAATGCTCGCAGGGACGCGTCCACCGTGTTCGCCCCTTATATCGCGGTCCGGTTGCCGTGCGGCGATGGGAGTCACGGATTGCCATGTCCACATCAATCCGCTCTGGGAGATGCGTCCCGACGCGCTCGCCCTCGTGGGGCATCTGGACCCGGAAGCGGCCCGGATGGTCAAGGAGCCGCGACGGTTCCTCGACTACCTCGACCGTTCCGGCGTGGAACGTGCGGTCCTCGTGAACTACGTGGCGACCGAGGTGATCGGCTACACCGAGGCCGCGAACACGTTCGTCAGCGAGTACGCGAAGGAGGACCCGGACCGGCTGATCGCGGCCGGAGGCATCCGGCCGGACCATCCCGACCCGGCGACCGAGATCCACCGGCTGGTGCACGAGCTCGGGATCCGGGCGATCAAGCTCCACCCCGCGCACCAGCTGTTCGCCCCGAACGCGTACGTCGACGGGACGCTGCCGAGGCTCCGGGGGATCTACGGGGCGTGCGAGAAGGAGCGAGTGCCCGTGATCATGCACACCGGCACGTCGATCTTTCCACGGGCGCGGAACCGGTTCGCCGACCCTCTTCTGGTCGAGGACGTCGCGGTGGACTTCCCGGACCTCACGATCGTGCTGGCCCACGGGGGCCGACCCCTCTGGACCTCCACCGCGATGTTCCTGACCCGGCGCTTCGCGAACGTGTGGATGGAGGTCTCGGGCGTGCCGCCCCACCGTCTCCTGGAGTACTTCCCGAACCTGGAGCGGATCGCCGGCGAAGGTGCTGTTCGGCACCGATTGGCCGGGCCCCGGTGTGAAGGAGATCGGTGGGAACCTGGAGGCGTTCCGGGCGCTGCCGATCCCGAAGGACGACCAGCGTCGGATCCTCGAAGAGAACCCGCTCCGGGTGTTCCCTCGCCGGGGGCCCAACTGAAATACTGTCCTCGGCTCGTACGGCCGTGCCCGAACCGCCCGAGCCCATGGCCGATGCGCCGGCCGCTCCGGTCGCCGAGGAGGGCGCTCCGGTCGTTGAGCTCGTGGAAGGCGGCGAGGACGTCGGACGGCTCCCGTTGCCGCGGCGACCTCGGGGGGAAGTGTTCGGGATCGCGAACCAACTCCTGGGCGCGGCGCGCATCCGCGTGATGTGCGAGGACAACGTCTCCCGGATGGGCCGGATCACGGGGAAGATGAAGAAGAAAATGTGGATCCGGGCGGGCGATCTCCTGATCGTTCGGCCGTGGGGATTCCAGGAAGGCAAGGCGGACATCCTGTTCCGCTACAGCCGCACGCAGGCCCAGTACCTCGCGCGCCGCAACCTGCTTCCGTCCTCGATGAACCTGTTCTCCGTGATCGACACGCCGTCCGAAGGGACTCCGCCCACGTAGCGGCGCCGATGTGGGCCGCCTCCCCCCGACCGCTCTCCTCGGAGGAGATGGCGGTCGTCGAGCAGAACGCCGTGGCGCTCGGGGTTTCGCTCGACAATCTGATGGAGAACGCAGGCCGGGCCGTGGCCGAAGAGGCCGCGCGACGACTGCCCCCCGCCCCCGGCCCGGGTCGCGGTCGTGGCCTCCACGGGCAACAACGGCGGCGACGGAACGTGCGCCGCCCACTACCTGCACCAGTGGGGGTTCTCGCCGGAAGTCTGGCTCATCCGCCCCGCCGCCGAGATCCGCTCGCGCGCGGCGCGGCGGTGCTACGAACGGATCGAGCGGACGGTCACCGTCCACCCCCGCGTACCGAAGCCCGAGGAGCTGGCGACGATGCCCCTCGTCCTGGACGCCCTGCTCGGGACCGGACAATCGCCGCCGCTGAGGTCGCCGATCCTGGAGGCGGTCGAAGCGATCCGGCGCAGCGGCGCCCCGGTCCTTTCCATCGACCTGCCGACGGGCGCGCTCGACCCGAAAGGTCTGCGGCCGGCGTCCACGGTCGCCCTCACCGTCGTGAAGCAGGAGATGAACCTCGAGACCGCAGGCGAGATCGTCGTGCGCGACATCGGGATACCACCCGACGCGTGGCGACGCACGGGACCGGGGGAGTTCGCGTTCTTCCCGGTCCCGCCCGCGCACGCCGGTCGGGGTCGTTCCGCCCGCTTGGTCGTGATCGGCGGCGGCCCCTACTCCGGCGCCCCCGCGCTCGCCGCCCTGGCCGCCCTGCGGTCCGGCGTTGAGCGCGCTACCGTCCTCGCCCCCGGCGGGGCCGCCGAGAGGGTCCAGGGATTCTCGCCGAACGCTCGTCGTGCACGCGTTCGGAGCCGACAAGTTCCGGCCCACGGACGTGCCGGAGATCCTTGATTTCGTCCGCGGGGCAAAACCCGGCGCCGTGGCGGTAGGAATGGGCGCCGGGGCCGACCCCGAGACGCTGGAGGCGCTCGGAGAGGTCCAGCGCGCCCTCGTCGGCACCGTCCCGATGCTGGTCGACGCCGACGGCCTCGCGGCGCTTCCGACACCCGCGGAGATCCAGTCGAAACCCGGCATGCCGGTCGTCGCGACCCCCAACGCGGGCGAATTCGCGCGGCTGTTCGCGGACACCGCCGCTCCGAACCCGGCCAACCGCCATTCGACCGTGGACCGGCTGGCGCGGGAACGGCACCTTTTCCTGGTCGCGAAGGGAGACCCGGACGTACTCTCGGACGGCGAGACGACGGTGGAGAATCGCCATCACCATCCCGCGATGACGGTCGCGGGCGTCGGGGACGTGCTCTCGGGCGTGCTCTCCGGGCTCCTCGCCCAGGGACTCCCGCCGCTCGCGGCGGCGCGGCTCGCGACCTACTGGGTCGGGGAGGCGGGCATCGCCGCCGCGTCCCACCGGAGCTTCGGGCTCATCGCGACCGACGTCGTCGAGGAACTTCCGCTCGCCCTGGTCGCGGGCCTGACGCGAATGAGTCGGGCGGAGTAGGCCCGGCCTAGACGTACCGCATGCGCCCGCGTATCTGACGGGCGCGGGTCCGCACGTCCTTCGCCCCGTCGGGGTTTCCGGCGCCGTAGCCGGCGTAGAAGCTTCGGACGAGCGCGACCGATCGGGCGGACAGCGCCTTCAGGTCCTCCTCGACCAGATGGAGGTCGATCCCCATCTCCTCGACCCCGGGGTTTCGGCTCCCCATCGAGAGGTCGAGGAAGGCGGGCGAACCCTCGGCCCTCGACGGGAACACGACGTTCGAGCTCGTGAGGTCGCCGTGGGAGATCCCCCCGGCGTGCAGCCGCCCGAGGGCCTCGCCCATCGATCGAACCGCGCGGGCCACGGCCGCGGGGTCGAGCGCCGGGTCCTCGAGGATCTGCTTCAGCGTGGGGCCGGGCAGCTCCTCCAGGATCGAGCCGGTGGCGTGAAAGGTCGACGTCGTAGATGATCGGGGTCCGCACCCCGAGGCGGCGGGCATCGACCAGCAACCGCGCCTCGGTCCGCGTGCGTTCGCGTCGCAACCGGTCGTCCAGCGCCTTCGGTCGATACGCCTTCGTCTCGCGTTCCTTGGCCAGCGCGGGAAACCCCCACCAGTCGACGGCCCGGAGCGAGGCCTCCGCCCCGCGCGACACGGTGCGGCCCGGGGTCTCCTCGTCGGCCATGCGGGCTCGCGGGCTACCGACCCTTGCGCGACGCGGCCACCCGCACGATCGCCTCGCGCGCCAGACGCGCGGCAAGGACGCTCGTGTTCCCCTGGTCGTACGGCGGACTGACCTCCATGATGTCCAGTCCGACCAGGCGGGGCGCGACCTGGTCGATGATGAACTTCACATCCCGCGGCGTGAGCCCGAACGGTTCGGGGGTTCCGGTCGCGCCGGCGTAGGCGGGGTCGATCGCATCGATGTCGAGCGAGATGTAGAGCCGCTGGGTCTTGAGCATCCCCAGCGCCTTCGCGAGCGACGCCTGAATGCCATCCCGCGCGATCTCGTGGGCGCTGACGGTCTGCATCCCGATCGAGCGGTTGTCCTCGGTCTCCTCGCGAGAGACGGATCGCACACCGAGGACGACGATGTTGCTCGCGCCCACCTTCTCGAGCATGCGACGGGACGAGCAGGCGTGGCTCCGGCGGTCCCCGAGGTAGCTCGAACGGAAGTCGAGGTGCGCGTCCAGGTACAGGACGCCGAGGCTGGGTGCGTTGTCGGGATACGCCTCGACGCACGGCGGCGCGCACGCGTGGTCCCCGCCGAGGACGATCGGCATCTTGCCGTCGGCGTAGATCTTCTTGATCTCCGCCCGGACCGACTCGACCATCTCCGAGGCGCTCCCGAACTCGTCGGTGTTGCCCAGGTCGTGCGCGGGTACCTCGGCAAGGTCGACGCCGGTCTCGAGGTCGTACGACTCGAAGTTCCACGAGTGTTGCCGGATCGAGTCCGGCCCGAACCGCGCCCCGGGCCGGAACGACGTGGTCCGGTCGAACGGCACCCCGAGGAACACGAACTCCGCCTCGGAATACGGGGCGCCGGCGTCGGCGAACGTGGACGGTCGCGGCACGTCGCGGGGACGGGGGCCACGATATAAGAGGGTGCCCGGAAGCGCGGCTCAGCTTTCCGGCAGCGGGGCGCCCGGACGATGGAGACGCGCCCGGATCGCCGATCTCCCCGTACAAGAATTCCATGACCGCGAGCGACACGACCGTCGTCACGATCGCCATGACGAACAGTCCGGTGTAGCCGGCGACCTCGATGGCGAGCGCACCGACCAGCGGACCGACGCTCCACAACGAGGAGTTGATCAGCGTGAACATCCCGAGGTACTCGGCGCGCTGCGCGGGGGGCGCGATCCGCGCCACCCACGCCTGCATCCCGGTTCCGACGAGCGCGAGGCCGGAACTGCGGACCGCTTGAGCCGGGACCGTCTGTTCCCACGTCGCGGCGGTCATGAAGAGACCGAACGACCCGAGGCTCAGCAGCGTGCCGTACCAGATGCCCCTGGATCTCGCCCCGACGGTCGATCCATCGGCCGAGGGGTAGGAGACGAGCGCCCCGGTGAAGAGGCCGGCGATCGCGACCACGCCGACCTCGAAGTCGTTCGCGCCGAGCGTCGCGGCGAGGTACCCGTAGAACGTGGCGACCGCTCCGCTGCCGATCGCCCGGATCGACACGGCGAAGGAGAACGCGATCACCGGCTTCATCTCCTTGAACGGACGACGGGTGTGCGGCGGGGCCACGATGAGGACCTCGGGCACGACGAAGAAGACGACCGAGAGGGTCCCGACCATCACCGCCACGACGAACGGGAAGAGGGCCGAGGACCGTAGGCGTAGGTCACCCACCCCGCCAGGAGGAACCCGACCACGCCCCCCGCGCTCGACGTGGCGTTCAGGAGACCGTACCCGATACCCCGCTCCTCGGTGCGGGTGACGTCCGCGACGTAGGCCGTGTACGCCGGTCCCCCGATCGCGAGGGCGAGCTCGGCCGCGATGAACAAGGCGCCGGCGAGAACGTATCCCGGCGCGAACACGATCGCAAGGAACAACGGGAACGCCGCCGCCTCGCCCGCGAGCAGGAACGGGCGGCGCCGGCGAGCCCGGTCGGAGAGCCGCCCGACCCACGGGCCGATCAAGCTCGCGGGTACGTACGCGAGGGAGAGGATCGCGAGCGCGACCGGAAGAGAGGCCCCCTTGACCTCGACGAGGTAGAGCGGCAAGAACACGATGAACAGCCCTCCGCGATTGCTCGCGAGAAGGGAGTAGAGCGAGAGCGACAGCAGCTCGCGACTGGCCACGGACCGCGCGACAGCGACCGATTACTTACCGCCCCTGTCTGGACGGACCCGGGGGCGCACGGGTTCTCTTAAGAGGCGGCCGGGACCTTCCGAACGTCAATGGTTTCGGAGGCGCCCGGCGACCTGGTCACGGCGAAGGGGGAGGAGGACGGAGTCCGGCTGCTCGTCCTGAGGAATCCCCCCGTGAACGCGCTCTCGACGCGTCTCCTGGCGCAGCTCGACGGCCACTTGACGACGCTGGCGCTTGACGCCGACGTCCGGGCGGTCGTGCTCGCCGCGGACGGGCAGTACTTCTGCGCGGGCGCCGACCTCAAGGAGATGGCCTCCCTCGATCTGGCGCGAGCGCCGGAGGTCGTCCGTCGCGGGCACGAGATCCTGGGACGGCTCGAGTCGCTCGGAGCCCCGGTGATCGCCGCGGTCCAGGGCCTGGCCCTCGGCGGCGGCCTCGAACTGGCCCTGGCGGCCGACCTGCGCGTGGCCGGTGACTCGGCCAAGTTCGGGGCGCCGGAGGTGACGTACGGCCTGATGCCCGCCTACGGAGGAACCCAGCGCCTGGCCCGGACCGTCGGGATGGCCAAGGCGAAGGAGCTCGTGTTCACCGGGGCGATGGTCGCGGCATCGGAGGCCCTGCGGATCGGTCTCGTGAACAAGCTGGTACCGGCCGGCCAGGAGCTTCGGGCCGCCCGGGATATCGCGCATACGATCGGCCAGAAAGCGCCGAAAGCGGTCCGTGCGGCCAAGCGCGCGATCACCGCCAGCCGCGACCTCCCGCAGGGGGAAGGTCTTGCGCTCGAGGCTCGGTTGTTCGAGACCGAGGTGCTTCCCTCCGAGGACCTAGCCGAGGGGCTCGCGGCGTTCGCCGAGCATCGCCCGCCGAAGTTCCGGGGGGGGTGACCGTGGGGTTCGAGTTCTCGTTCTCGCCGGCCGAGGAGGCGTTCCGCGCGGCGGTCCGCGGCTTCCTCGAGAAGGAGGTCACGCCGATCGTCGCCGCGATGGACGAGAGCGAGGAGTTCCCCCGGGCGACCGTCCGACGGATGCAGGAGGAGGGGTTCTTCGGCGTCCCGGTCCCCGAGGAGTACGGGGGTCTCGGGCTCGGCAAGGTCGGCTACTGCATCCTCCTCGAGGAGGTCGGCAAGGTCGACGCGTCGCACGCCACGATCCTCGGAGCGCACACGTCGCTGGGCACCACGCCGCTCCTGTACTTCGGGACGGAGGAACAGAAGCGACGCTGGCTCGTTCCCGCCGCGAAGGGCGAGCGACTGCTCGCGTTCAGCCTGACCGAGCCCGGCTCGGGGAGCGATTCGGGGTCGGTGCACACCGTCGCCGAGCGGAAGGGCGACGGCTGGGTCGTCACGGGCAACAAGATCTACGTGTCGAACGGGCGCGAGGCGGACACAATCGTCCTGATGGCAGCGAACGATGCGAAGCTCGGCCCCAACGGTGGGGTCACCGCGTTCCTGGTCGACCGCGACCTCCCCGGCTTCACCGTCGGCCGGTGCGAGAAGAAGATGGGCCTCCACGGGACCTCGACCGCCGAGCTCGTCCTCGACCACGTCGAGCTCGGGCCCGAGCGCGTGCTCGGGGGCCCGGGCCGGGGGTTCCTGGTCGCGATGACCGCGCTCGACGTGGGACGGGTTTCGCTCGGCGCCGCGTCGCTCGGCGGCATGGAGAGCGCTGCGGCGCAGGCGCTGGAGTTCGCCCAACACCGAACCCAGTTCGGCGCTCCGATCGCGAACTACGAGGCGATCCAGTTCAAGCTCGCGGACATGGCGATGAAGATCCACGCGCTCCGGTACATGGTCTACCACGCGGCCGCGCACCAGGACCGCATGGGGCCGGAGCCGGCCCGCTGGGGCCACCTCGAGCGCCAGACCAAAACGCGGGAGGCCGCGACCGTGAAGTGCCTCGCGTCCGAATGGGCGAGCGAGGTGATCGACGAGGCGCTCCAGATCCACGGCGGCCTCGGCTACATCCGCGGGACGCCGATCGAGCGCGCGTACCGGGACGCCCGCATCAGCGAGATCTTCGAAGGCACGAACGAGATCCAGCGGCTCGTGATCGCGCGGGACCTGCTCGACCGCGGCTTCTGGGGACCCGGCGGGCCCGGCTCCCGATGGAGCGCCCCGGCCTGCCCGTCACGCAGGACTCGGCGAAGGACCTTCTGCACCCCGCTCCGCGGCAGCGCATCGCGAAACTCGACCGAACGTGGCGCCTTGTAGTGCGCGAGCCGGTCCCGGACGAAGGCGATCAGCTCGTCGGCGCCCACCGTGCTGCCCGCCTTCCGAACGACGAATGCCTTCGGCACCTCCCCGTGCGCCGCGTCGGGGACCCCGACCACCGCAACGTCCGAGACCGCCGGGTGCTCGAAGAGCACCTCCTCGACCTCGCGGGGGTAGACCTTGAGCCCGCCGACGTTGATCATGTCCTTCTTCCGGTCGACGATGTAGGCGAAGCCGTCCGCGTCGAGTCGCGCGAGGTCCCCGGTGGAGAGCCATCCGTCCCGCAGGACCCCGGCGGTCTCCTCGGGCTGGTGGTAGTAACCGACCATGACCTGGGGCCCCCGGACCGCCAGCTCGCCTACCTCGCCGACGGGGAGGGACGAGTGGGCGTCCCAGGGGTCCAGGATCCGTTGCTCGGTATCCGGTAGGGGCAGCCCGATCGACCCCGCTCGACGCTCCCCTTCCGTCGGGTTCGCGTGCGTCACGGGCGACGCCTCGGTCAGACCGTACCCTTCCAGGATCCGGCCGCCCGTGGCGGCCTCCAATTTTCTCTGGATCTCCGCCGGGAGCGGGGCGGAACCGCTCAGGCAGAACTTGATCGACCGGATATCGTGCCGCCCCAGGTCGGGCAGCTGGACGAGCGCCTGGTAGAGCGCCGGCACGCCGGGAAACTGGGTGGGACGGTAGCGGTCGATCAGCGCGAGGAGTTCGTGCACTTCGGGGCGGGTCTGGATGACCACGGTGGCCCCGTCTGCGAGACCCATCAGGAGTCCGACGGTAAGTCCGTAGATGTGGAAGAACGGGATCGCCGCCAGAACGATCTCTTGGCCCGGCTCCCGCAGGGTGTTCCAGGTGTTCGTCTGGAGGACGTTGGACACGAGGTTCCGATGGGTGAGCATGGCCGCCTTCGGGACCCCCGTCGTGCCCCCGGTGTACTGGAAGACCGCCACGGTGGTCGCGGGGTCCCCCGGGTGGATCGGTGCCGTCCCCGGGGTGCGGATCGCCCGTCGCCACGACCGCACCCGGGGTCCGCTCGGGAAGCGCGTGGGCATGTGCTGACGGCGCAACACGAGGTTCACGAACGGCCTTTTCAGCCACGGGTAGAACTCGCGCAAGCGGGCCACGAAGACGACCGGGGGAACCGCCTCGTCCGGCACCTTCTCGAGGTTCCGGTAGAGGATCTCCAGGGTGACGAGCGCCTTCGGCTCGGAGTCGCGGAGCACCCGGGACCAGGTCCTCGCCGACGTAGAGCGGGCTCAGCTGAACGGCGATTCCGCCCACGCGGAGGATCCCGAAGAGCGCGATAGCGAACCCCGGGCAGTTGGGCATGTAGATCGCGACCCGGTCCCGGGACGGACGCCGTCCCGCACGAGCGCGGCGGCGAACCGTTCGCTCTCGGCCCAAAAACGTGCATAGGTCCATCGCGCGCCGTAGTAGACCAGCGCGGTCCGGCTTCCCCAGCGGCGCACCGTCTCGTCCACGAGCTCGGTGAGCAGCTTCGGAGGGTACTCGAGATGCGGTGGAACGCGCGGCGGATACCGGGCCAACCAGGGGCGGTTGCTGTCGCCGGAGGTCGGTTCGGCCATGACCGCGCTACGTCGCCCCGGAGGCCGCCCGTTTTACGAACTGGACTCCCGGCTTGTAGCCCGGGACGAACCGGACCGCCTCGCCGATAGAAAGATCGCGCTCCGAGCGAACGGCGGGCATCCAGCCGGTGACCCGACCTCCCCCTTCGAGCTCGACCACGACGTAGGCGTACGGCGCCTCGTTCAGGAACTCGTCGCCGGGAACGTTGAGCACGGTGAACGCGACCACCGTGCCGCGGTCGGAGAGCGCGCGCTCCTCCAGGCCGGAACGGCCGCAGCGAGAGCACGCGAGGCCCCAGGTCGCCGTGACGAGGCCGCAGTGGGGGCAGCGGAACCCGCGGAGCGTCCCGTCGTGCTCGTAGCCCCGGACGAACTCGTCGATCGAATGGGGTGCGGACGGAAGAGGATCGGTCGTAGAGCCCTGCCTCAGCGGCGCGAGAAGATGTGGACGGAGCACGACCCGCCCGTTGCGCCCACGTTGTGCGTTAGCGCGGTCCCGGACCGCGGCACCTCCCGCCCCTTCGCGCGGCCGTTCATCTGCTCGAAGACCTCCACGACCTGCCCCGCCCCGGTGGCACTGACGGGATGCCCCTTCGCCTTCAGTCCCCCCGACGGATTCACGGGAAGGCGCCCGTCGCGCGCCGTGACGCCGTCCGCGCTCTCCTTCGCGGCGGTCCCCTTCGGAAAGAACCCGAGGTCCTCGAGCGCCAGCACCTCGGCGATCGTGAAGCAGTCGTGCACCTCGAGGAAGTCGATCTCCTTCGGCGTCATCCGGGCCTGCCGGAACGCCTTCGCGGCGGCCGTGCGCGTGGAGGGCAGCCCCGGCAGGTCCGGCCGGTCCTGCATGTCGGTGACCGCGCCCGCGCGCGCCGACGCGCGCACCACCAGGGGCTCGTTCGCGGGATGGGGCACGGCCTCCTTCGCGGCGACCACGACCGCGGCGGCGCCGTCGGAGAACGGGCAGCAATCGTAGAGCCGGAGCGGCGAGGCGATCAACGGCGACGGCCAGGTAGGTCTCCATGGAGATCTCCTTCTGGAAATGGGCGTGGGGGTTCCGCGCGGCGTTCGCGTGGTTCTTGATCGCGATCGACCCGAACATCTCGGGGGTGGTCTTGTAGCGACGTCGCGGTAGGCGCTCGCCAACGTGGCGTAGAGCCCGGGAATGTCGCGCCGTTCTTGGTCTCGAACGCGTAATCCGCCGCGATCGCGAAGTAGCTGGTCGCCGCCAGGGTGTCGAGGTGGCTGAGTCGCTCGGCGCCGACGACCAACGCCGCGTCCGCGAATCCGCCCGCCACGTGGACGAACGCCTCGTGGAGGGCCGCGCTGGACGACGAGCAGGCCGACTCGAGCGTGACGGACGGAACCTCGGGGATGCCGAGCCCGTTGTTGATCAACGGACCGACGTGGGCCTGGTGCTCGGCCAATCCGAAGCAGTTCGCGACGAACGTGTGGCCGATCTGCTTCGGCTCAAGGCCGGCGTCCCGGATCGCCTCCAGGGCGACGCGTGTCGCCGCTTCCCGGGCGGTTTCGGACATCTTGCCGTATCGGTTCGACGCGGCGCCGACGACCCACGTCTCGCGCATGGTACCGCACCCACGATAACCCGGAGACGGGCTTAACGTGCCCGGTGGGGCGCGACCTACTCCGGCTCGAGCGGCGGAAGGCCCGTCCACGACCGGAGCTTTTCGAACGCCGCCGCGGCAGCGCGCTCGTCGGCGGTCTTGAAGAGAAGACGCCCGGTCCGCGCGATCGTCACCTCGGGGTCGAGCGACGCGATCAGCATCACCCGGGCGTCCACCACCGAGACCCGGTGCTCCGTCAGGGCCGAGCGAATCCGGCCGAGGTCCAACCGCACTTCGCCGATCGGTACGGCCTCAATGCCGCCCCCGCTCGAGCACAGGCGCAGTTTGCGGTACATGGAAGGGTAACGACGGGTTCAGGCTCCGGGTCGAATTAACAGCCCCTCCCGGCCCGATGCGGCGGGGGGGGCGGAAGAACGGGTTCGACCCGGGAAACGAATTCCCGACGCGGCCTAGGGCGTCGCCATCGGGGCGCCGCACTTGGCGCAGAACTGGGCGCCGGCAGCGTTCGGCGAGCCGCACGAGGCGCACACCCTCCCGCCCGCGGCGGGAGCGGCCGCCGGAGGGGGCGCGTTCCATCCCGGGGCGCGCGGGCATGGCCGGGGCACCCGGCTGGCCCCAGGCGGGCTGCGCCATGGCGGGCGGGCGCCAGACGAGCGCCAGAATGCCTCCGATCAGGGCGAGCAGGAAGCCGATGACGTAGCCGCCGCCGCCGATGAAGCTCAGGAAGGCGAGAATGATCACGAGGATCCCCCACATCTTCGCGGACCGGGGCTTGGCGCGCATCTGGATCGCGCCGAAGATGGATGATCAATCCGAACAGCAGCGACACGACCGCCAAGCCGATCAGAAGCGCGCCCAGACCGGGAAGGAGGGAGCCGACCGCGGCCCCGAATATCGCGTAGAACGTCGCGGTCACGATCCCCGCGAGAAGGATGATGACCCCCCCCCCCCCCCGATCAGGGTGAGGATGAACGCGCCGACCGGGTAGCTCCTGTTCTCGGACATCATGGCCATGCCACGCGAAGTGTGAATTCGGGTATATCAACCCGGCCTCGCACTTCCGTCAGAGAACGACCGCGCGGCGGACGCAATCCTCGACGATCTGCTCCACGTCGACCCGTTCCTCTTCCCGGAGGATCTGGATCAGGTTCGACCGCGTGGCCGGTTTGTCCGGCACGGCCTGGCAGCAGACGCCGGGGCGCGTCGAGATGGAGTAGGTCCCGATCTCTTTCGCCACCGCCTCGATCTCTTGCTTGTCGAAACCGATCAACGGCCGAACGATCGGCAAGCTCACCGACGCGGTCGCCGTCCGCATGTTGGAGAGGGTCTGCGAAGCGACCTGGCCGAGGGCCTCCCCGTCGCGAGGAACGTCGCGCCCTCCCGGTCGGCGATCCGTTCGGCGGACCGCCACATGAACCGCCGGCACAGGACGCACCCCACGTGGCGGTCGGTCTCGCGCATGAGGGTCGTCTGGGTCGAGCCGTGCGGCACCAGATAGAGCGGGATCGGCTGATGGTAGCGTTCGCGCAGGAGGTTCAGGTGGTCGACGACCTTCTCGAGCGGGGAGTCGTCGGTGAACGGACGATTGTCCATGTGGACCGCGACGACCTCGTGGCCCTGCCGGAGCAGGTAGTGGATGGCCACCGGCGAGTCGATGCCACCGCTCATCAGCATCACGCCCCGCGCCATCGGTGTCATTGACCCCGCTCTCGATATTTATGCGTACCCGGCGGGCGCGCCTCCGTCCCGGAGAGGTAAAATGCGCTAGCGGGTCGGCCGCCCGATGGCGGCGGGTTCCCGAGAAGCCGGTCGAGCTCTTCGCACGGGACGAGGGCACTGGGCCCACCCTTCTGCTCCTGCACGGTGTCGGAGCTGACCACACGGTCTGGAACGCGGTGGCTCCGAAACTCGTGGGAAAGTTCCGGGTCCTTAGCCCCGACCTGCGGGGTCACGGCCGCTCGCCCAACCCGCCCGACTCACTCTACACGTTCGGCGAGCTGGTGGGGGACCTGCTCCACCTGATGGACGAGAAGGGAGTCCCTTCGGCGCATCTGGTAGGACTAAGCGCCGGCGCGCTCCTCGCGCTGCGAATGGCCCTCGACCAGCCGCGTCGAACCCTCAGCCTGACGATGCTGGGCGGGGCCGCGTACACGGACACCCACACCCGGTCGGTGGCGGAACGCTGGGCGGAAACGTACGCGAAGGAGGGGCCGGACGCCTTCGCGCTCCGCCTTCTCAAGGACCTCTACTACCCCGATTGGATCGAGGAACACATGGATTTCGCGGACCGTGTGCGCGAAGAGATCCCCGGCCACGACTTCGGACCGGCCCAACGCTGGGCGAAGGAGGCCGCCGTCTTCGACGAACGGTCGCGGATCGCGGCGGTCGCGGTGCCGACTCTGATCGTCCAAGCGATGGACGACCAGGTGGTGGACGCGTCCCACGGCCGGATCCTTCGTCAGTCGATCCCGGGTTCGCAGATTCGCATCCTCGCGCAGACCGGACACATGATCCCGATCGAGCGCCCGGCGGAAGCCGCGGAAGCGATCGACGCGTTCGTGCGGGCCGCGGAGGAGCGGCGCGGGGCGGCCCACCCCGGCTGATCCCGGGCCGACAATCGAGCTTATCAGCTTCCGGCCGAATTCCGGGCGGATGGCTCCCGACCCCTCCGACGAGCTCCGATCGCGCCTCGCCCGTCTCGAGCAGGAACTGCGCGAGCTTCGGCTCCGTGTATCGGCGCTCGAGCGGCTGGTGGGCACCTCGGGCGAGCACGCTTCCGACCGCTCCACCGTTCAGGGGAAGGTCTCCTACGACTGGCAGGGGTGACGGACCGGGCCCCCACGGCATCGTTCGTGTCGCAACCCCTGCGCCGCGTCCCCGCGCTGATCGCGGCGTTTCCCGAGTTGGCCCCGCCGGTCCACCTGGCCGGCGCCGCGGTCACCATCGTCCTCCGGGACGGCCTCACGGAACCCGAGGTGCTCCTGATCGAACGGGCGGCCAATCCGTCGGACCCGGCGTCCGGGCAGGTGGCCCTTCCCGGGGGTCACGTGGACGATGGGGACGGATCGCTCGCCACCACCGCCCTCCGCGAGCTCGAAGAGGAGGTCGGCCTTGCGAGGAGCGACCTCACCGGGTCGCCCCGGTTCGTCGGCACCGGCCACGCGCACCGGTTCGGGATCCGGGTGGCCGTGTTCGTGGCGGAGCTGGCCCCCGAAGGACGGGGCCCCGGCGTGCGGAGCACCCACGAAGTGGCGCACGTGTTCTGGCTCCCGCTCTCGGAGTTGGGCCGATTGCGTCGGGTCACGGCCGACACCACCCGGGGCCCGGCCGAGGTCTCGGCGACCGTCTACGACGGCCACGTCCTGTGGGGGTTCACGCGACGCGTCCTGCGGGAGTTCCTGGGCATGCCGTCGGACGACGGTATGGTCGGACCGGTCTTCGATACGCCGCCGAGGAGCTCGGACGCTCCGCCGACCGCGCGTTGAGTCGGGCCGGACCCCCGGTTCAGGGGAACGGCAGGTACGGCGCGTGGAACGCGTACGTACCCGAAACGGTCACGGTCGACGGGGACGCGTCGTGCACCGCGAAGCTGTACTCGCCGCCGGACAGGATGGTGATGTCCCCCAGACCGTCGGAGGAGTTGGCGGAATAGACCTTGGCGTTCGAGGGACCGGTGATCGTGAAGCTGAGGACCTGGGAGTTGTTGGTGTTCCAGATGAAGCTGAACGACCCGCCGTGGTAGAACGTGATGTTGTAGACATAATTGAGCGACGAACTACCGGGGTCAACGATCGAGAACGACTCCGGGACCGACTGCGAGAAGGGAACGAGGATCAGCACCGTGGAGGCCACGAGAAGAGCGGCTCCCACGGCGATGGCGAGCACGATCGGAAGGGTCCACAGCTTGGCGCGCGGAGGACCGGGACCGGGCGTCGCAGGCGGGGAGCCGGCCAACGGCCCGGTCGTCTTGAGCTCGGGATTCTTCGTATTCTCCATCAGGGGGTCCGCCTCCCTCCGGGTCGGCGAACGGTGGAACGGGCGACCGGTCGGCCTCGAATAAGCATATGGAGCGGGCTCGGGATACGCGGGTGCGCCCGTTCGTTTCGAGGATCCGCCGGCAGGATACCCTCGCGAGGCGCGGGGCTAGGGCCGCCCCCCCGTGACCTTCGGGTCGTGGGTGAGCACTTGGAAGAACATCAACTCGTGGCCGTCGGGGTCCTTGATTCCGAAGAAGCGAATCACGTTCGGAACGATCTTCACCTCGGCGGCGTCCACGCCGGAGGCCCGCAACCGTTCCCGCTCGCGTGCCACATCCCGGACCTCCACCCGGAGCGCCCAGCTCGACGGTCGAACCTCGCCCTGGACGATCTGGACCCACGCCCCTCCGACCCGAAACTCGACGTTCCCGGGGAACGGCTCGAGGTCGGGCCCCTTGCCGAACAGCCGCGAATACCATTCGCGCGACCGCGCGAGATCGCTCACGGTGATCTCGACCAGGGTCTCCCGTACGTCAATCGGACCGGCGGCCCCGGGGTGCGCCATGTGGACCCCGTAAACCGGTCGGGTTATGAGCGACCGGACGCGCGGCCGAGTGTCGGGATCGGCGGGTTGCGTGACCGGCCTCATTCACCTCGAGACACGTCGCTTCATGTGTTATCGGATAAGCCCGGTCGGTGACCTTCCCTCTCTCCCGCGGAACTGACGGTACGCCTCGATCCACTGCGCCCCGACCGGCCTCTTGGTGAGCTCGATGTCTTGGAGCCTCACACGGTACCTACGCCCGTTCCGCTCGCAGATCGCCATCACGTCGAGCCCGTCGCTCTCCTCGACCTCTAGCACCGAGACATCCTCCCCCACTACTCTTCCGGAGATCGGGAACCGAACGTGCTCCTGGATAGCGTAGCCGAGACCCATCGCCACATCTTCGTCGGTCTCGCAGTCCTGCTCGGCGATCGACTCGATCAGTCGTTCGAGCTCGGGGTCCTTCCGGGCCATGGCCTCCTTCGAGTAGAGGCCTCTTGATTCATACCTCGCGCCATGAACTTCCCGGGTGCCCGCGATCGCTCGAGGCCGCCGAGGCGCCCTTCCGCCGACCCTTCTCCAGGACACCCTGCTCGAACTCTACCCTCCCGAGGTCCTCACTCGCCTCGCCGAGGAGAGTGGTTTCATTCGCCGCTATCGGAAGATCGACCCGGTGGCATTCTTCTGGTCCGTTACTCTCGAGGCCGGGGTCTACCTCCAGCGCTCCCTCGACCAACTCCGACACGTCTACAATCAACGAGCCGCCAAGCCGATCCACAGCTACGCCAGCTTCTACGACCGGTTCACCCCCGAGCTCGTGGAGTTCCTCCACCTCTGCGTGGCCCATGGCCTCTCTCAGCTGAAGAGCGCACCCGGAAACCGCCTCAGCCCAAAGCTCGCCGCCTTCGAGGACGTGCTGATCCAGGACTCCACCATCGTGCGGCTCTCCGCCTCCTTGATGACCCAGTTCCCTGCCACGAGATCGAGCCAGCCGGCGGCGGGAGCCAAGATCGCCACTCTCGTCAGTGTGCGGGCCAATGGCCCGAAGCGCGTGGAGCTGATGCCGGAGAGCGTCAGCGAGCGCGATACGTTGAAGCCCGGACCCTGGGTCAAGGGATCCATCCTCCTCTTCGACCTCGGTTTCTACAAGCACCAAGCCTTTGCTCGAATCGCTGAGAACGGTGGGTTTTACCTCACACGACTGCAGAGCCCGGTCGACCCGACCATCGTCCGCTCCCTCCGAGTCCACCGGGGTCGGGCCATCGATCTCGACGGGAAGTCCTGGAAGGAGGTCCGACCGAGGCTCCAGCGGGAGGTAATGGATGTCGAGGTGGAGATCGCGTTCTCCCGAAGGGGATACGGCGGCCACCGTCGAGGGGACACCCTCTCCGCCCGGCTGGTGGCGGTGTGGAACGAGGAGACCCGGAAGTACCACACCTACCTCACCAACCTCGGCCCGGAGGTGTTGAGCGCCGAGGAAGTGGCGGAGCTCTACGGGTGCCGCTGGGAGATCGAGTTGGTGTTCAAGGAACTGAAGAGCCAGTATGCGCTTGATCGGGTGAACACCACTAATCGTTCGGTGGCGGAGGCGCTGATCTGGGCCTCCTTGCTGACGTTGGTGGTCAGCCGGAGACTGCACAGTGAGATCCGCTCCCGGCTCCCCGAGGAGGTGCGGGTCCGGTATCCGCCGATGCGTTGGGGGATCGCATTCCGGGAGCAGTCGGGGAAAATCCTCGAACTGTTGATGAAGCGACTCCGAAAGAAGCATGTGGACCCCGAGCCCATGCTCGAGCTGGCCCGGACGCTGATGGCTCGGGCCTTAGATCCGAACGCCGGTCGGGAGAGATTCAGGGCGGAGTGGTGGGGCTAAGCGATAACACATGCACGTCGCTTCGAGACGCGGCACCTATTAAATAGCGGTTTAAATGGTCCCGCGCCGGGGATTCGATTGGTCAAGATTCGTATCGAGAACGTGGTCGCATCGACCTCCCTCGGAGACGAACTCGACCTCCAATCGATCGCCCTCGGCCTGGACGGCGCGGAGTACGAGCCGGAACAGTTTCCCGGCCTCATTTACCGGCTGAAGCAGCCGAAGACCGCCATCCTGCTGTTCCGATCCGGGAAGGTCGTTTGCACCGGAGCGAAGAGCATGCACGAGGTCGAGGCGTCGATCAGCACCGTCTCGCAGCAGATCCGCAAGGGGGGCCAGAAGATCACCCTCCGCCCGAAGATCGAGGTTCAGAACATCGTCGCGAGCTCGGACCTCGAGAGCGAGATCAACCTGAACGCCATCGCGGTGACGCTGGGGCTCGACCGGGTGGAGTACGAGCCCGAACAGTTCCCCGGTCTCGTCTGCCGGATCGACGTACCGAAGGTCGTCGTCCTCCTCTTCGGGAGCGGGAAGCTCGTCTGCACCGGCGCCCGCAAGCCGTCGGACGTCGAGGTCGCGGTGAAGAAGATCACAAAGGAGCTCCAGGGCGCCGGCCTGCTGAGGTAGGCCGTCGCACCCGGTCGGCGACGTGCCGCTCCCTCCGGATCTTCCCGTCATCGACCACCACTGCCACCTCTCCCCGCACGGTCAGGGGGTCGAGGCCGCGCGCCGCTTCCGCGCCGCGGGAGGCACGCATCTGTTCCTCGCCACGCAGAACTACGACGCCCATCCCCCTCGGACGCTGGACGACTACCGACGCCAATTCGAAACCACCGAGCAGCTTGCCCAACGCGTCCGGGCGGAGACGGGCGTCACCGCCTACGTCGTCATCGCCCCCTACCCCGTCGACCTCGTGACCAGCGCGCCCGCGCTCGGCGCCGAAGGGGCGCTTCAGCTCTACCGGGATGCCCTCGAACTGGCCGGGGCATGGGTTCGGGAGCGGCGGGCCGTCGCGCTGGGCGAGGTCGGCTGGCCGCACTTTCACACCCCTCCCGAGATCGCCGAGATCGCGGCGGCCGGGTTCCGCCACGCCCTTAAGGTCGCCCGGGAGGTCGACTGCCCTGTGGTCGTGCACTCCGCGGACCTTGACCGGGACGGATACCGAGACCTTGCCGCGGAAGCGGACCGGGCCGGCGTACCCCGCCACCGGGTCGTCAAGCACTACGCGCGCGCGCGCGTCGAACCCGGGAGTTCGAGCGGGGTCGTCCCGTCGTACCTCGCCCGCCGCGAGCTGGTGAAGGAGATCCGGGACGACGCGGCGCCCTGGTTTCTCGAGACCGACTTCCTCGACGATCCGAATCGGCCCGGAGCCGTCCTCGACCTGACGACCGTCCCCCGTCGGGCCGTGGCCCTCGCCGAATCGACGGGAAGCGCCGAGCGGCTCTGGGGTCCGTTCGTCGAATCGGTCGAACGGGTCTACGGCTGGAGACCGGTCCCGCCGGGAGTGTGACGAGCGTGATCGAGCCGTCCCCCCGACGCGGCACGCTGATCGCCCTCGAGGGGATCGACGGCGCCGGCAAGTCGACCCTGGCGCGTTCGCTGGCCGCGGCGCTGCGCCGCCGGGGCTTCTCGGTCCGACTGCGTCGCGAGCCGACCGACCGGCGGCTGGGCGCGCTCGCCCAATCCGCGAGCGTCCACGACGCCTGGTCGGGTGCCATCTACTTCACGATCGACCGTTACCTCGCCCGTCCGTCCCTCGAAAAGGACCTCGCCCGGCACGATCTGGTCATCGCGGACCGGTCGTACTTCTCGACCTTGGCATACCAGGGGAGCGCGCTTCCGGCCCGCGATCGCGCTCGGTTGGAGGCGATCCAGATCGCGACCACGCGATTGCCCGACCGCGTCATCCTCCTCGACCTACCTCCGGCGCGCGCGATCGCCCGGCTCGGACGGAGGGCGTCGACCCGGGGCCCGCTCGAGCGCGCCCGGACGTTGCACCGCGTCGCCCGCGCCTACCGAGCCCTCGCTCGCCGCGACCGATGGATCGTTCTCGACGCCCGCCGCCCGGCACCCGAGCTCGTGGCCGCGGCGGTCGAGAGCCTCCGCGCGAGCCGCGTCGTCGGGCTCGCTCGTGACCGTCGCGGGGGAAGATGATATCCGCGCCGCAGCCCGAGGGAGGGGACCGATGACCCCGACCTCCCGTCTCCTGCTGCGCGAGGAGACGCTGGAGCCGTCGTACCTTCCTCCCAAGCTCCCGCACCGGGAGCAGGAGCTCACGCTCCTGTTCCGACGGTACCGGGAGGCGCTCGCCCGCGGGGTGCCGTTCCATCTGCTCCTCACCGGCGGCGTCGGAAGCGGGAAGACCGCCCTGGTCCGACGGCTCGCCGCCGACCTCGAGCGCGCGGGCCGTCTGGGCGAGTTCCCCGCCAAGGCGACGTACATCAACTGCTGGCGTCGGGCGAGCGACCGCACGGTGATGCTCGACCTCCTGCGGAGCGTGGGCGTGTCGCTCCCGGATCGCGGCTACAGCCTCTCGGAAATGCTCGACGTCCTGGAGCAGGGGGTCCGACGCAACCCCGCGCACCATCTGGTCCTCTTGGACGAGGCGTCGGCCCTCGTGAAGCAGGGGACGAAGCTCGTCTACCTGTTGTCGCGCGCGCGCGAGGTCGGCCTCGGCTCGATGTCGCTCGTCCTCATCGCCGCGGAAGACCTCCTGCCGTTCCTGGATGCCCCAAGCCGGTCGAGCTTCGGGGTCACGCACCGGCTCGCGCTCGCGCCGTACGACCGGGACGCGCTCGTCGACATCCTCGCGTCCCGCGCCGAACTGGCCCTGCGACCGGGCAGCTTCGACCGTGACGTGCTCGGCCAGATCGCGCGGGTCGCCGCCCCCGGCGGCGATGCCCGCTTCGCCCTCGAACTGCTCGCGAACGCGGCGCGGGCGGCGGAGGACGTGGGGGCGGACTCGCTCGCCGCCGAGCACGTGCGCCGCGCGAAAGGGTCGATCCTTCCGACCGTTTCCGAGACCCAGCTCGAGGAGCTCACGACCAACCAGCTGGGCGTCCTCCTCGCGATCTCGCGGTCGCTGAAGCGGCGCGGGACCTCGGTGCCGAGCCAGAAGCTGCGGGCGGCCCACGCCGCCCTGCTCGAGGAACTGGGCGGGCCGAAGATGAGCCGGACCACGTTCTGGCGGACGCTGAAGGAGCTGGAACGCGACGGACTCGTGACGCTCGACACGGGGGCTTCCGGCGAGTCGAGCCAGGTGGCGATGGACGAGCTCCCGGCGAGCTTCCTCGCGACGCTGCTCGAGGAGCGGCTGGGCCGCTCCGGCGTCCGCAAGACCTAAGACGAGCTTCTAGGTCCGAGGGTCTCGTGGCAGGCTCGGAGGCCGTTCCGGCGGTACCCGACCCCCTGGGGAGCTACCGGCCTGGATCCGGGTACGCCCCCCGCGCGGGCCGGTCTACCCCGAAGTGCGGGACATGCTGGGCGAGCTTCGTCTCGGGACCGTGTGCCGGGAGGCGCGCTGCCCGAACCTTTCCGAGTGTTGGTCGGCCGGGGCGGCGACGCTGATGCTGCTGGGGACCGACTGCACACGCCGGTGCCCGTTCTGCGCGGTCACGACCCACTGGCCCCGGGGCGTTGTCGACCCCACCGAGCCGTCGCGGGTCGCGGAAGCGGTGCGACGGTGGGGGCTCCGGTACGTCGTGCTCACCCAGGTGTGCCGGGACGACCTTCCGGACGGCGGAGCCACGATCCTGGGCGAGACCGTTCGACGCCTTCGACAGGAAAGTCCCGGCACGCTGGTGGAGCTGCTGATCGGGGACCTCGAGGCAAAGGACGATTCCCTGCGGGCCGTCCTCGACTCCGCCCCCGACGTCCTCGCCCACAACATCGAGACGGTCCGGTCGCTCAGCCCCGGGCTTCGCGACCCCCGCGCCGGGTACGACCGGTCGCTCCGCGTCCTAGCGCGGGCGCGCGAACTCGGTCCCCCGAACCTGGTCACCAAGAGCTCCATCATGCTGGGCGTGGGAGAGTCCGACAACGAGCTTGAGGGGACGTTCTCGGACCTTCGCGGCGCGGGCGTGGACCTCCTGACGCTCGGCCAGTACCTTCGGCCGAGCCCGACCCATCTGGCCGTCCACCGGTACGTTCCCCCCGAGGAATTCGAGCGATGGCGCGTGCGGGCGACTCGCGCGCGGCTTCGCGGGCGTCGAAGCGGGCCCGCTCGTCCGTAGCTCCTACCGGGCCGAAGCGCTCTACCGGCGGGCCCTCGACGCAAAGGGGGCATAGCGCGTGGCGAAGAAGGTCCGCCGGAACCCGGAGGCGGAAGAGGAGGCGAAGTTCGAGTTCCCAGCGTTCGACGAGGCGGGGTTCGTCACGAAGGAGCTCGAGATGACCGCCGCGCTCTCGCTGGCCAGCGGGTTCGCGGTGCTCCTGGGTGTCCTCTCCTGGGCGGCCACGAGCGCCGGGCTCCCCTGGTGGCTCCCGATCCTCGTCGGCCTGCTCGGGCTGATCGCGGCGCCGCTCGTGATCCAACGGGTCCGCGCCCGGTCGAGCTTGTACACGAAGGGCGACTGGGCCGGGCTGATAGCGCTCGTGGCGTTCGGCTGGCTCGCGCTGTGGTTCGTGCTGGTCAACGTGATCTGACCGGCCCGACTACCGCCGGTCCAGCCACGGGAGACGCTTTCCGAGGAGCTGCCGGAGCGCTTCGGCGAGCGCGGGGGAGTCGGTCGCCTCCGACAGCGGACGGACACTGGCCCGGCCGGGTTCCGCGGGCGTCAGGTTCTTTCCGAGCGAAAGCCGGTCGAACCCTTCGCGGAGGACCGCCTCGACCTCGCGTTCGGGCCAGCGGGTCTCTACGCCCAGACTGCCGTCCTCCCGAACGAACGGGCCCTGCAGGACCGACGGGTCGCCCGAGGACCACTTGCCGAGGAACTCGCCGACCCGGTCGATCCCGGCCGGGGGCCGTCGCGGCGCCGGACGGGCGAACGAAGCCGGTGCGCCACTTCGAGAACGACCACCACCTTCGCCGGATCGACCGCGCTTCCACTCCCGAGGACCTCGAACCCGGCGCGCCGCGCCTCGTCGGCGATCGCGCCCTCGGCCTTCCGGATCTGCGGGTAGAGCGTATCGTCCACGAGGTCCGGTCGAGGCAGTTCGATGACGGTGACGTGGCTGGCGCGTTGGCTCGCCAGTTCGAGCGCCGTCGGACCGAGAGAGGTGCGAGGGCGCGTGGACCTCGAACCACGACTCCGCGGGGTTCTCCAGGTAGGCCCCGGCCGCGACCACGAAGACGCCCAGGTTCCGGCGCGAAAGCGCCGTCGCGACGTTCCGGTGGGGGTCCACCGGATCGGTGAGCACCAGCGCGATGTCCTCGGGCAGCCGGGGGCCTCCTCGCGGGGGTCCATCAGGCGGGCCGGGATGCGCCAGCGGCGCGCGGCCGTGAGCAGCGCCCGGAGCGAGCCGTACTTGAGGACCAAGAGCTCGACGAGGTACCCCGAGAATCCTTCGGTCTTCGACTCCGACCCGTAGACCCCCAGACCGCGGAGGAATTGCTTCGCGAGACGCACCTGGCTGACGAGCGCCGGCGTCTCCCGTTCCGAGAGGTACGCTTGGTGGAACGGCGTTCGGTCGACCGCCGAGAGCGGATGGCTGGGGTCGGTGATCGCAAACCCCGGCACGGCGTCGACCGAGAAGCCCTCGTACCGGCCGCGGAGGTACGGGTGCTCCGCATACCGCGTCTCCGTATCGGTCAGGACCGCCCGGCCCAACGCCAGGCCCTCCTCGCGGAGCCGGTCGCGCGGCAGGTCGGGCGGAAACAGCAGGAACAGGTCGATGTCGAGCCGGTCGGAGAGGAACGTTCCCCGGGCGGCGCTCCCCGCGACGAGCGCGCGTACCAGCGGGCTGGAGCGGGTCCGAGCCACCTCGCGAACCCGTTCGGGCAGCGCCGCGCGGACGCGTTCGACGCGGGCGAGGAACTCGGCGCTCGGCGCGATGCGGGCCGCGACCGCGGCTTCGACACGATCCGCGGCCTCGGACGGCTGTCGGGGCGAGGAGGACATTCCACGGCACCGGACGCCTCCGGCGCAGATGAGCCTTCGGTCGAACGGGCCGGGACCGAGTGAGCGACCGTTATCGCCGTGCGGAACCTAGTGGGTACGGAGTCCCATGGCCGCTGCGCTCCGCCACCACGCCGCGACGCTGTTCGAGCCCCTCGAGGGCGGAAAGGTCCGGTGCACGGCGTGCGCCCGCTACTGCACGATCCCCGACGGGCTCGCACGGGTTCTGCTTCGTCCGGAAGAACGAGAACGGCCGGCTCGTTCTGCTCAGCTACGGGATCGCGTCGGCGATCCAGATCGACCCGGTCGAGAAGAAGCCGCTCTCCCATTTCCGACCGGGCACCCGCGTCTACTCGATCGGCACCGTCGGGCTGCAACTGGCGGTGCCTGTACTGCCAGAACGCGGAGATCTCGCAGGAACGCGAGGTGTCGGGACGGCCGCTCTCCCCCGCGGCGGCGGTCGCCGGCGCTCGGCGGTACGGCTGCTCCGGGGTGACGTTCACCTACAACGAACCGACGATCTTCGCCGAGTATGCGCTCGACATCGTCCGCGAGGCGCACGCCGCCGGTCTGTTCGCGAACTTCGTCACGAACGGCTACATGACGCCCGAGGCGGTGGACGCCCTCGGACCGCACCTCGACGCGGTCAGCGTCGACTTCAAGGGCAGCGGCGAGCCGGGATTCATGCGTAGGTACATCAGCGCGAAGGGACCCGAGCCGATCTTCGAGTCCGCGGCGGCCCTGCAGAAGAAGGGGCGTGCACGTCGAGATCACCGACCTGATCGTGCCCCAGGTCGGCGACTCCGTCGAAGCGACGCGAAAGCTGGCCCGGTACGTGGTCGACCAGCTGGGCCCGTCGACGCCGTTCCATCTGCTCCGGTTCCACCCGGATTACAAGATGATGGACCTGCCCGAGACGCCGGTCTCCACGCTGGAGCGGCTCCACGCGGTCGCCAAGGCAGAGGGCCTGGAGTACGTCTACCTCGGGCAACGTCTGGGGCCACCCGCTCGAGCACACGTACTGCCCGGCGTGCGGCGCGGTCGCGGTCCGCCGCTACGGGTTCACGATCCAGGCCTGGAACCTCGACGCGAAGAACCGCTGCCGCGCGTGCGGCCACGGTATCCCGATCGTCGGGCGACCGCCGTCGGACTATCTCCCGACGTTCGCGACCCCCGTATAGTGGTGCTGCGAGGGACCGCCTCCACGACGAGGTGGAGCGGGATCTCGGCGATGTAGGCCCCCTGCGGGCTCTGTTCGAGCATCTCGGTCAACGGCTCCGGCTCCTCCATGCGAGCGATCGCCAGTCCCGCCGAGCGAAGGTAGCCCGAGTAGGTCGACAACGTGCGGTGGAACGCGTCCGTCCAAACGGTGCCCCCGTTGGTCGTGGGCCACGGGATCCGCGTCCGGCCTTCGCGACGGTACCCTCGAACCTTCCGCCAGACGGTGTTGCGGAACACCCCGTGCCCGTCGTACCCCCGCTCGACCAGCCAGACCGAACGTTCGTCGAGGTCGAAGCACGGGTGGGAGATCGAGAAAACGAACCGCCCCCGTGGGCTCAGGAGTCGCGCGACCTCGCGGATCGTGCCGCGGGCGTCCTCGATGTCCATGAGCGCCATGTTCGCGACCACCAGGTCGGTCGTGCCCGTCGGCAAAGGGATCCGCGCGGCATCGCCCACCGCGAACCGGGCACCGGACGGCGCGGAACGCTCGCGAGCGCGGGCGAATCGGACGGTCGGGGCGGACGAGTCGAGCGCCAGCACGGACTCCGCCCCCGACCGGGCGAACCGGCGCGCGAGATAGCCGTTCCCGCAGGCGATCTCCACGATCCGGAGCCCCTTCACCCGGCCAACGACCCGGAGAGCGTCGGATCGATCAGCGATCGATGCCAGAGGTCCCCCCGCTCGCCCATACTCTTGTCCCTCCCGCGAGCCATCCTGTCCCATCCGGTCGGCATGCCCGCCCCGCGACGCCGGGCGAGGGCCGCACGCGGATATCGCTCGCGGTCGCGCCCGCCGGGCGGCTCGTGCCTCGACCCCGCCGATCCAGTCGCGCCTGCACGGGCAGACGTAAGTGGAGTGCCGGCTCGTACCCCGTGGTTCGCCGCGATGACGACGAACATACGGATCTGCCTTACGATCCTCACCCTCGGGTTCGCGATCGAGGGAGGCGGCGAGCTCTATGTGTTCGTGTCCCACGGTTCGGATCACCCCAGCCTCAACCTGCTCTTCGCGTTCCTGACCGGCATCACGTTCGCCGGGCTCCTGTTCCTCTGGGTCGGCCGTCACGAGTGGAACGAGCTCCACCGTGCGCGGGTCCGCCGCGCCCACCTCGTCTTCGGCCTCAGTCTGCTGGGCGGGGTCGTCGGCGCAGCGACCGTCGCGATCCTCTACGGGATCCCCTCGCTCGGATACCCGTCTGGGCCCGGGTGTTGTTCGGGGCGTCGGTCGCGTCGCTCGTGTTCGGTACGTTCGTCACGTACGTCCTCATCGTCTTCCACCTCGCTCCCCGCCCGAGCCAGTTCGCCCTGCTCGCGTCGATCGCGTGGGCCCTCCTGGTCTCGGCGTTCATCGGCATCGCGCTCGCCGCGGACCTCCCGACCGTGATGACGCTGATCTCGTCCCGGGCGTTCACCGTGCCGCGGTTCGTGGGACCCGTGGATACCCTCGCCTCCTACCTGTTCGTCTCGTACTTCCTCTTGTTCGCCGCGTATCTCGACGCCCATCGAACGGTCGCTCGCGGACCGTCGCCGGAAACCGGGTCGAACTCCGGCGGCCCGCCGGCCGGCCCGCTAGGCGGGGGCCGGGTCGGCGGGGACGGTGACCCCGCCCATCGCCTTGGCGAGGGCAGCCATCGTGACGAACGATAGGGCGAACACGACCGCGAACACCACGACGATCCCGAGCATCTCGATCGCCAGTTGGTGGAAGGCGGCGACCCCACCGCCGAAGAGGAGACCGTTCGGGAGTTTCGGGAACCCGGAACCGGCCGCGAACTGGGTCTGCGCGAAGAACGCGATCATCGCGACCCCGAACACGCCGCCGCAGAGGTGACCCGGGAGGAGGCCGATCGGGTCGGAGAACCACCTGAGTCGGGCGAACCCGCGCTCGGCCGCCAGGAACAGCGGCCCGCCGAGCAGCCCGAGTACGATCGCGCTGCCGGGGCTCACGAATCCGGCAAGGGGGGTGATGATGATGAGCCCCATGAGGACCCCGTTCGCCGCGCTAAGAAGGCGCGGTGTCGAGTCGCGGGTCAGGACCCCGACCACGAAGAACGACAGCAGCGAGGCCGAAGCGGCCAGGAAGGTCGTGAGGACCACGACGATGGTCTCGTCGTTGAACGCGAGCACACTGCCGGGATTGAAACCGAACCAACCTACCCACAACAGGAGGACCGCGAGCGTGAGCCAGCCGGGCGAGATGCGGAACGGCACCTGAGGGCTGGTGGTGTGCCCGCGTTGCCGTTCCTCCCTCCAGATCTGGTAGAGGATGCCGAGGCCCGCGGCCCCCGCCGCCCCGTGCACGACGAGACCGCCCGGCGAAGTCGACCATGCCCATCCGGGCGAGCCACCCCGACGGGTTCCAGATCCACGCGGCGGGCAGATTCCAGATGATGACGAGATAGACGATGGAATAGACCGCGACCGCGGCAAACTTCACCTTCCGCAGAAAGACCACGCCGACCAACGCGAGCGTGACCGCGGCGAACGCCGTCTCGAACAGGAAGTACGTGCCGACCGTGAGCCCGGAGTTGATGTAGTTCGGCTGCATCGACCACCAGACGTCGGTGGTCGGATTCCCGGCGGAGCTCGTGAACCCGCCGAGGAAGAAGCCCGGTCCGTAGACCGGGTTACCGATGATCCCGTGCCACGTCGGCGCGAACGCGATGTTGAAGCCGATGGCCGCCATGACGACCACGGCGGCGCCGGTCATGAAGACGGTCTTCAGAAGGCTGAAATCCAGGGACTCGCCGAGCTCGCCGACCTCGAGGAGGCCGACGGAGATGGTCATGGTGAAGACCAGGAGGGCGGCGAGCAGGACCCAGAGGTTGTTGATCGTGTCGGATACGATGATCACCGGTGCGGTCCCTCGCTTGTCGGTTCGACTCTCCGACGAACGTCCCCCGGGGGACTCGAGCGCCTCTGGCGTGGGTGCCCTATTTAGGGGTTAGCTTCGACCGCCGACTACGACATCGACGGCGGCGAACGACGGGGGCGGGTCGACCTGCGACGAGAGAACGGGACCTGAACCCGGCGATGCCCGGTTCTGCGGAGTCGTGAGAGCGCCTCTCGGACACCGGCTCGAACCGTGAAGCGTTCGCGGGCCGGGTCCGACCGTTTGCCCTACGGGGTCCAGGTCTGACCGCCGTAGCCGGAGGGCTTTTCGGGCGGTGTGGGTCCGCCGAACGGATCGGGCCGTGGCTCCGGAGCGCGCCCGTGCTTCTTCGCCAGGTAGACGTCGATGGCGGCCGCGGCACGTTCTCCTGCCGCCATGGCATGGACGACGGAGCGACCGCCGGTAGCGAAAACGCCGTCTACGCCCGTCATCCAGCCGTCGTTCTTGCCCTCGGGCCACCCCATCGATGCGAATTTGAAGTCGTAGGCCTTGTCGAAATCGGCGACATCGGCCACCTCGCCCACGGCGACGATGACCATGTCGCACTCGATCGTTTCCTCCGAGTTCGGGACGACCACGAGCGAGCGGCGACCCTTGGCGTCCGGAGGGCCATGTTCGGTCTTCTCCACGACGAGCCCCTCGACATGTTCCGTTCCGAGGATCGCCTTGGGCGCGCGATAGAACACGAACTTTATTCCCTCGATTTCCCCGCCGGATTTCTCTTCCTCCGTCGCCTTCATATCTTCGGGCCCGCGGCGGTACGCGAGGGTCACCTCGCACCCGCCGGAGAGGCGGCGCGCGGACCGAGCGGCATCGAGTGCGACGTCCCCGGCGCCGATCACGACCACCCGGCGTTCCGTCCGTCCGAACAGTCCCCCACTGCCCGTGTTCATGGCGAGGAGGAACGGGAGGGCGTGGTAGACTCCGGCGAGGTGTTCGCCCGGAACTCCCAGCTCTCGGGCTTTGGACGCGCCGACGGCCACGAGGACAGCCTCGTACCCTTCCTCGAGGAGGCTCTTCGGGGTGAAGCCGGCTCCCGCCTTCTGGCTCGGGACGAACGTGATGTCGAGGTTTTTCCAGCGAGCGAGGTCGGTATCGAGGTCGTCCGCGTCGAGGTGGTACCGGGGAATGGTGTTGATCTGACCGCCGAGGAAGGGCTGAACCTCGTAGAGCGTGACGGGGTGACCCCGAATCGCAAGGTCCCAGGCGGCCATCAGGCCCGCCGGGCCACCACCGATGATCGCGACCCGTTCTTCCTTCCGCTTGGAAGGGACGTAGAGGAGGTCGGACTTCCCATAATCGAGCGCCGCTCGCTTCAGGTGGCGGATCGCGATGGGGACACCGCGCCCGGCCATGATGCAGTCGTCTTCGCAGAAGTGGTAGCAGGTCTTGCAGAGGACGGTGGCGAGCGGGTTCTCTCGAAGGACAAGCAGGGCCGCGGCATCAAAGTCGCCTTCTCCGACCTTGATATTGTACCCGCGCGCATCCTGCATGATGGGGCATCCCTGGATGCAGTAGGGCATCGCGCACTGCAGGCACCGCTGGCCCTCGAGAACTGCTTCCTCGAGAGTGTACGGTTGGTCGATGAGGGCAAACTTCTCGACGCGTTCCTGGCGCCCCTCTTCCTGGATGGGTACTCGTTGGTAACGGTCCATCGAGATCCCGGCCCTGGCTGCATTATTGACAAACGGGGTGGCTAAAGGGTTCTCGGTTCCGAGTGCTACGGTATGGGTCGGCTCACTTCAGGCGGGTGACATTGAGGTTCCTCAGATCTCCGGTCCTCGGGCAGCCAACCGCAGATTTTCGACCCTTCGATCGTGAGCGGACGCCGGAGTCCGGGGGACGCCCTAACGAAGTTCATGCCGGGGCCAGGCATCGGACGAGCCTTTGGATTCTCTGCCATGCTCTTGGGCGACCCACATTCCGGATCGACGTACCCCCCTTACACAATCCCCTCCTCAGAAAACCGTGCGAGAAGTCGACTCGACCTCCTCTCGATAGGTAAGTTGCCCGTTTCCAAAGAGGCGATCGCCTGGTGCTTCCGATCTACACCCCCAGCGTGAGCGTAACTGCCATTTCGGCCCCGAGAGAGGACACCCCGAGTGACTCGACGTGGGATTGGCGGACCTCATCGAAGAGGTCGTGCTTCGGCCCCCGCGGTGGATTCCACGCTGCGCTCCCAGGTCCCGACGATCGACGGTCGCACTAGGCGCGGAAACCTCGAACTGTTTCGTAGTGGAGGAGCAGCTCTCCGTCTTCCATGGTCGTCGACGAGAGCAGCTTGAGGGTCGCTTGGGCCTTCATCGGACCCCAGGTACCTGAGGCCCCTTCCCGTAGACCACCGGCTGCACGACGAGCCAGTAGTCGTCCGCAAGTCCTCGCCGGAGGAACTCGAGGATCAGTCGCGGGCCTCCCTCTGCGATGATGTTCCCGCCCTTTTCGCGCTTCAGCTTCGCCACGATCTTGGAAAGGTCGCCCTTCATGATCCGGGAATTCTCCCATCCCGGGGACTTCAAGCGATTTGACAGGCAGACCTTGTCGACGTGGTCGAGCCACCGAGAGTAATCGACGAGGTACTGCGGGTCGCTCGGCTTTCGCGCTTTCTCGGTCCAGACGCGTCGGTGACCGAGGAACGACCTCCGGCCCATGATGACGGTGGTGACATCGTTGAACCGATTCAACCACATCTCGCGCCACATCGCGTTGGCCTCTGTCGTCGCCCTGTCCCAGCCCGGGTACTTCGGGAACGCGCCGCGGCCGTCCAGGGTCATGTACAGACTGGCGGTGATTTTTCTCGACATCTACGCCCCCCTACGTCCGGGCCTCGGCGAGCTCAGGGCAATCCTTCTCAAGTAGCTTGGCGGCGATTTCCCGCATCGGCGTGACCGGCTGGTCCATGTCGGGCCAGCCATTCTCTTCCGGTCCCCCTTCCCCAGCTACGTCCGGCGAACGGTTTCTCGGGAAGACTTACCGACCGGCTCGAACTCTTCGGTCTTGGCGGCCGAGGCCCCGAGGGAACCGGTCCACCTTGAACGTGTTGGCCACCCGTCGGGGCGGATCAATCGGCTTCTCTCGAGGGTGGTCGAAGATCTCGATCCAGTTTCCGTTCGGATCTCTCACGTAAGCGAGTCCTTTGCAACAGCGGAGCGGGAGGGCGACAGGTACAAGGAGTTTCCTATGCCGGGGTCGGGCACGGAACGAATCTTCCGATTCTTTACCTAGGGCTCAACGTGAGACGCGCGCGCGGCCGGTGACATAACCGCGATCAGCGCGCGGGATGTGACGAGCGGGGCGCGGCGAACGCACCCGCGCTGAACGTTCAGCTCCGCGGGCTCCGTGGCTCACGAGCTCGGCGGGCACGCCCGATAACCCCGTAGGTTCCGGGTGCGAGATAGACGAACGAATGCAAAACCGCGAACGGGTCGCTCGCGCTTGCGACCTCGGGATCTGCGGAGGCAGCCACCACTCGTCCCAGGAGCCAGACCTCTTTCCCGAAATCCTTGTGCTCGACCAAGGTGCACTCCAGATGGGCCGTACATTCGGCGACCCTGGGAGGCTTGACCCTGTTCGGCCGCATCGCTGTAAAACCGGCGTCTTCCACAGAACGCGGATGGGGGAGTTGGCTGACTCGCCAGACCTTCCCAGCCAGCCCGACCCCCGGGATGTTCACGACAAATTCCCGGCTCCGAAGGACATTCTGCGCGGTCCAGTGCCCCCGGTTGCAATTGAAAGCGACGTGGGGGGGATTGGAAGCGACCATCGATGCCCAACACTTCGGCGCGATGTTCGTCGTGCCGTCCTTGTTGCAAGTGGTTACCAACACGACCTGACCGACCAGGGAAGGCGGGCGCCATTCCGTTGCGGCGCCCGACAGCTCCACCTTTCCATCCTTCGGGGCGGGCGTACCAACCTGGCCCGGGCCAACTGGGCTCACCCTTCGCATGCTGTCGCCACCGGGGGCGCGGGAATTCTTAAGGAAATGGTAGTATGCAGGTAATTCACGCCGTGCGGCAGCCGTCGGTCGACTCACGGGCGCTAGCCCGTCGCCTCCTCGGGGAGTGTTGGCCGGGGCTAGCTGTCGGCGGTAGGAATATTGCGGGGAATGGACTCGTACGGGTACGTGGACACGAAAGAACTCCTCTTCGAGGTCACAGCTCACTTCACCGGAAGCATCGAGTTCGGAGCGAACTTGCAGGCTATCACCTCGGGAAAGTCCGCGCCTCCTCCCGAGGGCGCTCGCTTCGATACACCGGTCGAAGGCGCGGTCGAAGGTCCCAAACTGAAGGGCAAAGCGCACTCCATGGACCGCGGCGTAAATCTGGGGACCTACGATCGAGCCGTCGTCGATCGCACGAGCGAGGTAGATTCCGAAACCACCCAACTCCCGCACGGACGTGAAGCCCGAATGGAGAGCCTTCTCCTTATCTCACGCAGCGCGAACAATGTTCACCCAATCTGACGTGCAGACCTGCTCCCCCACGCTAAGGTATCGGAGTCCAAAGAAGTGCGTGTGGGTGTCCCCGAGCCCCGGCATTACCACGGGAACGCTGACAGCCGCGTCCGATGTGGCAGACGCCGGGGCGCCCTCGATGGGTCCTGCGTAGGAGATCGTTGGCCCGTCGAACACCACGCTGCCGTTGGGGATTGGGTCCCCCAAGCCGGGAATCAAGAGATCGGCCTCGACGCGAGTCGCCATCCTGGTTCGAATCGAGGTCTTCGGTTGCTAATCACCCAAGAGCCAACCTAAAGCGGTCTAGACCTTTTGTTCGCTCCCGTGCCTATGGAGCTATGCCCGAACGGGGCCACCGGTTGTACAGGTACCACCCAGGTGCGGTTGTCACTAGTGATCCGCGCACCTTCGCGAGACGTGTACGAGTGGTGCACGGACTACCGGACCAGTGACTCGCGGCTCACGACGGCTCACCCTTTTCCGACGTTTCGAGTGATCCGAATTTCGCCGCGTCGCGTGCTCCGCATCCGCGAGTACCCGGGTCGCGGGGTCGACGGCGGTCGCGACCCCGCAATCGCCGTCGACCTAGTGCGTCTCAATCCGCCGAACTCCTGGCACCTCGAACAGATCGACGAGACCGATCGGCAGTCGCTGGATTATCGTGTTACCGCGATGGGCCGAGCGCGGACCCGCCTTCATCTGCTCTCCACCGAGAGCTGGCTCACGCCCGACCATCCGACGAAGGAAGAACTTCGCGCACAAGTGGCGGCCACTTGGGCCAGATTAGCGGCGGCCCTCGAGGTCGATTACCGAGCCGGACGGCCTGCGAAGGGACCCTAAAGGACCCCCGGAAGGTTCGGACGGAGCTCCGCAGTTATACGCACCCATCCGCAATTCCGGGGACAGGCGCGCCCAGACTCCCGAACACGAGCTCCAGCACGTTGAGCTCTTCTGCACGGGATCCTCGAACGAAACCTGTCAGGGAGCAGGCGCGCTTCGGTCCTGCCCGAATCGGCTGCGTTGAGTGACGTCAGGATCGGAAGTTCATCGAAATGGAAATCGGAAGTGAACCCCGCTATTCCTCTGTGGCGCCTTCGATGCGACGCAGGTGGTCGCGGAGCGTCAACTTGGGGTTCGAGTTTCGCTGAGCGAGGTACTCCGAGAAACGGATCGGCCTTTTCAGGGAGATCCCGCGCCGCATGGCCCGCGCGTCAGCTAGTTCCTCGGCCCGGATAGCTCGAGCCGAATCTGCGACGGTCTCGGCGAGTGCCTGGGGAACGAAGATTACTCCGTTCTCGTCCCCGATCACGATGTCATCCGGGCCGATTGTCCAGGAGCCGATTTAGAACGGTCTAAACCTTTTGTTCGCTTCCGTGCCCTGCGGAGAAAGGAAGAAAGTCATGCCGAGCACCATCCAGGGCCTGGAAGCGGTGACGATTCACGTGCGCGACGTCGAGAAGGCGAGGACGTTCTATCGGGATGTGCTTGGACTTCAGGAGGTTCGGCACGTGCCCCAACGGGGGGCCGCCTACGCGATCCCTGGGATCCCCACGGAGCTGAATGTGCACATCAAGCAGCCCCAAGAGCGAGGACGCGAGCCAGGAACCGTGACAGGGCTGTTGTTCTCCGTCCTCGACGTCACCGCCGCTTGCGAGGGGATTCGCAGGGTTGGTGGGAGGATCACCGACGAGCCTGAGAAGATCACTAACCCCACGGGGACGTACATGAGGGCTACCGTTGCAGACGCGGACGGGAACGAGTTCCTGCTCCGGATGCGCCTACCAGGATAATCAAGCGAGAGGGTTGGGTTCGAGGGGGAGGCATCGATGCAGAAACGTCGACCGGTACCCATCTGGGAAGTGCGGTCGACGATAAGGGCACCCCTTCGCTTTGTGTACCGATGGTGCACCGATTACACGCCGCAGGACGGACGATATTCGGGCGAGGGTTACCGGCGACGAATAATTCGACGGTCTCGACGTGAGGTAATCTTCGAAGATCTCTACGACACCAGGAAGAGTTGGATTTGGATTCGACGCGTGGTACGGCTCCTGCCGCCTGATCGCTGGCATGCTGATTCGGTGGGAAGCGATCGCATGCTCTCAGTGGATTATCGTCTCTCAAGGGTGTCGGGGAACAGCACCCTGTTGACGATACAGGCACGGCGTAGGCCCTTCGGTATCGGAACGAAGAACCCCCCCAAGCTTCTGTGGGAACGCTCTGCATGTGTTATCGCTTAGCCCCACCACTCCGCCCTGAATCTCTCCCGACCGGCGTTCGGATCTAAGGCCCGAGCCATCAGCGTCCGGGCCAGCTCGAGCATGGGCTCGGGGTCCACATGCTTCTTTCGGAGTCGCTTCATCAACAGTTCGAGGATTTTCCCCGACTGCTCCCGGAATGCGATCCCCCAACGCATCGGCGGATACCGGACCCGCACCTCCTCGGGGAGCCGGGAGCGGATCTCACTGTGCAGTCTCCGGCTGACCACCAACGTCAGCAAGGAGGCCCAGATCAGCGCCTCCGCCACCGAACGATTAGTGGTGTTCACCCGATCAAGCGCATACTGGCTCTTCAGTTCCTTGAACACCAACTCGATCTCCCAGCGGCACCCGTAGAGCTCCGCCACTTCCTCGGCGCTCAACACCTCCGGGCCGAGGTTGGTGAGGTAGGTGTGGTACTTCCGGGTCTCCTCGTTCCACACCGCCACCAGCCGGGCGGAGAGGGTGTCCCCTCGACGGTGGCCGCCGTATCCCCTTCGGGAGAACGCGATCTCCACCTCGACATCCATTACCTCCCGCTGGAGCCTCGGTCGGACCTCCTTCCAGGACTTCCCGTCGAGATCGATGGCCCGACCCCGGTGGACTCGGAGGGAGCGGACGATGGTCGGGTCGACCGGGCTCTGCAGTCGTGTGAGGTAAAACCCACCGTTCTCAGCGATTCGAGCAAAGGCTTGGTGCTTGTAGAAACCGAGGTCGAAGAGGAGGATGGATCCCTTGACCCAGGGTCCGGGCTTCAACGTATCGCGCTCGCTGACGCTCTCCGGCATCAGCTCCACGCGCTTCGGGCCATTGGCCCGCACACTGACGAGAGTGGCGATCTTGGCTCCCGCCGCCGGCTGGCTCGATCTCGTGGCAGGGAACTGGGTCATCAAGGAGGCGGAGAGCCGCACGATGGTGGAGTCCTGGATCAGCACGTCCTCGAAGGCGGCGAGCTTTGGGCTGAGGCGGTTTCCGGGTGCGCTCTTCAGCTGAGAGAGGCCATGGGCCACGCAGAGGTGGAGGAACTCCACGAGCTCGGGGGTGAACCGGTCGTAGAAGCTGGCGTAGCTGTGGATCGGCTTGGCGGCTCGTTGATTGTAGACGTGTCGGAGTTGGTCGAGGGAGCGCTGGAGGTAGACCCCGGCCTCGAGAGTAACGGACCAGAAGAATGCCACCGGGTCGATCTTCCGATAGCGGCGAATGAAACCACTCTCCTCGGCGAGGCGAGTGAGGACCTCGGGAGGGTAGAGTTCGAGCAGGGTGTCCTGGAGAAGGGTCGGCGGAAGGGCGCCTCGGCGGCCTCGAGCGATCGCGGGCACCCGGGAAGTTCATGGCGCGAGGTATGAATCAAGAGGCCTCTACTCGAAGGAGGCCATGGCCCGGAAGGACCCCGAGCTCGAACGACTGATCGAGTCGATCGCCGAGCAGGACTGCGAGACCGACGAAGATGTGGCGATGGGTCTCGGCTACGCTATCCAGGAGCACGTTCGGTTCCCGATCTCCGGAAGAGTAGTGGGGGAGGATGTCTCGGTGCTAGAGGTCGAGGAGAGCGACGGGCTCGACGTGATGGCGATCTGCGAGCGGAACGGGCGTAGGTACCGTGTGAGGCTCCAAGACATCGAGCTCACCAAGAGGCCGGTCGGGGCGCAGTGGATCGAGGCGTACCGTCAGTTCCGCGGGAGAGAGGGAAGGTCACCGACCGGGCTTATCCGATAACACATGGAACGCTCTGTCACCGCAAACTGGGCAAAACTTGGCCGGGTAGCTGAAAGGGACTACAGAACGAGCAGTTCCCATCGGACACGAAAGTATGATTCCAGTGCGGGAACCGCTGGGAAAACGAGGGCCCCGCATCTCTCGAACGCGAGGTCGCGACGGGACTATTGAGGGAGAACGCTTTCCGGGGGCGAGCCCCATTCAGGGGCCGCTGAATCCGCCGCCTCCATGCAAAAAGTTGTCGAGAAGGCGCTTCTCCGCCTTCCTCAGGTGTTCCAGGGTTGTGGATTTTCCCAGGGCAAGAGCCTTTGCCACGTCCGCGGAATCCGCGCGCTTCGGAATGTCGTAGTAGCCGCTCTGGTACGCCGCGACAAGGGCTTCTCGCTGCTTAGGAGTCAATATTTTCATGCGAGACCCAGGGGACGGCCCCGGGAGGTCCACATCCTCGACCGACAGCACTTTGTAGTGCATCTTGAGGTTGCGCAACTCGGCCAGGAACCCCCGCATCTGGTAGTTGGAGCCCACCGCGGTGATACGCCAGCTTTCGGGGGTGAGCTCGAACGCAGGATACATGGCTCCCCCCGTCAAGGCTGTAAGGCGAGCCCACCCCGCCGTGGGTTTTCCCTCGATGTTGACCAGGCACGCTCCATCCGCGAGTCGTGCGAGGAGTTCGACCTTGGAAATCCCAATATGGCTCACCAACTGCGACGGGTGTACGGTCGGGTCCCGAAACTTGACACGGCAAATTCCGGCATAGGACTTCGTATCCAGCCTGAACAGATGGAACACCCAAAATGACTCGATGACGCCAAGATCGGCAAGCCCTTCGAGACATTCCGGGTCCTGTCTCGGAACTTCAACGAGGACTCGCTTCATCGCTACTACCGGCACCAAGGACGGTCTCCCTGCACTACCCCCCGCGTCGGGAGGCGCATCTCGCCTTCCCGTTCGGGTCGTGGGAATCATGAGCTGGCTCCCGAGGCGGGAGGATCGAGAGGAATCTTCGCCACGCAATCCGCCAACCGCTTCAATTCCGCGACGAAGGACGTCCACTGCGCTGCGCCGAACCGCTCCACGACGTCTGTCTGAACGGCTGCCCAACCCATGTCCGCCCTCGCTACGACCCTCTGTCCCTCGGCAGTGACGGATGCTCGGCGCGACCGTTCGTCGCTACCCTGGTCCAGCGCGACCCATTTGTTCTTCCGCAGGAGCGCGAGGGCACGGTACAGCGAAGTTCGATCCATCGCCAGATCGTCCGCGACGCGCGACAACGGCTCATTCGGATGCCGGAGGACGGCTCGCATGACGGCGAACTGGGTGATGTTGAGCCCCGACTCGGACAGGGCGGAGTCGTAGGCGCGAGCCAAGACCCGTGCTACTCTCCTGACGCTCGTACAGGCACACGGGCGCGGGACGGCATCCGGGCTCATTGATGTATATACATCAATTGGGCAGATAAGCGTTCCGCCAATCTGTGCCGGGTCGGGAAGGACTTCTTCACGGTCCGGCAGGTCGCGCTTTCGAGGAGGAACGGCGTCGCGGAGCGAGAGCGCGAAACAACCGAGAGTTCATCGCGCCCTTGGCCAAGAATCTCGAAATCGCCGGCCGAGACCGGCAAGCGGCCGCGATTCGAAAACCCCTCGCACGGAATCGGGATCCGCACGCGACCCCGACCGCCGAGTCCCTCCGACCAACTGCACGACGAAAGGTAGCGACACACCACTCCGTGGGCCGACCGGAGGGGATTCCGAAGGCGGAACGCTCCCACTCAGCGCACGAGAGAATCCATCTCCAGTATGAACGGGTTGGCTCACCCCGTCATCAGTAGATAATCCGAGAACGACCTCGAACCCGTCCTAAATCGGTTCGTACAACTTAACGCCGGGATCTCTGAAACTCCGTCGCGGCCGGGTAACCCGTCTTGACGCGGAATCGAAGGGATGTCAGCTTCTAGTGAGACAAGCCCCATCGCCGACCCTCCCGCGGCGGCGGTCTCCCCCCTGCGTTCGATCCGTGTTCTCGTCGCGGGCGTCACTCTTAGGTGGTTCGGCTTCTCGTTCTATCTCTACTTCATCCTCCTGGCGTTGCACAGCGACTTTGGTCTCACCTATGCCGATGCCGGTCTCGACTTCGCAGTCGTCGCGCTCGTAACACTCCCACTATCGCAAATCGGAGGCGGGTTCTCCGACTGGTTTGGTCGACGTCGCATGATTGTTACCACTCTCGCGGGAGAAGCGGCCGGGCTCGGGATCCTAGCCTGGGGTTTCACCATTGGTTCCCTCCTAGTGGTCTTGGGCGGGCTCCTGTTGGCCAGGTCCTTCGGTATAATTGGCAGTCCTTCGACGTATGCCTACGTCCGCGATTCCACCGACATCGGGACCCGGGCGAAGGCCCTATCCTGGGTTCGCGTGGGGAGCAACCTTGGAGGGTTCGGAAGCGTGGCGTTGGCCGGCGTTCTGTTGACGTTCATTGAATATGGGCAGCTCAGCGCGCTTGCCGCGATTATAGTCGGCGCGGCGGCGGCGGTGAACGCGGTTTGGTTGATGCCCTCAGCTTGGGATCGCTCGATCGTCCGGAGAGAGAAAGAAACATCGGCTTCGACGGGAGATCCAAGTCCGAGTCTCCTCCGTCAGATGAGACAAAGAATATACTCATCCTTCCGGCCGATCTGGCACGACCGAACCCTTTTCCTGGTTATTCTCGCGTCGACGCTGATTTTGCTGATGCTGTACCAAATATTTTTCGCATTTTCAACATTTGGTCTCATCTACCTGGGGATCCCCTTCGCAATCCTTGGTGTGGCTCTGGGGGTGAACGGGCTGATCCCCGTAGTGGGCCAAGTTCCGCTCACCACGGCGCTCACCGGGCGTCTTCACACGCGCGTGGGAATCTGGGGGGCGGTGGTCTACGCACTCTCGTTCCTCGCGATCGGTCTCGACGCGGAGGTTCGGGTAGAAGTCGTGTTGGTCTTCATTGTCGTGATCGTCGTATCGACCATCGGTGAGTGCATGGTCTTCCTCCCCCTTTTCACACTCCCCCTCAACATCGCTCCGAAGGACTCACGAGGCACCTACTCGGGAGCCATTACCACGGCGTCGTCAGTTGGGCAAATCTTTGCTCCGATCCTCGCCGGGGTGGCGCTGACCTTTGCGGCCCACCCGCTAGTAACCTGGGGAATTCTCGCGACACCTGCACTGCCCGCGATCGCGATTCTCCGGTACCTCGATTCTCGAATTCCGCGGGAGCAGAACCGCATATGAGAGAGGGGAAGGGAGATGTCTCGCGAGTCGCTCGCCGGGTCGTCCGACGAGGAGCGGCCAATGACGGGCCGGTGGCCGCCGCTCGTAAGCTCGTGAGGATCTGTGCCGCCATCGTTCGGAGGGGCACTCCCCACCAACCAGAATCTTCCGAATCGTCGAGTCGCCAGGTCGGTCTTGTGGCGTTGTGAGACGGCCGCCCGTTCGATTGTGCTGGGAGGCGATTCGGGAGCCCGTGGCCGCCGCTGTCCAAGTGCGTGAACGACGCCAATAACACGTTGCGTGCGCGGGCGCTCGCGCTCGGGAGGACGATGCGGCGACTCCCCTGACCGCGGAGAATCCCCTCGACTCGAGTCGACAATCACAAGTTGAGCGGAAACGCACACGGTATGACCGACCGCGGGTAGCACGTGGGGCACTCGGGGGACAACCCACCCCGTCGTCTGGAAACCTATCCCCTTGCAAAGGTGGAGCCGGAGGGGGACACAGCAAAGAATTTCTCATGCCGGGGTAAGGAGTGGAACAGTTCGTTCGGGTCCGGGAGACGCCAATTTCGGGCAGGGTTGGGACGCGTCCCCCGACTAGGGGGGAGAAGACGGTCCATCGCCCGTCAGAGCGACCACTCCCCGATTCGCTTCGGAAAGAGAGACGCGTCGGCAACATCCTTGAGGCCGCAGAGCCATCGAACCAGCCTTTCGAGACCGATGCCGAAACCGGCCGACGGGAAGAGTCCCCGCCGGGCCGACTCGAGGTACCAACGGAACTCCTCGGGTCGCTGCCCCTTCGCGTCGATGCGCCGAAGGATCGCCTCCAGCGTGTACTCTCGCTCGCCGCCCGATAGGGCCTCTCCGAACCCTTCCGGATAGATCAGGTCCATGTCTCGCAGAATCCCCGGATGCTTCGGGTCTTCGAGATCGTAGAACTCGCGCTCGGCAAGTGGAATGTCGACGAGCCAAACCGGTGCCCGGCTAGCCTTGGAGAGCTCCGCCTCGAAATTCGGGCCCCACTTTCCTCGAGCCGTCCCCCAAGCGATCTGGGGAAAGGGAGGCGCAAGGTTGGGAAGGCGCCGCCCCAGTCGCCGGAGCTCAGGAGCACACCGCGCCCCGATTCCTCGGACGAGGTCGGTCAGAAGACCTTCCCCTAGCGCGATCGCACCCTCCCGGGAGGTGCCCCGCATCTCAAGGTCGAGCTGGGTAAACTCGACGAGATGACGCCCCGTGCCCTGACGGTCCACGGGCTCGAATCGCAGGTTGGGCGAAAAGCAGTAAACCCAAGGGAAGGCCCGGAGTGCCAGCTGCTTGTGGAAGATCATCGAGCGGGTAAGCTGGAACGAATGGCCGTAGTAGTCGATTCGCGGGTCGTAGACGGGGTGGTTTAGCGGGTCGGTGACGGGGGCTACGATGACCGGGGCGACCTCAACAAATCGCCGGGCGTGAAGAAACCGGCCAAGCCGGTGCCGCACTTCGGAGCCCACCGCGACCGCGTCACGGACGGTCGGGTCTTCCAAGTGATCGAGGGCGCGCTCCACGGGGTCCGTTGGGGCGCTCTCGACCTCGTACGCCGAAGGGCGTGGGGCGGAGACATGGAAGGCGGTCATCGCCCCGAGCCAAGGGGTCGGGCAGGATAAATATGCCGAATGTATGACCGTAATATTGACTAAATATGAGCAATAAACGCTATAATATCGACATAATGTCGGATATGGATGCGACGGACCGGCGGCTGCTCGAGGCACTTAGGGAGGACGCACGGGTCCCCTTGGCCGAGCTGTCCCGTCGTCTCGGGATTCCGCGCGTAACGCTCGTGGACCGGCTCCGACGCCTTCGGGCGCGGAGAGTGATTCGAAGGTTCACCGTGCAGATCGACCCGTCCCTAATGGGCGAGAGCGTCCGAGCTTACGTCCTCGTCCGGTTCGAGCGGTCCGGAAGGGTTACCCAGCGATCGTTGGCCCGGGAAATCGGGCGAGTTTCCGGAGTGCATGAGGTGCAGATAATCGCCGGGGAATGGGATCTACTGCTGAAGGTTCGTGGACCCAGTCTAGAACGGATCGGGAGCTTGGTGATCGACGGACTGCGATCGATTCCCGGCATTGCCGCCACGATGACACTGCCGTGCCTTGTGACTGTCAAGGAGGAGTGAGCGCCGTCGAACAGTCAGCTGCCGGGGCCAGGATTCGAACCTGGGAACTCCTGCGAGAGCAGATCTTGAGTCTGCCGCCTTTGGCCGCTCGGCCACCCCGGCGCGGCAAGCGCAGGCGAGAGGAGGGTTATCCTTCTTCCGATTCCTCGTCCTCGTCGGGCTCCTCCGGAGTCTCCAGTTCGATCTCGGCGACGCTCGCCTCTTCGCGGGGAACCGGGCTGGGCCCAACGGGCAGCGGCGAGATCCCGGGGGCCGGGGAAGGGCGCAGCCGAGTCCTCCGTTCCCGTCCGCAGGCGAGGCAGGTTCGGACCCTCACGCCGGCGCGCAGACGCGTTCGGACATTCCGGCCCTCGACCCAGAAGGCGGAGCAGCTGCGGCAGTAGAGCTCGCGGTACTCGCGGAGCAGCCGTACATTGTAGCGCATGCCAATTTTCCGGGCAAGGGCAACGTACCGGTTCGCGAGCTCGGGGTGCGGTCGGGCCGACTCCGTCTCTGCGAGCGCGAAGAGGTCCGCAATACGCTCGCCGGCGATCCGAACCATCGGACCGGTTTTTCGGCCGCGACGGCCGCCCCTTTTCACGGCTGCGGTTGCTGACATACGGGGCAGTAGACGGCCGGTTGCGCGATCACGGTCCCGCACCGGACGCAGTATTTGGCGAACCGTGGGGGCGCGATCGGTCCCACCGCCCCGGGGACGGCGGCGACCGGCGCCGCGTACGCGCCCGGAGGGGCGACGGGGACGTATCGGGGAGGGATCGGGGGAAGGGGGGCCGGGACTCCCGGCGCGGCGGTACGGGTCGCTGGGATCGGCGTACCGGGTCGCGGGAGGGCTCCCGAGGAATCGCTCTGCGGGAGCGTATAGCCGCACTTGGGGCAGAAGAGCGCACCCTCGGGGCCGAGCTCCCCGCAGTGGAGGCACGTGGGCATGGCGGGGGCAAGGTTAATTCGGTATAACACCGTAAGGTAACTCGGTGAGAAACCGGTCGGTCGCGCTCATCACCAGCGACCCGAGCTTGTACCACGAGCTCGCGGGATTCCTTCGAGAGCGACGACTTCCTTCGGTGAGCCTGCTTCCCGGGGACCGCATCCCCGACCGTGTGGCGGTCGTCCTGACCTCGGCGGAGGAGCGGGCGCTGATCGACCACCCGCACGTCCTCACGGTCGCCGAGGGCGTCGACCGTCACGCTCTGGCGGCGGCGATCGCCCACGGGCTGGGCAGTTCGGACCCGGCCGAGCCGATGGTCGTCGGCATCGATCCCGGACCCCGGCCGGGGTTCTCGATCCTGGCGGGGGGCGCGTGCATCGGCGAAGGGAACCTGGAAGGCCCCGAGTCCGCCGGTGCACTGGCCGCGCAACTGCGCCACTGGTTCCCGTCGCGCCACGTCCTGTTCCGGGTCGGATCGGGGGATCCGCCGGCCCGCAACCGCGTCGTGAATTCGCTGCTGGCGCGGCAGCGCACGGTGGAACTCGTGGACGAGAACGGAACTACCCCGCGGGGCCGCCGTCGCCCCCGGGACGCGCTCGCCGCGCGCTCGATCGCCCGGTCGCGCGGGACCCCCGTACGCGACGTCCTCACGACCTCGTTCACTCCCGGCGAGATCTCGAACCTCCAGCGGCTGAGCCGCGAGGGCAGCGGGGGCCGCCTCACGATCTCGCGCAGCTCCGCCCACCGTGTCCTCCGTGGCGAGCTCACGCTCGCCGAGGCCGTGGGCCAGGCGATGCAAGGTCGGGGTCCCCGGGAGTCGGCTCCTTCGGCGTCCCGCCCCCGCGAACCCCTATAACCCGCCCCCGGGTCGCGGGGGCGTGACCCTCTCTCCCGAGGTCGTTCTCCGCGCGCAGCGCGCGGCGCTCGAGAACGCCGTCGCCCACGACGGGGCCGCAAAGACCGCGGCCGTCGTCGGGCGCCTCCTGGCCACGGATCCGTCGCTGCGCGCGCGGGCGGACGAGGTCCGGACGCTCGTCTCTGACTTCGTGGCGTCGCTGGAAGGGGTGCCCACCCCCGAGCTCTCGGACCGGTTCGGACCGGCTCGGTGGTCCGGAAGCGGGGCGGGCGGCGCCGGAGCGATCCGAGGGCGGCATTTTCCCCGACCTCCCCGGCGCGATCGACGGTGAGGTCGTCATGCGCATCGCCCCGTTCCCCAACGGAGTGCTGCACATCGGGCACGGTCGCCCGCTGTACATCCACGACCACTACCGACAGCGCTACCACGGCAAGTTCCTCCTCGTGTTCGACGACACCATCGGCTCTGCCGAGAAGAGGGTCGAGACCGAGTTCTTCGACCTGATCCTCGGGGACTGCGAGCTGGCGGGGGTCCGGCCGGACCAGGTGCTATACAAGTCGGACCGTGTCGAGGCCCAGTACCCGTGGGCCCGCCGGGTGATCGAGAAAGGCGGGGCGTACGTTTGCCGGTGCCCCGCGGAGGCGTTGCGGGAAAGTCGGGCGAGCGGGACCGCCTGCCCGGAGCGCGCCCAGACACCGGCCGAGACGCTGGTCGAGTGGGAGCGGATGCTGGGCAACGCCTACGGGCCGGGGGAGGCCGTCCTTCGGCTCCGGACCGACCTTGCGGACCCGGATCCGGCGTTCCGCGACCGGGTCCTGTTCCGCATCAGCGACCTAGACCACCCGCGCGTGGGACGGAAGTACAGCGTCTGGCCGATGCTCGAGTTCTCCTGGGCCGTCGACGACATCGAGCTCGGCGTCACCCACGTCCTCCGGGGGAAGGAACTGGTCATCGAAGACCGGATGCAGCGGTACATCTGGGACCTGCTCGGGATCACCGGCCCGCCGTTCCTCCACTGGGGGCTCCTGCGCGTCCGGGAGGCGAAGGTGGCGAAGAGCAAGGCGAACCGCGAGATCCGCAGCGGGCTCTACGACGGCTGGGCGGATCCCCGGACCTGGTCGCTTCGCTCGCTGGATCGGCGCGGCATCTCCATGGAGGCCCTACGGTCGTTCATCCTCTCCTTCGGCCTCTCGCTGGCCGACATCGAGGTCGCGGCGGAGACCCTGTACTCCGAGAACCGAAAACGGATCGACGCGACCACCCCCCGCCGGGCCTACGTCCACGACCCGGTCCCGGTCGATGTCGAGGGGTATCCGTTCGACCTCGGTTCCGTGCCTCTCCCCAACCACCCGGATCGCCTCGAGCTGGGCGAGCGGTCCGTGCGGGCGGGTCCGTCGTTCTACCTCGCCCGGAAGGACGTGCTCGCCCACCTCGGCGAAGAGGTCCGGTTGAAGGACCTCGTCAACATCCGCCTCCCGGCCGCCGTGCCGGAGGCGCCCGCGGCCGTGCACGCCGAGTTCACGACCCGCGAGAATCGGAAGCTGCCGCGCCTGCAGTGGGTCGGCCGCGACGGCGCGGTCGCGGTCGACATCCTGGGGATCGAGGGGGAGCATACGCTCGGGTTCGCCGAGCGGGCCGTCGGCGAGGCGCACCCCAGGGACATCCTCCAGTTCGAGCGGGTCGGGTTCGTGCGGATCGACGGGGATTGGAAACCCGGGACCTCCCCCGTCCGCAGCGTCTACGGGCACCCGTGACCGGACCCGACCGTTTTGTATCCCCAGGTCGTTCGTCGGACCGGGCCCGATGAAGTTCCTCCACACCTCGATCACCGTCCGGAACATGGACGAGAGCATCGCGTTCTACACCGAGGTGCTCGGGCTGGAGTTCGAGCGCCGACGTCCGATCCCGGAGAACAAGGCGGAGATCGCGTTCGTCCGCGACCCGTCGAGCGGCGCGAGGGTCGAGTTCACCCACTGGGACGGGAAGGAAGGGTTCGAGCCCGGCGAGCAGCTCGACCATCTGGCGTTCGAGGTGCCGGACCTCGACCTCTTCCTGCGTCAAGGCCCGCGCCAAGAACGTCCGCGTCGCCAAGGAGCCGTACCGCCTGGCCGGCGGCTCGGCGCGCATCGCGTTCGTGCTCGACCCGAACGAGGTCTGGATCGAGCTGATCGAGCGGCCCCCGGACGAGGCCTGACGGCGGCGACGTGGCCGAGGCGACCGACCCCGCTCGCCCCGGTCTCAGCCGCCCGCTGCTCGCGGTCCTGGTCGCGACGTTTTTCGTGCGGTTCGGGTTCGGCATCACCCTCGCGGTCTTCTACACCTACCTGACGGGCCACACCCAGGCCACGAACCCGAGCGACCTCGGAACGGCCGGGATCGTCAGCGCGCTCGCCCCGGTCGGCGAGTTCTCGACCGTCCTCTTCTCGGGGGTCGCGGCCGACCGTTGGGGGCGGTTCCCCGTCCTGTTCGGCGGTATGGCGGGAGCGGCGGTCCTCCTGCTCACAATCTCGTCCACCCGTTCCGTGGTGGCGATCGGGGCCGCCAACCTATTGTTCGGCATGGCCAGCGGCGCCATCCTGGCGGCGAGCCTCGCGGTGGTCGGGGACCAGGCCGGAACGGGGAGCGCGGCTACGAGATGGGCCGGTTCGATGCGATGAACCTGTTCGGCTGGATCGCGGGGTACGCGTTCGGAATCGGGGTCGGGGCGCTCCTCCCGGGACACGACCTCGGGCTGGTGTTCGTCGGCGGCGCGGTCGTCCTCGCCGTCGGTCTCGCGGTCGCGAGCCGGCTCGTGCGGGGGATCCGTCACGCGAGCCGGTCCGCTTCGTTCTCCGTCCGCGAGGTCGTGCGGAGCGCCTTCCGCGGGAACGTGCTCGTCGTCACCCTGCCGTGGATGGCGATCTACGCGTTCATCGGGACGGCGCTCATCTTCCTCCTGCCGGCAGCGACCGGCGTCGGGGTGGCGCCGGGGTACTTCGCCCTCGCGATCGCCACCGCCGGGGGCCTGTTCGATCATCACGCAACCGTACTTCGGACGCCTCGCGGACCGGCGGGGGCGCACGACGATGATGACGGTGGGCGCGGTCGGCTTCGGGCTCGTGATGCTCTTCGCCGCCCTGCTCACCGCGTACCCGGCGCGGCTCCCGGGCGCCTCTTCTCGTCGGTATCGGGGCGAGCGTGCTTCTGGCGCTGACGTACGGCCCCGCCGCGCTGGCCGCGCTCGCCGACCTCGCGGCGTCCCTGAGCCGGGCGACGACGATGGCGATCTACTCGCTCACGATCTCCCTCGGAATGTTCGTGGGGTTGATCGCCTCCACGACTCTGGTCGCGCACCTCGGCAACCTGGGGATCTACCTGTTCTTCGGCTCGATCACGGCCGTTCTCGGGGCCCTCACGGCCGTGCGATGGGTCGAGGCACGCCGGGCTACGATTCCGGTTCGATGATCACGTGGCGTAGGACCGGGTACGTGGAGGTCAGGGTCTGCGTCAGCTGGTCGATCGCCCGCTCCAGCTGGTCGGTCGTCAGCCCATCGTGGAAGTTGATCCGCAGGGCGAGGAGCGCATCGTCCGGCCCGAGCTGCATCGACTGGAGCGACCGGACCCGGAAGACCCGGGGGTCGCGTTCCACGAGCCCGAGCATGTCCTGCGCGACCTCGGGCGCGAGCGCACGGCCGATGAGATATTCCCGGCTCTCCGCCGTGAGCACGAGGCCGGTAACGACCAGCAGGAACCCTTCGAACGCGGCGACGGTCCCGTCCACGCGGTAATCGCCCGTGCGATAGACGACCAGGAGCCCGGCGAACGCGACCACCGACCCGAGGATCGTGACCAGGTCCTGGTAGAAGATCGACTTGAGACCCTGGTTGGACGACTCGAGGAGCGTCTGGAGCGTCTGGCGCGACAGTCGGAGCTCCCGCAACGTCACCCAGACCCCGGCCATGCTCGCCGCGAGGGTCGCCCCGACGATCCCGAGCCCTTCGCTGAGGTGGGTCACGGGCGCGGGGGCCACGATCTGCCCGATCCCGGTCACGAGCGCGACGATCCCGGCGGCGGTGAACGTGACGACCGTCGAGACGAACGCCCAGAAGTACCGCTCCTTGCCGAACCCGAACGGGTGCTCGTGGTCGGGCGGGCGCCGCGAGACGTACAGCCCCCAGAGCAGGAACAGCCCACCGATCAGGTCGGTCACGGTGTAGATGGCCTGCGACAGGACGGTGCGGCTCCCCGAGGCGATCGCGACCGCCAGGTTTCCGATGAACAGGACGGCGTTGAGGGCGATCGTTGCGAGGATGATGATCCGCGGGCGCATCGTTCGGGTCCGCAGCGACCGGACTCAGGAGCAGCGCGGCCGGCCCCGATAAAACGTTCTCAACGGGTGAAAGGCGGCCCCCGACGGCTTCTCGGCACCAACCGTTAAATCGCGAGCGCGGGTTCTCGTCCGACGCACGATGAGCGATACGACCTCGCGCGCGTCCACCGCGCACGGTACCGCGGCGCCCGCGCCGCCTACCGGCGAGCGCCGCCTTCGCCCGTCGTTCGCGTCGCTGGGCCTGTCCTCCGGCAAGAAGACCCGGCTGAAGCGGCTCCTCTACGGTCACGGACCCGGCGGTGGCACCCTCCTGGTCCTCCCGATCGACCAGGGGCTGGAGCACGGACCGGTCGACTTCTTCGACAATCCGGCATCGCTCGATCCCCGCTACCAGTACGAGCTCGCGCGGGAGGGGCGGTTCAGCGCGATCGCGCTCCATGTCGGTCTCGCGGAGAAGTACTACGACGAGTTCGCGGGCGACGTTCCCCTCATCCTCAAGCTCAACGGCAAGACCTCGATCCCGTCCGATTCCCAAGCGTTCAGCGCGCTCACGGGGACGGTCGAGGACGCCGTTCGGTTGGGAGCGGACGCGGTCGGGTACACCGTCTACGTCGGATCCCCCGCGCAGGACCGGGACTTCCGCCAGTTCCTGGAGGTCCGTCGTGACGCCGAGCGCCTGGGGATGCCGATCATCGTATGGGCCTACCCGCGCGGCGAGGCGGTCTCGAAGCGCGGCGGGAAGGAGAGCCTCTACGCCATCGACTACGCGGCCCGCGTTGCCCTCGAGCTCGGCGCGGACATCGTGAAGGTGAACTATCCCGTCCCCTCCGAGAAGGACTCGGAGAGCCCGGCGCCGTACAACACGCTCCGCCTCTCCCCCGAAGAGTCGTTCCGCAAGGTCGTGGAGAGCGCGGGCCGCGCCCTCGTCCTTGTGTCCGGCGGGGAGAAGGTCGGCGACGCCGTGCTCCTGGAGAAGGTCCGCTCCTCGATGCACGCAGGGGCCACGGGGATCATCTTCGGCCGCAACCTCTGGCAGCGCCCCAAGGCCGATGCGCTCCGGCTGACCCGCGACCTCCATGCGATCCTCCGGGAGTACGCGCAGCCCCCGACCTGACGCCGGCATCCGTCTCTGGCTGGTCGTCGCGGGCGAGGACCACCCCCGGGCCTGCACGGGCCGAAAACTGCTCGCGCGCGGATTGGCCCGGGAGCTCCGCTACGCGCAGGAGCTGCGGCCGGGCGCGCTCGTGCTGGACCCCCACTCCCCGGTCCCGCTCTCGGCGGCGGATCGTCCGGGCGCCCGCAAGGCCGGCGTTGTGGCGATCGACTGCTCCTGGAATCGGCTCGCGGGACGAGGCGAGCTCCCGGTCGGCGCGGTCCCCCCGGCGGCAAGGGGCACCGTCGGCTCCCGTTCCTGCTGGCGACCAACCCGCAGCATTTCGGGCGGTTGGCCGAGCTCAACACGGCCGAGGCCCTGGCCGCCGCGCTCTACGTGCTCGGGGCGTCGGAACAAGCCGTCCAGCTCCTGGAGGGCTTCGCGGGAGGCCCCGCGTTCTTCGAAGTCAATCGCGAGCGGTTGGCGCGGTATGTCGAGGCGGACCGCCCGGCCGGCGTGATCGCGGCGGAAGCGGCGCTCTTCGGCCCCCCCACGCCGCCGTGACGGCGGGCGCCCGAGCGGCGCCTCGCATCCCGTTTCAATCCGCCCGACGGTCGGACGGCTGCCTCGGGGGCGGAAAGGTCCGGCCCTCGGTCGACAGGTGGGCGATCGCCACGTCGGCGGCGGAACGAACGGTCCTACGGAGCGGGACCTCCCCCACGAGGACCCCGCCGTACTGCTGGAAGTACCGGGTGGTGTGGAGCGTTACGGCCCGGTCCGCGTAGAGGCGTTGCCCCGCGAGGTCCGGGTCGTGACCCCGGAGCAGGACCGACAGTCCGGTCCCTCCCAGGAACCGGTCGAGGTCGTCAGGTCCCCACGGGTCGGCGGCCCCGCGACGATTTCGGGAGGCCTCGCACTCGGCCCATACGACCTCCGCGAGAACGTGGTCGTCGACGCGGTCGAAGACACGGGTCCAGGGTGGGCCGGGCAGACGCACGCGGGAACCCCGCGTGCGCAAGGTAGACCCCGCTCGATGTGGTGGCGGCGATCGGCCCCCGCTCCAGCAATCCCATCAGGCGCTCGTACCGCCCGGGTCCGGGACCCCAGAGCCGGTACGATCTCGCCGGGGAGGTCGTGGGGTCGAACTCCGATCCGTCGCGCGGTCTCGTGGTTCCCCTGGAGGAGGAACACGCGGTTCGGGGTGCGGGCGGCGGCCGACAGGAGGAAGATCGCGTTCGCAACCGAACCGGCACCGCAGTCTGGGGGAACGCGATCGACGTAGTCTCCGAGCCCGACCAGGACGGTCCGCGGCCCCCCGGACTCGAACCGCGCGACGACCTCCCGGGTGGAGGGCCAATCCCCGTGCGTATCCCCGAAGACGACCGCCCGCTCGAGGTCGCTCGCCCCGATCGTGACGAACGGCGGGTGCCGGGGAACCAGTTGCTCGAGTTCGGTGAGCAGGGCGTCGGCCCCGGCCGGAGTGAGGCCGAGGACGGTTTCCGGTGAGGTCGGGAGGATCGCGCCGCTCACCGCGCCCACCGAGCGGCGTCGGAGGGGAATGCGGGGGGCCGGAGTTCCCGGCGGCCGATCAACCCGACCGGCCGACCCTTTGAACCGGCGAATGCCCTAGGCAACAGGGTCCTAAGCCCTGCCTCGGTGGCCCCGCCGACAAACGGCGGCGGATTGGCCGAGCTGGAGCACCCCCGCACCGTAAGTACGACGTGAACGGAGAAGTAGCCCCGGAGGAGTTCCGGCCGGCGGGAGGTTCGACACCCGCGGCGTTCGAACCTGCGTCGCGAGATCCAGAGTCTCGCATGATTGGCCACTACACCACGGGGCTACGGACGCTCCCAGCGTCGGGGCGTTGATAAACGTTGTCGCGCGGGCCGTTCGCACCGGTCGGACGGCCTCGTTCTTTGCAAAGTTTCACCCTCCGGCACAAATAGTCGGGCGAGGTCGGCCGTCGGTCCCGGCCGGGGAGGTCGCATGACGGAACCGGCGGGCACCCCACCTTTCGGGACGGGCCCCCCCGACTCGGTCGGACCTACCGCGACGCGCTCCGTCCCCCGGCCCGTCCGCCCACGCGCGACATCTTCCGCGGGTCCAAGATCCGGTCGGCCGCGATCTACGTCGCGCTCCCGCTCGCGGTCGTCGTCACCGCCACCGTCGCCCCGGACGCTTCGTTGCGTCAGGTCGCTCTGTACCTCCCGACCGCCGGCATCGACGTGACCTACTCGTTCTTCCGGATGTGCGCGGCGTACGCCCTTTCCCTTCTGTTCGCGTTGGGGTACGGCTACTACGCCGCCACCCGCCGCACGAGCGAGCGCGTGATGATTCCGGTCCTCGACATTCTCCAGTCCGTCCCGATCCTCGGATTCTTCCCCGTCGTGATCGTTTTGTTCCTGAGCCTTCCGGGACCGATGTTCATCGGGCCCAACCTCGCGGCAATCTTCCTCATCTTCACCTCGATGTCCTGGAACATGGTCTTCGGCGTCTACGAATCGCTGAAGACCCTCCCGACCGAGCTGCGCGAAGCGTCGGACACGTTCGGCCTGCGCGGCTTTCTCAAGTTCCGACGCGTGCTCTTCCCCGCCACGATCAACCGGCTCGTCTACAACTCGGTCCTCTCCTGGACGGGCGGGTGGTTCTTCCTGGTCGAGGCCGAGATCTTCACCACCAACCGCGCCGGTCTGCCGGGGATCGGGAGCTACCTCTCGTACTCGGCGGCCGCCGGCAACACCGACAAGTTCCTCGCGGGTATCATCGCCCTTGTCCTAGTCATCGTGGCCTTGGATTTCCTCGTCTGGCGGCCGCTCGGTCGCCGCGCCCAGAGGTACCGCTACGACCAAACCCCGTCCGGCGAAGGCGAGATCGTCGGCGGAACCGACGCACGGGGACGGTTCCGCCGCGCGGCGTCGTACGTGACACGCGGGGTCCGGTCGGGGGTCTCCCGGTTGAGCACCCCGCTCGTCCAGCTCGCCGCGATACGGATCTGGCCGAGCCGACGGCCGAGCGCATTCCGTCGAAGCGCCGCGTCCTACCTCGCGGTCGGCTCGATCCTGATCGTCGTCTGGCTGATGCTGATCGCGATGGTCGTGGCGGTCTACCACGTCTATTCCGGGCCGATACCCCCGTCGGTCGGACGACAGATCCTTCAACTGCCCGAGGCGGCCGGTGCGTCCACGCTCCGCGTCGTCGCGGCGTACGCGCTCTGCCTCGCGATCGCGTTCCCGCTCGCCGTCCACATCGCGCGGAACCGTCGCGCCGCCCACGTCGGGCTCCCGGCGGTGGAGGTGATCGCATCGTTCCCGGCGACCGCGCTCTTCCCGGCGATCATCTTCGTGCTCATCCCGGACCTTGGACCGAACGGGGTCGCGATCCTGATGCTGATGACCGGAATGCTGTGGTACCTCTTCTTCAACCTCCTCTCCGGGGTCCGGTCGCTGCCGCCGGACCTCGAGGAGGCGGCGCGCGCGTTCGGGGTCCGGGGCCGCCGATTCTTCCAGCGCGTGCTCTTCCCCGGGGTCTTTCCCGCGCTCGTCACCGGTTCGATCACCGCCTTCGGGGGCGGCTGGAACACGCTCATCGTCGCCGAGTACCTGAGCGTCAACTCCTCCCACACCCTCAGCATACTCGGTCTCGGCCAGCAGATCGACATCGGCTATGTCGAGCCGAACGGGCTACCGCTGATGGTGTCCGCCCTGCTGACGCTGGTCGCGACCGTCATCGCCATCAACGAACTCTTATGGAAGCCCCTCTACCGCCGGGCGGTCGAGCGGTTCCGCTTCGACTGAGGGGCTCCCGGCTCGGCGATGTCGATCATCCAGGTCCAGCACGTCGACAAGTCGTTCGCGACCGGCCACGGCTCGATCTCCATCATGAAGGACGTCTCCTTCGAGGTGAAGGACGCGGACTTCCTCGCGATCGTCGGGCCGTCCGGCTGCGGCAAGTCGACGCTCCTGCGCCTCATCCAGGGCCTGGACCGGCCCACGGCGGGCCAGATCAGGTTCCACGACAAGGGCGTGGACACCGTCTGCGGCCACATGGCGATGGTGTTCCAGAACTTCGCGCTGTTCCCGTGGCTCACGGTCTCGCAGAACGTCGGGTTCGGCCTGGAGGCGCTCGGATGGGACAAAGAGCGGATGGCGGCGCAGGTCGAGCGGTACGTCTCGGTCACGGGTCTCGATGGCTTCCAGGAAGCGTACCCCCGAGAGCTCTCGGGCGGGATGCGCCAGCGGGTCGGGCTCGCCCGGGCGCTGGCAGTCGAGCCCGAGGTCCTCCTCATGGACGAGCCGTTCAGTGCCCTGGACGCCCTGACAGCGGAGAGCCTTCGGGAGGAGATCCTCCAGCTCTGGCGCGACCCGCAGCTTCCTCCCGACGCGGTCCTCCTCGTCACGCACAACATCGAGGAGGCGATCCAGCTTGCGGACCGGATCGTCGTGCTCTCGCGCCGGCCGGGCCGCGTGCTCGCCGTGGTCCCGGTCGATCTCCCGCGTCCGCGCGACCGGAAATCCCAGGCGTTCTACGACCTCACCGACAAGGTCTATTCGCTCATCACGCAGCCCGGAACGCTCCCGAACGGAGGAGCCGTCCCGGAGGGGTCCGCGGCGGTTTGACAAACCTTATAGTGGAGCGTTTGTGAGAAGGAGGGTATCCCCGTAGGGACCGCCGTGCCGACCAGTTATCCCAAGTGCAACCCGACCGAGATGTTCGGTCTTCTGGTGCTCCTCGACTCGCACAAGGGCTCGGAGGACGTCGCGCTCCTCGCGCGCGATCTCGACCTTGAGATCGACGAGATCTTCCCGGCTCTCGAGTACTCCGAGGTCCTGGGCCTCGTCAAGGTCGTGGACGGACGGGCGACCTTCACCGACATGGGACGGAAGTTCGTGGCGGCGTCCATCCGTGAGCGGAAGGCGCTCCTGCGCGAGCAACTGAAGCAGACGACGCTGTTCAAGACCCTCCTGCGGGCGCTCGAGAACTCCCCGAACCACCGCCTCACGGACGAGGAGCTCTCCCAGATCTTCTCCTTCACCACCGCCCGCGCGGACGACGCCGTCCAGAACATCGTCAACTGGGGGCGGTACGCCGGACCTTTTCCGGTACGATTCGGAGGCGCACAGCCTGATCCTCCCCCGGCGAGCGGCGTCCTCGAAGGGCGGCGGCGGACAGTCTCCTCCGCCCGCGGTCCCGTCGCCGCCTGCCCCGAGCGCGAAGAAGAGCTCCGCCCCGCTCCCGGCCGAGTCGGGGCGCCCCGGAACCGTCCCGGCGGCCGCGTAGGCGTGGAACGCCCCCGCCACCTGCTGGCGCCGCCGTCGCTCGGAACTTAAGCACGAGAACCGAATGTCCACGGACGAGGCCCTGGATGTCGGACCTGACCCTGATCGGGATCCCTGGTAGCCTTCGTCGGAACGCCTACAGCTCGGGGCTCCTCAAGGCGGCCCAGGAGCTCGTGCCGTCGGGGACTCGCTTTGAGATCGGCGAGATCGCCGGATTTCCCGTGTTCAACCAGGACGAGGACGCGAACCCGCCCGAGCCGGTGCGCCGCCTAAAGGAGCGGGTGAAAGCGGCGGACGCGGTCGTCTTCTCGGTCAACGAGCACAACTACGGGCTCTCGGCGGCGGAGAAGAACGTGCTCGACTGGTTGTCGCGCCCGTACAACGACAGTGCCTGGAACGGAAAGCCGGCCGGGATCCTGAGCGCTTCCGTCGGCCAGCTCGGCGGCGCCCGCGCCCAGTACCGAGCTGCGACAGTCGATGGTGTTCCTGAACATGTTCCCCATCAACCGCCCCGAAGTGTTCGTGACGTTCGCGGAGAAGAAGTTCGACTCCGAAGGACGTTTGGTCGACGAGGCGACGCGCAAGTTCATCGCCGCGCACTTCGTGGAGCTCGTTCGGTACACCCGACTCCTGCTGAACCGGCCGTAGCGTCGGTCCCGGTGCGGTCGGCCGGACGGCGTCTCCCGCCGAAGGGGTTAAACGAGTTCTTCCATCCCTCGACCCCGGTGGGCACGTAGATCAGCGGAAGATCGCTGCTTTCGCAAAGCAGAGGTCGGGGGTTCAAATCCCCCCGTGTCCACTCGTGTCTAAACCCATTCCGGTGTCGAGCCCCCCGGTGATCGGCCCTTCTTGCGTGATTCATTGGCCGACCCCGCGAAGGATCGATCCTGCGGAGTATAACCGAACCCACAGAGGGCGTTCAAATCTCGCTGCCGGAAAGGGGTGGCTTGCCAACTCCAGAGGACCGCTCAGTACCCTCAGGAGGAGGACCCGGCACTTGGCGCAGCGATTCCCATCCAACCAGACCAATCCCCCCGTGGTGTAGTCTCCGATCTTCTCACCGCCCACAGCGACGACTGAGCGTGACTTGTGCCACTTGGCCCCTCCGACTAGGGATTCGGCGGCTACGGATCCGGACTCCATCGGCGCGTGGCAACTGGGACAGACCGGTTCCGACGGCATTGCACCTGCGTAGGGGATCAGACCTACATCACGAGGCGCCTGGGAGTGGTCTGAATGGTGTGCCTTTAGGAAGGTAATCCACTCGCTGATCGCGGGCAGGTCATCGACCGCGCGCGTCCTAGGAGACCTTGGTCAAGTCGAATGGGCGCTCCCCCGTAGTGCTCACCCAGAGTGCGTTTGGTTTAGACCAGTGTCGAGTGATGCGAATCTGAGGGGCGAACCAGATGGACGCGAACCCTACTAGACCGAAAGGGTACAAAGGTCTCCCGATGGAGGGAATGGTGGCCCGGCGGGACGCAAAGTTGCGTCGCTCCGGCAGCCAGATAGACGACTGGCGGAAGCAGGCGGCCCTACTTACCGCCGCTCTGCCGGATGGAGCCAGCATCCTCGAAGTGGCCCCGGGTCCAGGATACTTCTCCATCGAGCTAGCCCGACTAGGACGTTTCCAGATTACCGGTCTGGACATCAGCCGAACGTTTGTGCAGATCGAGGAGGAGAATGCCCGACAGGCGGGAGCGAGCGTGACATTCCGGCTGGGCGATGCGTCCAGAATGCCCTTTGACGAGGCAATCTTCGATTTGGTGGTTTGTCAGGCCGCTTTCAAGAACTTCAGTCGGCCGGGCGAGGCAATCCAGGAGATGTATCGAGTCCTCCGTGAGAACGGCACGGCAGTGATTCAGGACATGAGAAGGGATGCGTCCGACGCATCGATTCACGATGAAGTGGACGCGATGCGCCTCAGTCGACTGGGCTCCTTCATGACGAGGCGGATCCTTGGGCGGCTCCGCCGGCGCGCATACACCATAGAGCAGTTTCGGCAGATGGCTGTCGCCAGCGCCTTCGGCGGATGCGAGATTACGGCTAGTTGGGATCGGTGTTGAAGTGCGGCTGAATAAGGAAAGCGTGGCGGCCTGATGACCGCCCGGTCGCTCCCCCCTCCCGCGCGCTGATCGTGGTCGCATCATCGGTCGCGCGGATCCCGCTTCAAGGTTGCTGATGCGGGAGGTTCGAGCCGGAGGTATGGAGGTGGCTCCAAACACCGAAGACATGAAAACTACGGAGAGCAGGACGGGAACATGAAAGCTAGGGCCAAGCGAAGCACCGACTCTTCTTCCAAGCCACTTAAGGCGGGGCCTAAGGAGCTTCCCGATTGGCGTGGCGAGACGCTCGCCCGCCTTCGCCGGCTCATCCAAGAGGCCGACCCCAAAGTCGTCGAGGAGCGGAAATGGAAGAAGCCATCGAATCCCGCCGGCATTCCGGGTATGGTACCACAACGGGATCATTTGCACCGGCGAGACGTACAAGGACCACCTGAGGCTAACCTTCGCAGATGGAGCTGCTGTCGAAGACCCGAAGAGCCTCTTCAACGCCAACCTTCAGGGCGTCACGCGAGCCATCGTCATCCATGAGGGAGACGAGATTGACGAGCCAGCCTTCAAGTCCCTTATCCGGGCAGCGGCGGCCTTGAACGCCTCCTCGGCCGCCGGATGACTCCGATTCTCTGCCCGACACAGGACCGAGGTTGGCCGGCTCACGAGGCATAGTCGGGGTCGAGTCACTGGTTCCGCCCCAGCCGGAGGATTCTGTCACGCCAGCTCATCCTTTGGCAGGCGAACCTGAGTCTCGCCCGAAAAGGGTGGGTTTCAAAAGGGAGTCGAGGGACCGGTTCCAATTCGCGGATTCCGTCCCGGGCCAATCGGGGAGGTCGGCCTGCTCACCCCCCCCGCGAACCCGTAACGTAACCGCACTTTCGGAAGTTTTATTAGGGGTAAAGAACTGTGGGATTCATGGACCAAAACGAGGGCCCGAAACCCTTCGTAATGACCTGGGCCACGCCGCTCGAGTTCACGGGGGGGAAGATCTTCCGGATCACCTCCGCGACCGAGCCCAGCGGCCCCGACTGAAGGAAACGGCCATCCCACGGGCGGCCGCACACCGGCCGCCCAACCTTTTCATCCGGGGGGGCGTGGCTCGCGGACCATGAAGCCCGTGGTCGTCCTGATCAGCGACGGGTCGGAGGAACACTGCCTCCGCGTAGGACGCGAACTCCGCCGACGGGGGGTCGAGCCGTTCGAACTCGACCAGCAGAACCTCTCGGCGACCTCGGTAAGGCTAACCCTGGGGGGACCGAGCTCCTGCGAGGGATCGCTCGAGTCGGCTGAAGGCCGGTCCATTCGAATCAAGGAGATCACCGCCGTAGCCTACTGGCCAACGTGGATCCAGGCCAACGTGCCCGGCATGAGCGCCGAGGCGCGCCTACTGGTGGAGGACGAATGGTATGCCTTCCTTGCCAACCTCGCCTTCCTGACCCCCCAGGCCCGCTGGGTGAACCCATGGTGGGTGCGAACGGCGGGGCATCCGAGACTCCACCAGCTCCGTCTCGCGCAGTCCCTGGGATTGGCCATCCCCGAGACCCTGGTGACGAATTCGATCGATGAGGTACGGGAGTTCGTCGGCCGGTTTCCGAGCGGGGCGGCGAACAAGCGCTTGACCAACCTGCTTCGCCCGCTCCCGGGCCACGTAGTGCCGTCCACCCGTATCCTCACGACCCGAATCGACCCTGTCAAGCTGGCCGAGGCCGACCCGAACTCGGTCCGGTACGCACCCGTCTACCTTCAGGAATACGTTCCGAAGGACGTAGAGATCCGGGCCTACGTCGCCGGAGATTCCGTGCTCTCCGTGGAGATCCTCTCCCAGGAGGATCCGCAGACCGCGGACGATTGGCGGAACTATCCGGTGGCCCAGACCGCCGACGGTCCGGACCTCGACATTCGACGATGGAAGTGCCGGATCACGGAGCTGCCGGCTCACCTCAACCGCGCGATCATCGAGCTCACCCGTCAACTGGGGCTCTATTTCTCCGGGGTCGATCTCATCCGACGCCCGGATGGGAAGTATGTCTTCCTGGAGGCGAACTACGGCGGAGCCTGGGCGTGGATCCAAGACATCACGGGCCTACCGGTTCTCGAACGATACACCGACCTCCTGGTCTCCGAAGGAATCCCGATACTCCGGGCGGAACCGCCCTCGACGGTCACCGACCGGAAACCCTGAACCGAAGCGGGCTGTGACCGATGGGGTTCGACGGGAAGGACCGTCCCGCTAGCGCGGCCTGGGGCCGAAACTTCCCGCTCCTCTGTAGTGGCTCGGTCCTCTCGACGGTTGGAAACGCCGCCGGATACCTCGCGGTCCTGTGGATCGTCTATGCGCGCACGGGCTCCGCTCTCGCTATTGCCGCGGTGGGGCTGGCCATCTTCGTCCCTACGATTACCTTCGGATTCATCGCCGGAACGCTCGTCGATCGCTATCGACGGGGTCACGTCACTAGCTCTGTCGTATTTCGGCGCCGCCGGGGTGATGGCGGTGCTACCTCTCCTCGTCGAATCTCGAGCGATCGACCTCATCGGGGTCCTGGTCGCGGTCGCCTTCCTCGGGGCCCTCGGGAGCCTCCAGCGCTCCGCCGCCGCCGCGATACTTCCCGACCTGGTGGCGTCTTCGCGGCTCGCCCCCGCCAACGCCTACCTACAGGCCGGTACGATGATCGCGGTGATGGTGGGAAGTCCCGTGGGCGGCCTTCTCGTATCGGGAGGGTGGCTGACGTACGCCTTCGTTCTGGGCGCCGCCGGTTTCGCGTTCGCCGGCACGGCCTCCTTCCTCCTCTCAGAGGGAGCCCGGCCTCGCGCTCCGGCGACCGAGGGATCGAAGGAAGCGTCCGGTATACTCGCGGGGTTCTGGGAGGGCGTTCGATTTCTCCAGGATCGAGCGGCCCTCTTCCAGCTCACGATCGGTTCCACCGCTCTCAATTTCTTCTACAGCCTGTTCGTGATGTTCGGAGTCGTCTACGTGGCTCAGGGCCTCCACGCCTCGGCGACCGACTTCGGAGTCCTGCTTCTCGCGAACAGCGCCGGGGTCGCCGCGGGTGGACTCCTCGTGAAGCCGCTGCGAGCGGATCGACGCTTCGCGACGGCGTATGTGGCCGCGGCGGGGGCCGCCGGATTCTGCGTGATCCTCGTGGCCCTCCTGCTGCGGTTCACCGCCGCGCTTCCTCTGTACGCAGCCATCGGCATCGGCGAGGGCGTCGCCAACACCGTGTTCATGACCGGGGTCCAGCGAGCCGTACCGCCCGAGATGCTGGGCCGGTACTACAGCTTCGACGAATCGGTGAGCTTCGCTGCAATCCCGCTTGCCCAGGTGGCCGGGGGGGTGATCGTCTCGGTGGTCGGAATCACGGACGATTACCTCATTGCGGGGACGGGTACCGTGCTCGTCTGCCTCCTCCTGCTCCTGCTCCCCGGTGTACGGGAGTTATCCGCCCACGGGGCGCCTCGAGTCGGCGCCGCGACGGCCGACGCGGGCGCCCGCTCGCGGGAATGAAGTATGGAATCGTGCGTCCAGCCCCCCCTCAAGGTTTCTCGTTGATCGCGTGCGGCATCGACTCCTGGAAGGGGCAGGTTCGGTATTCCCAAGCCTCTCTCTCAACTGACCCGACCCTTTTCAACGAGGAGGGTTGTCTAACCCCAGGTCTCCCTCCAGGAAATGGTCGCGGGCGTCCGCGTCCGATTCAACGCGGAGCGGCAAACTGAGCCCGGAATAGGAGGTTCCAAACCCGTTAGGGTTTAGAGACCCCCGTGTCCACTCGGACACCCGCCGCGATCAGAGCGTGGGTCGGCCGGTGGGGGCCTCTTCCGCAGCTCACTGGCTGGCGGGCATGATCGTGAGCTGGTGGCCGTCCGGGTCGACGATCCCGGCGAACCATCCCCACGGTCGCTTCGTCGGTGGGGAGGCGAATCTTACCCCGCGGGCCTTGAGCGCGGCGCAGCCGGCCCGGAAGTCACCGGGAAACTTCAGTTCGATTCCGGCGATCCCCGGTTCCGGGCGCTCCGGTATACCGACCTCCGAGGTCTCGCAGAGGTGGATGAGCCCGCCTCCGCCCTTGCGTCCTACCGTGACCCAGTGGCCCATGTCCTGCACGAGGTCCAGACCCAGCGTCTCGGTATACCACGCGACCGACCGCCGGCGGTCGGCGACCACCAGGGTCGTCGAGAAGAACGCGACCTTCGGGATTCGCGGGGACCTCGGTTTCTTGCTTCGCGGCATGGGTCCGACCTTGTCGGCCGGACGCGGATAGTGCGCTCGATTTCAAGCATTCCCCCGGATCCGCGGCCACCCGAACCTCAGGGTCGATAGGCCGGTTCGCGCCACCGCCCTCCGCACGGCCGTGCCCGTACGGGGGCCGACGCGTGAATCACGGGCCACCGGACGGTGGTCCGGTCGTCTGGTGGACAGGGCTTCGGCCTCAGCTTATCTCTCGGCGGGTCCATCCGAGAAGAGTATGCCGAAGGTGGAGATCCTGTCGACGGAGAACGGCCCCAACCTCGTGATGGTGGACGGAAAGGTGTTCACGGCCCTTTGCCGCTGCGGCCACTCCCAGAAGAAACCGTTCTGCGACGGCTCCCACCGCGCCGCAGAGTTCCGCGGCCCGAAGGAAACCACCAAGATCCTCGACTGACGCGCCGGTCCTTCGGCCCGGCCCCACTCCTCCCTTGCGGAGCGGGCGGGCGGGCCCGGTATCCCCGGAACGAGCGGCTCTCCTCCTCGAGGAAGCACCCCGAAAGGAGGATAGCGCAGGTTCCCCTTCGGGGGCCGTGCCGTACGTCGAGTACGCGACGAGACCCAGGCGGTGTGCCCCCAGTGCGGGGCGGCGTTCCGCTCCCCGGATATCCTCGAGGAGCACCTCCGCGACTCGCACGGAGGACCCGGTGGTGGAGCCCCGGCGGAGCGACCAAAGCGGGTCACCTGCTCCGTCTGCGGGGCGCACCTCTCCTCGATTTCGGCGTTGCAACGGCACAACCGCGAAGCCCACATGGCGTGAGCCCGGCTCGGGGCGCTATTTCGAGCCGCCCTCATTCGGGTGGACGAGCTGGTCCATCTGCTCGACGTCGAGGAGGTGTCCGAGCTTCTTCTTCTTCGTCTCCAAGTACTCTCGGTTCTGCGCCGTCGGCGGCACGACGACGGGGATCCGTCCGACGATCTTCACACCGTGCCGGCGCAGGTCCTCCACCTTCTCGGGGTTGTTCGTGAGGATGCTGATCGACTCGACATGGAGCGACGCGAGCATGTGGGCCGCAACCTCGTAGTCCCGCTCGTCCGGCCGGAACCCGAGCGCTTCGTTCGCCTGGACCGTATCGTACCCCGCGTCCTGGAGCTGGTAGGCCTTGATCTTGTTCGCGAACCCGATCCCCCGGCCCTCCTGGCGTAGGTAGAGGACCACGCCCGCCTCCTCGCGCCCGATCTTCTCGAGCGAAGCGATCAGCTGGTCCCGGCAGTCGCACCGGAGCGACCCGATCGCGTCGCCCGTTAGGCACTCGGAGTGGATGCGGACCAGGACGTTCTCGCGCCCAAACACGTTGCCGTGGACGAACGCGGCATGGTCACGTCGCGCCCCGCTCGTTCCAGAAGGCGACGACCTGATACTCGCCGAACCGGGTCGGCAGGTCCGCGACGGCGACGATCCGGACGCAGGTCTCGGGGGCCCCCGAGCAGTCGTGCGTCCGGCTCTCCTCGAGGAGCTGGTCGACGGTCTCGCGTGATAGACTCATCCGGAAGCGGCAAAGAGGGAGCGGGATAAAGCGCTCGGTTACGTCCGTGCTACCGGGCGGGTGGGGGGGCGCCCCCCTCCGAGGGGCCCGGACACCGACACACGTCCTCGGCGGCCGGCCTCACCGCCGGGTCTTCGCGCCCCGGCTCGACTCCGCCCGCAATCGGGGCAGGTTCGCGTTCCAGTCGCGCGGAGCGACTGCCCCGGCCGCCGCGATCTCCGCGACCAGGATATCGATCATAGGGTCCGACCAGAGCCCGCGCGTGTCCTCGCCTTCCCCGCCGGAGCTCGCTCCGGAGGTCCCCGACGGCCGCCAGATGTGCGTCGCGTCCGGCACTCCGCCGGAACCCCGAATGGCGACGTTCGAACCGTGGGGCCGCACGCAGATGTGGTAGCCCGGATGGCCGTCCACGAAAAGGCAACGGGCGTTTGCCTCGCGGAACTCGCACTGGCTACGGCGGACGGCGCTGATATCGGACGGGACGGACACGGTCGACCTCCTACGACGAGAATGCCATCGGGGGACGATAAGCGATGTTCCCCACGGGCGGGAGGAGGTTGTTCGCGTCGGCCCTCTTCGAACCCGCCCGTGGTCGGGGGGTGCCGCCCGTTGACCCTACGTGCCGGGATAGTAGAAATCGAACTTCCCGCAGCCCTGGCAGTAGTAGAGGCTGAACGGCAGCACGGTCTCGGCGGGCGAGCTGGTGCTGCCGGTGAGGAAGTCCACCGAGCCCGTGAAGCCGAACGTTCGCAGGTTGAAGTGGCCGACCCACCGCATCTGCGCGTGGCAATTCACGCACGTGCGCGGAGGGGCCGCCGGTGCCGGGGGCGGGCTCTGGGTCGCGGTAGCGGGAGTCCCGGCGACCGGCGTGCCGCAGGACGGGCAGACCGCGCCGTTGGCCGGGATGGGCTTACCGCACCGCGTGCAGAACGTCGCCGACACGAGGAGACCACGGGCTTACGTCCGATTGAGCCTTGCGCCCAGCGCCGGGACGCTCGAGACGCCGTACGGTTGCCTTCGCGCCGGTTTGGCGCACTCGGTTACCCCGACGGCCGATGTCAGGGCATGGTACCGGGCGGAGACCCCGAAGAACCGGGGGGCGAGCGCCACCGGTCGGCGCGGAGACCGCAGGGCCTGCCAGCGGGGGTGTCGGGGGTACGGAGTACCCCACGGGTTCGACCTGCAGCGACTTCGGCTTGACCCGGACTTGGATCGTTTCGGATTTGGGCGTAATGAGGTTCCAACCGCCCTTGAGAATGGAGGCACCGACAAGGTATTCGATGCCGAGGAACGTGAACGCTTCGAGGAACCGGCCGTTGAAGGTGATATTGAACGAACCGTTACCGCCCCCGCCGGTGGCATGGACGACGTTGTACGTGCCGGAGGGGGGAGACTGCGTGTATTCGTACGCCTGGTAGAAGCCGAACAGGAGTATGCCGAGACCGATCGCCAGCAGCGCCGTACCTATCGACTTCTCGTATGCGCGATCCATCGGGGCGAACCTCTGCGGGTCCCCTTCTTCAATCCTCGTGTGGACTCGTTTCGCGGGAGACGACGAAGCTCGAGGTGCCAAAGCGGGACCGACAACGGGTTTCCGGCGACCCTCAAATGGAAGGACTGGATGGCATCGGACGGATGACCGTCCGCCGATCGGTGCTCGACTGGTTGCGCGAGCCGTCGCAGCCATCCATGCAGGTGCTCGCCCTCACGGACCTGCTCGGCCGAAATGCGTCCGATAAGATCGTTCGGCCCGCCCGTCAAAACCTGACGCGGACCGGCTGGGCCGCCGATCTGCTCGCCGAGCGCAACGCCGAGCACGCATGGGGCGACCCGAGCCACCTGTACGGTCCGAAGTACCACGCGACCAACTGGAAACTTCTCGTGCTGGCGGACCTCGGCGTGACGCGCGAGGACGATGCGGTCCGGCCCTCCTCCGACCTCTGGCTCAACGCCTTCGCCCGCCCGGACGGCGGGTTCGGTACCAGCGGCCGGAACAGTCACGTGTGCGTGACCGCGAATACCGCGCGCGCCCTCGTGCGGTTCGGCTACGAAGACGACCGCCGGGTACGGAGCGCGTTCGACTGGCTGGTGGACGACGCCGACCCCAAGGGAGGATGGTCGTGCTACGGGTCGGGCCGCCTGCTCGACACGTGGGAACCCCTCAGCGCCTTCGCCGCGCTGCCCCGGGCCCGCTGGACGGCCTCCGCGCGAGCGTGCGTGGAGCGGGGCGCCGAGTTCTTTCTCCAGCGCGAGCTCCACCGGCAGGGCACGAGCTACCGACCCTGGTCCCGGACGCACTACCCGTTCCACTACTACTACGACATGCTGGTCGGGCTCGACTGCCTGACCGCGCTCGGCTACGGGAACGATCCTCGCCTCGGATACGCGCTCACTTGGCTCAAGAAGAAGCGGCGACCCGACGGCCGATGGAACCTGGATGCGATCCACCCGGATGTCGAAGGCGGCATGGCCAAGTGGTACCGCGCCCATCCCTACCAGAAGCCGACCCCGTTCGGCCTCGAGACCCCGGGGAAGCCCAGCAAGATGATCACGTTCCTCGCGGCCCGCGTGCTCGCGCGGGTCGACCTCGCTTCGAAGGGTTCGTGACTCCCCCGTCGAGCCCCGCGGCCCGACCCGTGAGCCGGGCTAATGAACGGGCGCGTACATGGTCGACCATGGCGCGCGCTGCGGATCCGTCCTGGCGAAAGTTGACGAAGCAGGAGGAGGCCGTCATCGTACACCGGGGGACGGAGCGACCGTTCAGCGGAGAGTACGAGCACACGACGGCCCGCGGCACCTACTCGTGCCGGCGATGCGGAGCCGCCCTCTACCGGTCCGACGACAAGTTCGACGCGCGATGCGGGTGGCCGAGCTTCGACCAGGAGATCGAGGGAGCGGTCAAGCGAATCCCGGACGAGGATGGCGAGCGCGTCGAAATCCGGTGCGCGCGGTGTGACGCGCACCTGGGACATGTGTTCCTAGGCGAGGGGTTCACGTCCCGTAACACACGCCACTGCGTGAACTCGATCTCGCTCCTTTTCACGCCAGCGCCGTAGGGTTGACACGGGCGCCCCGGGATTCGCCCGGGGAAACCCGGGCTCACCGGGGCCCACTGACCCGGGCCCGACCGGCTCACCCTACTTGACGATCGTAGAGAAGGTGTACTTCGCGGCCTCGGTGTGGGTCATCAGGTGCTCCCCGATGTCGTCGCCGCGCAGCGACTGAAAGCCGCAGACGAGGCAGCGGTACAGGACGAGTTCCACGGGCCGCGGGCCTACGACATCGACTGGGGGAGGAGGCGCCATCGAGCCGTGGCACCGACGAGGGGTGCGAAATAGGTTTGCCTCGACCCGTGACGGAGCGTTACGCGGGCGACGCGGCGGCCCGGGGGCGCGTACAGGTGACGTCCGCCCCGGGGCGGACCCAATATACGACGGTCGGTCTAGAGAAGTCGGACCTCCTCGCCGTGAGCGCTTTCCGCTACGATCGGCAGCCGATCGAAGAGGATCAAGGCGCGGCCCGCGCTGCCGGTTTCGGAGAGATCCTCCACGCGTACACGAAAGAAGAGGCCGTCCTCGAAGCGCAGCGGTGCCTCGACTGCGCGATGCCGTTCTGCGTGCAGGCGTGCCCAATCACGCAGGATTGCCGGGGGTACATCCAACTCATCGCCCTGGAGAAGTTCGACGACGCCGCGCGCCTCACGATCCGCGAGAACCCCCTCGCCACCGTCCTCTGCAAGACGTGCTACCACTACTGCGAAGAGGACTGCGTTATGGGCGGGAAGGGAACGCCGATCGCGATCCGCCATCTGAAGCGCGCCGCGCTGGAGTTCGGGAAGTCGGACCTCCTCTACGTCGCGAGCGCCCCGCGAGACCAGCGCATCGCGGTGATCGGCGCCGGGCCGCCGGGCTCGCCGCTTCCTGGGAGCTTGCGCTGCGAGGGTATCCGGTGACCGTGTTCGAGCAGCAGAAATTCCTCGGCGGCCAGATCGAGACGATCCCGAAGTACCATATGGACGGGCCGGAGCTGGACACGGACCTCGCCCGGTTCCGCAACCTCGACGTGACGTTCGTCGTCGGGAAGCAGGCGGGCGTCGATTTCACCCCGGAAAGCCTGCTGGCCGAGGGCTATCGGGCGGTCTACGTGGCGATCGGCGCCTCCGATCCACGCGCCCTCGGGATCCCGGGAGAGCATCTCCCCGGCGTCTTTCCCGCCTTACCGTTCCTGCTCGCGGCGAACAAGGGCCCCGACGGGCTGCTCGGCCGGAAGAATCGACGAACGGTCGTGGTCGGCGGGGGCGACGTGGCGATGGACGCGGCGCGGACGGCCCTCCGGATGTTCGAGGGCGACGAGGTGACCTTGGTCTACCGCCGCGGCCGGCAGGCTATGCCCGCGGTCCTCGAGGACGTGAACCAGGGGGAGGAAGAGGGTCTCCGATTCCTTCTCGAACGGGCGCCGGTCCAGATCCTCGGTACACGCCAGGTGGAGGGGATCGTCCTGCAGCGGGTCGGGGCGGGCCCGCCCGACGGCGCGGGAAAGCCCACGACCGTGCTCGTACCGGGCACGGAGGAGACGCTCCCGTGCGACACCGTGATCGTCGCGGTCGGCGAGCAGGCCGACCTGCGCGGCTTTCCCCAGGAGCTCAACCTGGCCCCGTCGGGGCACCCGTGGCCCCAGGGCCACCGACCCGACTGGGCAACCGACGTGGAAGGTGTCTTCGCGTCGGGCGGAAAGTCCGTGGTCTACGCGATGGCCGCCGGCACGAAGGCGGCGGAAGCGATCGACGCCTACCTGACGAAGAAGGACGGTCGCCCGCCGACCCCGCGCCCTGACCCCTTCGGGGGTCCGATCCCGCCGGAGCTCCCGAGCGGCTACGGCGGACCGACCTGGCACCTCTGACCCGGGCGGGTACCACTCCGAACGCTCCGGGCCGAACCCGCCGCCGTCGGCGTCCCCAATCCTTAATCCGCGTCCCGACTAGCCGACTCGATTCCGATGCCGACCAAGCGTTCTCCGAAACGAACCCGCAAGGGCCTCGCCGCGGTCCCGCCGGGGTATCGGACCGTCACCCCCTACCTCTCGGTCGAAGGCGGAGCCGCCGCGATGAAGTTCTACGAGAAGGCGTTCGGCGCCCGCCGGCTCTCCGAGGTCCTCACCCCGGACGGCAAGCTCGTCCACGGGCGGGTGCGGATCGGCGACTCGATCGTGATGATGTCGGACGTCTTCGAAGGAGCCCGCACCGCCTCGCCGTCCCGACTCGGGACGTCCACGGTCACGCTCCACATCTACTCGAAGAACGTCGACGCGCTCTGGGCGAAGGCGGTCGCCGCCGGAGCGAAGGTCGCGATGCCGTTGGAGACGCAGTTCTGGGGCGAACGGTACGGACAGCTGATCGACCCGTTCGGCCACCACTGGTCGCTCTCGATGCGCGTGGCGATGACCCGGGCCCAACGCGACGCGATGCGCCGGGATGCGATGGCCGCGTTCTCGAAGGACCAGCACCCCGGTACGGGTTGATCGGGCGGCGCAGGGGCCCAAACTCCGGCCTCCCCGCGCGAGGCTAAGAGCCCGCGGCGCTGGCACGCCGTGGGAGCGGTTCGATGGTGCGACCGGTCGCGGCGGCCGTTCTCACGATCGTCGGCGGCGTGTTCATCGCGTTGGGGGGGCTCGTCCTCGCCCTCTTCGGCACGATCCTCGCGGTCCTCCTCGGGATCCACAGCGGATGGTTCTTCCTCGGGCTCGCCATCGGGCTGGTCACGATCCTCCTCGGGGTCCTCATGCTCGCCCTGCCCCCCGCCCGGTCGGCGCTTCGGGATCGTCACGATCGTTCTTGCCGTCCTGAGCATTCCGTTCGCCTTCGGCGGGTTCGTGGTCGGTTTCCTCCTCGCCCTCGTGGGCGGTACGCTCGCGGTCCTCTGGAAGCCGACGGGGTACGTCGGCGGGGGCGCGCCGCCCTCGGGTGCCGCGCCGCCCTGGACCTGAGGCGGCAGCGTCCCTCGAGCGTGGGAACCTGACCGAATCCCCTCTCTCCGCGGGGCCGCGGTCCTTCGCGTACTCCGTCCGTCGATGAGCGTCCTCACCGACCTCGGTTTTGGTCTTCTGCTCGGCTTCTCGCTCACGATCCCGCCTGGGCCGATGAACGCGCTCATCGCGTCCGTCTCCGCCCGGGGCTATCGGGGAGGGGTCGTGACCGGTCTGGGCGCGATGAGCGCCGACCTCATCCTGGGCGGCCTCGTGTTCGCCCTCGACAGCGTGGTTCGCCTCGCCCCCGTGGTCCGGTGGGTCTACGCCGTGGGAGCGGTCGTGATGGTGTACTTCGCGTTTCGGCTGTTCCGTACCTCCGCCGAAGAAGGAGGGAACGCGGAGACGAGCGTCGTGACGTTCACGCGCGCGCTGGGCCTGGGGGTCTCGAACCCGTTCCAGATCGTCTGGTGGATCACCGCCGGGCTGGCGTTCGCGTACCTCGGCGGGCCGGTGCTGCTCGCGGGGTTGTTCGGGGCGATTGCGGTCTGGGTCGTGTCGTTCCCGCTCGCGATCCACGCCGGGACCCGAAAGTACCCTGGCCGTGCGGCGGCCCATCGCGTGGGGGTCCGCCGCGATCCTTCTTGGGTTCGCCGCCTACTTCGCGGTCCTGGCGGTCCACGGCTGACCGCCGGGGACGCCGGCCGGGCTCTCGCCCTTCAACCGCGCCGCGTGCTCCTTGCGGAACTTGGCGACCTTCGGGGCGATGATCGCCTGGCAGTACGCCCGCTCGGGGTTCCGCCGGAAGTAGTCGCGGTGATACTCCTCGGCGGGGTAGAACACGGTGAACGGAACGATCTCCGTGACGATCTTCTTCCGCCAGATCCCCGACTCCGAGATCTCGCGGACGACCGCCTCGGCCACCTCGTGCTGCTCGGGGGAGTGGTAGAACACCGCCGAGCGGTACTGGGTCCCGACGTCGTTCCCCTGCCGGTTCCGGGTCGTCGGATCGTGGGTCGTGAAGAAGATGACGAGAAGGTCCCGGTACATCACCACCGCGGGGGTCGAACGTCACCTGGACCGCCTCCGCGTGCCCGGTCCGCCCGGTGCAGACGTCCTCGTAGGACGGGTTCGGGGTCGTGCCGCCTGCGTATCCCGGGTCGACCCCAGTCACGCCCGGCGACCTCCGTGAACACAGCCTCCGTGCACCAGAAGCAGCCCCCGGCGAGAGTGGCCGTCTCGGTGGTGCCGACGGGGATGCTCCCGCTCGAAGACGTCGTCATGGTCGGCCGTTACCAGCCCGGAGGAGGATTTGAACGCGACGTACGCGCGTACGCCCCGGCCCTCACTTGCGGACGACGAACTGGACCTCGGTCCGAGCCCACGCCTTCGCATCGCGCCATGGGTTGCCGAGGTAGACTTCGCGCGAGGAGACGACCGCGCGAATCTCGTGCTCCTTGCGGCGCCAGCGCAACCAGTCGCTGAGTCCGTGATAGACGACCCGGGGCGATACCGACGTCCGGGTCGAACTGGACACGCGCGACCGTACGCGGCCGGAAGGGTCCGGACGTGGACCGGGCCGGAACTCTTCGCGGGGCCCTTGAGCTCGATCGCCGCCTCCCAACGCCGGTCGCCCGGCTCCCGGAAGATCCAGCGCCCGGTCCGAATCCCTTGGCCCTTCGCCCAGCGCTCGACCTTCTCGAACTGCGCGCGAATGGTGGCTTCCTTCCACGGGCCCTTCCACGCGATGGCCGCGACCCGGAGCTTCGGCGTCTTTCCCCATCCGAAATCGATCGTCATGCTGTACCCGGGGCAGGGCCGCGGGCGCGTTAATCGGTTGCGGACGCCCGGTGGAGGTTCGGGAGCATCGGCAACGGTGCTCCGGTCGGCTCGGCCGCTGGGATGTCGGTGATGTATCCGCCGTAGTAGGGCACGCGGGTCGTGATCACGGAACGGAACGCGGCACGCAGCGCCGTGTCGTCCAGTCCGCGGGTCGGGACGAGGTCGTCGTTCCGGTTGAGGCACCCCTTGAGCTCGCCCTTGTGCGTGACCCGGATCCGGTGGCAGTTCGCGCAGAACTCCGGATTGTGCACCGGATCCGACGAGCTCCACCTCGGCGCGGTCGAACAGGTAGACCCGCCGGTGATGCATCTCCCGCACGAGGACGGTGGACGCGTTCTCTTCGAACCAGCGGCGCACGCTCGCGATGTCCACGCCCCAGTCGCGATGGTGGACGATCTCGGGCATGAACTGTATGAGCTGGAGCTTCAGCCCCTCGGTCGTTCCCGACGTAGTCGATCATCGCCGGGATGTTGGCGAGGGTCGAGCGGAACACGACCAGATTGATCTTGACCGGCGTGAGCCCGACCCGCAGGGCTTCGCGGACGCCGCGGAGGACGGGAGCGAGCGCGCCGCCTCGGATCGAGCGGAACTGTTCGGGGTCGATCGAGTCCATCGAGACGTTCACGCGCTTCAGCCCGGCGTCCCGAAGCCCCTCGGCGCGGGCGGCGAGCATCGACCCGTTCGTGGTGAGCGAGACGTCCGGGATCTGCCGGACCGTCGCCGCGGTCAGCGCCTCCATGTCGTCCCGCACCAGCGGTTCCCCTCCGGTGAACTTGACCGACCGGATCCCGAGCTCGCGCGCGACGGCGACCAGGCGCTCCACCTCGGCCACGGTCAGCTCCTCCCCGTGGGGAGCCCGCGGCCGTGCGACGGGGCCGAGACCCTCGTCGTGGCAGTAGATGCAGCCGAAGTTGCAGCGCTTGGTCACGCTGATCCGGATGTCGGTCACGCCACGACCGAAAGAGTCGGTCAGCATTGCGGCCGGGAACAGCCCCCGGAGGGTAATAGGCGGGACGGGGCGGCCCCACCCCGGTCCCGTGCCGCGCGACGTCCCGCTACGCTCGGGGCGATTCGGCTTCGGGATTCTCCTGCAGGGGTACGCTCGCCGAGAGGGTGTTGCCGCGTCGACGGAACGACAGTTCGACGTCCGAACCGACCGGGAACTTCGAGAGCGATTCGAGCAGCTCCCGGACCGAATGGGTCGGGAACGGGCCGACGCCCCCGATCACGTCCCCCGCCTTCAACCCCGCCCGATGCGCCGGCGAACGGGGCACGACTGCCGACGACCAAGAGACCCGACCGGGGCTCGAGCCCGTGCTGACGGGCCAGGTCGGGACGGAGCTCCGCGACGGTGACCCCCAGCCACGGTCGGACGATCCGGCGGCGGAGCCGTAGCTCGTCCGTGATCCGGGCCACCGCGTGGAACGGGATCGCGAACCCGACGCCCTGGGCGAACGGGATCATCGCCGCGTTGATGCCGACAACGGACCCGGTCAGGTCCACGAGAGGCCCACCGCTGTTTCCCGGGTTGATCGCGGCGTCCGTCTGGATCAAGCCCTCGAAGACGAAATCGGAACCGGGCAGCGGCCGCCCGAGCGCGCTCACGACGCCCAGAGAGACCGTGGGGTCGCCCGGCAGCCCGAGCGCGTTGCCGACGGCCAGCACGACCTGCCCGACCCGGAGCGACTCGGAGTCCCCGACGTGGGCCGGGACGAGGCCGTCCGCCTCGACGTGGACGAGGGCGATGTCGGTCACCGCGTCCCCGCCCACCACGTCGCCGTCGAGTTCCTGGCCCCCGGGCAGACGCACCCGCACTTCGGTGGCGCCGTCCACGACGTGCTGGTTGGTGACGAGGTGCCCCGATCGGTCGACCACGATCCCGGTTGCCTGAGAGGGGTAGGCGAACGGCGGCGCCCCGCGGCGCCGGCCGACTCGCAGGCTCTCGACGACGGCGACGCTCGGTGCGATCGCCTCGACCGACGCGACGATCCTCGCGTCGAGCTCTTCGAGCCCCACGGTGCACCGCCTACTCGGCCAGGGGCCCGACGCCCCGGCCTGGCCGAGGGATCGTCGGTTCGGGTCCGATCGGCGGGATCGGGATCGGCGGGAGAGGAGCCACGATCCCACCTCACTCGGAGACCAGGCGGTCGAGCTTCGCGAACAGGTCCTCGACTTCCTTCTCCTTCTTCCGGCCGCCTTCCCAGCGCGCGTTCACGATCTCGACCAGGAGATCGGCGACCTTCTCCATCCACGGTCCCTCCTGGGCTTCGAATCGCTTCTTCACCTTCTCTCGCAACAGCTCGTTGTAAGCGCGGTAGGCCGTCCAGACCCACGGGCCATGGTGCATTCGTCCTCGGCTCCCCTCGAACTCGTCTTCGGTCATCGTAGTTCCTTCGGGACCGGCGCGGTCCCGAGATGCTCACCGCCGGGGGGAGGATATTGACCGGGTGGCGAGGCGACCGGTCACACCGTGTGATCCGGAGACCATCCCCGCGAGAGCCTTTCCGATTACGACGGCGTAAGCGCTCCGCTAAATCCGCTTCCGACGCTTTTGTCGACATGGCCCACGACCGCGCCGCTACCGTCCGGGCTTCCGGAGGCCGGCTGGACGACCGGGTCCTGGAGACCCTCCAGGGGCTCCGCGGTCGGCTCGCGTTTAGCGGTCTGCGTCGGGTCCTCGGGGCTCATCCCGAGTCGCTCACCCGTTCGCTCGCCCGACTCGAGAGGGAAGGGCTTGTGGAGCGGGCGGACGGGGGATACCGCGCGCTGGGGCCGTCGCCCGCGCTGGACGCGCCGACCGCCGAAGAACTTCGTTCGGTCGCGCGCGTGCAACTCCCGCCCAGCGTGGTGACGACCTCCCTCCTGGGGCGCATGACGGGGCGATGGTTCGGCTCGCTGCGTTGGGTCGGGACCATCGAACGCCCGACGGGCCGCCTGCTCGCCTGGGCGCGACGGGACGGCAGCGGAATGGCCCTGCTGGGCGTCCGGGGCGGATACCTCCAGGTCTACGTCCCCGGTGGGTCGACGTCCGACGACCCGACGGAATCCGAGGAAGCCGCCTACGAGCTCCTGTTCCACGCGGTGGAGGCGGCCCGACCCCCCGCCGAAGCGGAGGCGGCGGCCGAAGCCCGAGCGCGCGCCTTCGTGCTCGCCCGCCCTACGTGGGCGATCGACAACTGAGTCGCTCCCGCCTCTCGTGGCCGACCCGAGCCGCTCAGAGCGGTGCCCCGCAGCTCGGGCATCGGCCGTTCACTTCGTTGCTCAGCTGGCCGCAGAATCGGCATCGGATCTTCACGACCTCGCGCTCGATGGTGCGGACCGTGGCGACGCCGGCCGTATCGACGGGGGGGCCTTCCCGCCGCGCCTCGGCAATGGCGTTCGCCCACTCCTCCGGTTCCAGCACATCGAACGCGGGTCGCCCCTGCGGGAGCTCGAGCAGGAGACGGGCGCGACCCAGGCGTCCCCGTCGGACCGAAACGTTCTGGAGGTCGTGCAGGGAGGCGTCCAGCAGGATGCGCGCTTCCCGGCCCCCGACAAAGTCGCGGACTACGCCGCGCGAGACGTGCGACTCGAAGACGAGCCGTCGGTTCGTCAGGTAGAGGACGCCGGGACCCGGCCGGTCGGCGACTCGCGCGGGCCGTCCTGCACGGCGTAGGCGCTGCGAAGGATGCTTTCTCCGGGGTGGAGCAGCATGCGTGCCTCCGGACACAACCGACCGCTACGCTCGACCGGGGAGCCGACACGGGTGCCGCGAGGAGTACGACACGGTCCCGCGCCTCACCAACCGACGGGAACCCCTCGGTTCTGTTCGTCCAGCCAGCGGCGCAGCGGAGCGAAGTACTCGAGCAGCCCGGACGCTTCCATGCGGCGGTCGCCGGTCACGACCTCCAGGGCGTCCGGCCATTCGCGGCTGGACCCCATCGAAAGCATCTCACCGAGCCGGCGTCCGGCCTCCTTCGACCCGTAGATCGAGGCGCGATGGAGCGGGCCCGAGATCCCGGCGGTCTTCGCGAGGGCGCGATGGAACTGGAACTGGAGGATGTGGGCCAGGAAGTAGCGCATGTACGGGACGTTGGTCGGAACGTGGAACTTCGCCCCGGGGTCGAATTCCGCGTCGTCCCGGGGGCTCGGCGGCGCGATCCCCTGGTAGCGGGCCCGCATCGCCCACCAGGTCCGGTTGTAGTCGGCCGGGGAGATCTCCCCCGAGAAGACCGCCCAGCGCCACTTGTCGATGAGCAGCCCGAACGGGAGGAAGGCGATCTTCTCGAGCGCGCGCTGGAGGAGGAGGCCGATATCGCGGGACGCGTCCGGGACCGCGGACACGAGCCCGATGCGGGCCAGGTACTCCGGCGTGACGGAGAGGCCGACGGTGTCTCCGACCGCCTCGTGGAAGCCGTCGTGCGCGCTGTCGCGGAACAGGAACGGCAGGTGGCCGTAGGCGCGCTGGTAGTAGTTGTGCCCGAGCTCGTGGTGGATCGTCTGGAAGTCCTCTCCCGTGATCTCGATGCACATCTTGATCCGGATGTCGTTCACGTAGTCGAGGTCCCAGGCGCTCGCGTGGCAGACGACCTCCCGGTCCCGGGGCCGGACCAGCATCGAGCTTTCCCAGAACGACGGCGGGAGCGGGTCGAGCCCGAGGGAGACGAAGAACTTCTCCGCGTACCGCACCATGTCGGTCGGCCCCGTGCCCCGGCCGACGAGGAGCTTCGTGAGGTCGTAGCCGGGATCCGACCCGGGGGGCGCGAGAAGCGGGTAGATGCCCTCCCAGGACTGGGCCCACATGTTCCCGAGGAGATGCGCGGGGATGGGCCCCTTCTCCGGGACGCGATCGGGCCCGTGGACGGTCCGAAGCCGGTTCCGGACGAAGGCGTGGAGCGACTCGTAGAACGGGCGGACCTCGGCCCAGAGACGGTCGACCTCCTTCGCGAACGCGTCGGGTTCCATGTCGTACTTCGAGCGCCACATCGCTCCCGTGTCCGCGAAGCCGAGCTCGCGGGCGCCACGGTTGGCGAGGTCCACGTACTCGACGAACTCGGACCGCATGGCGCGACCGACCCGGTGCCACCCGATCCAGACATCCTCCAGGACGACGGGGTCGCGGTTCTCGAACAGGATCCGTGACAGTGCCTCGAGGTCGAGCGGCTCCTTGCCGCCCGCCGGAGTGTGCCGGCCCTTCGCGTACGTGCCGGTCATGGACGCGACGAGCTTCGTGAGCTTCTCGGAGAGAGCCGTATCCGAGGGCGCGAGCAGCGGAAGGCTGAGGCGAAGCAGCTTGGCCTTGCGTTCGTCGACCGCCGACAGGGAGGTGGGCGGCAGTCGCGCCGACTCCTTGACGAGCCGAACGGTTGCGCCGATCAAGCGAGAGAGGGCCTTCGACGAGAGCGCTTCCGAGTCGGGGGTGATGTAGGTCGCGTAGACCCAGTCCGCTCGCTGCGAATCGATCGAAAGGTCGAGGAGCTCCCCCTCGGCTCTCCGGAGGAAGGTCGTCGCCTCCGCGGAACTCTCCCGCGCTGCCACCATCGTGCTCGGCCGGCGCGAGAGGGGCCGCCCTTAATACCTGTCACGAAGGATGCACGAACGAGCGCTCGAGGAGGCGCGCCCAGACTGTTCCCGCTCCGCCACGGCGAGCTTCTCGCCGGCTAGGGCACCTCTTCGGCATCGCGGGGACTGCCTTCGAGACTTCGCGGGTATCGTGTCGGCCTCGCAGGAGGCGCGGAAAATCGCGCTGTCGCGGGTACCGAAGCGGCTCGGAAGGCTCGCTCGAGGGGGTCCGCCCTTTGTCCGCCACGCTCCCCCGTTAGGCCGGGACCCACCGCACCCCCCCATTTCCACTCGAACTCGGGGTTTATGTACGACATGCGTCTGACATCTTCCGACTGACCGTGTCGGACGGATTGGATCGACCCACGCTCCTCGCCGCAATCCCTCTGGATGCCGATTTCCGCCGCGAGGTGCCCACCCCCCTCGCGGCTCTCCCTTGCCTCACCCCGCTTTCGGGGCTTCCCCGCTACCCCACGCCCGCCCCTCGATGGAGTTGGACCCCCCTGTGAGAGGCGCCTCGATCCAACCCACAAAGCTCGAACCCCGCAGCCCCCCACCGGTGACGCTGGGCATCGGCCAGCCGCGGGGCTACGGCAGTCCCCCGCGCCTCTCGCCCGACGCGGCCGCGGCGTTCGCCACTTACGTGGACACGGCCCGGGCCCGCGCGGCGGTTGAGGGCCGAACCCTCGTCTACACGGTCCGCTGGAGCTAACGCTCCTCGTCGTCGTCGACTTCGTCCCCGTCGTCCGCGGGGACCGAGATCCCGGCGCGCCCCTTCTTCGGGGCCGGGTAGGATGCTTCCCGGAGCGCCTCCTTCGACAGGGCGTCCGCGCGCTGGTTCTGTTCCCGGGGTACCCACTGGAACTCGACCCGGCGGAACAGCGCGGCCAGCTGTTTCAACCGCTCCCGGTACGCCTTGAGGTGCTCCTTGCGAACCTGGTACTCGCCCGTCATCTGTCGGATCACGAGCTGGCTGTCCCCTCGCACCGCGACCTCGCCTTGGTACCCCTGCCGCGCCAGCCATTCGAGGGCGCAGATCGCTCCGGCGGTACTCCGCCACGTTGTTGGTCGCCCGCGGGTGGAACGGCGGGACGGCAAGACCGTGCCCCTCGTGCTCGATCCCCAGGCCGGAGACCGTGAAACCGTAGCCCGCGATCGAACCCCGCCGGGTGCGCTCGCAAGCGCCGTCGAACTCGACGACCACCGGCGGAACGTCCAGGGTCACGACCCCTCGAGGTACCTGGCCATCGTCCGCCATGGATCACCGGACCAGAGGGCGCACCAGGTACGCGGAGAGTTGGTCGTCGGGCTCCAGCACGCCGCAGTCGCACAAGGCCTCCGGACGAGCGCAACGCGGGCAGGTGGCGCGATCCAGGACCATGCCGAGCGGTCGACCGCACGTCCGGCACTCTCGAGCGCGGGCGCACCGAGGGCACTGGGCCAGCTCCGCGGGGATGAACGTCCGGCAGAACCGGCACGAAGCCGGCTCCTTCGAGTTGTAGCGTCCGGTGACCGGCGCTCGTGCGGGTCGCCGCGCCACACGGGTGGCCACCTCGTCGGGGTTGCCGAACGGTCCCGCCACCGTTGTTTTGTGGGGGTCCGCGGCGACGGCCGCAAGAAGGATGACGACGAGCCCCACCGGCGCGACGTAGAGCCCCACCTCCTGTTCGATGTCGAACCGCTCCACGCCCATCGCGACCAGAGGGAACGCGGCCAGCGCGAGCCCCACCAGAATGACGCCGATGCCGATGTAGGCGAGCGAGCGGTTCATCGTGCGCGGCCGCAGCCCACCCCGTGCGCCGTTGCTACCCGATTCCTACCTGATAAAACGGAGGGGACCACCGGGCGCTCCGAGCGACTTTTAGCCCCCCGCGCGCGTGACCGAGCATGCCGAACCCCACCGTCGCCATGCGCACCACGCTCGGGGATATCCGGATCGAGCTGTTCCGCGACCGGGCGCCGAAGACCTCCGAGAATTTCATCAAGCTCAACCGGCAGGGATTCTACACGGGACTGACGTTCCATCGCGTGATCCCCGGATTCATGGTTCAGACCGGCTGCCCGAAGGGCGACGGCACCGGCGGGCCCGGTTACACGATCCCGGACGAGTTTGGCGCGGGCCTCCGACACGACTCGGCCGGCGTTCTTTCAATGGCGAATGCCGGGCCGAACACCGGCGGCAGCCAGTTCTTCATCACGCTCGCCGCCACGCCGTGGCTCGACGGAAAGCACGCCGTCTTTGGCAAGGTCCGTGGCGGGCAGGACGTCGTGGAGAAGATCGCCGCGGTCCCGCGCGACTCGAACGATCGGCCCCGGTCGCCCGTGCGGATCGTCGAACTGACGCTCTCCGGCGCGTGAACGTCCGGAGCGCCCGATACCGGTGGAAGGGGGGCCGTCGGCCGGCGTCGGTCGCACGTCGCGCACCCACCCGACCGATCGCCCCGACGTAGAGCGGAACGAGAGCGCGACGGCGGTGGGCCGATGCCGGACGAGGCGCGCGGTCGGCTGATCGACCTGGTCGGCTCCGCCAGGGACCGTGCGATTCCCATCCTCAAGGAGTCGTTCGAGGGGATCTACCGTTGGCACGCCAAAAGAACCCTGCACGAGATCGCGACCGTGCGCGCGATCGACCTGGACGGGACGATCGTCGGCGCGTCGATGTTGGACCAGCTGCTCCCGGAGGTGGGGTACGTCTACTACGTCTTCGTCGGGGACCACCATCGGCGGGAAGGGGTCGGTGGCCGACTCCTCGACGATGCGCTCTCCCGGTTCTGGTCGAACTCGACGCGGGTCGTGTATGCCGCGGCCGAGGAGGAGAACGTAGCGTCCCGGGAGCTGTTCCGGTCACGGGGTTTCCGCATCGTGGACCGCGACGAGAGAAACTGGCAGGAGGGAGGTCTCGGGGCGTGGGGACTTCGGACCCGGATGCGCCTCGTCTCGGGGGAGGTGCTTCTCGGGCTTCGGCTCGATGCTCCGACCGCTCACCCCCCCGGACCGACCGATCCCTGAGCGTAGGAAAACCGGGTCAGCGAGGAGTACGCGGTCGACTCCGGCGACCGGCCCGAGGAGCGAGCGCCCCGGGCGCGTTCAGGGAGCCGTTGTCAGGGACTGGAGGGCTTGCAGGAGTCGGGTTCCGTCCGGCGTGCCCCATCCGGTGCACGGGTTCCATCCGGGACCGGCCGGGTATCCGTCGTTGTTCCCGCTCGTCACGTCGTGCAGGGTTTCGTCGCCGCTGGTGAATAAAGGAACGGATCGAGGAAGCCCACCGGGGCCCCGAGCGCCTGGTTCAGGCGAGCGACCAGGGCGGCCCAGAGGGGCGCTACGGCGCTCGTTCCTCCGATCACCGTGGGAGCACCGTCGACATAGACCGAGTAGCCAGTGGTGGGGTCCGCGTCGCCGGCGACGTCCGGAACGCCCCGACCGACGAATCCGTTCGGCGCCTTCGGAACGTCGGCCTGAGCCTGGAAGCTAGGGAGCGGGAACGCCTCGCTCACGCCCCCGCCCGTCGAACCCTCACCCTGCGCCTGATCGTTCCAGACGACCTCGCTCGCGATCTCCCCCGCCTGGAGGAGCAGACGGGTGCCGCCGCACCCGGTCGCGAACGGACTGGAAGCGGGGAAGTCCACGGTCAACGCGCCCGAGGCGACGCCGTCGCTGGCGCCCTGATCTCCCGCCGCGACCAGTACGGTAACGCCCAACGCCGCGCCATCCTCGATCGCCGCGTTGAGCGCCGTGCGCGCGGCGGTGGTCCAGGAACTCTCGGGGCCGCCCCAGCTGATCGAGAGGACCGAAGGGCGATGGGTGGCATCATGAATCGCCTGGGACACTCCGTCCAGGAACCCCTGGTCGGTGTTGGGCGCAAAGTACACCACGATCTTCGAACCGGGGGCCAGGGACCCCGCGACTTCGAGGTCGAGCTCGACCTCGGCGTCGGGACCGTCCGGGCTACCGGTCGGCGCATTCTGAGCGCCGTCCACGGAGACGACGGTCACCGAAGGGGTGGGAAGTCCCAGCCCGCCGAAGTATGTGGCAAGGTCGGAGGGCGTGAACCCACCGCCGAGCTCCAGGAGGGCGATCGTCTCGCCCGTCCCATCGGTGCCGGAGGGGTATCCGTACGCGGCCGCGACCGCGAGGGGAGTGTACAGACGTCCGCTGCCGACGGGTTTGCTCGGCGCCGGAAGTGGGCGCGCGACTGGGGCCGGCTGTCGAGTCCCACGACGGCCAGGACGGCTTCGCCAAGCTCCGGCGGTAGGGTCGGTGACTCTGCGCACCGACGGTACTCCCCTTCGGCATGAGACCAACGCTCGAAGGTGACGCCGAACAGCCGACCGATCGCTCCCGCGGCCCCCGAGACGTGAACGGTTCGAGCCCCGAGCGACACGCCGCCGACCGAGATGCCCTGCTGCTCGACGAAACTCGACACGCGGCGCACGTCGCCCGGATCCGCGCCGTAGAGCGCGGCGAACTCCTCCCGGGTGGGATATCGCCGTTGCCGGGGATCGATGCGACCGATCCGGACCACGTCCGGGAACGCCGAGCTCCCGACTGGGCGACGGAGCACGAGCGTGAGGTCGATCGCCTCCCCCGGGCTTACGGGCCCGACCCGAAGCGATCCGGCCAGCGGACCTCGGCGGCTTGGTTCGGGAAGCACGTTCCCTCGCATCCCCGGGCGCGGACCGACCTACGCGAGCAGGCGGGCCCACGGTTGCTGGCAGGCCCAATCGCGGAACCGGTGCCAGCCGACGTGGGGGTACTCCCGTCGCAGCCCCTCGATGTCGGCGGTGTACCCGTCGCGCTCGAACCACTCGAACATCTTCGCGTAATCGGCGTTCTGTCGGCGCATCGCGTCCGCGGGGATCTGCTGATACCGGATCGCGCGCCCGGTAACCTCGGAGAGGACCCGGGCGGCTTCGGCCTGGCTCACCGAGTCCGAGGCGATGTTGATCCGCTTTCCCCGGAAGTCGGATGGGTTTTCGAGAACGTGAACCACGAACGCGCCGAGGTCGTCAAGCGCCACCATCTGGATTGGTCGATCCGGGGAAGTCCCCGCGCCGGTCGTACCCTGTTTGAGGCCGCTCACCGAGAACGGCTGGAGGAAGTTCTCCATGAACGAGGTCGGTGCGTCCACGGCGTACGCAACCCCCGACCGCCGGAGATGCTCCTCGACCGCGTACTTGCTGTCGAAATGCGGTATTCCGGTCCGCCGGTCGGCGTCGCCCACGGACGAGTAGACGAGCCACGGTACGCCCGCTCGCTTCGCCGCGTCCACGGCCGCCGTGCCCTGCCGCGTTTCCGCCTCCGGGCCTCCTTCGAACGAGGTGCCCATCAGGAACATCGCATCGACCCCTCGGGCGGCGCGCTCGATCGCGGCGGAGTCGTCAAACGCCCCTACGACGACCTCCGCTCCCAGCGACCGGATCTCCCCCAGCTTGGGGTTCTCCGGGTTCCGGGCCAGGCCCCGCACGTGGTGCCCGCGGCCGAGGAGGTGTCGGGCGACGTGGCCTCCCTGGTGTCCCGAAATACCGGTGACGAGGACTCTCAGGGGCTTCGACGCCGGCCGAACGTGGGGGGCCCTGCTGCCGCTCATGGTGGACCTGCTCTCGCAGGCCCGTCCGAGCTTGAGTAAGTTCGCTTACCCCTCAGTTACCATAGCCACCCTGCGGGTGCGGTTCCCTCGGGACATGCCGGGCCTACCCGCATCGGGTCACCCGGGCTCGCGGAACGGACGGGCCCGACGAGAATCCGAATCCCACCCCGTGTCGCAAGCCACTGGAGGGACTTGAACCCCCGACCTGCTGATTACGAATCAGCCGCTCTGCCAGACTGAGCTACAGTGGCACCGGCGGCGGACGACCGAAGTTCGCCTATAATGGTGGCGGGAGCGGATATTCGGAAGCGTCCAGCGCCTCGGTCACGTCGCGCACGAGGTCGGCGGGCTCCTCGATGCCGAGCGACAGTCGAACGCATCCCGTCATCGATCCCCCGTTCGGCCAGCTCGTCCGCGGTGAGGTGCGTGTGTGCGAGGTCTGGACCGGGCACGCTCGCCAGGCTCTCCACGCCGCCGAGGCTGGCGGCGACCTGCACGATCTGAAGATGCTTCAGGAACCGGTCGACGGCCGCCGCGCCGCCTCGCAGGGCGACAGCGAGACCATCCCGCCGCGTCCCCGCATCTGCCGCGCCGCGATCGCCTCGTCCTCCGGCCCCGCCCGACCGGGGTAGTGGACCGGACGACCGCCGGCGTGGCCTGCGAGCGCCTCGGCGACGAGTCCGGCCGGCCTCGTTGTGGCGGGCCATCCGGAGCGCGAGGGTCTTCAGGCTTCGGTGGAGCAGGAACGCCGCGAACGGGTCGAGCGGCGAGCCCAGCACCCGCTTCGGATCGATCTGATCGAGCGAGGCGGGTCGGCCCGACCACCGCCCCGCGAGCAGGTCGGAATGGCCCCCGAGGTACTTCGTCGCGCTGTGGAGCACGAGGTCTGCTCCGAGCGCGAGCGGGTTCTGGTTGATCGGCGTCGCGAAGGTGTTGTCGACCGCGAGGATCGCGCCCGACCGAGTTGGCCGCCTTCGCCCATCGCGCGATGTCGTGCACCCGCAGGAGAGGGTTGGTCGGGCTCTCGATGTAGACGAGCCGGGTCGCGTTCGACACGGCCGTCTCCGGGCTCCGAGCCTCGGCGTCCGAGACCTCCGACCGACGAGACCCGTACCGGGGCAGCAGCATCGTGAAGCAGGTCGGTGGTGCCGCCGTAGAGGTCGGACAGCGCGAGCACCTCGTCGCCCGGCCGAACGAGGGAAAGGAGGTGGCGATGATCGCACCCATGCCCGAGGCGAACAGTCGGGCCGCCTCGCCGCCTTCCAGCTCCCGGATCGCCTCCTCGGGACCCTCGACCGTCGGGTTCGCGTTGCCGACTGTAGAGGTAGCACGTCCCCGTGCCGATGCGGCTTCGGAGAACGGGGCCGGGGAAGTGGAACGTGGAGGTCTGGTAGATCGGGCGGCGCGATCGAACCCGGCGTTCAGGTCGGGCCGACAGGCCCCCGTGCACGAGCCGGGTCGACGGGCCGGCCCAGGCGGGTAGGGGGCGAAACCGCCGCCGGCTGCGCGGTGGCGACGTCGCGCCCTCGGCGGGAAACTTCGGTCACGGTCGCTCGGGCCGCGCGGGCCGGTGACGGGGCCTTCGACGCAGCGCGCGAGCCGCGCCGGCGCGCCGATCTCGTCGAGGTAACGGGCGACCGCGGCCGGAAGGCGGTCGCGCCAGGGGCCGTCCGTCGCGAGCGCCTCGCGGATCTTGGCGCCCTCGAGCCGGTCGCGCTCGATCAGGGCCGGGGCTCTCGACCGGGTAGCCGGCCTTCTCGAAGAGAAGTCGGGTGAGCGGATTGTTGGTGTAGACCTCGCGGAACGGCGGGAGGAGGCCCTCGAGGTACCGGACCCACAGCGCGTGCCGGCGGATGTCGGCGACGGGGACGATCTCGACCCCCGTGACGTGCGCCTCGCGCAACGCCCGGTCGATCATCTCGAACCGCTCGCCGGCGGTGAACGGGTTCTCGGCCGTATAGGATTCCTCGCGCGTGCCGATCCCGATCAGGAGAGCGGTCCTCCGGGCGTCGCGCGCGGATCGCGCGGACGAGGCCGAGGTGGCCCGCGTGGAACGGCTGGAAACGGCCGATGAGGAGGCCGCGCACCGGCGCCGCGATATCACTCGGGGCTCAAATCCTCCACGTCGTCCAGAAACTCCTCGATGTGCGGACAACGCGGGGTGAGGTAGTGGCGGCAATGCTCGCAGTAGCGGTCGTTCCACGCGGGCAGCAGCCGGCGGTTGAACTCGTAGCAGGGTCGGTCGAAGAAGCGCTGCTCCTCGTCCTCGGGCTCGGCGGGCGCGGCCGGGCGCGCGGGCTGGGACGGGTGCGGAGGAAGCCGGAACGGGCCCTTCACGATCCCGCGGGACGGCCGGGCGGCGAGGGCGGAGCGCCCAGGACCGGGGCCTCCTCCCCAGACCGGCTGGTGGCGTGGACCATCGCCGCCAGGCGCCCGAGGAGCGACTCCTTCTGCGCGCCCTGGCCCTACCAGAGCGTACTTGAGCACGTCTCGAAGGGTGCGCACCGGGATGACCTCGATGACGCCCGCGGTAGCGCGACTCGAGCACGAGGTCCTCCACGTTATCGGCGGGGATCAGCACCCGCTTCAAGCCCGAGTCGGCAGCCGCCTCGACCTTCGCGGTCACGCCTCCGACGGGAGGACCTGCCCACGGACGGAGAGCGAGCCGGTCATCGCGCAGCCCTGGTCGACCGGCACCCCCTCGAGCGCGCTGATCACGGCGGTCGCGATCGAGACCGAGGCGCTGTCACCCTCGACCCCGTCGGACGTGCCGACGAACTGGATGTGGATGTCGTAGCGGGAGATGTCCTCGCCCGTGTACTTCTTCACCAGCGCGCTCACGTTCTGGACCGCCTCCCTGGCGATCTCCCCGAGCTTCCCGGTCGCGACGACGACCCCGCCGTCCCGGGTCTGGGCCGGGGTCACCTCGGCGACGATCGGGAGGACGATACCCGAGAACTCGGACATGCCGGACTGGGCGTTGATCGCGGCGAGGCCGTTCACGATGCCGACCGCGGACCCCTCGGTCGAGAACATCCGGTACTCCTTGCGGCGCTCGATGTAGCGGTCCGCGATCTGCTGCTCGAGCGAGCGGCTCGCGCGCTTCGCCTTCACGACCTGCTCGGCGTGGACGATCGGAAAGCCTTCGGAGAGCGCGATGTCGCCCGCGACGCGGACCAGCCCGCCGAGCTCCCGGAGGCGGAGCGTGAGCTGCCCCGAGCGGCCCGCGCGGCGTTGGGCCTCGCGGATGACCTCCACGATCGCCTCGCGGTCGAAGTGGGGGATCTTGCGGTCCTTGAGGACCTCCTGCGCGATGAAACGGACGATCTTCAACCGGTTCTCGGGAACGTCCGGCATGGTCGTCTTGACGTAGAGCTCGTAGCCGTACCCGCGGATGCGCGAGCGCAGCGCCGGGTGCATCGTCTGGACGCTGTCGACGTTGCCGGCGGCGACCAGGACGAAGTCGGCCGGGACGGGCTCGGTCTTGACCATCGCCCCCGCCGACCGTTCGGACTGGCCCACGATCGAGAACTTCCGCTCCTGGAGCGCGGTCAGGAGCGAGTGCTGGCTCTCGATCTTGAGGAGGTTGATCTCGTCCAGGAACAGGACCCCGCCGTTCGCCTTGTGGATCGCGCCGACCTCGACCCGCTCGTGGGGAGGGGTCTCGAGCCCGCCGGACTGGAACGGGTCGTGCTTGACGTCACCGAGCAGCGCGCCCGCGTGCGCCCCGGTGGCGTCGATGAACGGGGGCTTGTCGTCGGGCGAATGCGAGACGAGCAGCTTCGCCACGCCGGGCCGGAATCGCTACGTCCGCCGGAGAACCGCGAGATCGCGTAGATGAACACGACGATCAGGACGCCGAGGAGCAGGGCGGTCAGGTCGTCGGTCGTGAGCACGATGTAGAGGACGACCGCGAAGACGGCGAGCGCGATGACGATGAACAGGATCGTTCGCTGCTCCTTCTTCTGCGCCGCCTCGACCTTCTGGGCGGCGACGATCTCCTTCCCCTTCCCCGCCGGGACGACCCGGATCTTCGGCTCGTTCGGGTCCTCGGTGTTCGGGTAGGCCAGGATGTCCTGGAGCTGCTCCTTCGGGCAGGAAGTCGACCATCGCCCGGGCGAGCATGCTCTTCCCCGTCCCCGGATCGCCGATCAGGATCATGTGGCGCTTCTGGGTCGCCGCCTTCCGGGCGACCTCCACCGCCTCGTCCTGTCCGATGACCTGCTCGAGGAGTCGGGGCGGGACCTCGACGTCGGCGCTCGACTGGTAGGGAAGGGTCTTCCCCCACGCGTCCAGCTCGCTGTGCGGCGAGAATGTCACCGGAGTCGCCCGGACGGTGTTTCCGCTCCCTCTTCCATGACGGCGGCCCGACCCTGCGTGAGCGGGAATCGATGCGCCGTGGCTTCTAGACGGGGGCCGGTATAAATCCTCTCGGTTACGCGGCTCCGATTCGGTGGCGCGGACGTCCCGGGCCCCGCCGTTCACGCCCCGTCGCTCACCTTCGACGACTGTCCGGCTCGCCCGTTATCTATCGAGGGGGGCTCGGCCGCGCTCGGAGCGGAGATGGGACCGCTTCGACTCGAAGGGCGGCCGGTCGCGGAGGCGATCGACCGGCGCCACGCGGGCCGCGGTCGAAGCGGTCGGCTCCGCGGCGCCGGCCCCTTCGCTCGTGAGCCTCCACCGCGGGCAGTCGACAGCCCGTTCCGGTTCTACCTGAAGCGGCAGGCGAAGGCCGCCCAGGCGCTCGGGATCGCGTTCCGGGACGAGTCGCTCGCCGCGGGGGATGGCCCCGCGGAGCTGGTCGCGCGGGTCCGGGCCGCTCGACCGCGACCCGTCCGTCCACGGGGTCCTCCTCGAGCACCCGCTGCCATCGCCGTTCGATTTCTTCCGCGCGATGGAGGAGCTTCGGCCCGAGAAGGACGTGGACGGCGTGGGCCCCCGTAACCTCGGGCGGCTGGTCGCGCAGAAGCCCGTGCAGGTCCCGGCGGTCGCGCTGGCGGCGTTCGAGATCGCGCGGCACTACGAACTTCCAATCGACGGCGAGAGCGGGTCGCGGTTCTCGGCCGCTCGGAGACGGTCGGCCTGCCGCTCGCGCTGTTGCTCGCGGGACGTCCCCCGGCGGGAACGCGACTGTCACGATCGTCCATTCGAAGACGCGCGACCTTCAAGGGCGCCCTCGCGGGCGTCCGAACGATCTTCTCGTGCGTCGGCCGCCCCAACCTCCTCGACCGACCAGGTGGTCCCCGAGGGCGCGCACGTCGTGGACGTCGGCACTGTCGAGCGTTCCGGACCCGAATCGGTCCGGGCACGAGCGTCGCGGTCGGCGACGCCAACGCTACGTCCCTCGACGGCTGGGCGGGCTCGCTTACTCGCCGGTGCCGGGCGGGGTCGGGCCGGTGACCGTCGCCGAATTGATGTCGAGCACCGTCCGTTCGTGGAAGCTTCTCGTGCGCGGCGAGGGAGCGATCGTGACCGCCCCGGAACCCGAAGCCGCGGCGGTCGGCCGCCGCCTGCGGTGCCAGGATTGCCCGATGTGGTATGGAGCGGAGGACGGGGGCTGGGGTCCCTGCTCGATCAAGAACCGGCGCGGCGACGTCCGATACCTCACCTACGGCGGGCACGAGTGCGACGAGGGCTACGTTCCGCCGGCGCCGAGCCGGAGCCTTCCGGGGTCGTTGAGCGGGGCCCGCTCGACCTCGAGCGCGTCCGAGGTGGGGTATTCTTCCACCTCGAAGGCAGGCCACGGAAGCCGGCGCGCGACGCGCCGAAGGGCTTCCGGCGCGAGCTCGACGCGGCGTCGTGCGACGTCCAGGCGGTAATCGCCCTCCGCGGCGCGAACCCGACGGGCGACGCGCGCGGCCCAGCGGGGCAGGTCGCCGCCGTCGGGCGCTTCCACCACGCCGAGGACGACCGTTCCGTCGGTCGTCCGTTCGGCGAACGACGGTGCGGTCCGCTCGGCCTGTCGGAGGAGCCGCTGGCGCAACTGGACGCCGTCCTTGAACCGCGAGGAGCAGTAGTGAACGGGCACCGACAGCCGCATCTCGCGGACCAGGCGTTCGGCGACCGCCCGGCTGCCGCGGACCCCCCAGCCGTTCCACGCGTCCGTCCGGTACCCGCGCGCCCGCAACTGCTCCTCGTTCGTCTCGGAGAACTCGAGCTCGTTCAGGTTCACGAAGTCGACCCCGATCCGGTCGAGCGCGCGCAGGAGGCTCTTCAGCTCGCGCTCCTTCTCGGGCAGCACCGGGATCTCCACGCCCCGGCGGATGCCCCAGGCAGGGCGCGTCCTCGAGGACCGCACGGTACGCCCCGCCGGCGTTCCCGAGGGGGCCCCAGAGGTAGTGCGGGATATGGAGGCGGAACTCGTCGAGTCCCGCCTTCGCCAAATTCTGGAGCTTCTCCGGGTTCGGCTCGTGGGTGTAGAGATGGATGTTGTGCGACGGTCCGAACGTCCCCTTGAGCAGCCGCACGTAGTGCTCGACGCGGTCGACGACCCCGAGCGGGTCGCCGCCCGTGATCCCCGTGCCCGCGGCCCCGATCGACCGCGCCTCGTCCAGAACGTCCTTGTCGGTCAGGACGCGCCGCTCGTTCGCGTAGACGACGTCGTGCTGGTTCCGCTTCGGGGAGACCGGGCAGTAGAAGCAGCGGAACCGGCAGACGCCGGTCACGAACAGCACCATCTTGCGGCCCTCGCTGCACTGCGACGCACGCCGTGGACAGGGCGCCCCGGTGGCTGGAGGCCATCGGGAGCAGGTGCAGCGACCCGCTCGCCATCGAGGGTCGACCCCGGGGCCCGGGCTTAACCCTTTCGAAGCGGCCGCGAGCGGGCCCCGGGCGGTCGCCCGCGCCTCCCGTGGTGGCCCCACGCCACCAAGTGGGGTCGGGGAGGCCGGGGGCTCACCCTCAAATCCCCCACCTGTCTCGCCGCGCGAGAACCGGGGGACCGACACCGATGGAGATGCAGCCGGGCCAGATGGCCTACGACCGCGCGAGCACCGTGTTTTCGCCGGACGGGCGACTCTTCCAGGTCGAATACGCGCTGCAGGCGATCCAGATGGGCGGGACCGCCGTCGCCGTCACCTACGAGGGCGGGATCGTCTTCGTCGCCTACCGCAACCTCCCCGTGAGCTCGCTTGCCGAATCCGGCTCGATCGAGAAGAGCTTCGCGATCGACAGCGGTCTCGGGTGCGTCACGGCAGGCCTGATCGCCGACTCGCGCGTCCTGGTCGAGTTCCTGCGGGTGGAGGCCCAGCGCCACCGCCTCTCCTACGGCGAGCCGGCCCCGTACTCCGTCCTGGGCCACGCCCTGGGCACGCTCCTCCAGCAGTACACCCAGTTCGGCGGGACCCGCCCGTTCGCGGTCTCGCTCCTCCTCGGGGGATTCAACGGCCGGTCCCGGGCCTCATCGAGCTCGACCCGAGCGGCGCCACGATCGGCTGGAAGGCATACGCCATCGGCCGGAACCGCCGTGCGGTCGCCGACTTCCTCGAGGAGAAGCTCCCCGAGAAGGCGACCGAGGAGACCGCGTTCCGATTCGCCGTCCAGGCGGTGGCGGAGGGTTCTCCGACGCCGTTCCCGCCCGAAGCGCTGGACGCCTCGATCCTCGAACCGGAGTCCGAGCTCCGCCGGCTCGACGACCGCCGAGGTCGCGCGCCGGGTCCAGGGGCTGTCGTTCATCGGCACCCCCGACAAGAAGTCCTCGTCCCGGTAGGGACGCCGCCCCGATGACGGCGCCGCGGGCGAGCCCGACGTTCTCTGCCGTCGGCGTCCGCCGGCTCTTCGCCTACAACCGCGCCGTCTTCGACCGGTACGTCCGGCGCGTGCGCCGGCTGCCGTGGAAGACCGCGAGCCGCCGCGGGGGATCGGCCACGAATCGCTGTTCGACACCCTCGTCCACATCCTCAACGTCCACGAGGTCTGGCTCGTGTACATCGTTCGGGGACACAACTCGGACAAGGAGCTCGAGCCGCTGTTCAACGACCCGAGCCGCCATCCCAAGAACTGGAAGGGCTTCGACACCTACTCCCGCCGCGTCTGGGCCGGGGTCGACGAGACCCTCGAGGGTCTCACACCCCGGGACCTCGAGCGCCCGGTGAAGGCGTTCTGGATGCCCGGCCGCTACACGCTCGGCGATGCGCTCGTTCAGACCACGTTCGAGCAGGCGCACCACCTCGGCGAGATCATCGGCGCGCTCTGGCAGGACGACCTCGAGCCGCCGGAGATGACCTGGCTCGACACGAACCGCGCTCTGGCCGCGCGGCGCCGCCGCCGGACCTAGGCCGCCCGCTCGGCGTCCGCCCGCTCGAACTCGTCGCGAAGGCGGATCCGCCGGCGCGTCCGGTGGTACGTGACCGCGAACCGGTGCGCCTCGTCGCGGACCGCGCGCAGGAGGAGCATCGGAGCGGTGTTCGGGTTGGGTCGCATCGGCTCGGCCCGGTCGGGTCGGTAGATCTCCTCCTCGCGCTTCGCCAGCCCGATCGCCGGAAGCTGGTCCCCGAGACCGAGCGCCGCGAGGCTGGATACGGCGGCGGCGAGCTGCCCGGCCCCGCCGTCCACGACCAGGAGGTCCGGGAGCGGCTCGGACTCGGCGAGACGTCGGCGGTAGCGCCGCTGGACGACCTCGGCGATCATCGCGAAGTCGTTCATCCCCGGGACGTTCCGGATCCGGAAACGTCGGTATTCCGAGCGCTGCGGCACGCCCCGCACGAAGACCACGAGCGAGCCGACGGCGTCGGACCCCTGCAGGATCGAGATGTCGGTCCCCTCGATCCGGCTGGGGAGGGTCGGGAGCTCGAGCAGCGACTGGAGCGCGGCCAGCACCGAGCGGGGCGGGGGGCGGGCGACCACCTGGTCGACGGTCGCCCGGGCCAGGCGCTCGGCAAGGCCGGCGAGCGCCGCGTACCGGCCCGTCGGCCGGAACTGGACCTCGATGCCGCGCACGCCGAACAGCTCGTCGACGGTCGCGTCGATCCCGGCGGGACGGGGACCGGCGATGTAGATCCGGTCGGGAAGCTCGAGCCGGCCGCCGTAGGACTGCGTCAGGAACTGGCGGATCACCTCCCCGGGCTCGGGGACGTCGTCCGCGGGGATCGTGACGAGGTGGGGTTCGGTGTGCCGGACCTCCCCGTCCTCGACCCGGACGAGCCCGACGGCCACGCGGAGCGTCGACGGTTCCGTCGGATAGGCGAGGCCCAGGACGTCCGCGCGCCCCGTGCCGGAGCCGATCACGGACTGCCGCTCCGCGAGCGCTCCGAGCCCTTCGAGCGCGTCCCTCAGGAGGGCGGCCCGCTCGAACTCCTGCTTCGCCGCGGCGCGGCGCATCTCCTCCTCCACCGTCGGCCGTACGGTCGCCACCTGTCCGCGGAGGATGTCGACCGCGCGGTCGACGTCCTTTCGGTACGTCGCGGCGTCGATCGCGGCCGACGCACGGGGCGCTGCACACCCCGAGGTGGAAGTACAGGCAGGTCTCCTTCGGGAGCCGCACGCACCGGCGGAGCCGGAACAGGTCCGCGAGCAGGCGCTCCACGGCCCGGGCCTCGCGCACGCTCGTGTACGGGCCGAAGAGGAGGAGCCCCGCGCGGCGCTTCGGCCGGCGGACGAGGAGGATGCGGGGAAACTCCTCGTGGAGCGTGACCGCGAGGTAGGGGAAGCTGCGGTCGTCCTTCAGGAGGACGTTGTACGGCGGCTGGTACTGCTTGATGAGGCTCGCCTCGAGGAGGAGCGCCTCGCGTTCGGTTCGCGTCGGGACGAACTCGACGCTCGCGCTGCTGGCGACGATCGAGCCGTCCTTCTCGATCTTCGCGCGCAGATGGTCGAGGACGCGTCGGCGAAGGCTGCGTCGCCTTGCCGACGTAGACGACCTCGCTGCCCGCGGACCGGAACAGGTACACCCCCGGCAGGTCGGGGCCCGCCCGGAACCCCTCGCGCGTGGCGGCGGCCAGCTGGCTCGCCGGAACGAACGACGGGAGCTCGAAGCGCGCGCGGTCGGTCATGCCCGCGCGCGCGGGGCCGCCACGACCGGGGGTCGAAGGAGCGGTGCGAGGAAGCGGCCGGTGTGCGACCGGGGCGACTTCGCCACCGACCTCGGGGGTTCCGGCGACGACCACGTGGCCGCCGGCGTCCCCTCCTTCGGGGCCCAGGTCGATCAGCCAGTCGGCGCTCTTCAGGACGTCCAGGTTGTGCTCGATGCACGACGATCGTGTTGCCGCCCGATCGGAGCCGGAACAGCACCTCGAGCAGCTTCTGCACGTCCGCGAAGTGGAGGCCGGTGGTCGGCTCGTCCAGGAGGAACAGCGTCCGTCCGGTCGGCGGCTTCGAGAGCTCGAAGGCGATCTTGATCCGCTGGGCCTCGCCGCCCGAGAGCGTCGTCGCACTCTGGCCCAGGCGGACGTAGCCCAGGCCGACGTCCTTGAGCAGCTGGAGCCGCGAGGCGATGCGCCGGTGGTTCTCGAAGAACCCGAGCGCCTCCTCGACCGTCATCGCCGAGGACGTCGGCGATCGTCTTCCCCTTGAACTTGACCTCGAGCGTCTCCGAGTTGAACCGCTTCCCGCCGCACTCCTCGCAGACGACGTAGACGTCCGGGAAGGAAGTGCATCTCGTAGCGGAGGACGCCGTCGCCCTCGCACGCCTCGCACCGACCGCCCGCAACGTTGAAGCTGAACCGGCCCGGGGCGAACCCGCGCGCCTTCGCCTCGGGCAGGCCCGCGAACAGTTCCCGCACGGGGGTCATGATCCCCGTGTACGTCGCCGGGTTCGAGCGCGGCGTCCGTCCGATCGCGGACTGGTCGATCAGGAGCACGCGGTCGAGCGCGTCGATCCCCTCGATGTAGTCGTGACGGCCCGGGGCATCGCGTCCGACGCCGAGGTGGCGGCGGACCGCCTTGTACAGGATCTCCTCGAGGATGGTCGACTTGCCGCTCCCCGAGACGCCGGAGAGCGCGACCATGACGCCGAGCGGGATCTGCACGTCGTCCCCCTTGAGGTTGTGCTCGCGAGGACCGTGGATCGTGAGCCACCGGCCCGCGGGCGGGGCCCTTCGATCCGGTACCGGGATCGACCGGCGCCCGGAGAGATACTCCGCGGTCAGGGACCGGGGGGTGCCGACGATCGCGGCGGGCGTACCCGAGTACAGCACCTCGCCGCCGTGGACGCCGGCGCCCGGGCCGAGATCGATCAGCCAGTCGGCCTCGCGCATCGTCATCTCGTCGTGCTCGACGACGAGCAGCGTGTTGCCGAGGTCCCGCAGCGTCTTCAGGGTCGCGAGGAGCCGCGCGTGGTCACGCGGATGGAGCCCGATGGACGGCTCGTCCAGGATATAGAGGACGCCCACGAGCCCCGAGCCGATCTGGGTGGCGAGCGCGATCCGCTCCGCCTCGCCGCCCGACAGGGTGCCGGAGGCGCGGTCGAGCGTGATGTACGTGAGGCCGACGTTCTCGAGGAACCCGAGCCGGGCCCGGATCTCCTTCACGACCTGCCCGACGATCTGCTGGTCCCGTTCGAGGAGCGGCAGGTCGCGGAACATGGCGGCGGCGGTGTCGACGGTCATCGCGGAGACGTCCGCGATCGAACGGCCCTCGACCGTCACGGCGAGGCTCGCCGGCTTGAGGCGGCGGCCGGCGCACGACCGGCACTTGACGAACGACATGAACCCGAGATAGTACTCCTTCGCGCGCTCGCTCTTGGTCGCCTTCCAGCGCCGCTCGACCGAGGCGACCAGCCCCTCCCGGAGCCAGCCGGTCGACCACCAGTGGCCCGGCCCGCGGACGCCGGGGCCGATCCCGCGCTCCGAGCCGTACATCAGCGCCTTCCACCCCTTCTCCGACAGCTGGCGGACCGGCTTGCGAAGGTCGTAGTCGAACGCCTCCGCGAACCGTTGCAGGCCCGCGGCCTCGGGGGTGAGTCCCCAGACCGAGATCGCCCGCCCGAGGGGCTTGTCCTTGTCCGGGACGATCCGCTCGGGGTCGGCGTGGAGCGTCGCACCGATGCCGAGGCACTCCGGACAGGCGCCCATCGGATTGTTGAACGAGAACATGCGCGGCGTGAGCTCCTCGATGGAGAAGCCGCAGCGGGGGCAGGCCCGCCGGCTCGAGAACGTCGTGCGCTCGGAACCCGGACGCCGCAGCACGACCAGGCCGTCTCCCGAGCTGGCGTGCGAGCGCGACGGACTCGGCGAGGCGGCTCGCTTCCTCGCCGGCGACCTCGATCGTGTCGACGACCACCTCGATCGTGTGCTTCTTGTTCTTCTCGAGCCGGATCTCGCGGCCGGGGAGCCGGATCTCCACGCCGTCGATCACGAACCGGCGGTATCCCGATTTGCGCAGCCGCTCCATCACGTCGCGGTGCTCGCCCTTCATCGCGCGGACCACGGGCGCGATCACGTCGACCTTCTCGCCGCCGGCCTCGCGCCGCACCGCCTCGACGATCCGGTCGACCGACTGCGGCGCGATCTCCTCACCGTCGTTCGGGCAATGCGGGATGCCGACGCGGGCGTACAGAAGTCGGAGGAAGTCGTAGATCTCGGTCACGGTCCCAACGGTCGAGCGCGGGTTGCGGCTGCCGGCCCGCTGCTGGATCGCGATCGCCGGGGAGAGGCCTTCGATCGAGTCGACGTCCGGCTTGTCCATCTGGCCGAGGAACTGGCGGGCGTACGACGAGAGGCTCTCGATGTACCGCCGCTGCCCCTCGGCGAAGAGCGTGTCGAAGGCGAGGGAGGACTTTCCGGATCCGCTCACGCCCGTGATGACGATGAACTTCCCCCGGGGAAGGTCGAGCGAGACGTCCTTGAGGTTGTGCTGGCGCGCTCCCCGGATGCGGATGGCGGTGCTCGCTTCGGCCATCGATCGATCGTTCACCCGGGCAGGAGGGTTCCGCACGGTCTCGACCAGCCGGTCGAGCACGTGGGCCTGGACCCGCCGGCCGAGCTCGGCGGAGGCGGAGCGCGTGTCGCCGATGACGCTCTCGGGCCACGCCTCGGGGGTCGGGGCGCCGGGGACGAACGGGCTGTGGCGGTACTCGACGACCGGCCGTTCGGGTCCGACCGTCTCCGGGGCGACGGCGAGGACGCGGGAGGTCTCGAGGAGCCCCGCGTGTCCGTCGGTCGCCGGCGACTCCTTGCCGCGCAGCTCGTAGACGAAATCGTAATCGGAGAGGACGACGATCCGGGCGGCCGGCTCTTCCGCACCGTGCGGTCCGCGGCCTCGCGCAGCGCCGCCATGTGGCCGCGTTCGGCGTGGCCCGAGAGGACCAGCAGCCGGCGCACGCCGCTCCGGACCAGCTCGCCGAGGACCCCCTCCACGTGCGTCTCCAACTCGCCGATCGGCAGCGACACCGTCCCCGGGAACCGTCGCGCCCGGCGCCGAGCCGTAGGCGATCGTCGGGCGCGACGAGGGCGTCCACGCGGTCGGCGAGGGCGAACGCCGTCGCCTCCGCCTGGATCTGGTCCGCGCCCAGCGGCAGGTGGGGGCCGTGCGCTTCGAGCGCCCCGACGGGGAGGATCACGAGGGGGTTGGAGGCCAAACGACGCTCGAAGGAGCGCGAATCGAGGTCGAGGAGCCGATGCGAGGATTTCATACCGGAACGACCGAGGCGGGATATTTAACGCGGGCCGAGAGGTCGAGGAACGCCGGTCCTCGGGCCGGGGGCGGGCGAGCTCTTAGGTCCGGTTCCGCTCGTCCGGGGTTCTTTCCCCGACCTTCAGGGCGGGGTCGGTTCGGGGCCCGGGGTCGTCGGCGCCGGGGGTTCGGCGGCGGTCTTCCGTCGGGGGCGGGGCGTCGCGGCCTTGCCGGCGGTCGTCCGTCGGGCGCGCGTGGCCGCGCGCTTCTTCGAGGCCGCGCCGGCCGCGCGGGCGGCCTTCGCCTCGTTCGCCTTCGCGCGCGTCGGGCATTCGGGGTTGATGCAGAGGGTCCACGGTCGGCGACCCGCCTCGATCGCGGTCACGACCGGCGCCCGGCAGACCGGGCACGGCGGCTGGTCCTTGTCGAGCTTGCCCCGCTGGGGGAGCGGATACGTCACGCGGCACTTAGGATAGCCGGAGCAGCCGACGAACCGGTTCCCGGCGAACGAGTACCGGATGTGGAGCGGGCTCCCGCAGTTCGGGCAAACCCCGATCCGGAACGCCTTGTGATGCTCCGCGCAGTCCGGGTTGATGCAGTAGAAGTCCGGTCGCTGCCCCCGGAAGGTGATCTTCACCCGCGGCACCTTGCAGGTCGCGCAGAGGAACTCGGGCGCGGGCTCGATGAACCCCGCGGACGGGAGCGCGTAGTTCGCGGTGCACGACCCGGGGTTGTTCACGCATTGGACCCAGCGCGCGCCGCGCGGGCTTCGGGCGAGCCGCAGGGCGCCGCCGCACTTCGCGCACGGCCCGACGAAATGCTGTCGGTCGAGCGCGCCCGTCAGCGTCTCCTTCACCCCGGCGGCGTTCGCGGAGAGGAGGGCGTAGGCCTCGCGCAGCATGTCGCGCGACTCGGCGAGCACTTCCTCCTTCGGCTTCTTCGACTGGGCGACCAGCTCCATGTCCTCCTCGAGCCGGTGGGTCATCTCGGGCCGGGTGATCACCGGAGCGTGCGCGCGCAGCGCTTCCGTGACGGCGATCCCGGTCGACGTCGGCTCGAGCTGACGCTGGTTGACGTAGTGCCGGTCGAACAGCTTCTGGAGCACGTCATGTCGGGTGCTCTTCGTGCCCAGGCCCAGGCGCTCCATCTCCTGGATGAGCGTTCCCTGCGTGTATCGGCGCGGCGGCTTCGTGTGGTCCTCCCTAAGGTCGATCGAGTCGATCGCGACCGTCTCTCCGACCGAGAGTGGCGGCATCGCCGACTCGTCCGGCTGCGAGTACGGGTAGACCCGGTACCAACCGGGGTCCAGGATCTTCTGGCCCTTCCCCTCGAACCGCTCGCCCCGGATCTCGACCGCGACCGTGCGGCTCCGGCCGATCGCGTCCGGGGCGAGGGTCGCGAGGAACCGGCGGACGACCAGCTCGTAGACCTTTGCCGCGTCCGGGCGCAGCTTCTTCGGGTCCACGACCCCGGTCGGGTAGATCGGCGGGTGGTCGGTGGTCTCGGAACGCCCCCGCGTGGGGCGGAACGAAGGCTGGGTGAGCACGAACTCCGCGGCCTCGGCGAACGGCCCTTCGCGGAACTTCTCCACGAGGGTCCGCAGCCCGAGCCCGCGCGGGTAGACCGTGTTGTCGGTCCTCGGGTAGCTGATCAGGCCGCGCGTGTAGAGGTCCTCGGCGATCCGCATGGCCATCGCGGCACCGAGGCCCGCCCGCACGGCCTCGGCAACGAACAGCGTGGTCGAGAACGGGATCGGCGGACGACGCCGCGTCTCCTCCTCCACGAACTCTCGGACCACCCCGTCCTTCGCCCCGTGGAGCCGCCGGAAGGCCTGCTCGGCCTCCTCCTTCTTCTCCCAGATCCCGTGAGCGTGGCGGAGGGAGAACGCCTCCGCGTCCTTCGAGCCCTGGGCGGCGATCTCCCAGTACGGGGTCGGCACGAACTCCTTGATCGCCTGGTCGCGCTCGACCAGCAGGGCGAGCGTCGGGGTCTGGACCCGGCCGACGGAGAGGAACCCGCGTCCCTGCTGCTGGGCGGTCAGCGAGAGGTATCGGGTCAGGAGCGCGCCCCAGACAAGGTCGATCTCCTGCCGTGCCTCGGCCGCCGCCGCGAGCGCGTGGTCCATCTCGGCCGGTTTCGCGAAGCTCTGCTCGATCTCGTCGCGCGTGAGCGCGCTGTAGCGGGCCCGCTTCACTTCGATGCTCGGGTGGACCTTCTGCAGCAGCTCCAGGCACTCCTGGCCGATCAGCTCCCCTTCGCGGTCGAAGTCGGTCGCGATGATGACGCGGTCGAAGCCGCGCACGATCGATTGGAGCGTGCCGACGATCCCCTCTTCCGTGACCCGCTTCTCGGGGGGGCGTCGAGGAGCTTCGGGAGCGTGGCGAGGGACCACTCCGACAGTTCCTTCGGATAGTCGAGCTCGACGATGTGCCCGCGCAGCCCCACGACCGCGAACGGTCCCTCGGGCCGCTCGAACTCGAAGACGTTCGTCCCGGCCGTCCGCGAGCGCTTCATGCGGCCCTCGGACAGGACCACGGCGATTCGCAACGCCGTGTTGAACTTCTCGGCGACAACGAGGGTGCGGGTCACGCGACCTCGTCGAGGCGACCCATCGTAATTAAAGGGTCGGGGCGCCGGGGTGGCGTCCGCCGTTCCGAACGTGGGCGCGCGCGTTCGACCGGGGCGTCCGGGCCGGCCGGGGTTCCCGACGCCCTCCGGACCGTTCGGCGCGCGGTGCCGCGCCCACATCTTATAGCGGACGGATTGTCCCGTCGCTCGGCGCCGCGGTAACTCAGTTTGGGAGAGTGCAAGACTGAAGATCTTGAAGCCGCCGGTTCAAGCCCGGCCCGCGGCACCTTCCCCCGGCTGACCGGCCGGAGGGCGGGGATCGTTCCCTAGACCCGCCCCGCTCGCTTCAGTGCCACGAGGGCGGTCGTGGTGATCCACCGGCTCGGAGAGCCCGGGGGCTCGAGCCACATCGGGTAGAACGGGGGCTTCGGGCGGTAGTTCGGGTCGTCCGAGTCGGGATGGACGGCGTCCAGGTTCCACGTGCCGTCGTTGTTCCTCCGTGCCTCGAGCCGGTCGAGCGCCGGTCGGATCCGGCGGTCGTCCCCGTACCCGAGCGCCGTGAGAAAGTCAAGGCCGACGAGATAGTCGTAGTAGTAGTGCACCGGATAGTGGAGCCGCAGCCACGGGGCGTACTCGCGCGGGCCCTCCCGCAACAGTCCCCGGTCCAGGTAGAACTCCGCCCCGCGCTCGACCGACCGGTCGACCGCGCGCGACCGGAGGCTCGCGGGGAACGAAGCGAACGCGGCCATCGCCTCCCAGCCATCGAGCGTCCCCGTGCTCGACCGGAAGCAATGCCAGCCGCCGTCCTTCTTCTGGTGCCGAACCAACCAGTCGATGGCCCTGGCCAGCTGGGGCTCGTCGAGCCGCCCGAACTGGACGAGCATCCGGACGGCGTTGCCGGTGAAGCAGACCTCGCTCTCCTTCCCTCCGAAGCCTCCGGACGGCCCGCCCATCCTGCGGACGAACAGCCGGAGCGCCTTCGCGATCCGGGGGTTCGTTCCGGGCACACCGAAATCCGAGAGGACGATCAGGCGCCAGTTCGTGGCGATGTACTTGGGGCGGTAGAGCTCCGGGCCGGTCGTTCCGGCCGTGTCCCAGTGGCCCTCGGGGTGCTGCTCCTCGAGCATTCGGGCGGCCCAGCCGGCTTTGCCGATCTCCTTCCGCGCACGGACAACCTCCGGATCGCTCGCCGACCGGTCGAGGAGCGACGTCAGCACGCGGAGCCGGATGCTGGGGTCCGCTCCCTCGAGCAGCCATCTCCTCAGGCGGGCCGGGACCGTCACGCGCCGCCCCAAGCGGCGGGCCCATAAACGGTCGAGGACCCCTTCGTTCCCCGGGGCTCCCCGAGGGTTCCGGAAACCTTCTTCGGCTCGGCCCCCTTTCGACCGTTGTGCCCGAGCCTCGTCGCTTCGCGCGCTTCCGACGAGAGCCGTTGGCCGGCCGCCCGCACGTGTTCCCCCTGCCGGACGACGGGTTGTGCCTGTCGACGTTCGTGCTCTTGCAGCCCAAGGGCCGCCCCCGCGAGGTCTTGCTCGGTCGGATGGACCCGGCGGGCCCGTGGGAAAAGGCCGCGTCCCTCGACCCCGCGCGTGTGGCCGCGTTCAAGGACGGCTGGGTCCTTCCCGCGTGCCAGCTCCTGTTCTTCGAGGACCCCGCGGCGGCGGCGCGACGGATCGTCGTCGACCTGCTGGGGCGGACCGACATCGTGTTCGATCCGCCGCAGCTCTTCTCGGAGGCGTACGCCCGGCCCAACGCCGGGGCCTCCGACCCGCACTGGGACCTCCACTTCGTCTACCGGGCCGAGTGGCCGGGGGAGACCCCGCGCGCTCGAAGGGGCGCTTCTGGAACGACCTAGAGTTCGTGGAGGTCGGGGCGACGCCGAGGACCGCGTTCGCCCGCGCGCACGGCGACATCCTTGCCTTGGCGGGGCTGCCGCCCCGGGACCCGGACCCGACCTAGGCGCGGGCCGGGACGAACCAGAGGTCCGTGATCCGGTAGCGGGGTGTCTCCGCGAAGCGCGCCTCGACCGGCATCCCGACGTACAGGTCAGCCTCGACCGCGTCCTTGAGCCGGGTGAGCAGGAGGCTGTTCGCGCCCTCGAACTCGATCAGAGCGAGGTTGTACGGGGTCTCCTTCAGGAACGCCTCGCTGCCGAAATGGCACGTCGTCCAGGAGTGCACCCGGCCCCGCGTTGGGAGCTCGAGCCACTCCGTCGGCCGGCCGCAGACCATGCAGTGCGAGCGCGGCGTCGCGTAGACGAACCGGCATTTCGGGTTGGTGCAGCGCGAGCCGAGGATCTTCTTCTCCGCGAGCGCGAGGAAGAACGGGGAGTCCTCCGCGTAGCTGTGGATGTACCGGATGGAGTACGGGTCGTCGATGATGAGGCTCTCGACGGAGTCCTTGTCGCGGAAGAGGGCGGCGCCCGAGCGGGCGAGCTCCTCCTGGACTTCCCGGAAATGCTCGAACACCTTCGGCTTCGTCATTGTTACCACCCCCGCTCGAGGATCGACACGGTCACCGCCGAACCGGTCCCCGCGTGGCTGTGGATCGCCCCGCGTCGGGCGTCCTTGATCTGGAGCGTCCCGTCGCCGAAGTGGCGCCGGATCGTGCCTTGGAGCTGCCAGAACGCGAAGACGCCCTGCATCAGGCCGGTCGCGCCGACGGGGTGGCCGCACGCGATGAGCCCTCCGGACGGGTTGACCGGGATCTTCCCGGCTTCGGGCACGTTCAGCCCGTAATCGATGTTCTTGAGGAACGGCGCCCCCGAGAGCGTGAAGTCGTACCCTTCGCCGTACTTGCAGAGCCCCAGGTCTTCGTACGTCTGGATCTCGCTGGACGCGTAGGCGTCGTGGAGCTCGATGAAATCGAGCTCCTTTCGCGGGTCCTTGATCCCCGCCATCCGGTACGCCTCGATCCCCGCCGCACGACCGGCCCGGAACGAATGGACGCCGGGGTAGGGGAGGTTCTCGTAATCGCTGGCCTTCTCGTGGGGATGGAGCGGGACCTTCCCGAACGGCCGGTCGGCGAGTCGCATCGTGTCGGTGCCGCAGCCGACCCCGACGACCCGCACCGGGCGGTCGGTGAACTCGCGGGCGCGCGACTCGTCGCAGAGAACGGCCACGGCGGCCCCGTCGGACATCGTGCAGATCTGGTCGCGGGTCAGCGGGTAGGAGATCATCTCGGAGGCGAGGACGTCGTCGACCGTGACCGGCTTCGGGTACTGGGCGTACGGGTTGTGGAGCGCGTTGCGGTGGTTCTTCACCGAGACCCAGCTCATGATCCGCTGACCCTCGGCGATCGCCAGCCGCTGCGCCTCGCGCTCGTCCTTCACGTGAGCGAACTTTCCGAGGCGCAGGTACTCGTAGATGTGGCGTACGACCATCAGCGCGTAGTAGCCCGTGTAGAACCCGCCGAGCGGGAAGTCGAAGTTGGTGTCGGAGCGCGAGCGCGATGAACTCGTTGCCCTTCCACGTGGCCACGCGGCTCATCGTCTCGAAGCCCGCCGTGAGGCAGACGTCCATGCGGCCGCTCGCGACCGCCTCGTACGCGGCCTGGAAGCACTCGCCGCCGGTGGCCCCGCCCCACTCGATCCGGACCGAGCCCTTCGGGTTCATCCCGAGGTAGTCCTGGACCATGCTCGCGGCCTTGAGCTGGCGGGAGAAGTGGTCGGAGAAGTAGGAGATCCGCGTCCCGTCGATCCGGTCCTTCGTCAGGTTCGGGATCCCCTTCAGGGCGTAGTCGTACGCGCGCTTGACCATCAGGCGGAAGTCCATCGCCGGATGGGCTTTCGCGAACTTGGTCACCCCGCCCGTGACCATGTAGACCTTCCGTCCGCTTGACGCGGGGCGGCGCGGGGCTGCCGCACGCGCCGCCGGGCGACGCACGCTTCTCCGGGAACGAGCCGGCATTTCGTGACCTCGCGCGGCGCAGGAAGGTCGGGGTCTTAACGTTCGGCGGCGGCCGAGAACCGCCCGCGGGCAGCAGGCTTTTTCCGCGTCGAGACGCTTCCGCGGCCGATGGCGCCGCCGACCCGAAGAAGGACCTGGTCTCCCTGGCCGACGTCGCCTCCGAGCTCCCGCAGCTGCTGGACCACGCCGCGCGGCTGAAGGCCGAGCGCCAGCGCGGGACGGGCGCCGACCTCGCTCCCCGGCCGCAACCTGGCGATGATCTTCGAGAAGCCGTCGACCCGCACGCGGACGTCGTTCGAGGTGGCGATGAACGACCTCGGGGGGCATGCCCTCTACCTCTCGCAGAACGACCTCCAGCTCGGCCGCGGCGAGACGATCGCCGACACCGCGCGCGTGCTCTCGCGCTACGTGGACGCGGTCTGCTACCGCGCCTTCAATCACACCGCCGTGGTCGAGCTCGCGCGCTGGGCGAGCGTCCCGGTGATCAACGCCCTCGACGACGAGGAGCATCCGTGCCAGGTCGTCGCCGACCTCCTGACGATGCGGGAGCGCTGGAAGGGAAGTTCACGGGCCACCGGCTCGCCTGGATCGGGGACGGGAACAACGTGCTTCGCTCGCTGATGATCGGGGCGGCCGCGGTCGGCCTCGACCTCGTCGCCGCGACCGCCGAGGTCGTACCGTCCGCCGCCGAGATCGATCGCGGCCGCGCGCGCCCTGGCCGCGCGGACCGGAGCGCAGACTCTCGTTCGTGGATTCCCCCGCGGACGCGGCCGCCGGGGCGGACGCCCTCTACACCGACGTCTGGGTCTCGATGGGCGACGAGGCGGAGCGTTCCGCGCGGGAGACCGCCTTCCGGGGCTACCAGATCAACGACGCGATCCTCGCCCGCGCGGCCCCGCACGCGTTCGTGCTGCACGACCTTCCCGCCCACCGGGGGCAGGAGATCACCGACTCGGTGCTGGACGGACCCCGTTCCGCCGCCTGGGACGAGGCGGAGAACCGACTGCACGCGCAGAAGGCGATCCTCGAGCACCTGGTGCTCGGAGAGTGACGGCGCCGACCCGACCTTGCGTCCGACGGTTCGCGCGCGGGCTCACCCTGGTGCCGCCGTCTCGGGCGACGCGCGGAGCCGGACCTTGAGGAGGTGCTCGAGCTTCCGGACGAGGGCGTCCGGAGGATGCATCGACCCGGACTCGATCTTGAGGACGACCGATTTTTTCTCGTTCAGGCGCTTCCCGAGCTCCTCCGGGTTCCACCCGAGCGCCTCGCGCGCGATCCGCACCTTGTGTCCCCAGTCGGGAGCGAGCTCGAGCTCCCCGATCTCCTGGTACAGGTCCCGTTCCTCGAGCCGACGCGGTCGCCCCGCCGGTCGCGTCGCCGTCACGACCGCTCCGCCGCGGCTCCGGGACGCCCCGGTCGGGGGGACCGGCGCCGTAACGGGAGCGGGCGGTGGGTCGACCAAGGTCCCGAAGCGGGCGCAGTCGGGGCAGAGGGCGAGGATCGTTCTCTCGAGACGCACGCGGCTCGTCGATTCGACGTCCTTTCCACACATTTCACACAACATAGTACTCTCCTACGGCCGCCGCCGCGACCGTTTGCGGGCCTCCATGCGCTGTCGGCCCTCCTCGAACCGGGTCCGCTCCTCGGGCGTCCCAAGGGCGAGCGGGGGTACGGGCACCGGGTGGCCCGAGGCGTCCACCGCCACCATCGTCACGTAGGCTTCGCCCACGAGCCGTGGGGGACCGCCCAGAACCTCTTCCGCCGAAACCCGCACCCAGACCTCCATCGACGACCGCCCCACGTAGGTCAGCTGGGCCGTGAAATCGACCACTTCCCCGACCCGGACCGGGAGGATGAAGTCGACCCGGTCGAACGAGCGCGGTCACGCACGTGGCCTTGGCGTGCCGCGACGCGGTGATGTAGGCGACCCGGTCGACCTCCGAGAGGATCTCGCCCCCAAAGACCGCCCCCGTGAAGTTGGCGTCCGTGGGGACCATAAGTCGGACGACGGAGGCGCGGCTGGACGCGACCGTACCGGCTGGCAAGTCGTTCACGCGGAGCGACCTTCGGGGACTAGAGAGGCTGGAGAGACCGCCCGTCTAAATGTGTTTGGACCGTCCCACCCCGTCCCCGGAGGCTGGAACGGCACGCTTCGAACCGTTGCTCGACCCCGGAGGATGGCTCAATAACGGCCGGTCCGTGCGGCGGTCGGAGAGAGCATGCCCGCCGCCAAGAAATCAGGAAAAGCGAAGCGCGCGAAGACCGGACGGCCGTCGATCTCGAGCATCGCCGTCGTCGTCTCGGACCGGAAGAAGGCCGTCGACTGGTACACCAAGAAGCTCGGCCTCGACCTGCTGGTCAACGCGGACCACTGGATCACCGTGGGCCGGAAGGGGAAGGAGGGGAGCCTGCACCTGTGCCGCGTGGCCGACTTTGACTCGAAGGGAAAGCTCGAACCCGGCAACTCGGGGATCGCGCTGCGGCTTGCGGGCGACTTCGAGGACAGCTGCGCTGCGATCGAGGCCCGAGGCGTCACCTTCTCGCAGCCGGCGGTCAAGGAGGATTGGGGCTGGTACGCCGGGGTTCGGGATCCGGACGGCAACGAGATCTGGCTCATGCCGGAGGAGTAGGCCCCTTCGCTCGCAACGGGGCGCCGCGCCGGTTCGTCGAGCGCGCTCGAGCCGCCGACACCCTTGCGGGGAGGCTCCCTGGCCGGGATCCGGGGGCGTCGAGGGTGGGGCGGCCTTCGCCCCCCCGGCCGCGGGCGGGCGGATAGGGCTGCCGCGATCGCACGGCGCGCCGCGTCCCGGTGCCGAGACCCGGGGTGCTGCGAGGGCCTTCGGACCGCCCGGATGCCTCGCGCCGTCGTTCTCTCGGCGGCGCGGCGCGACAATGCCTAAATAGGGGTACCTTTTGGGCGCGCCCGGAGCCGCACCCCATGGCACAGAAGCCGCACCTCAACGTCGTCTTCATCGGACACGTCGATCACGGTAAGTCGACGACGGTGGGACGTATCCTCCTCGATACGGGGAACATCCGCCAGGAAGAGATCGACAAGTTCCGCGCCGAAGCCGAGTCGAAGGGCAAGGCGACGTTCGAGTTCGCCTGGGTCATGGACGAGCTCAAGGAAGAGCGGGAACGCGGTGTCACGATCGACATCGCGCACCGCCGCTTTGACACCCAGAAGTACTACTTCACCATCATCGACGCGCCCGGCCACCGCGACTTCGTGAAGAACATGATCACGGGGACGAGCCAGGCCGACGCGGCGGTGCTCGTCTGCTCGGCGGCGGAGGGGATCCAGGAGCAGACCCGCGAGCACATCTTCCTCTCGAGGACCCTCGGCGTCACGCAGCTGATCTGCGCCGTCAACAAGATGGACCGCCAGGAGGTCGCCTACTCCGAGGCGAAGTTCAACACGGTCAAGGAGGAGCTGACGAAGCTCCTCAAGAACGTCGGGTTCAAGGTCGCCGAGCAGGTCGTCTTCGTCCCGATCTCGGCGTTCAAGGACGACAACATCAACAAGGCGAGCCCGAACATGCCCTGGTTCAAGGGCCAGACCCTGCTCCAGGCGCTCGACAGCCTGAAGGTCCCCGAGAAGCCGACGGGCAAGCCCCTGCGGCTCCCGGTCCAGGACGTCTACACGATCACGGGGATCGGAACGGTCCCGGTCGGACGCGTGGAGACGGGGACGCTCAAGATCGGCGACAAGATCACCTTCATGCCCAGCGGGAAGTCGGGCGAAGTGAAGTCGATCGAGATGCACCACGAGGCGGTCACCGAGGCGCAACCCGGGGACAACATCGGGTTCAACATCCGCGGGATCGACAAGAACGACATCCGTCGCGGCGACGTCGCGGGTCCGGCCTCGGCGCCCCCGACCGTGGTCGAGAGCTTCATCGCGAACGTCCAGGTCCTCAACCATCCCAGCGTGATCACGGTCGGCTACACGCCGGTCTTCCACTGCCACACGGCGCAGGTCGCGTGCGAGTTCACCGAGCTCCAGAAGCGCCTCGACCCGAAGACGGGCCAGGTGGCCGAGGAGAACCCCCAGACCCTCAAGACCGGCGACGCGGCGGTGGTCAAGATCACGCCGAAGCGCCCGCTCGTGCTGGAGAAGTACAAGGAGTTCCCGCAGCTCGGCCGGTTCGCGGTCCGCGACATGGGCCAGACCGTCGCCGCCGGCGTCGTCGTCGACGTCAAGAAGCGCGAGTAGGCCCCGAGTCGGGCGACGGGTCGACCGGCGGGATGGGCTATCGATGGTGCAGAAAGCCCGGATCTCGCTGAGCGGAACCGACGCCCGCAAGGTCGACTCGATCTGCAAGATGATCCGGGAGATCTCCACGAAGACGGGCGTCGCGATCTCCGGTCCGATCCCGCTGCCGACGAAGAAGCTCCGCGTCCCGGTCCGCAAGGGCCCGGACGGCGGCGGCACGAGCACGATCGACCACTGGGAGATGCGGATCCACAAGCGCCTGATCGACATCGACGCCGACGAGCGGGCGCTCCGCCAGGTGATGCGGATCCAGGTCCCGGACGGCGTCAACATCGAGATCGTTCTCACGGGGTGAGCGGTTGCTCGCCCGGGGGGCCGTCCGGCTGGTCGGGCCGGCCGTGGCCGCCTTCGCGCTCGTCCTGACCCTGATCGGTTTTCGGTGGTGGGCCGTCGGCCCGGCCTCGCTGGCGGTCGCGGTCGTCCTCGCGGCCCTCGCGACGTTCCTCCTCGTCTTCTTTCGCGACCCCGACCGACTTCCGGGCGCCGGGATCGTGTCCGCCGCGGACGGGCGGGTACGGGCCGTCGACCGGGTCGGGGACGCGTGGCGGATCTCGGTCTTCATGAACGTCACGAACGTCCACGTCAACCGCCTGCCGCTCGACGGCCGAGGTCGAATCGATCGAGGGGAGCGGGTCGGGGTTCCGTGCCGCCTACCGTCCGGACGCGGAGCGCAACGTCCAGCGCCGCTACCGGTCTGAAGACCGCGCTCGGGCCCGTCGAGGTGGTCCAGATCACGGGGGTCGTCGCCCGCCGGCTGGTCTCGTTCGTCCGGGTCGGTGGGTCCGGACGCAAAGGCGATCGGTTGGGGATGATCGTCCTCGGGTCGCGGGTCGACGTGCGTCCTGCCCGGTGACCGGTCGCGCCCGACGGTCCGCGTGGGCGACCGGGTGCGCGCGGGCCTCTCGACGATCGCCGTCGAGGTTCCGTGACGGATCGCTGGCGCGTGGGGGCGAACCTGGCCACGCTCGCGAACGGCGCGCTCGGGGTCGGGGCGATCCTGTACACGCTCGCCGGCAACAAGCTCTGGGCGATGCTGCTCATCGCGTGCGCCATCGGGTTTGACGGTCTGGACGGCCTGCTTTCGCGGCGGAGCCCGAAGCCGTCGGGACTGTTCGGCCGGATCGCGGACTCCGCGGCCGACGGCACGACGTTCGGCCTCGCGCCGGCGTTCCTGATCGCGGTCCACACCGGGAACGTCGCGACCTGGGCCCCCTGGGAACCGGTCGCCGTGGGCCTTGCCGCGGTCTACTTCGCGGCGGCGGTCGCCCGTCTTGCGTACTTCACCGCACGGGCGCACCAGCATCCGTACTTCCTCGGCGTGCCCACGCCCGAGAGCGCCCTCGCGCTCATCGTGGCGCTCCTCTTCCACGACACCCCCGCGTTCCAGAGCGTGCAGCCGATCGGGCTGCTCACGGGGGTCGCGGTCCTCTCGGTGATGATGGTCGTGCCGGTCGCGTATCCGAAGGTGCGGCGCGGATCGCCGTTCCGTTTCGTCGCGATCGCGACGGGCGTCCTCGCCGGGCTCGCGCTCGTTCCCCTCCAGTTCCGCCCCGCCCCGGGGTCGGCGCTCTACCTCTTCGCGGACATCGCCTCGCTCGGTCTCCTGGTCGGCGTGGCGTGCTACTATCTCCTCGGGCCGTTCTACGCCAAGAAGGTCGTTCCTGGCCCCGGGTGAACCACCGTGCGACGGCGACCGAAGACCGACGCCCGTGCTCTCGCCCCGGGAGTCGCTCCTCTTCGAGGCAGGGATCAAGCTCGGGGGAGTTTTTCACCAGTACATCGGGATCCCGGTCTCGCCGAGCACCGCGCCGGCGCTGGCCCGCGCGATCGAGGCCGCGGTCTCCCTGCAGCCGTTCGTCCGCACCGTCCGGGTCGTTGTCCGACCGGATCGCGGCCCTCCGCTCGGCCGGGGCCGCTTCGCCTACCGCTACCTCGCGCCGGAGATGCTCGAGGTCACCGTCGTCCTGACCGACGGTTCCGTGGAGGTCGAGGCGCGGCTGGAACACCGACCGGACCTTCGCTACTCGCTGATGAGCGTGGTCCGGGTGGCCCCTCGTGCCCGCCGACGTACCCCCGCGCGGCACGGCCGGCGGAGCCCAACCTACGTCGCGCTGGTCGATCGGGACGTACGTCAGGTCGGTCGCCCCAACGTACTTCGCCGTGGGGCGGATGAGCCGCAGGTCGTCGTACTCCTCGAGGACATGAGCGGTCCAACCCGCGACCCGGCTCGAGGCGAAGAGCGGGGTGAACAGGTCGGGCGGGATGCCGAGCAGCGCGCAGACGGATCCCGAGTAGAGGTCGACGTTGGGGTAGAGGCCCTTCTCGCGGTGCACGACCTCCTCGACCTTCCTCAAAAGGGTGTAGTAGAGCAGGTTCCCCCTCTCCTCGCCGACCTTGTGGGACCAGTCCCGGAGGATCGTCGCCCGAGGGTCCTCGACCTTGTAGACGCGGTGGCCGAACCCCATGATCCTCTCGTGGCGGGCGAGCTTCGCCTTCACGACCTCTTCCGCGCGCTCCGGGGTCCCGATCTCCGCGAGAAGCTCCATGACCCGTTCGTTGGCGCCGCCGTGGAGGGGTCCCTTGAGGGTCCCGATCGCGCTCGTGACCGCGCTGTAGAGATCGCTCAGGGTCGACGCGGTGACGCGGGCGGCGAACGTCGACGCGTTGAGCTCGTGGTCCGCGTGGAGGATGAGCATGACGTCCATCGCGCGGGCATCGAGCTCGCTCGGTTCCCGGCCGAAGAGCGCGTAGAGGGTGTAGGCGGCCTGGGATAGGTCGGGGCGGGGCGCGATCGGGCCGCCTTTGGAGCGCCGGCGAAGGATCCGGCCAAGGATCGTCGGAAGAACCGCGGTGAGTCGTTGGGCCCCGCCGATCGAGCTGGCGCCCGGTTTCGTCTCCTCCGGCTCGAGCAGCGCCAGGGCGCTGACGGCCGTGCGCAGGATGTCCATGGGGAGGGCCTCGTGCGGGAGGGAGTCGATGGTCTCGGCGAGCGCATCGGGAAGGACACGCAGCTCCGCCATCCGGTGCTTGAGCTCGAACAGCTGGCTCGTGTTGGGGAGCCGGCTGTACCAGAGGAGGTAGGCGACCTCCTCGAAGGTGGAGCGGGCTGCGAGGTCCCGGATGTCGTAACCCCGGTAGATGAGGCGACCCTCCTTCCCGTCGATGAAGCAGATCCGGGACTCGAGGGCGACCACGTCCTCGAGGCCGCGGTGGACGTCCGACGGCTCGGTGGGCCCCACGGGAGAGGCACCGTGGGGGGATTAATGGGCTTTCGCGGCCGGCTCCGTCACCGCGGAGCGGTCCCCGCCGACCGTGCTCGGCCCCGAGGGCGAGCGCCGGCGGCGGGCGTACGCCACGGACGCGGCGGCCCAGAGCGGGAGCGAGGCGAGGAGGATCCCGCCCGATACGAGGAACACGAGCCGGAAGCTCCCGAAGACCGAGAGGATCGCCGCGAGTCCGGCCCCCGCCACGGCGGCGCCCCCACCCAGGGCGCTGTTGACGCCGAGGAGACTCCCGGCGTCCCGTCCGGCGAGCCCTCGGAACAGCATGAGCGAACTGGCCGTCGTGTACACCGCGATCGCGCCCCCGAGGACCGCGTAGATGATCAGGTTCCCGCCGAACGACGCCGCCCCGGGTGAGCGCGTACAACGTGAACCCTGCGGTGACCAGATACCCCAGCGCCCGCGCGTAGGTCGCACGTTGGACGAGTCGGTCGGCGCCGATGCGGTTGGCGAGTCCCCCCGTGAGCGGGAAGACCATCGTTTGCGCGAGGTTGTTCGAGAGGTTCACGAGGAAGATCGACGCCGCGGCGAGCCCGGCGGCGTAGAGGTACGGCGTGTAGGAGATGTTGAACAGGTTCGCCGAGAGGTTGAACAGGAACGAGGCGACCATGATCAACGGGAGCTCGTGGTGAAGCTCCTCGCGGGCCCAGCGCCGGAACCTCGCGATCGGGGCGGGCCGAAGCCTCGGCCGGTGCGGGAAGAACGGAATGGCGAGCTGGAACGAGAGCACCGGCCTCAGGCGCGAGAACAGGCTTTCGGGGTGGCGCGCGACGCTCGCGGTCGTGAGGGTGCGGGGAGCGTCCTTGATGCCGAACCAGACCGCGACCGCGCTCGCGAGCGCGAGGCCCGCAAGCACGTAGAGGAGCGTGAGGAGCGCGTCGTTCGCGAGCGTCCAGAAGTAGCCGATGAGAAGACCGACCACCGAGCCGATCATGCTCATCTCCTGGAACGACGCGAACGCGTTGGCGCGCTCGGACTCGGTGAACTTCTCGAGGATGAGGAGGTTCGACGCGCTCGCGCCCGCCGGTGCGATGGCGCCGATCACCGCGTAGACGGCGTACAGCTCCACGACCGACCCGAGGTGGGTCAGCAGAGCGTAGAGACCGGCGTAGCCGGCGTAGTTGATCACGAGGAACGTCCGTCGGATCGGGTAGCGGTCGGCGAGGTGGCCCCAGACGACCGACGACAGGATCACGGCGGCGTTGAAGAGCGTCGCCGCGATCGCGACGTCCCCCCACGAGTCGTGGAGCGTGATCAAGATGAGCAGCGGAAGGACGACGCCGAATCCGGCCGTAGCCGCGTTGATCGGAACGAACCCCAGGAGCCACGGCCGCGCCAGGAGCCGGCCGGGCCAGGTTCGGAACGGGACTCTCATTCGGACGGCCCGGACCTAGGTGCGGCTTACTTAAGCGGGCATGATTCCACTCGCTGCCGGGCGAGCGTCGGAGCGATCCGGTCGCCGGGAGAACGCTCGCTTCTCGACACGCTTATTAAGGGCGGACCGTGTCGCCGGCTGTCGAGAGGGTGCGGCGCGCTTGGCGATCGGTTTCGTCCTGATCAGCACGGCCCCGGCCAAGGAGCACGAAGTGTACACCGAGCTCCTCCGGGTCAAGGGGATCGTGGAGCTCCATCCGCTGTTCGGGGAGTACGACCTGATCGCGAAGGTCGAGGCCGAGGACTTCAATGCGCTCGGACTCCTGGTCGTCGACAAGATCCGGTCGGTCCCCGGTGTCATCGACACGAAGACCCTTACGGGCATCAAGTTCTGAAGAGAAGCAAATGTTCGAAATCGCAGGGACCTCGTTGAACGTCGGCGGCTGGCAATTCCTCGCGATCCTCCTGCTCGTCTTCTCGCTGTTCCTGATCCTGGCAGGGATATTCACCGCCTACTTCGGGAGCGGCAAGAGCCGGATGGTCGGGGTGGGGCTCCTGGTCGCGGGCCTCGTCGTCGGGCTGCTCGTGGGGTATGCGTACTCCGCCGGCTGGCTCGGCGTGGGCAAGGGGCACCTCGGTACCCTGATCTGGGAGTCGTTCCTCATCATCCTGGCGGCCGTCATCGGCGCTCTGGTCGCGGTCGGGATCTTCCTGGTCGCGATCATGAAGTCGTAGTCGGCGTTCGTCGACCGCGGAGCGCGCCATGGCGCCCCGACGGCGCCGTTCCGCCCCTCGCCTCGTCACGCTCTCGAGCGACCTGGGGGCGGCGTACGCCGCACAGATGAAGGCGGTGTTCGCCCGGTCGATCGACCCTGGCCGGGTCGTCGACCTGGTGCACGAGCTTCCGCCGCATGCGGTCGCGGAGGCGGCCTTCGTGGTCCGGGCGATCGCCCGCGGCTTTCCCCGGGCTCGATCCACGTCGTCGTGGTCGATCCCGGAGGCGGAGGAGACCGGGCGCCGATCGTGATCCGGTGCCGGGACCGATCCGTGCTCGTCGGCCCGGACAACGGGGTCCTACTCCCCCTCGCGGAGGCGTTGGGCGGAGCCACCGCCGCGTTCCGGATCGTTGTCGCCTGGACCGGAGCCATCGGGCGGGTCGGCACCACGTTCGACGGCCGTGACGTGTTCGCTCCGGCCGCCGTTCGACTCGCGCAGGGGACCGCACCGTCCCAATTGGGGCCCCGATTCCGCCCGAAGCCGTACCGGATCCCCGCCCCCTCGCGGTCACCGGCCGGGGCGCGGGGCGAGGTCGTCCACGTCGACCGATTCGGCAACCTCATCACGAACGTGCCGACCGGGTGGCTTTCGGCCGGGACGGGACGGATCCGCCTGACCGTCGGGCGACGCGCTCGAACCGTCCCCCGCGTCGAGAGCTACGAGGCCCTCGGTCCGGGCGGGGTGGGTGTTCTCGGGTCGAGCTTCGGGACCCTCGAGGTCGCGGCGCGCGAGGCGAGCGCCGCGCGCGGCTCCGGGCCCGGGCGGGAACTACGGTCTCCTTCCGCCGGGAACGCGCGGCCCGGCGACCACTGAAACGGTAAGTAGCCACCGAACCTAGATGCATCGAGGGGAAGCCCTTCCACCGGATCGATGGCGAAACGCGACTACTACGAGGTCCTCGGGATCCCGAAGAGCGCCAGCCCCGACGAGGTGAAGTCCGCCTACCGTCGGCTCGCGCGGCAGCACCATCCGGACGTCTCGAAGGATAACAAGAAGATCGCCGAGGAGAAGTTCAAGGAGATCTCCGAGGCGTACGAGGTCCTCGCGGACGACGAGAAGCGCCGACGCTACGACCAGATGGGCTTCCCGGGCGTCGAGTCCGACTTCGGCCCCGGAGGGTTCACGTGGCAGAACTTCACGCATGTCGGGGACCTCGAGGACCTCCTCGGATCCTCCCCGATCTTCCGCCAGTTCTTCGGGGGGATGGGCGGGCCGTTCGGCGGCGTCGGGCGGCGGGCAGAACGAAGGGGCCAGGACGTCGAGCTGACGCTTCGACTGCCCCTTACGGCCGCGGTCACGGGGGCCCATCCGACCGTGGAGGTGCCGCGGACCGCTCCGTGCGTCGACTGCCACGGGACCGGCGCGAAGAACGGCACGGCCCTCGAGACCTGCCCCGAATGCGGCGGCCAGGGCCAGGTCCGGCACGTGCAGAACCGAGGCTTCGCCCAGTTCATCTCGATCGGGGAGTGTCCCCGCTGCCACGGCACGGGCCGGCAGATCCTCGAGAAGTGCCCGACATGCGGCGGCGCCGGCCTCACCCGATCGACCGTGAAGATCGAGCTGAACGTTCCGCCGGGAATCGAGGACGGCGCGGTGCTCCGCGTGCCCGGTCACGGCATGGGCGGCCGCTCCGGCAGCCGCTCCGGCGACCTCTACGTCCAGGTCCTGCTCGAGGCGTCTCCGTACCTCCGGCGCGAGGGACCGGACGCGTTCTCCGAGGCGAGCGTGCCGCTCGCGACGGCGCTCCTCGGCGGCGAGATCACGATCCCGACCATCGAGGCCCACGCCTCGCTCAAGATCCCAGCCGGCACCCAGCCCGAGACCCAGTTCCGCCTGCGCGGCAAGGGGTTCCCCCGGCTCCCGGGGTCCGGGCGCGGCGACCTGATCGTCACGATCCACGTGGAGATCCCGCGCTCGCTCGGCTCGCACGAACGCGAGCTCGTGCGCGAAGCGTTCGGCACACCGGTCGCGGCTCCGACCGGTCGGCGCGAGTCGCTCTTCCGCCGGCGGTCGACGTGAGCGAGGAGGACGGGGGACCCGTCGCCGAGCAGTACCTCTCCGAACGGCCCCGGTCCGCGCCCGTCCGGCGCGAGCTCAAGTTCCTCTACCGCGGCGAGCTCGTCTCGTTCCGCGTGGACGCGGGCGTGTTCGCCTCCCACGGGCTCGACCCCGGGACCGCGCTCCTCATCGAGAACCTCGCCGTGCGCCCGACCGACCGGGTCCTCGACCTGGGGTGCGGCTGGGGACCCGTCGGGGTCGCGGCGGCGAAGGCCGCGCGGGACGGCCGCGTCACGCTCACCGAGGTCAACCACCGGGCCGCGAGGCTTGCGCGCGAGAACCTCGCGCGCAACCGGGTCCGCAACGCCGAGGTCCGGATCGGGCGGCTCTTCGAGCCGGTCGCGGACGATGCGTTCGACGTCATCGCCACGAACCCGCCCTACCGGGCGGGACGCGAACTGGTCCTCGACATCCTACGCGGCGCGCCCGACCATCTCGCCCCCGGCGGGCGGCTCGTCCTCGTCGGCAAGGGGAGCCAGGGCATCCTGTACTACCAGGAGTGGCTCCGGTCGAACTGGGCCGGCTCGGTGGAGGTTCTCGCGCGCGGCTCCGGCTACCGGGTCCTGGAGGCCCGTCAGGCGGGGGTTCCCGTACGGGAGAGCGTCACGGCCCCGGATCGCCCTCAGAAGGAGCCCGATTCCTCCGAAGCCGTTAAAAGCGAAAGGATTCTCGGCGGCCGCCCCACCATTCGAGGGGACGGACGGCCGGCTCGGTCTCTCGTTCGGTCCGATCGAACGGGGGTGCCCAGAACAGGGGAGTGAGGGTCGCGCCCAAAGACACGAAGGAGCCGAAAGACGCTCCGAAGGACGCCGCGGCGGACGCCGGCCCGGCGGAAACCACTCCCAAAAAGGCGACCAAGAAGGAGAAGACCGGCGACGCCAAGGCGAAGGACGCCAAGGAGCCCAAGGAAGGGGGCAAGTCGAAGGCCAAGGCCGGTCCCCCGACGAAGGCTCCCAAGTTCGTCTCGACCAACCCCAACTTCCGCTACATCGTGCGAGTCGCGAACTCGGACCTCGACGGTACGCGTCCGACCGCGCTCGCGCTCACGACCGTTCCCGGCGTCGGGCTCCGCATCGCGGAAACCGCCTGCCACCTCGCGCACGTCGACCCGGGCGAGCGGATCGGGGAGCTCCCCGAGCCGACCGTCGAAGGGATCGAATCCACCCTCACCTCCCTCAGCGCCAAGGTCCCTGCCTGGATGGTCAACCACCGGACCGAGCCGCTCCTCGGAACCACGATCCACTACGTCGGCGTGGACCTCGACACGCGTCGGCGCGACGATGTCAACCAGATGCGCATGATCCGAAGCTACCGCGGAGTCCGCCACGAGCGCGGCCAGAAGGTTCGCGGCCAGCGGACCCGGTCGAACGGCCGCACCGGCATGGCGGCCGGCGTCCTCAAGAAGACCGCGAAGGAAGCGGCGGCCGCCGCGGCCAAGGAAGAGTCCGGCGGCGCCGGGAAACCCGCCGCGGCGCCCGCCGCCGCGGCCGCCGCCCCGGCGAAGCCCGCGGCCGGTGCCGCGAAGAAGGAGTGAGCACCGTGGGCGATCCGAAGTTCCTCCGACGCCTCTACGACACGCCGAAGCACCCGTGGGAGGCGAGCCGCATGGAGGAGGAGCGCAAGCTCCTCGACCGATACGGCCTCAAGAACAAGCGCGAGCTCTGGAAGGCCCAGTCGATCCTCCGGGGCTTCCGTCAGCAGGCGCGCGAGCTGCAGGCGAAGCTGCGCGCCGGAGAGCCCCAGGCCCGTCGCGAGACCGAACAGCTGCTCGGACGGCTCGCACGGCTGGGCGTCCTGCCGGTCGGGGCCCCGTCGCTGGACGACGTGCTGGCGCTCACGACCGAGGACGTCCTGAAGCGGCGGCTCCAATGGATCGCGTTCACCCGCGGGCTCGCCCCGACCGTCAAGGGCGCGCGCAAGTGGATCGTCCACGGCCACTTTGCGATCGGCGACCACCGGGTCACGCGCCCCGGCTACCTCGTGCCGTTCGCGGACGAGGCCCGGCTCGCCTTCTCCCCCACGAGCCCCCTCTCGAACGAGGACCACGCCGTGCGGGTCCTGATGCGCGAGCGCGCCGAGAACCGCTCCGCGCCCGCCGCCCCGGTGCCCACGCCGGAAGAGGGGTAGGCCATGGCGAAAATAGGCATCGCGCACATTTTCGCGAGCTACAACAACATCCACATCACGGTCACCGACATCACCGGCGCCGAGACCCTGGCGAAGGCGACCGGCGGGATGGTCGTGAAAGCCGCCCGGGACGAGTCGAGCCCGTACGCGGCCATGAAGGCGGCCGACCAGGTCGCCGCGCTCATCAAGGAGAAGGGGTACGACACTCTGCACGTTCGCGTTCGTGCGCCGGGCGGGAACCGCTCGCGCTCGCCGGGGCCGGAGCCCAGGCCGCCATCCGCGCGCTCGCCCGCGCCGGCGTGAAGATCCAGCGGATCGAGGACGTCACCCCCGTGCCGCACGACGGGACCAAGCCGAAGGGCGGCCGCCGTGGCCGGAGGGTGTAGACGTGCCCGCGACGATCGAGGTGCTGAAGCCCCGCCAGGCCTGGCTCGAGATCGAGGGCGCCTCCGCCTCCCAGGTGAACGCCATCCGACGCACGCTCCTCGCCGACCTGCCGCGGCTCGCGATCGACGAGGTCGAATTCCACCTCGGACCGATCCGGGACGAAGCGACCGGCAAGGACTACGATTCGTCCACCAGCATGTTCGACGAAGGGGTCGCGCTGCGGCTCGGTCTCCTTCCGATCCCCACCGACCTCTCGCAGTTCCGCCGCAAGTCCGAGTGCACGTGCAACGGGGCCGGCTGCCCCCACTGCCAGGTGATGTACTCGGTCGACCGCAAGGGCCCGTGCACCGTCTACGCGAAGGACGTCGTGCCGCTCGCCGACCCGACCCTCGCGATCCTCGAGCCCGACGTGCCGATCGTGCGGCTGGGCGCCCGCCAGGCGCTCCTCGCCTACGCGACCGCGGTCGTCGGCTCGGCGCGCGACCACGGGAAGTGGCAGGTCGCGCACGGGGTCGCCTCGTTCCCGCGACCGCACGTGAAGATCGCGAAGAAGGAAGGATGCACCGAGGCGTGCCTCAAGCGGACCGCGGCCGTCGTGCCCGGTGAACATCCTCGAGTTCTCCGGCGGCAAGCTCGGCGTCACGGACGAGACAAAGTGCATCGATTGCGGCGCGTGCGAGAAGACGTGCGAGCACGGCTCGATCAAGATCGAGCCCGACACCGAACGGTTCTTCCTCCGGTTCGAGACGGACGGCTCCCTCACGGCGCGCGAGGCGCTCCGCTACGCGCTCAAGGACCTGAAGCGCCGGTTCGAGGAGATGCGCGAGGCGATCCAGGGGATCCCGTAGCGCGGCTCGCGCTCGTCCAATCGTACCGCAGCACCGCCGCGATCCCCCCGAGCGCGGTCAGGCGCTTACCGGCGGCTTCGTCCGCGCGCACCAGGAACACCCGCCCCCGCCCGGCCCGCGCGAGGTCCATCAGGCGCGCCACCTCCGGGTCCGCGAGGAGCACGTCCGAGACAAGGACGGTCTCGACCGCGCCGCCCTCGATCGCCTCCGCGACCTCCCGCGGCCCGACGGCCGCCCGGGTCCCGGTCGCGAGGGCCGTCACGAGCTGCTCCACGATCTCCGCCTCCTCGGCCGCGACGCTCGCGGCGAGGACCTCGCTCGCCCGGCCCGACCGGAGCAGCTCGTCGACCCCGGCGCGGCCCGATTCGGCGGTCGGGTAGAGCCGCGTGCGCTTCGCGAGCTCGGGGGCCTTCTCCTGGAGCCGCCGGACCAGCTGCTCCTTGAGGAACCCGGGCCCCGAGACGATCAGGGCGTTCGCGTTCGCCCCCTCCCGCGTCACCACGGCGCAAAGGTCGTCAAGATAGGCGGCGCGGTCGCGCTCGACCCCGCTCGCCCCGAACTGCTTTCCGGCAATCGTCCGGCGCACGTCGGCGACCGGATCGATCGCCCGGCCCCGGATCCGGACGACGGACGAGTCGCCCCAATCGACCGAGGCGATCACGATCGTCGGCTCTCCCTTCCCGGAAAGGCCCTCGTCGAGCAGGGCCCGCTCCCCGCGCCCAGCGTCGGCTTGAGGACCGCCACGTCGTCGCCTTCGGTGAGGTCGAGCGTGTGATGACGCCCGATATCGAACGGGCCCTCGACGATCGGGCCGGTCAGGCGCACGTGCCCGGAGAAGCCGTGGAACTCCACCTGCTCCACGCGGATGGTGAGGAAGACCCGCCGACGCGACCGCTCCGCCCCCGGCACGTCCTCGGGGGCCTCGGGGTCGCGGCGGGTCGTGGAGGCCCCGACGAGCTCGCCCTGCCGGACGAGCCGGGAGATCCTCCACAGATCGCTCGGCGTCTCGAGCCGTAGCCGATGGAGCCCTGTGACCGGATCGCGCGAAAGGAGACGCACGCGAGGCTCCCGGGGCCGGTGGACGTTGGCGGCCTACATGCGCGTTTCGGCCCACCCCGTTCGGCCGGGCCGGCCTTCGACAATACTCTTATCGAACCGGTCATGGCTGGGGGACCGACTTGACCGCGGCGCCCCCCGGCCGTTACACCGCGCTGTTCCGCCTCCCGTCGTTCCGGGCGTTCCTCGCCACCGGAGCGCTCCAGTTCGCCGCCCCGTCCACGGCGCTCGTCATCCTGCTCTACCGGGTCGCCTTCGCCTACCCGTCCCCGGAGCGGGCCACGTTCGGCGCCCTCGCGCTCGCGCTCCTCGGACTGTCGTCCGCGCTTCCGACGCTCGCCGCCGCCCTCTTCTCGGGCCCGCTCGCCGACCGGCACGACCGCGGCGGGCTCATGCGGACGGCGAACGCCGTTTCGATCGTGGCCACGGCGGGCCTCGGCCTCGACCTGTACTTCTCCACCGCCCGACACGTTCCCCTGCCGGGTCCGGCGGGATTCTACCTGCCGCTCTGGATGCTGCTCGCGTTCCCCGCGTGGGCGGGCGTCGCGGCGAGCTCCACCCTCTTCCGGCCCGCGTTCAACACCTCCGTGCCGCGGCTGGTCTCCACCTCCGAGCTCGGCCGCGCGAACGGGGCGATCTACGCGACCGCGGCGACGGCCGGCGGCGTGGGCACGGTGGCCGTCGGGGTGGCGCTCTCCCTGGGCGCCGGAGCCTACACCGTCGCGATCCCGTTCGCCCTGTTCGTCGGGGCCCAGCTCGCCCTCCTCCGCGTGCGGGCCAACCTCTCGGTCGACCGGAAGGAGACGGGCGCCTCGGTCTGGGCGGAGATGGTCGAAGGGTTCCGCTTCCTCGTGCGGCGCGCCGCGCTTTTCGAGATGACGGTCGCCTCGTTGATCGCCAACTTCCTTACGACCGTCGCGCTCGTGGAACTGGCCCTGTACCTCGCGACCTGGCTGGGAGTCTCCCAGGGGATCTGGTACGGCGCCACGATCGCCACGGCGACGGCGGGCTCCGCGTGCGGCTTGTTCGTCGCGTCCCACCTCAAGTTCGAGATGCGGGCGGGACGGCTCCTGATCGCGCTCGTGGTCGTGACAGGTCTGGCGATCTTCGCGCTCGCGCTCGTGCGGTCGATCTACTTCGCGCTCCCGATCATCTTCGTCTACGGCTTCGCCCCCGGTGCGATCACGACCGTCTTCCTCTCGGTCGTGCAGGCGACCGTGCCGGACGAGAAGATGGGCCGCGTGTTCGCGGCCGACGAGGTCGGGAGCCTCGCGCTCGTTCCGCTCGGCCAGCTCGCCGGCGGCCTGTTCACGCTCGCGCTCGGCGTCCGGGGGACGTACCTCCTCGCCGGCGGCTCGATCGTGCTCCTGGGCATCGTGATGCTAACGACCTTCGGCGCCCTGCGGCGCCTCGCCTACGAGCCCCGGCAACCCGAGCCGCCGGGCGCCGGCGGCGCCTCGGGCCGCGGCGGAGGGAACGGGGACACGGGCGGTGTTGTACCAGTCGCGCGTCGGCCCGACGGAGCGAACGAAACCCACGTGGGCGTAGAGGTGTAGGGCCGCTTCGTTCCCTTCCGTCACGTTGAGGTACGCCGGGGGTTCGTTCGCGGACCGCATCGCCCGGAGGCTTGCGAGAAGGCAGGCACGGCCGACGCCGGTGCCCCAGTGCCCGGGGTCGACCATGACGTCCCCGATGAGCGCGCCGGAGTCCGTCCGCAGGGAGAGCACGCCGCCCACGAGGCGATCCCCCTCGGTCGCGACCCACGAACCGTGCGGTATCAGCGGACCCCATCGGCCCCGAAAGATGTCCAAGACGTGGACCCGCGCGTCGACCTCCTCGTTGTCGTCGTTCCAGAACAGGTACCGGTCGAGCGACCCGTGGTAGGCGCGCGCATGCAACCGCGCGAGCTCGGGCTGGTCGGCCGCCTCCGCCCGACGCAACCGCAAGGGCGGTGCGACGCGCGGTTCGGGCAACACCGCGTCCGGCGGGAGACGCATCTCGCTCCGGCCGTACGGGGCGAACCCGAGCGCGGTCATCAGCTCGGAATCCTCGCCGGGACCGAGGCCCGCGAGCGGTCCCGCGACGAACGCGACCGGTCCGAGGAGCTGTTCGAGGTCGCGGAGGAACTCCCGGTACCGGTCGCCGGTGGCCGCCGCGGGTTCCAGGTAGAACAGATCGAGCGAGGCCCCCAGCGAGCAGGGGTCGTCCCAGATCGCGACGCCGCGAGGCTCTCCGTCCAGGAGAACGATCCCTCCGGGAACGCTGCCTTCGGCGATCGACGCGTCCAGTTTCGCGACCGAGCGGTCCGCTTCCGCGCCGGGTCCGTCACGCGCCGCGATCGCGGCCCGTCCGAGCCGGAGCGCGGCGGGTCGGTCGTGGTCGATCGGTTTTAGGACCACGGTCACGGCCGGGGGACGACCACGTCGGGATAAGCTGCCCGGCGCGCCGAGCACCGGGTTCATATAGGCGAAGAGCGATATGCCAATCGTCAGACGAAAAAGATAGTATTGTCTGACAAACATGGTCGACACTTCCGAGCGGGTAACGGTCCGGATACCGCAGGAGCTTCTCGAGAAGCTGAAGCACGTTCAGCAGCAGAAAGGCACGCCGACGATCTCCGACACGATACGGGAAGGGCTCGAGCAGTACATCGAGCTGAGCCTCCCGCCCCAGCACATCCGCAAGGTCGTGGTCGAGCTCTCGCGGCAGGACAACAGCCGCCTCGAGGAGTTCGTCCGCGACGGCAACTCCGTCAGCGTCGACGACGCCGTGCGCTCGGCGGTGCGCGGGTCCATCCGGTCCCGTCTCGATCAGCTCGCCCCGCCCACGCGCGCCCATCGAAGGGAGGGGGACGCGGTCGCGGCCGAGGGCTCCCCTCCGCCCTACGGGCCGGAGGCCGATGACCGAACCGCTGCTCGGCCCGGAGGCGTTCGGCGCCTTCTCGATCTCGCCGTCGGTGGCCGTCGTCGGCCTGGGCGGCGCGGGGAGCGAGGCGGTCGAGGACCTCGTCAACCTCGGGATCCCGGGGGCGCGGGCGTTCGCGATGAACACGGACGCGGGGCACCTCTCCCGGGTCCGGGTCGAGGAGCGCATCCTCCTCGGGCACCGCACGCTGCGCGGCCGGGGGAGCGGCGGGGACCGGTCGCTCGTCCTCAAGGCGGCGGAGGAGAGCCGGGACGAGCTCTTGCACCGGCTCGAGCACTTCGAGCTCGTCTTCCTGCTCGCAGGGCTCGGCGGGGGCACGGGAGCGCCCTCCTGCCGTTCCTCTCGAAGGAGCTCCGCCAGACCGAGGCGCTGCCGGTCCCGGTCGTCTTCCTGCCGTTCCACGTCGAGCTCGAGACCAACCCGACCCGCCGGGAGAACGTCGACGCGGCGGTCCGGGAGCTCGAGGAGATGGGCGGGCTCCTCCTCGCGCTCGCGAACGAGAAGCTCCGCCGGTTCGAGTCGCTTCCGATCCACCGGGTGTTCCAGGTCCGGAACGCCTACCTGCACTCGCTGGTCGCGAACCTGGTCGACATGGTCGAGAACCCCTCGCAGCTCAACGTCGACCTCGCGAGCCTGAAGAACCACCTGAGGGCGTCGGGTCTCTCGGCGGTCGTGGTCCGGAGCACCACATCTCCGAGCCCGACCGGCTCATCGACCAGGCGCTCCACGACTCCTTGCTCGATTCCCGGCTCCCCGACCGACCTTCCGCGCTGGTTCACCTTCAGGCCGGGTCGAACTTCGCCCTCCGGACGCTGGACGACATCCTGCGTTCCGTTCGAGGGCGGCTCAACAGCGCAACAGCTCGTTCTCGGGACCCGGCTGCGGCCGGAGCCCCGGGAGGTCGTCCGCCTCACGGCCGTGCTGGGGGGCCTTCGAGCCAGGACCGTGCGCGAGGCGCTGGCCCCGAAGAGACCAGAGTGCCTTGCTGCGCCACGCCCTCGGGTGGGGCGCCGAACAGGGCCGCCCGCTTCGCGCAGGTCGAGTTCCCGGTCGACGGCGTCGATCACCTGGCTCGTCCGCAGCGACCGCGGCCCGACCGAAACGCGGGGTACCCCGCTCTCCGTGAGGAGGCGACGCTCGGACTCGGACGGGTCGTACAGGTCGGAGACGACCGCGGCCATGTCGCCCGACGGCGGCACCCAGGCCGAGATCGGTCCTCCCTCCTCGGTCAGCCAGACCGCGCCCGGAAGGCGGAGAAACTCCCAGAGTACGAGTCTTCCGGGTCGGCGGGGCCAACCCGGGGCTCCGGGAGACGACTCGAAGAACGCGGTCGGGTAGTTCGCCGCCCGGGTCAGGGCGTTCTTGAG